>JAEZKP010000035.1 GCA_023436145.1 Fibrobacterota bacterium | reverse complement strand
CTCTTTTCTTGTTTGGATTTTGAATAATTGGTAATTGGGATTTGTTTAGGATTTGGTGTTTGTGATTTGGAATTTATTTGCGTGCCCTACTTCTTATGAAATCTTATGTTTGTTAAATTAACCGGACACTTCTGACCTGCATTTGTTATTTATAAAAGTGCACAATCCATTAATTTCCATCTTCAGAGCTGACAAATTCAGGGAGATCACTTCTTTTGGCTGATCTGTTTTGCAGGAATTTTCCAGCACTCTGGCGGCATCGGATAACAGGAATGCGCAGATATTTGCAGCTCCGCCTTTAATGCTATGTGCTTCAGCTTGTATCTTTTTATAATCGTTATTCCCAAACGCCTCGTTTATAATGTCAAGCTGATTGCAAATAATACCCGAAAATTTTTGCAGCAAATTTAATAGCAGTTCAGTATCGTTATCAAACTCATTCAATGCCCTGTCAAAATCAATTACTGGTGAACCAATTGATATATCAGAACTGACATCTGGAGATGCCGGTAAATCTGTAAATAAACTCTCCTGGGGAGATATAGAATTACCGCTAAAATAAATATTACCGAATTCGATCAGTTTGTCGGGATTAAATGTGAATTTCGGAACAGCATCATTCATTCCAGCCTGTCGACAGATGTCGATTTCTTCTTTGTCCTCATATCCTATGACTCCGATTATGACCACATCTTTATGCTGTGGCATTGCCCTTATTGCTTTGGTTGCATCGATACCGTTCATTTCCGGCATATTAAGATCCATTAGAATCATATCTACATTATGATTTTGTATTATGTCCAGACATTCGGTTCCATTGGATGCGGACAAGGCAAGTGCACCGGTTTCCTGTACAAATATTTTCATCAGTTCCACATTAATATCATAATCATCCACAATCAGGACGGTTTTATTTTTCAGGAGATTAGTGTTTCCCGTATCTGATTTCATACTATGATTCACTCGTCCAGTCTATACCGGTTCAAAATTTCCAGAAACTCAGGCTCACCCTTCAGAAAAGCATCAACTACTGCTGGATCGAAATGTTTTCCTCTCTCTGCTACTATGATTGATTTTGCAGTATCATGAGGCATTGCGCTTTTGTAGATTCTTTTACTGACAAGAGCATCGTAGACATCCGCCAGAGCAACTATTCTGGCGGCAAGCGGAATATCATCACCCTTAATTCCAAAAGGATAGCCGGTACCGTCAAATTTTTCATGATGATATAGAGCGATTTCTGCACTCATTTTCAGGTATTCAGCATTAGGATATTTTTCAATAGCAGCCTTCAAAGCATCATAGCCGATATTAGTATGTTTTTTCATTATGTCATATTCTTTTTCATCCAGACGTCCTGGCTTAAGAAGTACAAAATCCGGAATTCCGATCTTGCCGATATCGTGTAGTGGACTGGTGAGAAGCAGGTTTTCTATGAAAACAGGTGAAACCGATCTGGTGGAATCTTCAGAGTAAATATACTCTGCAAGAACCTTGGAATAATAACGGATTCGTTCCAGATGATTTCCGGTATCGTTATCCCGGGCTTCTGCAAGATTTGCAAGGGCGAAGATGACAATGTCCCTGCTTTCAAAATGTAAAATTCTCTCTGCAGCTTTAATTTTTACATTGAGCACTTCTTTAATTATGGGTTTTGAAAGGAAATCATCTGCACCATTTTCAATACCGGTAATCAGGTGGTCTACATCATCCTGTGATGTAACCATAATTACATAGCAATAAGTGCTGCCCTGAAGACGTTTGATTTCCTTCACCAGTTCCAGCCCTGTCATCTCAGGCATCATCCAGTCGGTAATAACCATTGGTGGCCGGTTCTGAATCCAAAGGGATAGAGCATCTTTTCCATTAGAGGCAATAATGGACTCATGTCCCAGAACTGAGATCTGTTTTTCCAGTTTTGTCCGGCTTATCAATTCATCATCGGCTATGAGTATTTTCATAAAATTCCTATTGTAAAAAATAAATTATTTTCTGGTAAACATATTGCAACTTAAAAAAATGTCTTGAAAGAGTAATTCAACTTGCAATAAAAACTTCTCCCTTGTCCAGGCATTGGTGCCTCAAACCCGTTGTAGGGCTGAAGTAGAGGCCGTTTCTTATTGAAAATGTCGGTAACTCCAGAAGATATGCTTAGTCCATGGATTATGAGATTGTTGAGGTTGAAACCTGCATTGAATAAGGCAGATGGTTCAATTTTCCCCTCAACTGGAACGATTCGCACCTCGTTTTCATAATTCTGCGGTTCTGCTCTGATAGTAGTAAAACCGTACGTTGTACTGTAGATATTCACTGAGGAGCTGATTGAAAATTTCTCTGTGAGATTGAATGAACCGAAAACAGAAAGTTTATGGGCAGGTGCACCCAGATTGGAATTATTATCCAGCATAGAACTTAAAAAATTATCAAAGCAACCTCTATGAGTTCTGTAATATGAATAGTTAATTGATGTATTCAGACGTGGATGACGAATGGTATATTCACACTCCAGACCATATGTACCCATGCGGTCACCATTGCGATAATCATACTTGTCTTCAGTTTGTAAATAATAAATTGGGTTTCTGATTCTTATATCGAAGAAATTGGCTTTTAAAAACATGTTGGTATGCAGTTTGTATCCGGATTCCAACTCCACAACATAGGTTTCTTCCGGTTTGATTTGCGGATTCATTTCCAGATTACCAATTCCTGGTGCTCTGAAAGCTTTACTGAATAATAATTTGTAATGAAAATTGCCGAATACCTGATTAATCGCGGCTCTGGGAGCAAAAGCAAAACCATATTGATCATTGTGTTCCAGGCGTCCACCAACGGTTATTTTAGCTGGTTTTAGTTTTAGCAAACCTTCCAGGAATATAACCTCATTGTTATATTGAATTTTATTTTTCTGGTTATAAAAAAGGATTTCTTTATTTTCATAAGAGACCTGGTCGTTAAAAAATTCAACACCTCCGGTGGTTGTAAGAATTGGATGGGGCTCAAAAAGTGTGGATATGTTTATGCGGTTACGCATGATCAACTGATTTTCGTACCATCCTTCTGTATACCATGGGATGTAATATCGGAAATTGTATTTTGGCTTTATATGGAGTTTTCCGGGAATAAGGTTCCAGTCATATTTTAGTTCCCCCAGAAATGTTTTAAATGACATGTCATAGATTTCCTCATCAATGCCATATACTTTGTAAAAATCGTAAATAAAGCGTGCAGACAGATTTTTCCATGTACAGGAAGCGTTGACATTTTGAGAGTGACTCATTCCGTAATCACCGCTTAGCGGGTAATTAATATGTCCCGATTCCGAATTGCCATCGACAAAGTAAAACGGCTGAAAAGTATTTTCACTTCTATGCGCTCTTCCATAATGAGCACTTATAGAAAAGTCGAAATCTCTGATGTTTTTGCCGGCAGATACACTGAGATTTTCTCTTCCGAAAGTACTTTGCAGATAGCTGCCTGAAGCACTGATTTTGATTCCATTGATATCTGAACCTTTTCTGGTAATAATATTTATCACACCCAGTTCTGCAGATCCACCCCAGATGGATGATCCTGAACCACGGATTACCTCGATGCGTTTTATTGTTTCAATGTCAAAATGATTGAAGAAGGGAACTCCTGCGTACCTGGGTTCATTAATCTCCTGACCGTCGATAAGCAGTAATACCTTGCCTTCCTGTGCCCATATTCCACGCATTCCTATGCCTGTGACACCTGAGATATCTGAGCCGAAAAAAACTCCCGGCACCATCTCCAGAACACTCATGAGATCATGAAAACCTGACTTTTTTATCTGATCCTCTGTGATAACTGTCAGGATATTGGGTTGTTCGCGTAATGTGGAAGCTGCTCTGGAAGAGACTTCCGTTTTGGTTTTGAGCAGTTCATCTACAGATATCTCCAGATGTTTGCAGATTTTAGTCAGAGTTTCAAAAGGAAGGTTAAGAAGCTGTTCATAGCTCATTTGCGAGATGAGTTCACTGTTTATATCATTTATCGAATATTTTTTACCGGAAATTAAAAGCGTGTCTGAGCTTTCCTTCAAATCGGTTTTCTGAGAAATTGCAGAAATATCTGCCTGTGATACACCTAAAGAAATTATCACCAGGACAGAAAAAAAAGGAATGAACATTTGCATATTCAATCAAATACCTTTCCCAGATTAAACAGTATGGGGTCGGCAATCAAATTATGACTTTTAAGATTTTTAACGCTGATCTCATACCTTAATTTCCAGTATAAATTATTCAGATTTATGCAGGCCCCCTGTGAAATCAGTCCTTTTTTATTGGTTACAATCAATACAGGTTTTCTGTCAAACTGCTGCACTACTTTCTGAAGATCTTCACTGCGGTTTGCCGGTATGAATATTATGTCAGTATTATGAATTTTTCCAGGTTCAGTTTCACTTTTGATTATCAGATTTTTCTCATTCCTGATAAGTTTTGAGATCTTCGTGAGCTCATAGAAGACCGGATCATTTCCTAAAACAGTGATAATTATTTTTTGGGAAGCGGAATCCGGCCATTTGATATACCGGGCAAAATTGGTGATATATAAAGCATTAAACCTCCATTCATTTTCCTCTGTCTCAGCTATTACCATGAAAAAAGAAATAAACAAGACTGAAAAGACTTTTACTCCTAAAGATCGGATTAATACTTTCATGGAGAACATTTTACATTAAATTTTTAATTTTATCCAGATCATTTTGGAAAGAGACAAAATGATTAGCATAGGAAAAAGAAAGCAGGCATAGGGTATATTATCTTAGTGAATTGGATTGTAGCGTGATTTATAATTCTTGTAACCGTTAAAAATTGGAGGTAAATAATGAGAAAACTGCATACGTTTGTGGTTATAGCACTCAGTGGTTCTTTAGTCGTGGGTTGCGGATGGAATCATATGGCAAGAGGGGGGACGATCGGAGCCGGGATAGGAGCAGTAGTGGGAGGAATTGTTGGACATCAGGCTGGCAACACCGCGGTTGGTGCTATTATTGGGGCAGCTGTTGGTGGCACCGCAGGAGCGGCTATTGGCAGATATATGGATAAGCAGGCTGCAGAGATTCGCAGAGATCTTAAAAATGCAAAGGTGGAGCGGGTAGGAGAGGGTATAAAGATCACTTTTAACTCGGGAATACTCTTTGATGTAAACTCGCATGTGCTTCGTAACGAAGCTCGTCAGAATGTAAACGACCTTGCCAGAATTCTTCAAAAGTACGAAGATACAAACATTCTGGTGGAAGGGCATACCGATTCCACCGGTTCTGACAGATATAATAATACTCTCTCTGAAAACAGGGCTTCATCGGTTTCCTATCAGCTAAAATCGCAGGGGGTCAGTCCATCCCGGATCAGTACTCACGGTTATGGGGAAAGTCAACCGGTTGCGGATAACAGCACGGTTTCGGGTCGTCAGCAGAACAGAAGAGTTGAAGTGGCTATTTTTGCAAATGATAAACTCAAGCGTGCCGCGCGCAATGGTACGATTTAATCCATCCCGTATTTTCCCACTGAGCTGCTATAGGTCACCTTTGCTTTCCAGTAATAAGGTGGCCTGAATCAGGCGTTTGGGGTTTCAGTTCAGATGCCGGAGCGGGGGCGCTGTCAGTGTACATTATAAGCACAATGATAGTTACTTTAATTATCTGCAAAACTGCACAGCTCTCAATTAGCAATAATTAACTGATGGGAAAACAATTTTTAATCAGCAAAAACAATCGGAGTCAACAAATAGAATAATTAATTCAGATAGAAAATAGAAAAAACAGGCAGCCGTAAATTCTTTCCTCAATTCCGGTTCTTCGTTTAAGTATTACTTTTCCAATTGTTTCTGATTGAATATCGGTTTGATATTTTTTTCTTATTTTATCCGGTTTATTTCAATTCGTTTGACGGTTGAGTATTTACTTATCTTCTTTTGAATTGAACTCTATAAATTCATTGTTTTTTCTCCAGATAATACTTTCTCCTGAGCTTGGGTACATGGATAAGATTTTATCACCGTTTAAAGTGGCCTGGAGTGCATGGCGAAGATCCTTTCCGGTCACCGGCATCCCATTACCGGGACGGCTGTCATCCATCTGGCCATGATAAGTCAGTTTACCCTCTTTTGAGTAAACCAGGAAGTCGGGGGTGCAGTTTACGTGGAATTTCTGGGCTACCAGTTGGGTTGCATCGAAAAGATAAGGAAATGTATACCCATAAGTGATGGCATCTTCTTTCATCCGGTCGGGTCTGTCATCTGGAGAAAGTTCTATGTCATTGGAATTTATTCCTACCGCTTTTATTCCGTACTGCTGGTATTCTCTAATCAGTTTAACCAGAACTTCACGGATATGTTTTACATAACTGCTTTGATTGCAGATAAATACCACCAGGATTGCTGATGCTCCTAAGAGATGATCGCTTAGTATCAGATTCCCATCGATGTCTGGCAGACCGAAATCTGGAAGTTGACTTCCCAACAGTATGCTTTTATTTGTGTCCATAAGGGTCCCTCATCAGTAGCTTTAATCTTACAAGTCATTATTATTAAAGCTGTTGCAAGGATTATGCCCCTTTGATCGGTTTTCCCTATCATTTTTTAATTGTTTCCTTTGATATTATATTTTGTTGTTCAGGCATGTACTTTGCCTTTTAATCTTAATCGTTTTTCAGAACTTCATAACTTTTTCTGAAATTGGTTAAAAAGCAGCAATTTAGCTACATACCGATATAGAAAGGGTATCTTTTATGGGGAAAGCAGTCCCTCAGCAGAAAATTAATGAGAATTCGGTTATCCGGGGTTTTATCCTGGAACGAATAGAATCCATTGCCGAGTTGCATTCAACCGCATACATTTTCAAACATCAAAAAACCGCAGCCAGGCTGCTGCATCTTTTTAATGATGATCCTAATAACCTTTTTTCCATAGCTTTTCGCACTCCTGTTTATAACAGTACCGGTGTTCCACATATTCTTGAGCACTCAGTTTTATGTGGTTCAAAAAAATTTCCTTTGAAAGATCCCTTTCAGGAACTTTTAAAAGGCTCACTGCAGACCTTTCTAAATGCTCTAACTTATCCGGACAAAACAGTTTACCCGGTTTCTTCACAAGTACAAAAAGATTTTTTCAATCTGGTCGACGTTTACTGTGATGCCGTATTTAATCCTCTTCTGACAGAGAACACATTTTATCAGGAAGGATGGCATTTTGATGTGGAAGATCTCAGTGGTCCTGTAGGGATTAAAGGGATAGTCTATAATGAAATGAAAGGGGTTTATTCCAACTTTTCCAGCCACGTAGACCGTAAAACTCTTTCCTCACTTTTTCCTGACACCACCTACTTTTTTGAGAGTGGTGGGGAACCTGACCACATTACAGACCTTAGCTACCAGCAATTTAAAGAGTTTCATTCGTCCTACTACCATCCGTCTAATTCGTTCATATTTCTCTATGGAAACATCGAATCAGAAAAAACACTGCAGTTTCTCGATGACAATTACCTTTCCCATTTTTCCAAAATATCTGTAGATTCAGCAGTCAGAAAACAGCAACTCTGGGATTCTGCCAGAGAACTGACAATTGAAGCACCTGCCCCAAAGGAGGATGATGGAACTGCGACGGTTGCGGTGAGCTGGATTTTTGGTGACACTACCGATCCTTTTCTGACCCTGAGCGGCAGGATTCTTACCCACTATCTACTGGGTACAGAAAGCTCGCCTTTAAAACGGGCATTGGTCGATTCTGGTCTGGGTGAGGATCTGGATGATATCTCAGGATTTGACACCGATCTTATTCAATCGGTTTTTGCTGCAGGGTTAAGGAAATGTGATCCAAATAATGCTCAAAAAATAGAAAACATTATTCTTAATACTTTAAAAGAGCAGGTAGAGAAAGGTCTGGACACGCAACTGCTGGAGGGTGCACTGAGGCAGGTGGAGTTTTCTCTTCGGGAGGTTATCGGAGGGCATTTTCCTTACAACTTGCGATTGGCTGAGAGATGTTACCGTTCCTGGATTTATGGAGGGGACCCATGTGCTCATCTGGCTTTTGAAAAACCACTCTCATCTATAAAGGAAAAACTAAAAAATGGGGAGCCGCTTTTCACCAGACTTATCCGAAGTTGTTTATTGGATAATAATCACCGGTTACGCTCCACTGTCATTGCTTCCTCTGAAATGGGAAAAAAACTTGAGCAGCAGACTGAAAAGCATGCAGCCGAGCTGACTGTTTCCTTAACAGATGATTTAAAAAAGCAATATCACACACTTACCCAATCACTGCTTCAACAGCAAAAGACCCCACCATCAGAGAAAGCTCTGGCCACTCTTCCCAAACTGCTCAAGTCCGATCTTCCCAGATACGAGCGGGAAATTCCCACAGAAATAATTTCCATTAACGGAGTTCCGCTTTATAATCATCAACTTTTTACCTCCGGAATTGTTTATCTGGATATCGGTTTTGACTTGCGGGCTGTTCCCCAGCATCTGCTCCCTTATCTGCCCATTTATAGTGAATTAATCACCCGTTGCGGAGCGGCCGGTAATTCCTATGAAAAGATGGCCATCAGAACTGCTTTATCCACCGGCGGAATCGATTCTTCTGTTATCTGTAAAACTCATATCGTCAGTAATGAACTTTTCTTTCATACCTTTATTCATAGTAAATCCCTGCAACCCCGTTTCGGAGAGATGCTGGAAATTATTATAGATCTGCTTCTGTCTCCTGATCTTGGAAACAGTAAACAAATCCATGATATACTTCTTGAGGAGCGCAACGGTTTACATTCATCCATTATCGGTGCCGGGCATCAGTTTGCAATGACCCACGCTGCTTCATTTCTATGGCCATCCCGCTTTATCGATGAGCAACTAGGAGGAATATCTCAGCTTCGATTCCTGGATAATCTGGTCAAAAACGACGCTATCGATCAGATCATTGCATCAGTTTCACAGTTGCACCAGGCTATAGTCAATCGAAACGGTTGTGTTATTTCCATAACATCTGATAATCCGTCTCTGGTTAATGAGCAGCTGCAGGATTTTATCGGAACACTCCCCTCCGCTGTTCTCAAGCCAGTTGTTTACAATACTGATTCGTTAAAACCCACTAACATTAAAGGGGTAGAAATCAGCTCTGCAGTAAACTTTGTGGCACAGGTGTGGAAAACTCCCAGGATAGAAGCTGAAAGCGCCGGGTTTTTGTTTTTGATGTCACGTCTTCTTTCCACCGGTTATCTTTGGGATAAGGTAAGAGTTGAGGGTGGGGCATACGGGGGGATGGCTTTAATGTCTATCGCTAATCCGGTCTTCTCCTGCGCTTCCTACAGAGATCCAAATTTAAAAAGCACATTTGATCATTTCCTGGGAGGGCTAAGAGAGATTGCATCCGGAATCTCACCATCCCTGGTTGACCAGAGCATCATCGGGACTATAGGAAAAATAGATGCTCCCAGGACTCCACATGCGCAGGGGTTTGGTGAAACAATGGATCTGCTATTGGGTAATTCCAGAGATTTCCGTCAGAAGCTAAGGAATGCTGTTCTGAATGCTACTCCTGAAGTACTTAAAAAGACTGCTGAAAACATACTGAACTCTTCACAGAAAGTTCAGGTGGTGCTTGGCAGTGAAGCTGCATTTGATGTTGCACAATCCCAGGGCCTCTCTATTACCAGAGAGCCACTTCTTAAGTAGTCAATAACAGTAACAGGCAAAAAAACGGGAAGTGTCACCACGCACTTCCCGTTTTTTTTCCCTTGAAATTCAGGTATGGGTTTCAGGCAGTTATATCCATATTTTCACCCCGACCCGGCTCAGAGCTTCTGCGCTCTTCTTGAACCCGGGAATCTTCCTGCACCCGGTCCTCATTTCGCTTTTCTGAGGATACCTTTTCTTCAGGGGGTCTGCTTTTTACCTCTCCCGAATATACTTTACCTGAACTTTCAACACCACTTACAGACATTGTGCACCTCCCTATTACAAGCCCTGTTCATATTATCGGCAGTTTTCAGCAAAACTTTAGTTTTTTTTCGCAATTCTGAAATGTTTCCGGGCTGATTTCAACCCAGATAAATTGCCCACCTCAGTTTTGCACAGGCAGAACGGGGATTGCTTCTTTTTTCTTCAGGACTCGGGCGTAAGGGAGACCTGGCAATATCTGTAAAGATGCCATTTCTAAAATTGCTCTGAAACGATTTCTTGACCCGTCTGTCCTCCCCTGAATGGAAAGTGAGTATCGCCACTCTGGCCCCGGGATTAAGACATTGCGGAAGCAGTTTCAGGAACTGTTCAAGCGCACCGAATTCATCATTTACTGATATTCGTAATGCCTGAAAAACCCTCTGTACGGATTTTTTGGTATCATCAGGAGATACATTTCTGGATTTCAAAGTAGATCTGATGACATCTGCCAGGTTTTTACCGGTATTAATCGTCTGTCGTCCGGTAAATACTGCATGCGCCAGAATGTCTGCATAAGGTTCATCGGAATTGTTTATGAAAAGTTCTGCAAGTTCATTTTTTGTGAGACTTTTAATCAGTTCTGCGGCTGGTTGACCATGTTTGGGGTTCATTCGCAAGTCAAGGGGAGTATCCAGTTTAAACGAAAAGCCCCTGGATGGAGTATCCAGCTGCATGGAGGAAACACCAAGGTCTGCCAGTACGAAATCGAATCCACCAGCAACCGGGAGCAATTTAAGTATACCGGCAAAATTCATTCTCCTGATGACCAGAACATCTTCTGTATAGCCGAGCTTTCGAAGACGGCTTTCGGTTTGAGAAATAGTCAATGGGTCTGCATCGATTGCAAACAGTTTTCCACCGGGAAGAACATTTTTTACTAATTCCTGTGTATGGCCGCCATATCCAAGAGTAGCATCAAGCCCGGTCTGACCAGGCTTAGGGTCGAGCAGACTCAGAATTTCCCTCACACAGATAGGTCTGTGTGTGCCGGCAGGGGTTTGCCCTCGCTCGATTATTTTTTTAACATCAAGAGCATATTTTTCAGAATTGAGTTCTTTGTATTTCTGCTCGAAAGTTCTGGGGTGAGTCCCCGGATATCGGGGGCGTCTTTTTTTGAAGGGTGTATTCTGATCCATATGTATAACTCATTGGTTTTTCTGGTTGAAGCAAAGTGTCTGGAATATCTGTTATGCTTTGGGTGCGTTCGTCAAACAAAACAGGGCATCCGTTATATAACTGCATTTTGTTTTATCAATGCAGAATAAAATCTGCCAGAATCTTTAATTATTCTTTTCTGGCTTTTGAAATCCACATATACGATTCCAAACCTGGAAGAATAACCCTGCTCCCATTCAAAATTGTCCAGAAGAGACCAGGCAAAATAACCCTTGACATCGGCTCCAAGCTGGATAGCTTCATACATGGCTTTGATATAATTTTTGTAATAATCAACGCGAAGGGAGTCGTGAATCATTCCATCCTCAGAGACGATATCCGGATATGAAGCACCGTTTTCCATAATGTAAATGGGTATTTTTCCATACCGTTCTGTAATCTTAAGTAGCATATCTTTCAGGCCATTTGGATAAACTATCCAACCCCTGTCGGTTTTAGGAAGTTCCCTGTTAAATTTCTGAATATTATCTGCAGTCAGCCAGTTGCTGAAATAGTGATTAATTCCCAAATAGTCGAGTGGTTGAGAGATTCTTTCCAGATCACCATCAAGAATAACCGGATTAAATTGTAAACTATTTGCTAAGGCAAGTGAGGGATATTTACCTTTAAGAATAGAGTCAAGAAAAATACATGGGCCTCTGGTCCAGGCTCTTTCGACTGCAGCATGACTCTTCGGAGTGTCATCTGCCGGATAATCCATTCCGATTGCCAGTGTGACTCCGAATTGTGCTTTGGGCAGAATAGACCGTCCTGCTTTGGTTGCATCACCGTGAGCTAAGAGAAGATGATGGATTACCTGGGTATAGGTGAGATAGTCTCTGACGCCGGGTGCATGTTTACCATTGAGGTATCCGCACATCGCAAAAACATTCGGTTCGTTAAGTGTACTCCAAAAGCGGACCCGATCTCCCAGGGATTTATACATCACAGAAGCATATTCTGTAAACCAATCTGCAATTCTTCTGTTGAGCCATCCTCCGGCGTCCTGAAGAGCCATTGGCAGGTCCCAGTGGTAGAGTGTAATAAAGGGTTCTATGTTATTTTCCAGTAGTTTATCTACCAGCCGGTTGTAAAAGTCTAACCCTTTGGAGTTGCTTTTTCCTTTACCCTCAGGCAATATCCTCGACCAGGAAACTGAAAAACGGTAACCTTTCAATCCAAGAGTCTTCATCAGCTCGACATCTTTTTCCCACAGATGATAGTGATCGCAGGCAATATCTCCAGTATCAGCGTTTCGTACCTTACCCGGGATTCTGGCAAAGCGGTCCCAGATTGATTCTGTTCTGCCGTCTTCAAATGCAGCTCCCTCGATTTGGTAGGCTGCAGTTGCTGCTCCCCAGATGAAATTTGAAGGGAATGATAAAAGATCGCTCATGGTTAATCCTGCAGGATAAAGGTAAACAAAGCATTAAAAATAATTAATAATAATGGTTAATATTTAATAATGAAAGTGGATAATAAATGGTAGTAATATCTGGGAAGGTATACGGTAAATGGTAGTATTAACATCCTTCCTTAGCGGTGTTAGTGTAATTGGTAGCGTGTTATTATAAATAACTTTGCATTTGGTAGAGATGCTGCTACCTGTGATCCTGCCATCCGTATCGTCTTCGGTTCTTAAATCCGAACTCCGAGGCCTGCCATCCGTATCGTCTTCGCTTCTTAAATCCGTACTCTGTGCCTGCAATCCGTAGCGTCCTCGCGAAGGATTGGGTTTTTTTCCCAAAACAATGTATAATAATAAAAGGTCTATACCAGAAATTGATCGGTTGAAGGCGGTGAGACCGGACCGCATACCTTCAATTCACTGATAACTGTAATTTTCAAGGACAAACTTATGCAGATTCAATTTTGTGGAGGTGCACAGACAGTTACCGGCTCTCAGACGCTTATCTCGGTAAATGGCAAAAAAATTCTCTTTGAATGTGGTTTATTTCAGGGCAGGCGTCAGGAGTCTTATGAAAAAAACCAGAATTTCACATTTGATCCTCAGACTCTTGATGCAGTAGTGTTGAGCCATGCACATATCGATCACAGTGGAAATTTACCTAATCTGGTAAAAAAGGGGTATAAGGGGCCGATATATGCAACACCAGCCACAATCGATCTGTGTAAGGTTATGCTGCGGGATTCTGCATACCTGCAGGAGAAGGATTTGGAATTTGTAAACATCATCCGGCGTCGCAGTCATCAACCGGAACTTCCTCCACTGTATAATATTCAGGATGTGGAGAAAACTCTAGGTTTATTTCATTCCATCGATTATGATAATGAATTTGAATTGGGTCAGGGTATCAAAATGATGTTTCGGGATGCGGGGCATATTTTAGGTTCTGCTAGTATACATTTGGAGATAAACGAGCTGGGACGGATTTATAAGCTGGGGCTTACCGGTGACATTGGCCGGCCGAATATGCCATTGACGCATGATCCCAACGTCCTGCGTGAACTGGATATTCTGATTATGGAAAGCACTTATGGTAACCGTCTGCATGGGACTTATGATAATGTTGAAGAGGAAGTTGCCCAAACCATCCGTGAAACTGCTGCTGGCGGGGGTAAAGTAATAATTCCATGTTTTGCAGTAGGTAGGACACAGACTCTGGTTTATGTGCTGCATAAGCTTTTTAATCATAATCGCATCCCCGATCTTCCAATTTATGTTGACAGTCCTCTTGCTTGCCATGCAACTGAAATTTTCAGATCATATCCTGAATATCTGGACAGGGAGACTAACCGGGTTTTTCTCAATTATCACGAAGATCCGTTTGGATTTCAAAGGTTAACTTATGTGCATGATGTTGAAGAGTCTAAAAGATTGAATTTTATGGCATATCCGCATGTCATAATCTCCGGTTCCGGTATGGCTGAGGGAGGTAGAATCCTTCATCATCTGAGAAATAACATCGAAAATCCCAGAAATCTTATTTTATTCGTGGGTTATGCAGCCAGAGAGACCCTGGCCAGAAAAATCATTGATGGTAACCGGGTGGTTAAAATATTTGGTGAAGAGCATCAGGTAAGAAGTAAGATCAAGGTTATCGATGCATTCAGTGCTCATGCTGACAGGCGAAATCTGCTGGATTATGTGGGGCTCAATTCGCCGCAGCGGCTTAAACATATATTTCTGGTGCACGGAGATCAGGATCAGGCTATGCCACTGAAAGATGGAATCAGGAGTCAGGGTTTTCAGAATGTTCATTTTCCTGCACCTGGAGAGATATTCACTTATAACCGGGAAACCTGGTGACAAATAATACAGAAGTTCCTGTCGTCTGTGCCATAATAGAAAAAGGGGATCTGATTCTTGCGGCACAGCGCGGGATGAATCAGTCAAATGCAGGTTTTTGGGAGTTTCCCGGAGGGAAGGTGCACAATGGAGAAACTCCTGAACAGGCGCTTGAGCGGGAGATTCGTGAAGAGCTTGCATTGGAGATCAAGATTATAAAACCGCTTAAACCGGTTTCCTTTCGTTATCCATGGATTTTTATCAAGCTTATTCCCTTTGTTTGCAGTATCCGCAATGGTGATCCGGTCGCTCTGGAGCATGCGCAGGTGAGTTTTTTTAGTCGGGAAGACTGCGATAAAATATTGTGGTCACCTGCTGATATAAAGGTGATGGAGGAGTATTGGGAGGAAAAGTAAAATTTCTCGTTCAATGCTGTTTGTTTACACTATCCAGGGTCAAAATCAATTAAATTTTAAAACAAAGTAATCTGCATCTGCAGTAATGTCAGTCAGTTATCAGCGAGGGACTTCTCTTTTATCGGTTTTTAATTACCATTTTTATATCGATATCCGATAATCATTTTTTATTTACATTTTTCTTACACTCAGAGAGACTGGGTTGTAACTGGCTGTTCTGTATATTGTTATTTCAGTTTTCCGGAAAAAGTTACCTATGCAGACGACAGTTACTAGTTGATGAAAGTCATTTTCATAGCCTTCTCCACTATTTCTAAAGCACTTTGAACATTAGCTTCATTGATCCAGTTCACCTTAAAACCCCTTCTTTCCATGCCCCTGAACCAGGTCTCCTGTCGTTTGGCCAGATGGTGGATACTTTGGCGAAGTTCTTTTACCATCGTTTCATAGTCTACTTCACCATCGATAAAGCTGGCAACATGTTTATACTCCATACCAAATAATGAAAAACGCTCTCTGGAAATCCCTGATTGCAGCAATTTTCTAACTTCTTCAATCATCCCCTCTTTGAAACGGGCTTCCAGCCTCGCATCGATACGCTGCCTGAGTTTTACTCTTTCCCATTTGGTGCATAGTACCAGGGGCTCAATTTTTCGGGACTTGTGATGCTTTGGTGTTGCGATCTGCTCACTCATGGCCACTTCAAGTGCTCTGATGATCCGTTTTTTACTGCTACGATCGGTTTTTTCGTAGATCGGTTTGCTTAGGTTAAACAGTTTTTTTTCAAGCTCACTCTTCTCTTCATTCATCAGCTCTGCGCGTAGCTGGGGATTTTCCGGAATTGCCGGGATATCGTAATTTTTAAGAACTGCCTCGATATACAAACCGGTTCCTCCAACCATAATCGGCAGATGTTTTCTGGAAACAATCTTATCAAAGGTTTCATAGAAATCATTCTGGTAGTGGAACAGTGTATAAATCTGAGCAGGATCTGCCACATCGATAAGGTGATATGGGATAGATTTTTCAGTAGTTTGATACTCTTTTAGATCTTTTCCGGTACCGATATCCATTCCTCGATAAACCTGACGGGAATCAGCGGAGATTATTTCCCCGTTTGTTTGCAGGGCGATTTGCACTCCCAGGGCGGTTTTTCCTGAGGCAGTTGGTCCACAGATAACAATCAGATCCTTTTTACAGCTCAACTTATACTCCGCAAGTCAGATTAAACATTGCCCACAGGCAGCAAAGGCTTTATAATAAAGAGACACTCTATCTGATAAGACTGGATCATTTTTTTAGAGTTTAACCATAAATGCACATCAAAAATATAATATTAATAGCCATCCTGTTTGTTTCAAGCTGTGTTGTTCCATCTGAACCACCAGATGGGGGTGCCAGGCTCACTTTTTGTTCACCCGATACAATTTCGCCTTATGCACCTATAAAGATCGCTTTTTCATCACCGGTTAAAGATTCTCAGGTGATCGAATTTAGTTTTTTACCACCTTTTTTTGGTTGCTACGGTTTTTTGACATCATCCAAGGATACTTTTCAGCTGGTGCCTTCCAGTCCATTTAATGGAAGTACCAAGTATAAACTATTTGTATCAGGTGAGTCTTTTAACTTCTATACTTATGCTTATGAACAGGAGCCAAACAATACAATCGGGTCAGCAGATCTGCTTAACGGAAAGATGTTCGGTTCTGTGGCTTATGTAAATGATACTGATTTTTATGTAGTAAAAACTAATAATGCAAAATGCTTTTATTTGCGTTCATATAATTCGGAGTCAGTCTTCTCAGTTATTGACAGTACTGGAAGAGTAACTTCACCCAGGGCTTACCGGGCTGTTGATTCGCTGGTTGTTCCGGATTCATTTGCATATCCACTTTTTTTACGGGTAGTAGCTAATTACCGTTCCAGTGGTGGATATTACGAATTAGGTTCTTTTTAACGATCAGGTGGAAAAGACGATGAAATACACAGAGAAATTTTCAGATCTTTTAAGCAAAGCTCAGCAAAACAGTGAGGGAGTTGTAACGGTTGAGAACATTTACAGTCCTTTTTGGGAGATGATTATTGGGGCGGTCTGTGAGATAATCAGAAATGGCGGCGACCTTGACGGATTCCTTAAACAGGAGCGTTTATTAATCGATTTGGGGATAACGCCCGAGTTGTGTCCGGATCCGCAAAACAGTGCTTCTGCCATTACCGGATGTCAGTCTGAAGACATTCCGGTTCAGATTCTTACTGTTTCGGGCTGGATTTCCAGTCTTGTCTGTAAAATACTTAAGGGTGATAAAGAGGAATTGCTGTTAAAGAAAATTGAGATGTCAAAAATAGGCATTCGTAAAACAGAGCAGGAGATAAAAACCCAACAGCAGGAGAAAAAAGACCTGTTGCAGTCTCTTTTGGAACGGTCTTCTTCGGGTGGACAGCAGATAAAATTTCTGGATCTTCTGGATGAAATTGATAGTATGACTTTAGAGAGTATGAGAGTAAAAAAGACGATTTCAAATGGCGCTTTTTTAACAGTTGATCAGAAGCGCTCTCATGTGGAGAGGGAAAAACGTCTTCAGAAAGAGATGCAATGGTACAACTCTTTGCTTGGTTCCATAAAAGAACGGGAAAGCATACTGGAGGTTAAAAAAACAAGCGACCGCATAGTTGCCAATTTCAGTATGTTACTTGAATATGAGCAGACTATTGAGAAATCCAATGAAGAGATCCAGAAAATAAAAAAGCAGCATCAGGAGATTTCACCACTGGAAATTCAGAGCAAGGTTCAAAAGGAGCTGGAGAAAATAAGGGATCTGGTCAGGCTATCTGCAAGGCGATGTCACTGTGAATGTAACCCGTTGATTTCAGAGAATGGTAAATATTTAACCTTTCAGACAATCTGCGAGTGTTTTAACCGGATTCTGGAGTTTGATCCAAAAATATTTCATAATGACCGGGTGGCTATCTTTGGTAAACCACAGGTGCTTCTTGTTCCAGGATCGGGTAACGCTCTTTATGACTGGGAAAACAATTTTCTGATCGTTCCGTTAAATGTTCAGGGAAGTAATGCTATGACTTCCATTGCTGCTGGTATAATTGAATACCGACTCGATGTTGATGAAAGCCGCTATTTGCTTACCACCTATAATCAGCTCGCTGAGAACAAGAATATCCGCTCCAGTACGGCATTAAAGGGGCAATTGATAAAAGATTATATTACCTGGATGACCTCAGAATATAAAGGATATAGGATTCTTAAAAAAGAGATCAAGCAATGGTTTGAGCATGAAATTGCACCCAGTAAGAATGAGATTTATACACCAGCCTCTTATCAGATATTTAATTTGAATAAGGAGGAATATCAGAAGCAGCTTTTGGAGCTTGAGAATAAAATTAAGGAGAACATCGAAGGTTGTACAGATCAGGAGCTTTGGATTAGCAGCATACTTTTTTATCAGAGAGGTGATCTTTCAGAAGCGTTGCGTTTTCTCCAGCTTATTACGGAAAGAAACCAGGCTTCGCCTATGGTTTATTACAATATTGGACAGATTGCTGCGAAATTAAACATGAGGCAGCTTGCTCAGAATGGATTTACTGAATATATAAAGAGAAATCCACAGTCCTGGTGGGCAAAAAATGCTCAGGAGAGAATGGGCAGATTGTAGTTGGAACCAAATCTTAAATTGCAGATCCAAATTCAGCAATCAAAATTCTATTCTTAATTTTTATCCTTATCTTGTAATTATGATTTAATATCTATAAACTTAATGTCTTATTCTTAAAACCTGAAATCTTGACCTCTTACTCTTAAAGATCAAAAATCAGAATCCTAACATCTTAAATCTTAATGTCTTAATCCTGAAATCAAAAATCAGAAATGTTAACATCAGAAATCCTAATCGGTCTCTTTATCTGATTAGTGTAACTTAAATGTTGACAACGCTTTAAAAAAAAGGTAACTTTTGTTATCACTAAACAGGAGGTTTTTCGGCCTTGCAAATAAAACCGGTCGTTTCAATAGTTGGAAGGCCTAATGTAGGCAAGTCAAGTCTTTTCAATCGGATTATTGGTAAGAGAATCGCGGTTGTGGATGATTTTGCCGGAGTTACCAGAGACAGAAATTATTACTCTGCTCAATGGTGCGGCGTACCTTTTCTGATTGTGGACACTGGAGGGCTTATCCCGAATGTTCATGAAGCTCTTCCGGAAGCGATTCATGAGCAGGTAAACATAGCGATAAAAGAATCCGATGCGGTACTTTTTATGGTGGATGCAGGGACCGGACCTACCGATCTGGATCTGCTGGTGGCAAAGCAGCTGCGCAGGATTTCCGAGAAAGTCATTCTGGTAGTTAATAAAGCAGAATCCGCTTCTGTTATTTACGATCTGGATTCTTATAGGGCGCTGGGCATTGGTGCTCCTTTTCCCATCTCTGCTCTGCATGGCAAAGGAGTAGCAGATCTTCTTGACTCGGTACTGGAAATCATTTCCAGAGAGTCAGAAGAGCCAGTTATCGAAGAAGTGGATTCGAATCTGAAACTTGCTATTATCGGAAGACCCAATGCCGGAAAATCATCTTTGGTAAACAAGCTTCTGGGACGTAACCGGATGATAGTGGATGATAAACCCGGTACTACCAGGGATGCTATCGATTCCGAACTTGATTATAACGGGCGTAAAGTGACACTTATCGATACTGCAGGACTGCGCAAGCGTGCTCGTGTAAAGCAGGACATGGAATACTATTCCAATCTGCGGGCTCTGAGCAGTATTGAGCGTTGCGATATCTGTGTTTTAATAGTTGATGTAACTGGAGAGATTGGGGTCCAGGATCTTCGAATTTTAAAAAAAGTAATTGAAATGCACAAAGGAGTGCTGCTCTGCTGGAATAAATGGGACCTCAAGGAGAAAGATCACAGAACATTTGATCAATTGGTGGCAGAAACAAGAAGAGAATTTATGGAATTAAAGTGGATTCCCATGCTTTCAATTTCTGCACTGAGTGGGCAGCGAGTTAATACTGTAATAGAGTATGCATTGAAAATAAAGGAACGGATGGAATTCCGGGTCCCTTCATCAGAATTTGAAAATCAGGTTTTTAATTGGGTGAGAGCCCACCCGCATCCTGCAATTCCGGAAAATCCGGTGAGGTTTTTAGGTGCACGGCAGATTGGTGCTCCATATCCTTTGTTCAGGTTTTTTGTCACTAATCCTGATGAGATCACTCCAGGTTACATCCGTTTTCTATCCAATAAAATTTACGAACAATACGATTTTGAAGGATGCCCGTTAACACTGGAATTCCGTCCGATCAAAAAACAGAAAAAAATTGGTGCTTATCAATCAGGGGAAGACTACTTTGGTGATGGTGCTTCAGGGGAGGAAATGTGAAAATTGGAATTTTAGGTGCAGGGAGTTGGGCGATTGCACTTACTGTTTTGCTGCATAAACGCGGCCATAACATATGCATGTGGGAATTTAATTCCAAAGACGCTGAGATGTTACGAGTCAACCGGGAGCATCCTGTAAAGCTGCCTGGGATCCGGATTCCTGAATCAGTTGAAATTGTTAATGATATCACTGTGGCTGTTAAAAACAGCGACTACATTATATGTGCTGTTCCCTCTCAGACTATGCGTTCGACGATGCGGCGGGTAGCCCAGGTGTGCTCTGTTGAAGAGATTGGCAGTGTCAAGGGTTGGGTGATTGTCGCTAAAGGCATAGAAACCAATACGTTAAAGCTAATGACTGATGTTCTGCTTGAAGAACTGCCGCAAATTAATGACCAAAAACTGGCAGTATTGTCAGGACCATCTCATGCCGAGGAGGTATCCAGGGATATTCCCACAACTATAGTTGCAGCATCTGAAAACCTGAGCCTTGCAACTGTGATTCAGGAAAATTTTTCCACTGAAGCATTCCGTATTTACACAAATAGTGACATTAGAGGTGTGGAGCTGGCTGGAAGCGTGAAAAACGTTATTGCTCTGGCTGCCGGAATTAGTGATGGGCTGGGGTGTGGCGATAATACCAAGGGCGCATTGATGACCAGGGGTATAGCTGAAATGATGCGCCTGGGCCGTAAAATGGGTGCCCAGGAGAGCACTTTTTCCGGACTGGCGGGTATCGGGGATTTGATCACAACCTGTATCAGTAAACATAGCCGCAACCGCAAAATGGGCGAACTGATAGCTTCCGGGCTGACCCTGCAGCAGGCCTTATCAAAGATGACTATGGTTGCCGAAGGTGTGGAAACCACCCGTTCAGTTTATCAGCTTGCCCAGAAGCTGGGAATAGAGATGCCTATCACTGCAGCTGTTTACAGTCTGTTGTTTGAGGGTAAGAATGCGAAACTGATGGCCAAAGAATTGATGGAGCGGGAGTTGAAAACTGAGTGGTACTGAACATCATGTGTTAAAACTGTATGTAAAAAGCTTTCTTATTAACAAATGAACCTGTTTGGAAAATACATGATACGGAGATATAGATTCCTGGTATAAATATTTATTGAATGCACAATTAATAAACCTGCAAGGAACCTGAAGCGTCCATGGATATTCCTAAAAAGACTTATTACTCGATCAGTGAAGTCTGTGGTTTCACCTCACTGGAGCCTCATGTATTGCGGTATTGGGAAAGTGAATTTCCACAGTTACGACCCAAAAAAAACCGGGCTGGGAACAGAGCCTACCGGGAAAAAGATATTGAGCTGATTAAAAATATCAAACATTTATTGTATGATGAAAAGTTTACCATATCCGGTGCCAGAAAAAAGCTTTCAGAACCACAAAAAACAGTTTCTGAACAGACTCCGAAAGAATGCCCTGATAGTCCAGAGTCTCCCCCCAAAGAGTCATCCGCAAAGATAGCAGCTTTCCAAATGAAGCTGGAGTTATCCTTGCCTGGAGAAATCACACTCAGTGATGTTAAAAAAGAGCTGGCAGAGATACTAAAGATTGTCAGAGAGTAAAATCACTACCTCATTACCCTCTGATAAGTTTCAGTTACTATTAAACCTTGTGCTTCTGTTTTCCTACTGCTTAGGTCTGAGCTGCAATTAACCTATTTACTCAGTAATTTCGGTATTTTTAATACAACAGACAGATTGACTGACAGAAGAATTATTACAACAAAGAGAATTGGCCATTGAAGGAATGTTCCGGGAATGATCTTTATTATCAGACCGGCTGTAAAAATCTGTATGGGAAGATGAACCAGGTAGATAGAAAACGAGTGACTGGATAGAAACGATAGAAATCTGACCGGTTTGGCAAAAAAACGTCCTGATAATGAAAAAAGTAAACAGGATAGTGAGAGGGCGAGACTTGAATAGGTGAGCCCCTGAGATCAAGCTCCATTCACAGAAGGGACGAACTACTTTTATCTTTTTATGTGATACACTGTTTTGCCTCATTTTCCAGACATCGCACTTTCAATGGAGGGGAAAATGGTAACATGTGCATATTCCGTTTTTTTCCGGCACCTGATTTATAATTTAGCTAACGCGTCACTTCCCTCTTGAGCGGGGGGTGCCGAATAGGACCGGAATCACCTGCCGAATAGACCGGAATATGCAACATGATTTATTTCCACAAACCCGGGCCTGCAGCTTCAATTTAGCAGCTTAAGAGTTAAGCTTCCCTTTTAGCTTATCGGGTCGATAGTTTTATTCATATCAACCCCAGATAAGTTCTATAGATGGAGGTATATCACTGAACTTTGATGTGTCAAGTTAATACAGGCAACTCTGTGTGCAAAGAAGAGTGATTATCACCTGTTCTCTTAACCAAAAATTATGAACTTCAAAAAACTTAAACTTATTCAATTACTCTGTTAACTGTATTTGATTTCAGAAAATTAACAACTTTTTTTCAATTATAAGCATTAGATTAATAATAAGGTTGACATTTAACCGTTTGTGACATGACATAAATGGGAATTGACTTTGAGAAAGTGGTGTGAGGACTGTGTGAGCCGCTTTGTTAGTTAAACGGTTAAATCAAATTTTCGGAGGCATGAACTATGAGAAGAAAAAAAAAGTTATTGTTATCTGTGTTGGCATTTTTCCTGATCCAGCCTGATATTCAGGCTGCAAATGAATGGGCAGTAGATTCAAAAGGTAATATTACCCTTAATGGTACTCCCTTCAGGGTTAAGGGTGGCTCCTGGTTTGGCCTTGAAGGAAGGAGCGAACTTGCTTCAGATGAGAAAAATCCCGGTGGTGCTCCTATGGAGCTATATATGGGAAATGTGTTCTGGTCATCTAGCGATCGAACCCTTGCCAGTGATGCTACTGAGATAAAAAATCTGGGTTTTAACTGTATCAGAATGCCTGTTGCTCCGCAGACTCTTGATGATGAGGACCTGCAGGGCAGGGACCCAAATCTGAAGAATACCGAGTCTGTGCGTATTCAGGGAGCATTTACAGCTCTAAAGGCAGTTGTCAAGGCTTGCGCAGATGCCGGTCTCTATGTTCTGTTGGACATGCACTCATGTTCAAACTATGTTGGTTGGAGAGCGGGGCGGTTGGATGCCCGTCCGCCGTATGCAGATGCAAACCGGGAAGACTATGAATTTACCCGGGAGGATTGTTCCTGTGCTGCAAGTGGTAACCCCAGTACAGTCACACGCATCCAGGCTTACGATGTATCGAAGTGGTTGGCTGATCTGAAAAAGTTGGCCGGTTTGGGAAAGGAAATCGGCGTAGACAATATTATGGGTATCGATATTTTTAACGAACCCTGGGATTACAGCTGGAGTGAATGGAGATCTTTAATCGATCAGGCTTATGAGGCAATCAGCTCTGTGAATCCGAATATTCTCATTTTTGCACAGGGAATTGGCGGTACAAATGGTAACCAGGATGGTACCACGGATACCAAAGAGGATACACCCCACGGAGATAAAAGAACAAACCCTAACTGGGGTGAAAATCTGTTCGAAGCGGGTCAAAATCCACCTAAAATGCCAAAAAGCAAATTGGTTTATTCTCCTCACTGCTATGGTCCGGCAGTTTGCACGCAACCAATGTTTGCAGATCTGGATGCTCAGCCAGAGTGTGAAGGGCTGGTAGAGGATGCTTTTGGTGATAAGAAATGTCAGATAGTGATCAAGCCGGCTAAGCTGATACCAGGTTGGCATGAGCATTTTGGTTATCTCAGAGCATTGGGATACGCCATTTGCATTGGAGAGTTCGGAGGCAATATGGAGTGGCCAAACAAGTCTGAGTCCCGTCATCAGAAACGTTACAGTTATTTGACAAATCGTAATTCTGATGAGCAATGGCAACAGGTGTTTGTAGATTATCTGATTCAGGAGGGAGTATATAATTCTTTTTACTGGTCAATCAACCCGGAATCCGCTGATACTTATGGCATTTTCAAATCTCCTTATGATCCTATTTCAAATAAATCTGGATGGGGTACATGGTCCGGTACCGATTCAAAGAAACTTGCTTTATTGAACAAACTGTGGAATGCAGCAGAGACAGATAATCCAGGGCATGCTCAAGCACCTGTCATGCCTCGCAGCCATGGCATAAAAAATGGTTATTTCTGTCAAGTTTCGGGTGCAGGGATGATTACATATACATTGCCTGAAGCAGGGCTGGTCTCACTGAAACTTTACGATGTTAATGGCAGGTTCCTATCAGAAAAAATAGGTAAGAGGCAGGGTGCGGGAACTTATTCAATAAGCGGAAGTCAAATGGCATCTGCAGCAGGGGTTTATGTGGTAGTTTTCAGATCCGGTGAATTTTCTTATAACCATATGATTCACCTGACTAAGTAACAAGCGAAGCAGCAAAGGGGACGAACTATGTTGTTAGGTTTATTAAATATTTTAGCAAAAAAATAGTTCGTCCCTTCTTTGTCTTCGGAGGTGACGGGCTTTTTTTGTGGAATGAATGCATCAGTTAAATTTAAAAAAATGATTTACTCTTCTGGTATGATACATTACTGGTTTGAATGATGTTATAGTAGTAGTCTACAGGATATAGTAGGTTGTCAGAAATGACTGAATCAATATAGTTTTAAATTTTTAAGCAGATCTTAATTATGTAAATCACGTCTTTCGCGAAATAGTTTCTGTAGGTTTAAAAATTAATGACCAATAAAAAAATGCTAGTTCGATGGCTGTTTCGAATTAACATGTCTGGACAATTTCGCAAATGGAAGCTCCCTTCTGAACCAACACAGCAATGGGAGAGATTGTGGTCCCTAAATATCTCGCTATAACCGAAAGTGGGATATACTCCTGTATATGCAACCGGTAGCAGAAAACTGCGCGTGCAAAAGCCCGGGAATTTTTTCTTCCTCTTCTTTTTAATTCATTTAAGGTGATTCGGTACTCTTGACAAACTTTTTGAGCAACATTTTCCAGAACATATTCATAATCTGCCACCCGGTGCTTCCGGTGGAGGAAGTCCTGGTACTTTTCCAGTGTGTCTGCGACAAATTCAGGATCACCGATAACCGTTGGTAATCCTTTGCAGGAATTACTTATCTCTGTAGATTCCACTTTTGAGAGTTGTCCTGCTGTTTCTATGTTTTCTCCACAGCTTTCTATAAGAAACTCTATATAAGATTTTATGGCCTTCTCTTCGTTTTCACCGAAGCGGCGAAGGCATTCTTCTCTTTTTTGAAAATTTTTACCGGAGGAATTTTTATCTCCCATAAGAAAGCCATGGCCACACCAGATATAGTCTTTAAGCAGCTCGAGGGATTTGACCAATCCGGCACGTAAGGGGTTTAGATTTATGTACTGGATCAATTGTGTAGCGTAATTTTGGTCCTGACAGAGTGATGCTTTGAAACGGCGCCAGAAAAGTGGACCATGTTTCCCATGCCTTTTGTTGTAATACATGGCATATCCTCCGTTAAGACCCCGCATCAGTTTACTCAATCTGTTTTCACTGGCCCTTACAAAAAGATGGTAATGATTATCCATCAGTGCCCAGGTATAGCAGATATATCCTGATTTGGTAAGCCCTTTCTCAAAACGGGAAAGAAATTCCGATTTATCTATGTCATCGGCAAATAGCGGTTTTTCTTCAACCGAATGAGCCATGATGTGAAACAGAGAACCTGGAGATTCTATTCGGGCCATACGAGGCATGGATGTCTCCCTAAAAGAGTTGGATGATGTTGCTATAGAATAAAGATGGCTGCAATATACAAACCAATTTTTGAGGTAAACAATGCTTCCTGGTTATGGATTCGGTGAATGGAAGAAAACACTCCGTTCACCCAGAGTAAAGGGATTAAGAAAACGTTATAGCACTATGAAGTGAGTCCATTCATTCTCGATGGGAATTGATGAAAAAGAGAAAAGAGTAGTTCGTCCCCAAGGGTCCTAAAGGAAGTGGAAAAACGTCCGAACACTAGGATACGAGGACATTCATCCTATAGGAGAATTGTGAAAAAGAGAAAAAAAGAGTTCGTCCCCAAACAAAAAAGAGAAAAAGAGAAAAAGAAAGTCCGTCCCCGTCCTACTGCCTGGAATCAACAACCGTATTCGATGGCGCACTCACCCCTCGACGGTTATACGCCCTCACATGATACCAGTATTGCTGAGGGTAGCTTTTCTCTGCCTCGTCATAATAGGCATTATAAGGTACGGAATCCAGCACTGCAAATGGCCCTTCCTCCGTCTCTGACCGCTCAATAATAAATCCCATATATGGAGTCACCAGATAATCAGGCTCTGTCCAGTGCAAATATATATACTCGGAAGAATGCGATGACTGCAGGTTGGTAGGGGGCTGGGGTACGTTTGTCGGTATCCGAAATCCTCTCGTTGTAAATGAAGAAAGTACACTCTCTCCTGCAAAATTAACAGCCTTTACCTTATAATAATAAAATGAATCCGAAGAAACCGGATCAAAACAGGATGTGTCATTGCCGGTTGTCTTTACCAGAATCGGATTGGTAAAAGAGCTGTTTGTGGATCTGTAAACCGCATAATGCGTAGCTCCGACGCTCGCCGTCCAGGAAATTGCTATAGTATCTTCGATGGTGCCTTCTGTTGCCCATAGTGTTGCCGGCGGGAGCGGTTTATTCAGGCGTGCGGCTGTAGTTCCTGGACTCAACTCACTTTCATTGAGGTTGGCACAGGAAACTCTGTAATAGTAAATATTGCCGTTTCGCACTGAATCCATATACTGTTCAGTAAATGTGCTGTCAATTTTAACATAAGAACCACCATTATCAGAAGACCTGTAAATATAGAATTTAGGCGCGCCTGATGGGTTGGACCAGGCTAAACTGATGTATAGATAGCTGCCTGTTGCATACAGGTTGGTGGGGGGGATAAGTTTTGATCCGGTACCCCACACACTCCAGCTGCTGGTTACACTACCCTTGATTGATGCAATCGCATAAGCCATGGAAGATTGGGATGATGCAGTGGAATCATTGTAGAAAGTATCCAAACAGGTGTCTATAACTACCGGTACCGAATAGATATTCGCAGCTCTGCCGATTATGTACTTCTCCGCACCATCAACTGGCGACCAGGAAAGCGCTATGTGGGTACCATAGAGTTTATTGCTGACAATCAGATTCTGCGGGGCAGAAATGGACAGTGCTTTTCCTGATAAGTAGTTGCTTTCTTTTCCTTTTCCCGACTGATTTATTCCAGCGACTTTATAGTAGTATGTGGTACCGATTGTGGGTGGCGTATCGGTGTAAGTAGTAGCGACAGTAGTGTCTATTGCAACATAGCCGCTTTGGGCGGATGAAGATCTGTAAATTACGTAACTGGTAGCAGGTTCACCGTTAGGATTGGCATTCCATAATAGCACCACATAACCGGATTTATTCTGAATCTCTGATAAAGTTGGTGCAAGTGGTCTGGCAATCACAATCCCTCTTTTTACCTCGCTGAAGGGAGTAGTATATCCAGTTACGTTAGCCATTACTTTGAAATAGAATGTGTCCGATTCTGTAAAAGTAAAATAGGTGAATGTGTCAATTATTCCGGAAGTATAGAAAACTTGCCCTGATTCATTATTAAAGACTATCTGGTAATTGATTGCATCAGGAACTTTGGACCATTGCAGTTTCAGGCTGTCACCTGCGGCTGTCACCGATAAGTTCTGTACTCCCTTTTTAAGTCTGATAGATGTGGAAGCAAAATCATTTGTTTCTCCGTTTATACTTACAGATTTGACTCGATAATAGTAAGTACCTTCAACCACGGAGTCATGGTAGAAATTGTCTTGTAAATTCGTAAGTAAGGAAAAATGGACAGTGTCAGAAGCTCTGTAAATATTATAGGAACTGGCTCCCATTGCCTGGTCCCAGGTCAGATACAGGTGATCTGTTTCTGCCTGAAGTTGCAGACCCGTTGGTGGTTGAAGTTTTCTGGAATACACCGGTTCACCGGTTTTGCCGGTACGGGAGCGATATTTTACAGCTGCATTATAATAAGCGAATACCCGTGTAGAATCAGTGTAAACCGGTTCATGTACTGTGTCAACAGGTATGTATGGCCCGCTTAGCGCGAAGGCTGAACGGTAAATTATATAGCCTTCAGCAAGAGATGCAGCATCCCAGCTCAATTGCAGCGTATGTGGGATGTCCACTGAACCGGTAAGATTTTTAACCATGTCCAGAGGAGCAGGGTAGCCGGTAACCAGATCAGAGAAATGACCTTCTGCACCGGTTGAATCTAAAGCACAAACCCGGTAATAATTGGTATCAGCAGCAGAAGAGTCTATGTAAAAAGTATCAATTATTCTGGAGGAAATAAGAGTGGAACCACTGTTAGGAGTAGATCGGTATAAATGATATCCGATAGCACCTGCAACAGAATCCCAGCTTAGTGCTACGAATGCCTGGTTTGTGCCTTGTGAAGCACTCAGGTTTTCCGGTGCCCTGAGATCGGGGCCCTCCGCTATAACAGCATTACTGAGCCTGCTTTCAACACCATATCGGCTGACTGAGCTTATCAGGTACATCCAGATGCTTCCGGAGGATACCTGATCGCAGTAATAATTATTTTCGGTTGAGTCGATTAAAATGGCTTGTGAATCCGGGTGATTAGTTCTGTAAATCTTATAATATGCTGCCGGCACCGTATCCCAGTTTAATGATATGCAGGATTGTGAATTTTTATCTACTTTAAGTAATGGTGGGTCCGATTTAATCACATATCCTGCTTTGAAAAGAGAGCGTGGCCCTTCCTGGCTATCGACACTGATAGTTGAAATCTCATAATAATAATTTTTGGTAGATTTTACATAATCTACATAGAAAGTATCACTGATGGTGGCGATTGGGTTATATTTTCCGTTAATTTCCTCAGATCGGTAAACCCGGTAAGCCAGAGCCTGATTTACATGGGTCCAATAGATAAAAATCTTGTTTTCGTAAGTACCTTCCGATATAAATGAAATCAGTGGAGGATCAAGAAAATCTCTGGCAAAGCCGGAGTCATAACTGTTTGCCGGACCTCTGCGTCCATCCTGATCCTGTGAAGAAACTTTATAGTAATAGAGGGAGTTGTCCTTTACGCTATCAATATATGAACTGTCGGTTATTGAGGATGCGATCTCCACATAGGGGCCATTAGCGCTGTCAGATCTGAAAATACAACTTGAACGGGCTAAACTGTTTGGACTCCAGTTCAGATGAACCTGGTGGTAATACCTGCCTTTAGAAGCAGATAGATATCTGGGTGGGGAAAGATTGATGATCTTGAAGCTGGTAACAGGTTCTGCGTATCTGCTTTCTCCAAATTCGTTATAAGCTCTTACCGAATAAATATAACTGGAAAACGACTGAAGAGAATCAAAGTAATTGACCCCTGCAGTGATACCGATCTTCTCAAATGTACTATCTGAAATTTCTTTCCGATATACAGTGTAACCGGAAGCAGAAACACTGGGCGGCCATTGCAGGTATACACCGTAAAAATCAGAGGTCGCCAGAAGATTTTTAACCATTCTGGGGGGGGCACCTTTTGGAGTTACTATCGACCCGGTATCCCTGAGAGTGTCACCAGTCATGGTTGTTATTGTCAATTGGTAATAGATCGATTTGTAAATGTTTACTCCAATCAGAGTAAAATTCGCGTATTCGCTGGTGTAACTTATCAGCAGCGAATCGGGATGGTATCCGGCCTTTATAGTATAATTTCTGAAATTAACAGCTATAGAACAGCGGATCGTTCCTGTGGAATCAGTGAAATTAAACTCACTCCAGAAAGAATCTGCCATCACTGAACCGGTTATTTCATTCTCAGGCTGTCGCATGCCCAATATATCACCATCTCTCATATTGCAGTGGAATACTGATAATATGAAAATTATTGGGAAAAAAATTCCTACGAAGCGATGAGTTAAGCTTTTCACTCTGATTTTCATGCTTTCCTGCCAGTAAGTGCCATATCTTCAGAAAAAGATGGAAATGGTAAAACCGAGCGCACAAACACCGGAAACTGCATACATTGCATTGCGGAGTTTTGAGTACCGGTCGGTTTTTTCAGTTTGTTTGATATAACTGTCGTATGTCGAAATGATATCCTTTTTTGGCGCATTTTTATGTTGTAAATACAATTCTGCTTCTTTATCTAACCCTTTTTTCACACGATCATTAATTATCAGTCCACTTATCAGTCCGGCCATCGCGGTATTACCAAACACCAGCAGCCTGGCTCCCCGGAAAAACTGTTGATTCAACTGTCTGGGAAGAGGCTTTAAAATTGATCTATTATCATAAACTGGAGGAGGAGTATACACATTGTGGGGTAAATTTAGACTCACTTGTTTATCAGAAAAACTATCTTCAACATCTGACTTCTGACTTTGTACTGGCTTGACTGAAGAAGTGTTTTGTTCGGTTATTATATACGTGTCATTTTTTAGCTCTGTAAGTCTATTGTCAATAGTAATAACTTTCATGCTGTCATTAATTTCTGATCTTGTTAGATTTGAATCTGCAGGGTCTCTGACAGATGAATCAGATTGAGCAGAATCAGCAGAATCAACAATATCCGCAGTATCAGAATTGTTCTCTCTGGGCTGCTGCGTGATTTCTATTACAGAATCGATTGTAGTCTCTTTTTTCGTTGTCTCAATATCAGGTGCTCCTGGTGCAGCAGTGTCTATTTCTTTTAATGGAGTGGCTCCATCAAAACATTGGGATATTAACAAAGTTAGTTCATCGGTATAGTATAGTGCTGCCTGGGCACCACCACTCAACAGACGGTTAGTAGCGAGAAGGTGTTTGTTTTCTAAAAGGTCTTTAACACTAATAGCTAATTTGTATGTGTTTGTATCACCGGTGACAGACCCAAATATCACATATCTGGCTCCTACCAGAGAAGCAATTCTTTGCATGCAATCTTCGCTATCGCAGCTTCCCATTTTCAGTGCACTACTCAGGTAGCGGGTTCCTATTGCGTTATATCCGGTATCTTTTAGCTTTTTAATGAGGTGGTCGCTAAATCTGTTTCGAACTTCAATCAGATTTGAATCTGCAGTAAGGGGCAGGACCACCAGCCCAGCGGAGGGTTTAATGGGATATGAATTTGAGGCCAGGATAAGAAAGAGAAATAATGAGAAAAATGAAAAACGAAAACTGTTAAAAAAAGAAAATGAGGTTTTAATCATGGTTTTACTCATCAGCAGATGGGCTTTCTCTGCGGTGAATGAAAATAGCTGTAATACCGGGTGTATACCGGAAGCAGACTAATGTGAATGTCTGGTTTTTTTCAATATAAATCTGCAAAATACTCAAGAACACTAAAAAAGTGAAAATTGTATTACTGGGGGGCAGTTTCTGTATTCGAGAATTAAGGAAATAAAGAGGTGGTGTTTTTTGGAACTATAACAATTAAAAAAGTATCCCCTCTGCTTTGAGAGGGGATAGGAATGGTAAGATCTATTTTAGCCGGATTGGCTATGGCGAAGTTTGAAGACTACTGTAGCCAGAGGGGGTAAAGTGATCAGAATCGAGTTCTTTTTACCATGCCACGAAACCGATTCGGAAGAGATTCCACCAGCGTTCCCGATTCCGCTTCCACCGTACACATTTGCATCACTGTTCAGGATTTCCTCCCAATAGCCGGGCAGCGGTACCCCGACCCGATATGCATTTCGTGGGACAGGGGTAAAATTGCAGGCCACCAAAACTATATCATTGGGGTTACTGCCTTTTCTGATGAAGGTTAGGATGCTGTTTTCCCAATCATTACAGTCGATCCACTCAAAACCCTTGGGGTCGAAATCATATTCGTAAAGGGAGGGTGTATTTCTATAGATTGTATTAAGATCTGCAACCATTTTCTGGACTCCAGCATGGCGTTCCCATTGGGTGAGATGCCATTGAAGGCTCTGGTCATGGCTCCATTCATCCCATTGCCCGAATTCTCCACCCATGAAGAGCAGTTTTTTTCCAGGGTGCATGAATTCGTAAGATAGGATAAGTCTTAGATTAGCCAGCTTTTGCCAGTCATCACCGGGCATTTTATTTACCAGTGAGCCTTTACCATGGACTACCTCATCGTGAGATAATGGCAGTACGTAGTTTTCGGTGAATGCATAAAGCATGCTGAAGGTCAGTTCACCATGATGATACTTTCTGTAAACTGGATTTTTACTCATATAGGTAGTCACATCGTGCATCCAGCCCATGTTCCATTTCATGCCGAAACCCAGACCACCCACATATGTAGGTCTGGAAACCATAGGCCAGGCGGTGGATTCTTCGGCAATGGTTTGCACATCAGGGAATGCTTTATAGACTTCTTCATTAAACCTCTTAAGAAATGCAATAGCTTCCAGATTCTCTCTGCCACCGAAACAGTTGGGTATCCATTCCCCTTCATTGCGGGAATAATCGAGATAAAGCATGGATGCAACAGCATCGACCCGCAATCCATCTGCATGGTATTTTTCCAGCCAGAAAATTGCGCTGCTCATAAGAAATGCCTGAACTTCGTTGCGTCCGTAATTAAAAATGAAGCTTTTCCAGTCTGGGTGAAAACCTTTTTTAGGGTCTGCATGTTCATAAACGCAGGTACCGTCAAAAAAGGCCAAACCATGCTCATCACCGGGAAAATGGCTTGGTACCCAGTCTAAAATAACCCCTATTCCCTGCTGGTGAAGATAATCGATAAGGCACATGAAATCCTGTGGTGAACCATAACGACTGGTGGGGGCAAAATATCCAGTAGTCTGATATCCCCATGAACCGTAGAAGGGATGTTCCATAACCGGCAAAAATTCTACATGGGTAAACCCTTCTCTTTTTATATACTCGGCAAGCTCCGGGCCTAGTTCGCGGTAACTCAGCCAGCGATTCTCATCTTCAACTTTTCTTCGCCAGGAGCCGATGTGAAGTTCATAGATGGAGATAGGTGAATTTAAGGCGTTATTTTTCTTTCGGTTTTTCATCCATTCACTATCGTGCCACTCATAGTCGAGATTCCAGACAATGGGAGAGGTTTTAGGTGGCTCTTCCCAGTATAGGGCAAAAGGATCTCCACGGTTAGCCTTGTATCCATTGACATTGGATTCGATATTGAATTTATAGAGTGCACCGATCCCTATTCCCGGTAAAAATCCCTCCCAGATTCCAGAACTGTCCCAACGGGAAAACAGAGGATGGGTTTGAGTGTTCCAGTAGTTGAAATCGCCTACAACCGATACTTTTTTAGCATTGGGGGCCCAAACTGCAAAATAGGTTCCGTTTACCCCTTCGACTGTCATAGGGTGTGCGCCTAATTTTTCAAACAGCCTGAAATGATTGCCTTGCTTAAATAGATAGATATCATAATCTGTAAACAGCGAGACTCCCGTTTTAACTCGCTGCTCAACTTTCTCTGCAGTTTTTGCCTTCATCATATCTCCCTTCATATCGAATGTATTCAGTATAACGCAAAACAAACTGCTGCTTGAAAAACAACCCAGAAATAAGACTGGAAATTTAAAAGAATTTTACTCAGGAATTCCCCTGTGGCGAGATTAAAATTTCATCATCAATTCAAGAACCGCTGTAGAAGTATAAGCAATTAACGGACCCGCTCTTTTGATGAAGTATTGCTAATATAGTTCGAGGATAATTAATGTTGTTGATTTAGTTTTAACAAGCCTTTAAAGAGTTCTCCTCATTACCATTTGCCCGGGGTAATTTAATTAATAATGCAATGCGCGAAATTCCTTTCCTAAAACTGTTATTTTCAACAATTCCTTTTATATATTACGATTAATGGTAACCGAAGTCATTAATTTATTGGAGTACTACCATGAAAAAGCATCTGGTGCTGATAGTTGTGTTTTTTTTCATTTCTTGTGATCTGTTTAATCAGTCTGGGAATTTAAAGAAAGCCAATCAGGCAGAACTGGTTGGAAACTATGTTGAAGCGTTGCCAATTTTTACTGAAGCACTGCTCAAAAGTGCTCCTTCTGCTGAAATACCGGATGCCTACAGATCGAAATTTGTTGATCCAATATTGTGGAAAAAGGAGATAGAAAAACACATTGTCTGGTTACATTCTCCAGCTGAAAAGTTAGACAAAAACTTTAAATTATCACTGGAAGGGGTGGAGCGGTGTGCAAGTAAAGTGCATACAGAAAACTCTCTGATAAAAATAAAAACCAAAACCTATTCCGCTGATCAATTCGGGCCGGACTGGAAAGCAATCTTCTTTGATCCCATGGTTCAGGTTGATCCTGCATACACCTCGATACTGGATAAAAACTATAATGATAACTTTTCTATTTTCACAGTAACTGCTCCAAAAAACTATACTTATAATATCAACCTGATAAACAGAACCACCGGGAAAAAGATCTCCTTTAATCTCTTTCCCGAATCCAGCAGATCAGTGTTGGTTACTCCCGGAGATTACCTGTTTATATGTCGCAGCACGATAACTTTTCAGACAAATCAGATCTGGTATTCCAGATATTCAGTCGTTCCACTTAACTTTCCACAACAAGCTTCAAAGATTACAGCTGAGTTGCGTACAAGTGTGGCGAAAGAACGTTAGTTGACCTTTTTCGCTTTATGACATCGAATTTTGTCATAAATGAAAAATAACCTTTCAGGTTTGAATATTTTACTTCTTTGCTGATTCCGGGCTTGCAGGCGTTGCCATGTCGATCTGTGTAGCAACACAATCAATTATGTTTTTTACCTGAACACTGGTCAGAGTGACCTTCGCCTGGGCGGTCCAGCCTGGTTTGTAGCTGGTTTCGGCTCCATTAGGTCCCAACTCATTCCTTATACAGGCATTAAGATATTTGGAAGTCAGTTTGGATTTCCTGGCGTATGGAAGAAGTCTGGTGGTCGCACGTTCGACAGCTTCAGAGATAGCAGCCTGAACCGCCTGATCCAGAGTAGGTTTGGTTGCAGAACCATTTGCATAAATGCTGGGCAACTCTTTTTCCGATTTTTTCTGGGTTGGTTTTCCTTTGGAGTAATCCCAGGTGTAATCGGTTTTCAAACAGATTGTTTTTCCATTTTCCAAAGTGATGTATAGATCTTCTTCGCTACCGTCGGTTACCGAAAATTGTGCAAAGCCCCAGGTGTTATCTTCATGTAAAATTGCTTCTCTTCCATCATCAAGGGTTAAAACCATATCACCGGCCAAAACATTGGAAGAACTGACAATTAAAAATGCTGCCATTAAAACTAATAATCTCATTATTAACTCCAATCGTTTGTTTTTAAGAGTTGGTCCATGGTTTTAAACATAATATAGCAAAATTCAATTAGAGAGTTGCAGACCTTTTGAGCAGTTGATATTATTGTTATATGTTTATGAAAGAAAAAATTGAGCTTAGTGTGGTAGTAGCCTCTCACAGACCGCAGATGATCTGCGGACTGCTGGATGCGTTGCAGAATCAAAATGTGGAAAAAAAACTCTTTGAGACAATTGTTATATGTGATTATGACCCGCAAACCCTGAAGAAAAAATATAAGCAGGTAAGATGGTTCTTTCTGGATGATAAGAATATAAGTACCAAAAGGAATCTGGGTGTTGCTGCCTCCAAAGGTGAAATTTTAGCTTTTACCGATGATGATTGCATTCCATACCAAAACTGGATTTCTGAGGGTCTCAACTATCTGCGAATGCATGTAAATTGTTCTGCAGTAGAAGGTTATACCTCTGTGGAGAAAAATGCCCTCAACCTTGGGATGCATAGCGAGGCCAAACGGTTGGAAAAACCGGCTATGCGAACCAATAACATCTTTTATCGTAAAAAAGTATTTCTGGATGCAGGAGGATTCGATTCGCGTTTTTCAGTTCAAAGGGAGGATGCTGATCTGGCATTCTCGGTGTTGGAAAAAGGTGGAATAATTGACTACTGTGCAAAAATCAGAGTCGAACACCGTTTCCGTCATTGGGAATACTGGGATCTACTTAAAAACTGCTGGAACAGAAGATTTGATCCTCTTTTATATCTGAAGCACCGCCAGATGTACTGTCGATACATCCGATCACCGTTTACCCCTTCCGTTACTTTACAACTCTTAGCAATCTCTTTTTATGCGATGGCCTCCGTTTTTCCAGTTAAGAAAAGGTGGCTGGCTCTTGTTCATCTGCTTCTGACCGGTATGCTTGGTTTGCGCAGGTCTGGTTTGTCTCACTTACTCCATAAACGGTTTATTGCAGAGTTTGTCTCTGTTTTGTTATCTCCTTTTTTGGTAGTGATTGCTCTGATTTATGGTTTCATACGTTTTAGAAAAGTAAAACAGACTCCATGAAAATTGCTTTCTTTAACAAAAATCTTCCTTCTGATGAGCCAAATGGAGTCTCCATTCAGGTGCACTATCTGGCCAATGCGCTGGTTGAGTTGGGACATGAGGTGACCTGTTTCAGTTTCAGTCCTCCTGCGGCGGGCAGTTGCTACAGAACTCATGTATTCTTGTGGGGCAAGAAACCACTCTGGTTGAGAAAATTTACTCCTGCAATAAAATACAAGCAGGTCCGCACCGATAATTTTGATATCATGCATTATCATGGGGATGATTATCTGTGTAGTAAAAACGTTTCACGGGTTCGCACTTTCTATGGGTCTGCACTTCAGGAGGCCATGCATGCCGCAACTCTGTCCCGCTTTCTTTATCAGGCTCTGTTTTATTTCTTTGAATGGATCTCCTGTTTAAAACCCGGCGTGCTTGTCGGGATTTCTGTAAATACCACCAGGTCATTACCGTTTGTAAAAAGGATTATCCCGTGTGGAGTGCCACTTCATCTGTTCACTCCGGAAATGTCTTCCAAAACCTCCCATCCATCGATACTTTTTATTGGAAGTTTGCGGGGAAGAAAGCGAGGGAATCTTCTGGTAAGGATTTTTCAGAAATATATTCTGCCCAGATACCCAGATTGTATTCTGACTGTTATCGGTCCCCAGCCCTGTTCAGGCAGAAATATCATATATAAAACAAAGCTCCCGGAGCATGAACTTGTTGACCAGTACCGTTCACATTGGATCTACTGTCAAGTAAGTTCTTATGAGGGTTTCGGGGTACCTGTTCTGGAAGCAATGGCTTGCGCTACTGCTGTGGTGGCTACAAAAAATGCAGGCGCAAAGGAGATCATTACCGACGGCGTGGATGGATTCTGCTGTAGAGATGCAAACCTGGCAAAGTGTATTTCTACTCTGATAGAAGATGAGAAACTTAGAAACCGTATCTGCACTAACGGATTGAATACGGTCAAAAAATTCGATATGTTAAAAGTGGCATCGTTATATGTAAATATCTATCAGGAGTTGCAGAAAAAGAAAATGGAAAAGTGAAGGCAGGTGAGCTGGTGAACAGGCTGAAGGATAAACGGGTGAAGATAATTACCTGCAGGTTTGATGAATGTAGAAAATGAACCACTTCTCACTCTGGAGCATCTAATATATTAATCCAAAACTCATATGAAAATGCTTAGTGAAGGTTAATTGGAGGAACAAATGCTGTCTATAGAAATAGTGTTTCTCATCTGCTCTGTCTTTGCTGTTAATGATTCAGCTGACCAGAACCTGCCGATGTATCTATGCCTTGATTCGATGATGCAGAAATTTCAAAATGAGGGTAAATCACCCCCAAAACTGGTTTATGGCTATATCAATGGGCAAAAAACTGAATGTATGAGTGAATATGAGCTAAGAGCCAGATACAGTGAATCTCAATTCAAAGAAAAAAAAGTTGCAGAGGTGGACAGTCAGAAATTGCTGGAAAAAAGTGGCAAGCGCAGAAATTCCAAATCTCTGAAAATTGCGGATGCAGTATTCAGAGGGAAAAAGGACCTGGCCGGAGTTGATCTGCGGGGGTGTGATCTTAAGGGGGTTGATCTCAGTAATGCAGATCTGCGCAATGCCAACCTGGAATCAGCTGATCTGAGGAATGCAAATCTCTCCAATGCCAATCTCAGAGGTGCTTCTCTGGAATTTGCTTTTTTAAGAAATGCAAATCTGAAAAATGCCGATCTCACCAATGCCCGCCTTAAAGGTGCCTACCTTCATTATTCGGATCTAAGTGGTGTGGAAGGGCTTACAGTGGAACATATCCGGGTGGTTACTTCCGTTTACAATGCCACATTCGATTCTGATATGATGGATTTGGTTAGGGAGTATTGCCCTGGGAAGATGAAAGATCCGGGATGGCAGTGGCAGGCAACGGTTTTTGAATCCGACAGTGCAATTCCGGAAAATGAGCGGCTTAAAAGCAAACAGTTTCATTAGTAACAGACATTCCTGGTTTACCTTCTTATATTCCCAAAGTTGACAACAGGCAAGGCTCTTGCACTGATTGTCAGTGTGTCCTCAGTATTGGCATATATCGTGCAATTATAATTCAAAGACAATACAGGAGGGCTTCATATGGATATCATAAGGGAACCGGGGTGTAATAACCTCAAGCTCAGAAATGGTGAGTTTTGCATGATGTGGAGGTGCAGAAATCTGGATAAGGACTACCCCTGTATTACCTGTCCGGTAATGCATGATCTTTCCGTCATGGCCGATGCCCTTCACATAAGAGTAGATCTTTGTGAAGAGGTTGAGGTAAAAGCTGCCTGAGATTTTCCAATTAAGGTCGGCGCCGGCTTTAACTCTTCCTTTATTTGATCTCCATATACATGCCACTGTATTTTTAGTTACCCAGGATAGATGTGATGGGGGATTTCACTGACCTGATGTGGATTGACTACAAACAGGTTATAATAGACCTAATTAATTGATATGTAAAGAGTTAAGAATTACAACCATCCCTTTGATAAGTATTCTTCTATTAGTGATTGCAGTGAAATGGCTGCAGTTAAAAATCCCCCAATATGTCCAGAAGAATGCAACTAATTAAAAATCAAAATGTTATCGGCTTGGCATAATTCCTGCTTATTTTCTTCCGCATAATGAAAAGTCGGATCGATCCTTAAAAATTGTAATGATAAAACGGTTTTAATCTATAAACTAAACAGGAGGTCTTATGATCAGGTTGTTTACAGTAACTGCAGTTGCACTTTTCGCATTCAGTGCGTTTGCCGGGGATAGCTTAACTTCTCCAACCAGAGAGAAGGCCAGAGAAAATATGATGAGGGAGCGTTCACAGTGGTCTGATAGAATTGGTGACGAGCTGGCCAATCTGCCTGAGGAGGTTCAGAAAAGGTGTAAAGAAGCAAAAGACAGAGCGGATGCGCTGGGAAGACAGATTCAAGCGATTAAAGTGGACAGCCTCTCACCTGAAGAGCTCAGAGCTAAAATCCATGAGCTTATTGCTGCCAAAAAGGCTGATGCTGAGGCTCGGATAAAGCTGGCTATGGAAAAAATAGAAGAATATAAAACTGCACATAAAGCAGAAATCGAAGCCGCACATGCAGATGTGAAAGCCCGCATCGAAGCAAAAAAGACTGAACTAGAAGCAAAACGCGCTGAGATCGAGAAAAAGATCGCCGAGAAAAAGGCAGAAATTGCAGCTAAAGGAAAAACTACAGAATAATATCCATAAATACACCTTTGGATATGCTTCCAGCTCGGGAAAGAGGATCAGCGAAAGCTGATCCTTTTTTTTAAGAAAACTCATATTGTGATATTGTTAAACTGAATTCCACTATACCGCTCCGGTTGCCTGTGATTGTACCAGGGAAAAATGCTTTGTAGTCAAATGACTACAATTTTTTTTCCCTTCTATTTCTTAAAAATCCCTAATGGTAGTATTTTCAAAGACTTATGGCATAGGCACTTTATTTGCTTTGTTCCCTCTTGCAGTTCAAATTTGGGTATGAATCTTTGTCGTTGACATGTTCAAGCTGGAAGTATACTCTATACCAGGAGCATTTATGAAAAGAATGGCTTTAACATTGATAGTACTTTTAATGGTGGCAATTAATGCACAGGAACAGGCCGCACCAACTCAGCAGGAGATCCTTGCTAAAATTCAACAGATGCGTTCTCAATGGTCTGATAGGGTTGCTGATGAATTAGCCAGACTTCCTGAGGAAGTACAAAGCAAAATTGAGGAGGCTCAAAGCAGGATCAACGCAGTTGAGAAACAGATTCAAGCGCTTAATTCAGACAGCCTGACTCCACAAGAATTGCAGTTGCGTATTAAAGAACTTATCACTCTTAAAAAAGCCGATGCAGATGCCAGAATTAAAATAGCACTGCAGAAGATCGATGAATATAAAGCAGGCCATAAGGCTGAACTGGACAAGGCCCAGGATGATATTAAAAGGCGCATTGAATCCAAAAAAGCTGAACTGGAAGCCAAAAGAGAAGAAATTGAAAAGAAAATTGCTATTAAAAAAGCAGAAATCGACAGACAAAAACCTTGAACAAATCCCTTCTTCACCTTGAGAATGCCAATGTAAAGTCGTTTTTAAGTCTGGTACACACCTGGAGAAAAAATTATGCACATCTCAAATGTGTTCTGCACTGGAATTCATGTTATTACCTTTTTATTGATTTTGTTTGATTTTTCTGGTGAGGCACAGACTGCATACACAAATAAGAAATTGGGGTATTCACTAATGCTTCCAGAAAACTGGTATGCCCTAAATACTTCAGACTCGCAGGATATCTTCTTTGATGTTTCTTCCAGTGGAAGGACATATCTCTCCGTTGTCAGACACAAAATCGATACAAACACTACAGAAACGTACTGGACTAAATTTCATTTTCTTATGTATATTTCCACCACTCAGGAATGGGAAGATCCCTGGGGTACCATTCTGGCTTTGGACTCCTCTCAAGATTGTACTATTGATGGGGGATGGGCTCCACAGGCATTTGCTCAATTTTTTTCTCTGGACAGTATTAATAGTACCTGGTCAGAATACATCATATTTACCGCCAGGTATGGGGGTGGTTACGAGCTTTATGCCATAGGTGATACCTTGGATTTAAAAACCAAAGGAGCCGCATACTCGCAAATTCTTAATAGTGTCACATTCTCTCAGCCTTCGTCTATAAAAATCAATCGTAAAGTTCAAAGTTTTGAGATAATTTCAGGCAGGTATGAACAAGGAATTTTTGACCTTTCCGGAAGGAGTTTTTCCTCATTTCCGTTGAATAAGAGAAGAAGTACTGTAGTGATAATAAAAAACAGGGACTCTTTTATTAATTTTCGATAAGGATAGTATAATCAATTCCAGTCTTCGCGGAAGCGACCATAGGCAGGTATAGGTTCCTGTTTTTACGATTAAATCGGCAGGGTAACCGAAAGGATTTCTGGCATATACAAATGTATATCAGATCAAGAATTCATTTCATCACTTTACTCCTGCTGTTTTTTTCTCCTCTTCTTTTTGTTTTATGTGCACAGCAGGGTCCCATCGGCGATGCACAGAAGAGTCGATATCTGGCTGAAGCGGATAGCTTTATAAGAGCGGATCGTTATGACGAGGCACTTATCTCCTATTTTCTGGCTTACGAGCAGGGATTGTCGCGTGATAGCCTGTTTTATCTGTGGGCAGAGTTGTTTGTAAAGAAAGGGGATCTGGACAGCGCCCTTGCAGTAAACAGGTCTGCCTTGGAAATATGCACTGAAAAGCTGCGAAAAGATCTTTTAAGACAGCGTTATTCCATTTATGTGTTCCTGGGAGCAGACAAGGCTGCAAGTCAGGTTTCTGAAGAACTGGGTGAAGTTGTTTTTGTAAAACGAAGGCGAGTCATTCCCTCTTTATACACCGGGTTTTATTTAAAGGGTGAGCGTGAAAAAGTTAATTTATCTGATTCCTCTTACTGGACTCACCTTGGTTCATCAGAAGACCGCACCATTGATCAGATATTCGGATTTTATCGGTTGTCTACCAATCTGCAGTTCACCGATTTACCCGGAAAACTGCCGGATTTCTCTGTGGGAGCAATTTTTCAGATAAGGAAAAATACCGATGTTTCCACAATGTCGGCACCTTCCACTTTTGATTCGCTCTCCATTGAGGGTGGGGGGTATTTCCGGCTGGATAACCTGGTTGACAGGATGGGGATTGAGTTGCGAAGTGTGTATAATTATGATAGCTACAGGGTGAAGAGATGGACTCATGGTTTGGTGTATAGCTTTATGGCGACGGAAAAGGTGTTTTCTATTGGCGCTTATAACATCGCACTCAAAGAAGGCAGGTTTTACGATTATCAGCAGGGGTTCATTTCCATACTCATGGACTTGAACCGCATATCGAAAGTTTCGTTTACACCCTCCCTAAATTCTTCGTTTTTTTTAACCAGGCAGGAACCTTTACTTGATGCAGCTTATTCTCATTATCTTTATTTTGATGTCAATGCGGTAAAGACTGGCAAACTACCTTTATTCTATAGGGATGCAGAGATGAATAATCCACTGGATACCAGTGGGCTCAACGTAAAAAATTATCTCCCCGCCTGGCATTCTTATGTTGATCAGATTAATAATGGCAGCAGTGAGGTCAGTCTGGAAATGCCTTTGAGTCATTTCCGCATCGAACCTGGAATTAACTCAGCAATATCTCTTAACAGAAATTGGACTGTTAAACCTGGCATGCGGCTGGGATTTGACATTTACTTTAGACTTTACCGCTGGAATGAATTTGATAAAAGTGATCTGACTGATTATCTGGCATTTGATCCTGGGGAAAAAAGTTACTATCAGATTCTTGGCACAGATAAACCAAATAGTGTTATTACAACCGGAAAGAAGGTGGGCTCATTAAATTCACAGAGACGATTGGATACCGACCTCCAGGGTTCAGTTTCAGTCGAACATAGATTCAAGCGGGCTGGAAATATTATTTTTTCATTGCAGCTAAACAGATTATGGACCAATCTTCCAAAGGCCTGTCCTGTAGAGATCAGTGACTGGGCAGTTGCTTTTATCACGGATTGGCAGTATTCGATAGATTTCAGGAAAAAGAGATGATCAAAAAATGCTGGATAATAGCAGCGCTGAGTGCTGTCATATTGTTTTCCTGCAGTGATAACCAGGTAAAAAGAGGTTACCAGAGTCTTGCATTGGGTGATTATGATATGGCTATAGGATTTTTCACCGAGGAGCTCCACCGTAACCCCAGAGATTTCCAGGCCCGGGTGGGTATGGGAAAGGCATTGCTTCAGAAGTCTTATGCACATAATCAGGATACGACATTGTGGCGGCAGGCACTGGTTCAACTCCAGGCCGCCCGTTCAATAGAAAACCGCGACTATCTTAACTCACTGCTTAAGGATGCCTGGATCATTTACGGAAGAAAAAAGCTGGCATCAACAGACACAATGTCTGCACTTATTGCGCTGACATTTGCGTTGGATTATGATCCGTCCAGCTCTGAAGCTCTTAATCTGAGCGGAATAATCTTTTCCACTTTTGGTTTTGCCCAGAAGGCTGAATCCTTATTTACTCTGGCAGGCAGCATTCATAAGACTGACCGGGATATTCTTTTCAACCTGGGGATTCTTTACTACTATCGTAAACAGTACATTGAGGCTCTGCAGATATGGAGATCCGAAGTTCTTTGCGATTCTCTGGACAATGAGCTGCAGCAATGGATTGCTCTTGCAGAAGAGCGTATTAACGGGAAACAGGCACCATGAACCTCCCATCTGGATTTGATACACCGGTTATCATCGGAAAAGGTGCTTACGGTATTGTTTACCGGGCCAGGCAGAAGCAGCTTGACAGGCAAGTGGTTATTAAAATGATTCCGTTTTCCAGAAAGGATCATAGAAAACGCCACTTTCAGGAGGCTGTGACTCAGGCACAGCTTCATCTTCCCTGTTTTCCGCAGGTCTACGATGTGTTTATCTGGAAAGAAAATGTATGTATTGTAATGCAATGGATCCGTTCTCTTAATCTGAATAGATTCATCTCCATTTATCAGAATAGCAGGCTGTGTCTGGCAGTAGCGGAAGGTGTGATAAAGGCTGTGAGTGCAATTCATGCCAGTGGATATGCACATCGGGACATAAAACCTGCGAATATCTTAGTGTCTGCAACTGAAGGTGTTTTTCTGATTGATTTTGGTTTTTCCACGAAAAACGATGACCGCAGCAAGAAAAGTAATTCTGTCAGGGGCACAAAAGGATATATCGCACCAGAAATACTGCAGAAAAAGGGTGTTAGTGAGATTGATTATTTCCGGGCTGATTGCTATGCATTGGGAGTAGTACTCAATAATATCCTGGGTTATACACACCAGTTTCCACTTTTTAAGATGCTTATGGATGAAGATCCGGTAAAAAGGCCTGCTCATGCCGGAGAAGTTTACCGGTTATGGAAACAGCAGGTTACTTGCGAAAGCCTGGAAATGTTTACAGCAGAAATTGATCTGTCTATTCGTCAAAACCTGAGCAAAACACTGCTTGATTCTGCATGTCAGTTATTAAAATTACAAAGATTTAACGAAGCTTACCGGCTTTGCCTTGAAACTCTTCAGGAGACTCCCGATAATCCGGATGCTCTGAAGATGATAAGCACATTTGCAGATAATACGGAGAAAAAACAGTTCAGATCAAAATTAGTCATTTGTTCAGCTGTAGCAATTTCAATATTAATCATACTTTTTGTTTACATGTTTCTGAGTCGCTCTCCGAGGCTGATAAGTGCAGAATATACTCCTTTATCCTTCCCTGACAAGCAGATATTTCGTGCTTCCAATGCGGTTTCGGGTAAAGATTCATTAATCCGATACAGATATCATCCATCAGAAACTCCATCTCTGATAGCAGAAGTTTTTTTCAGAACGGGAACTTCTGATTATCTGGTTTACATAGATGGTAAGTTTATTGGTGAGAGCAGCCGTACAAAACCTCCTCTTCAATGTAATCTTCCCGCAGGTTCATACAGAGTATTGATTACCGGAACTGATGGAAGATTTATTAAAAGTGAGCAGTTACAGGTGTTGCCATTCGGCCGGATTTATATAGATACTGAGAATAGTAAGTAAAAGGAAAGGTCGCATTAATGGAAAGCATGTCTGCGTTGAAGGGAATAAGTCTTTTTTGCAGGGAGGATTCCAGAAATTACCGGTTATCGGAGCGTGTTGTGACTATCGGCTCCAGTTCAGAATGCACAATACAAGTGAATATCCGTCCTGCTGATACTTTTGCCGTACAACTGCTTTTTACCGAAGGAGCTTATGTCGCTCAGCCGCTTTCACCTGGTATACGATTATTGCTTAATAATAAAAAAATTAAAGGCAGCTGTAAGTTGTCTCATAAAGATATTATCACTGTCGGGGGGCTGAATTTTGAATACAGGGAGGCAGCCGATAAGAATACATTATCCTCTGGAAAGGAGCCCCTTTTTAATGTGATAAATATACTGGTTTCTCTGATCAGAAACCGGGATCAGGATCTTTCAGAAGAGCTGGTCACCAGTGTTGCAATGCTTTTATCCTGCGATGCCTCCAGGCTTGTTGTCTGGAATGAAGCAACTCAGAAGCATACCACCATCGCCACCTTTCCATCCAATGCACCTGCTGACCGGTTTTCCACAAAAGCAATAGAGTGGGCCAGAAAAGAAAAAAAAGCGGTTCTCATGCATGATATTGACTGGCAAGATCTTGAGAGCAATGTTGACTCACTGGAAACTAATTCAGTTGCCTCAGTAATATGCACTCAGCTTACTGGCGGAGAAGATATTCTGGGATTTCTGTACCTGGACAGGATGAAGGGGAGAAAACAGTTTGATAATTCTGACAGGGAGCTCTGTGATGCACTGGCACCACTTTTTTCAGAGATACTGCTCAACTCCAGAGAACGGCAGAATCAGGCCCGCACTATAGCCCGCCTTCAGAAAATAAAAAACGATGGTGTACCAGGATTCATTTATCAGAGTGAAAGTATGAAAGATGTAATAAAACAGGCTGACACATTTGCTTCCACTAATGCACCGGTATTGATTTTTGGAGAAACCGGAACAGGAAAAGAGCTGATGGCCCGTTTTATTCACCAGCAATCACCACGTGCCCATAAACCTTTCAGGGCCATAAACTGCGGAGCCATTCCGGCCAACCTGATAGAATCCGAGCTTTTCGGCTATGAAAAGGGTGCTTTTACAGGCGCAGTAAAAAGAAATGAAGGACTGTTTGAAGTAACTGATGGTGGCACGGTATTTCTGGATGAAATTGGTGAGATGCCCATGGATGTGCAGGTAAAGCTGCTCAGGGTACTGCAGGAATCCGAGATTACGCGTCTGGGAGGACATGATCCGATTACTGTGGATGTCAGAATTATTGCAGCCACCAACCGCGATCTGGCCACTTTTGTAAAGGAGTCCAGATTCAGACAGGATCTTTATTTCAGACTCAATGTCCTGTCTGTTACTATACCACCTTTACGCTCCCGTGATTACGATATTATTGTACTTGCTGAGTATTTTATCGACCGGTATTGTCAGCAGTTTGGTCTGGAGCATAAAAAGCTTTCTCCTCAGGCTCACGCAGCTCTTCTTTCCTATCAGTGGCCGGGGAATGTCCGGGAACTGGAGAATAAGATTCAGAAAGCGATCCTGCTTTCACCTCAGAACCGTGTTGATGAATCCATTTTATTTTTGTCTCAAACCGATTATTCAAAGATTGAGAACACACCGTCCAAAACACTTACTTTGAAGGAGATAAGGGCCAAAGCAGAGAAAAAAGGTATAGAGGATGCTCTGGGCAGAACCGCTGGAAATATCTCCATGGCATCAAAACTTTTGGAAATCGATCGGGCATGGTTGACAAAAAGAATCAATGAATATCAGATAGATGTAAATCAGTACAGACAGATCAGCGGTTGAGAATAACTATTAAATAAAAAATCTGAAATGCGTACTGTGGATTGAAGGGATTTATGAGCAATGACAGTGTAACAATGAAAGCTTCTGTTTTTATTGCAACCAGTGTCGATGGGTTCATCGCCAGAAAAGATGGCAGCATAGACTGGTTACCTGTTGAAGACCCGGATGAAGATTATGGCTATCGGGAGTTTATTGACACCGTTGATGCGATAGTAATGGGGCGTAACACATTTGAGTCGGTCTTTTCCATGGATATATGGCCATATGAAAATAAGCCGGTAATAGTGCTCAGTCACCGTCAGCTGACCATTCCGCCAAAGATAAATAAGCAAGTGAAAGTGATGTCTGCCGCACCTGTGCTTCTGGTGGCAGAACTGGCCCAACTTGGGTACAGACATCTTTATGTGGATGGAGGGATTACTATTAGGAGCTTTCTTAATGATGGACTGATTTCCCAATTGATCATCACCAGAATCCCGATACTGATCGGTAGTGGAATACCTCTTTTCGGGCCATTGGCTCGCGACATCAGATTACGGCACCTTTTGACCAGGCAGTACGAAAACGGTCTGGTGCAGAGCCGGTATGAAGTACTTTAGACTGTAAATACCTGACTATCGTATTTGCGGTTAAGTGAAAATTAAATATCAGCATTATTTTTTTCCATACATGTTTTATGCCCCGGGTGTATAATCTAATCTCTATATGCTGGATAAGTTTTTCCATAAACAGGTTCCGGTAATTAAGGATCTGACCTAAACGTATATTGATTTTGTTATTAATGAAAGTAAAAGAACTTTGATGATAGCAGATCAATGTCACTTTTTAATGCAATTTCAGCTGATTTTTGATTGGCATGGTTCTCGCATATAGGGGCTTGAACATTTAGAGTACTTCTGCAAAAGTTGAGTTCACATGTCCCAAGGGATTTTCGAAAAATGAAAAAATTTCTTTATAATACATTTTTGCTTGCCACAGGCAGTGCCCTGTGTGCTTTTGCTGTGAAAGCCATACTGGTGCCTTTTGGATTTCTCTCCAGTGGGCTTACCGGATTATCACTTATCATATATCATAAATGGCAGGCAATTCCTTTTTCATTAATTTATATGATCGTAAATGTTCCGGTTTTTCTGTTCGCCTTTAAATTCGTGGGATTGCGGTTTATACTCTATACTGCATGGGGAATAACGATCTATTCTGCAATGCTTTTAATGCCGGAAATAAAGCTTCCTATAGAGGACAAATTTCTGGGGGCTGCGCTTGCGGGAAGTATTTCCGGTACCGGAATCGCAATAATGCTGCGTTCTTATGGAAGTGCTGGTGGTTCGGAAATTATCAGTGCTATCTTAAATAAACTGTTTGGATTTTCGGTTGGAGTAGGTAGCATAATCATAAATTCGGTAGTAATGGTCATATCGCTGGCGTTGTTTCCTTTGGAAAGTGTTTTATTTACTATCATATATATTGTTGTAAGTGTCAGAGTCACCAATCTGATTTTTCATGGATTGGCTAAAAGGCGGGTGGTGATGATCATTTCGGCTAAATGGAAAGAAATTCTTGATGATATTAATAATGGTGACAAATGGCGGGTTACTTTATTACATGGAAAGGGTGGATTTCAGGGGGCCGAAAAATCCGTCCTGTATTCTGTGGTTAACATGTCAAATGTGCCCTCTCTTAAAGCATTGGTTATGAAAAGAGATCCTGCTGCTTTTATTGCAATTATGGATGCACATGATGTGACTGGGGAAAATGTGGGAAATCAGCCTCATTGGTGATTTTTAGTGTTTTGAAGTTTTCCGGTTATAACCTCTTTCATCGAATGGATGTAGTTTTTCAATCCACATGTTTAACAGAGTTTCAAGTTCTTGTGCACAATCCTGAGCCGGGTCGTCACCTGGCTTCAGTGTATCAATAACTTCGAATGTGAAATTATTTTCACCTGCAGTTTTGAAATCCTGTTGGAGCTCTTTATTGACAAAGGAACCATTTTCAAGCTGGAATTTACAACTGTTAATTTTACCGTTTACATCCATTCCGCTTCCGACAAATATTTTCCCGTTTGACAGGTTTTTGATTTGAAAAATACCCATTGGTTTAGGGTTCTCTTTGTAAAATCTTTTCAGTTCTTTTTTATCCATATCAGTACTGCCTCTATAGTTTTATTTAAATCAATACTTAATCTGTGGCCTTTATTGCTTCAACCAGCCTGGGTTCATCATTGGATGTAAGAATTTCCAGGTGTCTGGTGATTTTTTCTACAGGCCAGTCCCACCATTTGATCTTCTGCAAAAGGTCGATAGTTTCTTCTGTAAATCGTTTTCGGATCGGTTTCGCCGGGTTCCCACCAACTATTGTATAAGGTTCAACATCACAAACGACAACAGATCGTGATGCAACAATCGCACCGTTGGAAATTTTAACCCCCGGCATTATAAGAGAGTCATACCCAAGCCAGACATCGTTTTCCACAACTGTGTCTCCTTTATAGGGAAGATCTTCAAACTTTGGGGTGACTCTCTCCCATCCATTGCCAAAAATTGAAAAGGGATACGTGGTGAACGCATTGATTTTGTGGTTTGCTCCATTCATAATGAATTTAGTATCACGCGCAATTGCGCAGAATTTGCCGATTATCAGTTTGTCATTCATAAACGGATAATGATAGAGCACATTACGTTCGAATCCTTCAGAATCAACCGGGTCATCATAATAGGTGTAATCACCAACAATAATGTTTGGATTCTTTATTACATTCTTTAAATAACAGACCTGGTCAAATCCTTTCATAGGATGAATTTCTGTGGGTTTTGGACCTGTCATATTTTTACTCACTTGTTACTAACCTGGTAACACCGGTTATTATGGTTTTCGATGTAGAATTTAGTGTAAAAGTTCTTCTGGAAAAATATATCTGATTAATCTGCCCCAGGACAACTCATTGGGAGAACAGCTCCAGACCAGATTAACCCTTTAGAGTAGTAGTAAAAACAGGTTACACAATATATATATTCTGCTGTGCGTATTAGGAACTCACCTGTTACAGAAATTTGATATGAAATCAGGGCCATTTTTTCTTATATATCTGATACTACTGGCTTATTTCGGTTTGTTCGGATCATTAAATTCACCTTCTGATGATTTCAAGGTGAAAAGTGATGGTGATGGTTCTGAATGTCTTATTTACTCTTCAAAGCATGATTCTCACAGTAGCAATGCTATTCTGGAGAAACTCTCATTTAGGGATTCTGATTTCCTGGCACCCTCCAAACAGGTAAATCGTTATAGAACCATACGAAAACCTGTGTTCTGTATTCGTTCGCTTACAAATCTGCTGAATCTGACTTTTCTGCCACATTTCCCCAAATCCGATTTTCGACAGACAGAGGTGGCAGCCCGTTTACCTATTTTTCCCCTCAGAATTTAGTAACAGCTCCTTTTTCTTTGTACTGTACATTAAAACTATGTAAGGTATAGTTCAAAGTACATTTATGGTCTCATGGGTGGATTGAATCTATCTTGTGATAGTTTAATATAGCCAAAATACAGGAGCTGAATAATGAATAAAGATAAAGACATTTCCAGAAAAGACATTGATACGAAATCAGGTTTTAATGATATACAACTGAATCAGAACGGAACCAAAACTACATTAAAAACTGAAATATCCCGTAGGATACAATCTTATCAGAAAAGTAAGGTAGTTGACTATCTACAGCATGATGTGATGGTTATCAGCCAGTCCGATAAAAGCGATGATCTGGAAATAGCGGTTGAAAACGCATTAAATAATACAGATGTTAACTGGAATCTGTTGTCTTTTCACGGACGACAATTCCTGGATAATAAACCGGAAATCTTTAAATTTCTCAAACCTTTCAATATTGTTAATGCTGCTAAGAAAGCAGGAATCATTAATCAAGCCAGGTGGCCTGATCTGGTCTGGCCGGCTTTAATACTATTGGTTTGTTTTATTCTGTGTGTAACTCTTTTAGTTTTTTCCGGTGGAAATATAAAAGAAGATTCTTTTTTTAATCAAGCTGTAGAAATATTGCAAAGCAAAGGATTCCTTATAAGCTGGTGTATTTCTGGTCTTACCGGATTACTCGTCTACAGGTGCATTAAACGGAGTCGTCTGATAAACAATGCAGGCTTGTTGAAAAAAATAGTTGATTGTTCCGGCAGCAGTGATTTGTCTGATAAAATCGGCAGCGAATTTTTTAATCTTCTCCGGAATGAAGTTCTTCAACTGCAGATGCCTTTGGCGATCATGATCAGTGGTAACGAATATCTGGATTCTTTTACCAGAAAAATCCTGACCGAAGTGCTAACCATAGACAGAAGTCAGAATAGCGGGTTAATTTTCTGGGTCATTATTGACCTTGAAGAAACAGGTACTGAAAACGAACTGGTTGCTTATGTAAAGAAAAACAGCAATAAAAATGGTTTTTCTTGTAATATTTACAGGTTTGAGTGTTTTTTGTGATTTATTTTCAATTAGTTCTGGTGTATCAGATAGTTAGTCGTGCCGGTTATTATTAAGGCAATATTGGCTTTGCCATTAAAAAGGAGAATTTATGCTTATGATGATTATCTTTTTGGTAGTGGGGATGGTTTTTCTATATTTCGGAGCTGAATTGCTGGTCAAAGGAAGTGCAAATCTGGCTTTGCGATGCGGCGTATCGGCACTGGTTGCCGGATTGACAATTGTGGCATTAGGTACCAGTGCACCTGAGCTGGTGGTCAGCATTAAAGCCGGTTTGGATGGACTGGGTGATATTGCTGTAGGTAATGTGGTGGGTTCCAATATCTTTAATATAGCAGTAATTTTGGGAATATCAGCTATTGTCCGACCCATGAAGGTGCATTTGAATGTGCTCAGGGTGGATACTCCGGTCATGCTGGCCGCATCGGTGTTGCTGCTGGCTGTTCTTTATGATCATTCGGTAAGCAGGATTGAAGGCTTAGTTCTTTTTATCGGAATAATTGCCTATATCGTGTTTACAATTATCTCTGCACGGAGAGCAGGAGAAACAAAGGTGGATTTTCCGGTGGAACAGATAATACCGGAAAAAAAGGTGAGTGCTGTTCTGGATATTATCTTTGTGATCAGTGGATTGGGGCTTCTGATTGTGGGTTCCCGCTTTTTTGTTAATGGAGCAGTTGAACTGGCCAGAATCATTGGAGTGAGTGAAGCGGTTATCGGACTTACCATCGTTGCTGTAGGAACCAGTTTGCCTGAACTGGCTACATCGGTTATCGCAGCCTTAAAAAAAGAGGAAGACATTGCCATCGGCAATATTATCGGTTCCAATATTTTCAATATCCTGGCAATCTTGGGAACCAGTAGTCTGATAAGTCCACTTAGCGCAGCCGGAGTCAGTCAGATAAGCCTTTATTTCATGCTGGGAACGACAGTCCTTCTGATGCCCTTCATGAGAACCGGATTCGTACTTAACAGAATAGAAGGCCTGCTGCTTATCCTAGTTTACGGAGGATACATGTACTATCTGTGGCCCTGAACACTTTTACAGTTTCTGGTAATTGAGCCGGAAACAGATAATTGAGAATTTTGCAATTAACTAACCTAAAGGATAGCTGAGGACAATGAATCGCTTTCTCAAAAAAAATATCACTCACTTTATTCAGGGACTTCTGGCTCTTTTACCATTGATAGTCACCGGTTATGTGGTGTTTCTTCTGATGTCATTTGTAAGCGGGTTTACAGACCGGGTACTTAAGCTTCTGCCGGGTTTCATAAGTGATATCGGTGTTCTGCGTATTACCATCGAGTGTATCTCTGTGGCGATCGTATTTTTTGCAATTATGTTTTTTGGGATATTTGTAAGAACTGTGATCGGTTCAAAAATTCTGACAATGATAGATAGCTTTTTCGAAAAGTTGCCTGGCCTTAACAGAATATACAATGCTACAAAACAGGTCGCAGAGATCTTCCGTTCCGGAAACCGCCAATTCTTTACTGAGCCGGTATTGGTTCAGTACCCTTCTCCGGGTATCTGGGCTGTAGCTTTTAATACCGGAGAGGTGGGGGAAGCTTTTAAAAAAATGGGGCATTTAAAATCCTATACTGTGTTTATTCCAACTACTCCCAATCCCACCAGTGGTTTTCTGGCAGTAATCCCGGAAGACAAGATAAGAAAACTGGATATACCAGTTGAGGATGCCATTAAGATGATATTGACTGGTGGAATGGTGAAAAACAGCTCACCTGATATCGAGATGTAAATTTGAAGAATCTAATATGAGACAAGCCACAACCATTACAGCGGTGGCCTGTTTCTACTACTTACAAGCTTTTCAGGTATTCACTTATTTTGAATCGATTCTGGAAATCGCTAAACCCCTGCTTTAAGAGTTATCCAATCATCTTTAATACATCGTGCTACTCGAAAATTCATTTCAGGAATTAAAACCTCGAATTTTACTGTTGATGATTATAAAAAAGATGGCATTAGTTTTGATGCAGTCTTTATCAAACGGGTGTTTCCATTGTTATAGAACTTTTCGATGATCAATAATTTCATTCCAATTTGATGCCCTGTATAAACTTTCTGCAAAAAACTGATCCAGAGAGCCTAAAATGAAAAGTAAAAAGAGAACATTTCTGGTAATTTTTTTACTGGTGATAGCTGCACTCGTTGTTTCGTGGTTCTCTTTGGAATCTGGTATCCGCAGTTATATAAATAATAAAATAGATAAAACAGAGAAGGTGTCCGGAAGTGTCGGAAAGGTTGGTATCAATCCTTTTGCGGGACTCTATTCGATAGGGGATATTAAACTGAGTTTCGCCGGTGATGCCACAGAAATACCTGCATTGAATATCAGAGCTACTGGTTTTAACCTGGATTGGGGCGCGTTGTTCTCAGGAGTTATATCGGGGAATATAAATATCAGAAAACCCGAAATCCGTATAATTAACAAATCCAAACCTGAAGAAAAAGAACCGCCTGAAGGACCCCCTATATCCCGGAGTTTTAGAGACTTTTTCCCGATTCAGGTGGATTTGATCACAATTACTGATGGAGAATTCAGAATGCGGGACGAAACACAACCTGCACCACTGGAAATTGATATTACCGAAATTAATGGTGAAATCCGGAATCTGACCAATACCCTGAAACTTTCAGATAATCTCTTTGCGTCTGCCAATTTTACCGCAATTGTTCTGGAAAGCGGAAAACTGTCTCTGAAATTGAAACTCGCTCCTGTAGCTGAAAATCTCAATTTTAATTTGATATGCAATATAACCGGAATCGAACTTGTAAAGATGAATGATTTCCTGAAAGAAGCAGCCGGAATCACCCCGGAAAGTGGCACTTTGACTATTGACATGAATTTAAACGCTGAGCAGGGATCTGTCAGAGGTTTTGTCGAAACGATTTACCAGAATATAAAATTTCTTGATCCGGATAATGATATAGATATAATGGAACGATTGAAAGATGGGGTTGCTGGTCTGGTAGGAGAAGTCATTGAAAATAAGGAGGACCGGATTGTTACCAGAATACCTGTAAATATCAGAGTAAGAGGTACAAAACCCGATGTCCTCTTAACAGTCTTACAGCTGTTACAACAGGCACTGGTTAATGCTATTATTCCTATAATGGGTAATGTACCTGGAGGGAAGTAAACTATAGTGTTAAATTATGATGATCAGGGCTGTATAGGTTCAGTTGAGGTTTGTATTGAGTTTCCAGTCTTATTTTCATTGCTTTTTGCAAAATCAGGCAAAAACAGATCCCTGATTTTAAGTTTTCCGTGAAAAGCAAATATAAAGTAAAGCAGCACAAATGATGTATCAACGATACCGGTAAACCAGAAAGTGGAAGGGAATTCTTTAATGAATATCATATAACCATATAATTGTATCACATAGAAAACTCTGCCGACAATAAGACAACCCACATTGAAAGCATAACGTCTGATATTGATTGCAGACATAAACTGCAGATAAGCAAAGCAGAAAAAAAAGGATGCCAGAAACACACTGTAGAAATGATGAACCGGCGGATTTTCGATCGATCTGCCTGTTCCGATCGCGGTGAGATAAATTATCCCGGCAACTGTGTCCCAGATACCACTTGCTGCAAAAGTCAGTGCCAGAGGTCTCAAATCGTTTTTGCTCATCATAACCTGCTTTCTTGAGCAGTAATTTTATGTAAATTAATTATAATCGAAGATAATAACCAGTGTAAAATAATATTGAGTGTGGATTATGTATGGGAATCAGAATCCATACAGAAGAAGCAATCTAAAGTTGCAAATTACCTTAATTTTACACAACTCATAATAAAACGGCTCTTAGGAATAGCAGGTATTCTAGAATGGTTTATCTGCAGGTTTTGTTGCGGAACCCGATAATCTATAGAATTTACCAGAAAATTTACAGCGGCTTTCATTAACCCGATAGTGACCCATTCGCCCGGGCAGCGGTGAGTAATTTCATGATTACCACCTCCTTGAGGTATGAAATTAAAAGCACTTTTATCCCAGGTCGCAAATCTTTGCGGATTAAAGATTTCCGGGTTTTTCCAAATCCGGGGATCATGGTTGGTGCCGTAGAAATCCAGTATCACATTCATTCCTTTGGGAAAACGGTATCCTTTCCATTCAAATTCCTCACGTACTCTGGCAATGATAAATGGAAAAAATGGGTAGAACCTTCGAACTTCGTGTACAAAAAACTCTATGAATTTATCTTTTTTGTCTTGTATTTTTTCCTTATATTGCGGAAATTGGTGTAGTGCCACAGCTGCAAAAGTGATATATCGGGCGACTGCGATGGTGGGCCGCAGTATGTTTATTAATTCAACAGCTGCCACCCTGGCCGAAGGTTCTGTTTTGTCGATATCGCAAAAAAGTGAAACCACCTGGAGCGCACTCTGCTGGGATGCTTTGATTTTTCCGGCACGTACCTGCATAATTTGATGACTTAACCATTTTTCAGTGCGTATACGCCCGATTCTTGCTCGCCAGTATCGAGGACCGAATCCACCTGATCCGTCAATCATCGTGCTGAAATCGCGGGTCCGTTTCTTTAATTCCCGATCATTTGTGATTCTAATATCGGCCCATTTGCATACAACCCTGCAAAGGATCTCTTCCATTTCGTTAAATAAAATTACTTTTTCCATGTTTTGCCACTGTTTGGCAGACCTGTGCCATTGGGCAGTGGCAAGATCTATTAATCCATTAATTTTATCAGGTGACAGTAGTGATAAAAACATTTGCTTCCGGTGCCGGTGTGCTTGATCATCCAGGGATTGAACTCCATTTTGACCCGTAAGAGTTTTTAGTACACGCATAGGCATGGCCCCATGTCGAATGAAACGATTGGGGTCATAAAACATCTTAGCGGCCTCTTCTCCACGTAAGCAGTAATAGGGTTTTAGTAGAATCCTGGTTTGAAATATATCGCTTTGAAAGTGGTCACATGTCCGGGAGATGAAGTCGTATCCATAATAAAGGAGTGCTGGGGTGCTGTCGGGAAGTCGGGTTTTGGGAGGTTGAGCCATCTTTTTCATACTCTGCGTTGGATTTTACTGAATTATTACTCCATCCGAAATATGTGTTAAAATATGGGAGCAATAAAAAGACCATTTGATATATTATAGTGGTAAAGATCAAGAATGTATCCTGATAACCTTCATTTATCATTCAGCACCTGAAGGAGTGGTGAAATTCAAGGCTGTAAAAATTTCACCGGTTGAATATGAGATATCGGATTTTTTTATTGATATGGTTGCAGGTGACCCTAATGATTATGATTATTTAGATTGGAACGCCTCTATTTAAAGAGTTGCAGGAATGACAGTTAGTGCACCATGTATGGCATCCACTATTCAATGTGGTTTCGAAGTTTTTAGTAACCAAGCAGGACAGGTTTTTTACACAGAAATTACATTTGAGCGATCGATTATAATTGATCAATTTGTAAAGATTGATTTTAAAACAAATTTCATTATTGAACCAGAAGATAGCTACGATATACAGATGGTTGCATATCTGATTGATTTATGTTCTTTTATGAATTATCTGCATTCTTATTTTAGAACAAATGAGACATCATATAGTAATGTTGAATTTAATAAATTTATTCTTCAGAATTATTCATCATCTGGTGCGGCAGGTTTGTTTTTGAATGGTATTGGTAATGACAAATTGACAGCAATGTTTAACCTGTATGATTTATCTTTGCGAATTAGTATGAGCTATTCATGGAGAAACAAGGGTATATTTTAGTCGAATCTAAATGAATTAGTTTTGCGTAATTTGCACCACTAATCATTTCTCAAATTCCTGAAAATAGCAATATTCGCATTTCAATTTAGTGTTTTCCTCAAACCCGGAAATTTCATCCCTTATACGTCTTAACGCTAGCCAGACACATTGCAGCTGATCTATTCCATAAGCGTGAAATGTTTTTACATATTCAGGGCCTGAAATTCTGCAGTCACAACAGTAGTCATTATTTGTTGATTCAGGATCTGGTTCGGGTTGAAAAATCACTATTTCCAAAAAATGGCTGGTTCCTGCAAGAGGATATTTCGCATGTATCATCGGTTTACTCATAATGACCTGTTTCTGTTATATACTCACCATTACTGTAAAACGTTATAGAAGTACTGGATGGCCTTTAATCAGAGATATTCTATCCATAATGTAATCAATTTATGCTTGAGGTACAAGTTTATTGTTTTCAGCCGCATGTTTTTTCCAGCTGATTACCTCTTTTAGCTGACACCTTAATAGATGTTCAAATCAGTTTATGGGCAAAGAACTGTGCATTAATTTCGTTAAATCTGCCGATGGTTATCAGGTCTGCTCTGAAATCAACCGGCATGGAAATGTAAAAGAGAGACAACAATTGAAGGGCAATATTGGAGGTTCTTAACTTCTCTTTTGCTTGCTAATGTCAAACAACATTCAGTCGGAAGCACTTGAAAAGTAATATTTTAACGCAGAATCCTGAATTATAAAGAGAATTTATGGCATTCTGGATTTTCCATCTTTAAAGTTACACTTTATAAATTATACCCAATTCCTTTAAAGAAGGTATAACAAAAGACACCATCAGGATGCGATGTCCTGTATAAATCCTGAACACCTTTTTCGAAAGTATTGATGTCAATTATCGAACTGCTGATCACTTGATCTTTTACACCTTCTATCATTGCTGTAAAAGTGTTTATTGTAAAACCTTGAACCAGGTGAGGCTTGCTCGAGTCTGCATAAACCATTCTGGGGGAGACTTTACAATCTGCATATCCTGATTCTGTCAGTAATGGATACAGCTGCCTTCCGATAAGGGCATTGCCACCACACCGTGATTGCAATGTAACCTGTGCTTGTATTGCGGCCTGAGCATAAGGGCTATAAGGATGGAAGTATGCCGACCCATGATCACCCTCTATTAAAGTAATAGTACCACCTTTTTTTAAAACCCGTTTCAGTGCTTTTAAAGCATCGAGGGGATTTGGAAGGTGTTCAAGAACAAAACAAATGAACACGTGATCAAAAAAACCATCCGGGAATTTTAAATCAAAAATATTTTCTGTTTGGAACTCAACATTATTGATGGCCTTTGATTTGAGCGTTTGCCTGGCCTTAAATATCGAGTCGTCTGAAATGTCAATAGAAATGAACTTTGTAAAAGGATTCTTCGGAGCAACAATTTTTGTTTGGGCACCGACTCCACATCCGGCTTCAAGCACAATTGAGTCAGCTGGAAAAACAGAGTCATAATGAAGTAAATTGTTCAGACAATTTGCCTGGTCTTCCAACCGGATCGATTCTCTTTCAGTGTATCCGTGAACGTAATCGGTATTCATTGTTTTTCTTTCAATTTCAGAAAATTATTATGGTATTGAGTTTTAAATATTCATGTTCATTACTTCTCTTACCTCTTCCAGTGTTTCAGAGGCAACTTGTCTTGCTTTTTCAATACCATTTTTCAATACCTGTCGAATATATTCGATGTTCGTTTCCAGTTCAGCCCGTTTTTTGCGCAATGGTCTGAGATATTCGTTGAGCGATTCTGAAAGAACTTTTTTCAGCTGCCCTGCTCCTCCATCACCGATTTCTGATGCAATTTTTTCCGGAGTCTCTCCTGTGCAAAGAGAGATAAGCAGAAGCAGATTTGATACTTCGGGACGGTTTACGGGATCGAATGTTATAAATCGCTCTGAATCGGTTTTGGCCTTTTTTATAAGTTTCACAGTCTCATCTTCTGTAGCACTTAACAAAATAGCATTATTTCTGCTTTTACTCATTTTTTGTGAACCGTCAAGGCCTAAAATGAGCGGTGCCTTACTTAGAAGAGGTTGGGGTTCAGGAAAAACCGGCTTTTTCTGCGCAAACCGGTCGTTAAACCTGCGTGCTATAACTCTTGTGAGTTCAAGATGCGGAAGCTGATCTTTTCCCACCGGCACCACATTACCCTTACAGAACAATATGTCTGCTGCCTGATGAACCGGATATGTATACATCCCTGCATTGATTCTCTTTTGTCCCGATGCCAGAATCTCTTCCTTGACTGTGGGATTGCGGTCCAGTTCTGCATTGGTAACTAATGTCAGAAAAGGCAACAGCAGTTGATTCAGCTCAGGAACATGACTGTGTGGGAAAATAAAAGTCTTCCCTCCCTCAACATCGATACCTGCAGATAAATAATCAATGGTGAGTTGCTTGACATTCTCAGCTATGGAGTCAAAAGTATCCCGGTCTGTAAGGACCTGGTAGTCAGCGATAACTATAAATGTTTGAACACCAAGCTTAATCAGCCGGACACGGTTTTGAATAGAACCGAAAAGATGACCTATATGAAGTCTTCCGGTGGGACGATCACCTGTAAGAACACGATATTTATCCGGATTATTAACCAGATCTTCTTCAAGTTTTCTGCTACGCTCAACAGTAGCAGAGAACGTCCCATAATCGATTCTATCTGTATCACTCATCTACATGCTCCTCTGTTTTTTAACGCGGGCGGTTTTATAAAAGGTAAGTTACTGCCATAGTTCTGTTATGATGTCAGGATATCCCAACGGACTAACCATCCTGTTTCAACTCCAGGAAAAACAGGGTAGTTGCCTATTCTTACCTGTTTTTCTGTTTCTAAATATAATAATTCTTATTCTCACCCTTTTGAATTTGTACCTTATTTCTTCAGGATCTGGATATTTTTCGGTTTGAATTATTGTCAGGCTGTGTAAAATAAAGGGTTTCTGCTTTAAGAAAGCTGATATTATGAAAGCATCTTCTGTCAAATGTTCAGATACATCTGCTCCATATACACCTCAAAACCCATTTTTCGCCAGAAAGAAGTCGATTTCACGTTCTTTATTGCAGCAAAGCATTCAATTCTATGGATCTCCTGGCTCTTAAACCATTCAAGAGCATCCAAAAATAACATTGTACCAATACCCATTTTCTGAAATTTACCTGAAATTGCAATATTATCAATATAACCGAAGGATGGGGTAGGGTAAACCGGTGGTTTCTGCTCAATTTTAGAGATACAATAGCCTGTGATTTTACTATCAGCCAGTGCAATAGTAACATGGAAATCATCTTCGGTGATTCCCTTTTCAATGTATTCAACAAACATTTCACAGTGGCTGCTTATTTTACCAAAGCAGTTATCAAGCTGATTGTGATATTCAACAAACTCTGCAAAGACCTGCTTAACATCAGAGGCATCCTTATTCTGATATTCCCGCAACATTATTTTCATTTTGTTCCTGGTCTGTCAGTTGGTATAAAAATACAGTTATCCAGAAATTACTGGTGTACAGTTAAAACAGCTAATATAAAAGTTGCAGATGTCTGATGACTCAAAATAACTGACTTGGCTTACAGAAAAAATATCTGTAAATATCAGGAGAGCAGCTTAGAAATCATCTCAGCAAGCTCAACTCTGTGGAAGGGTTTACGCAGAAAAGCCGACACTCCCAACTGACGCAACATTTCCTGGTCCTCTTCCCTGGAAAATCCAGAAGAGATGATTATTGGCAGAGATGGATCAATGGCATGAATGTTCATGAAAACTTCTTTTCCTCCCATGACCGGCATAATCATATCCAGAATCACCAGGCGGATCTCTTTTTGATGCTCCTTGTAAACTTCTAAACCCTTTTTGCCGTTCTCAGCTAAAATGACTTCATAACCCAATTTGGAAAGGAGTGTGGCTGCGGTCGCTTGTACCAGTTCTTCGTCATCAACAAGAAGTATCGTACCACTGCCTAAAGGTACCTGAGGTTCTGACGCGAGCTGCTCCACATGGTTGCCGGATAGTGGCAAATACACATGAAAGACTGTGCCTTTATTAACCTCAGAATAAACGGTGATTGCTCCATGATGATCCTGAACAGCGCCATAGACTGCCGAAAGTCCCAGTCCTGTTCCCTGAGCCGACTCTTTTGTGGTGAAAAACGGCTCAAAAATCCTGGACATCACTTCCGGTGTCATACCGTATCCAGTATCACTGACTGTTACTTCAATGAATGTACCTGGTGAGATATCAAAAGTGGACAGCTCACAATACCGGCTGTTCAATTCAACTATTTCCAGGGAAAAAATAAGTTTACCTCCATCGGGCATGGCATGACCTGCATTTATCCCCAGGTTAAGAAATATATTCTGTAATAAGGCACCATCACCTTGTATCCAGGCTGACTTGACGCGGAAATCTCCGCTTATGGAGATGTTTTTGTTTAAGGTATGTTGCAGTATTGATACAGTATCACTCAAAATAGGGAGTATATCCACCGGTTTTATTACTGCTGTCCCTTTACGCGAAAAGGTAAGGAGTTTTCTTGTCAGATCGCTTGCTTTTTCAGCAGCGGTGAGAATAAGATCAACATACTGACGTCGTTGCTGGTCGGTGATATCATAATCCCGTAAAAGTTCTGCTCCACCGATTATTCCAGCCAGTGTATTGTTAAAATCATGGGCGATTCCTCCTGCCAGTGTTCCGATCGATTCCATTTTCTGAATATGTCTGATTTTTTCCTGAAGCTGATTTTTTTCATCGAGTGCTTTTCGTATCTGAGAGATATCCCGTACAATGGCTTCGATGTCTGAAGAGGTATCGTTTTTTTCGGGACACTTTCTTGCGTCGATGGAAACCCAGGTACTTGTCCCGTCTTTTTTAATTAATTCTACTTCAAAGTTGTAAACGGGATCTGATTTGGTCATAATAGACAAAAAAGAATCATTGGGATTGGAAAACCTGCAGAAATCACTGAAATCATGCCCTATCAGTTCATCTGGATTGTAACCGAGCATTTTTTCGCACGATGGTGTTATTATAATGATTTTTCCATTACTGTCGGTACGTAATCCAACATCGATAAAATTTTCAAACAGTTCACGATATCGCTTTTCAGATGCCTGTAGCTCACTTTTTATCTTGTATCTATGCTCCTCCATAGAAATAAGTAATCCGGTTAAAAATACCCCTAAAAAAATAGCTGACCCATATGGAACAGCCATTTTCTGGACTAAATTAAACCCGGTATGGATATCGTTAATGACAAGAAAACCCGGTAAAATAAAAATGGTAGCTATAAGAGATGCGAGAGCTGCTTTTTTGACAGTATTTATTTTATTGCGCTTATAATAACAGACAATTCCGGCAATTGCAGAAAGACTAATCCCAAGACAACCTCCAAACACACCGGAGCCTCCCAGGTAAATCCGATAGGTCCCAGCGAATATTGCGCTTATAAGACTGGCTAACGGTCCTCCAAATGTTCCGCTAAGAATGACAACTGCATTACGTTGATCGACAACAACACCTTCGTAAACTGGAATTTTCACCTGCATACAAATAATTGCAGCTGTTCCAAAAACCAGGCCTAAAGTAATCTGGCGAAGAAGTGGCCGGCGAAAAGTAAAAACACCATGCAAATAACTGTAAGCCGCAACCAAAACAATAAAAATTGCCAAGTTATCGAAAAGCCCCCAGAAAAGGGAGGACCCCTGGATCATAAGATACCTTCACTTTCGCAGTTTAATACAAATCAACAGCTACTGAATATCTGTGAATCAAATTTCGTATCTACTCAGCTCTGACTTAGTAACCAACAGGAAAATATCTAACGGGAAACAAATTATAATCAGAAAGAAACAATCAGAGTAAATTATAAATAATATCCAATCGTATAGAAAAAGAAAATCAAAAATTCTTTTCTACATTAGATTCTTAATCTGGCTGTTACTTTCCCAATCGTTCTGATTAGATAATGTTTTTATTTGTTCTTATTTCTGCCGATTAGAAATTGATTCGATTAATGCCTGAGTAGCCGCTGTTTCTTTGCTGTGTACTGTAACGCTGGTTAATACAAACACTGCAATCTACCCGGAAATTCCTGTGTTCTGATCAGGGTTTGGCAATATTTACTCATTTTATATAATTTGCATGAAATAATCAACTTAAAATAAACAGTTGCGGTTCTTTATTTATCCGTATTATCTGGCGGGTATTATGTCTCTGCAGCAGGTATCAGACAGAAAAAAATATGTCTTGTAATCTGGTGTTATCAAACACACCTGGAGCCAATTTTCTATTATACTCTGGCATTTTGAAAACTCTGTTGCTTTTTACGCCCATGATGAAGAATTGATTATGTTGTTGGACAATATAGTATATTAGCTGCACTTTTTGAAATCCGTTATCCCAAGATCTTATTACTGGATAGTCCAATTTATAAGAATCAGTGTTCCAGGATATCCTAAGTGAAGAGTGCAGTATAAAAAAGCACAGAACAGAAAAAGTGCAATTACTTAAAATCTTGATATAAAAATATATCACCATCTATAATATTAGATCATATTTTCATCAGCAAAAACGATCAATAGAGTTATATTACATTCCTGTGGTCTAAATAGAGGCTTACATTTAGTAGTTGGACCAAAATGTAATCTTTAATATATTACAATGAACGTTTATGACTCTTAGCAGAAATTCTAAGTCTCAATACCTATAAAAACAATCAATATATTCCAGGAAAGGGGAAATTTGGTTATGTCAGATTCTTCTTATAAAAGTGGGAATGTGGTAATGGAAGAGCCTTCCAAGGGTGCTCCAGTTACAGATTCACAACAAAAAGGAACTGCGGTAGCACCAGATACACATAATTTCGGTTTTATCGTTTTAATAACACTGGTGGCCACAGTTGGAGGTTTTTTATTCGGATTTGATTCCGGAGTAATTAACGGGACAGTAGATGGTCTTAAACTGGCTTTCAAGTCTGATAGTGTGGTGACCGGATTCAATGTGGCTTCAATGCTTCTTGGTTGCGCAGTTGGTGCATTTATTGCAGGTAGCCTGGCAGATAAATACGGGCGCCGTTTTATCCTCATTATTTCTGCTATCTTTTTTGCGGTCAGTGCCTGGGGTTCTGGTATTGCTCATGGCTCTATAGAGTTTATTGTCTACCGTCTTATTGGAGGATTTTCTGTTGGTGCAGCATCAGTGCTTGCTCCGGCATACATTTCAGAAGTAGCTCCAGCCAGATTGCGTGGAACGCTCTCCTCAATCCAGCAGATTGCAATTATCACTGGTCTTTTTGCTGCATTCCTTTCCAATTACGCGATCGCCTTAGCAGCAGGTGGATCAACCAAAGAGTGGTTGATGGGGTTTGAAGCCTGGCGTTGGATGTTCTGGGTGGAACTTATTTTTAATGTTATGTTCTTTTTTGCACTGCTTTTTATACCTGAGAGTCCCCGTTTCCTGGTTGCTGCCGGTAAAAAAGAAAAATCAATGGATGTTCTCCGGAGACTCATGGGAAATGGTGCTGAAGCCAAATATAAAGAGATCAGTGAAACTATCGCCAAGGACCATCGCCCAAGCTTGAAAGATCTTATCGGACCCAAAGGTGGAATCCGCCCCATAGTCTGGTTAGGTATCGGACTGGCAGCGTTCCAGCAGTTTACTGGTATCAATATCATATTCTATTATGGTGCAGTTCTCTGGCAATCTGCCGGTTTTACGGAAGCAGACTCTCTGTTGATCAATGTTATCAGCAGTGCGCTCAGTATTCTGGCCTGTTTCATAGCCACTTTCTCCATCGACAAAATCGGTCGTAAACCAATGCTTCTTATCGGTTCTGTGGGTATGGCCATCACCCTTGGAGTCATGTCAATTGTCTTTTTGACCTCTGCGCAAACCGCAGGTGGTAACCTTCAATTGACAGGTTTAAGTGGTCCTATCGCACTGGTTGCCGGTAACCTCTTTGTCATGTTCTTTAATTTCTCCTGGGGACCTGTAATGTGGGTTATGCTTGGTGAAATGTTCCCCAATCAGATGCGCGGAAGTGCTCTTGCAGTTAGCGGTCTGTCTCAGTGGGTATCCAACTTCGCCATCACTATGACATTCCCCATTATGCTCAGCGGTATCGGACTGGGTGCATCTTACGGTATTTATGCTCTTTTTGCAGTAATCTCTTTCTTCTTTGTCTGGAAACTTGCACACGAGACAAAAGGTATCGAGCTGGAAAAAATGGTCGGCTGATGCCATCATTCCGGTTTGAAATAAAAAAAAGGGTCTGTATTCATACAGACCCTTTTTTATTGAGAAGTTATTGAATTCCGCTTCGATTTATTATGCGTTTGTTAAAGTTTGCGATGTCTGCAGACAAACCATATCTTATGTGCCGGAACCCTGGCAATTCTTCCCCACACACATTACCACAAAGGTCAGATCGTCATGGTATGGAGCATCCTGTGTAAAAGCTTTGATATCTCTGATAATGTTTCGGGAAATCTCTTCCGGAGTATCTCCAATGTCACTTTCCAACAGCTTTATCAATCTGCTGATGCCATATGTGGCTTTACTGGGGTTGAATGCTTCGCTAAGCCCATCAGTGTATATGAAGAAGCGATCTCCGTAATTTAATGGAACAGTAATATCATCCAGAATTTCTGAGAATGCATTTCTATCCGAAAGAATCCCCAGAGCAATCCCGTTGGATTGAATGGTCTGAACTCTGTTATCTTTACTGCTAATACGGATGAGGCGGGGATGACCAGCCTGTGCATATGACATGCTTGTGCCTTCGGGATTTATGATCAGGCAGATCGCAGTGGCAAATAACCGCTCATCCAGATTCACTCTCATGGTATCGTTTACAGAGCATAGCAAATCCTTTGCAGAAGTCTCGGTGCGGGCTTCATTTCTGAATGAACTGCGCAGTAATGTCATTAACATTGCTGCAGGAATTCCCTTCCCGCATACATCCGCAATAACTACAATCCAGTACCCCAGATCGTTTTGAAAATAATCAAGATAATCACCGCCCACTTCATACGCCGGTGAATACATACCTTTGAGATCTATACCCGGTATTGGCGGTTTATGGTTTGGAGTTAGCCGCTGCTGAATGCTGCGTGCTGCTTCAAGCTCTCCTTTTAGCTGTGCTTTTTCATTAAGCTCTTTTTGAAAAATGGCATTACTGAGGCTGACTGCGGATTGTGAGGCAAGGGTAAGAATAACGTTTTTTTCCTCCTGAAACCGCCGGTTAGTTCCTTTTCCGGCAAAAAGCTGTAAGATCCCAACTAGACGGTTATCCGCCAGAAGCGGAATTCCTATGTAATAGGAAAAATGACGCATTTCGTTCAAGGGACTGTGCTCATCAATTCTTTCGCTCCAGTTTCTAATTATCACTGGATCTTTATGGGTGTGAGTGGAAAATACTTTTATTGTCTCTTTGAATAATAATTGTAGCTTTTCTGTTGAAAGAGAACCGGTTATTCCCTTGCACTCAAACTTATTGTTACCGGTTATGCAAAGTGATGCAACCGAATCTCCAAGAATCGATGAAAATGATTTGAGAATCACTTTTGCCAGTGTCTCGATATCATTACACTGTGCCATCTGAAAAGATGCTGTAGTAATGAAATCCAGTTGTGAAATCCGTCTTTTCAGATTCGCATTTGCTTTCTGAAGATCTGATGTACGCAGGCGTACCCTTTCCTCGAGTCCACATTTTGCTTTTTGAAGCTCATTTTCATACTTTTTTATCTCAGTGATATCCCGCGATATTCCAAATGTTCCTGTTAAGGTACCTTTCTCATCGAAAATGGGGAGCTTGGAAGTGAAAACCCATTTTTCGGGCATCCCTGCAGCAGTTTCCCTTTCGATTTTTCCAAGAATAGGTTTTCCTGTTTCAATAATACGCATTTCATCATTAAATGCCGACTGGGCATGTTCTACAGGAAAAAAATCAAAATCGGTTTTTCCTATCGCATCCTCAGGAGTTTCTACAAATTTTAATGCCGGGTGCGCTCGACTGATTCTGGTGTAGCGGCTTTGAAGATCCTTGAAATAAATAGCATCGTGGGAATGATCCAGTAGTAGATGGAGCATATCCCGCTCATGTGCCAGAGTAGCCTCTGCCTCGGTCAATGCAGAAATATCATGGCTTATGCCAAATGTACCAATTGCAGTTTTGCTCTGTGGATCTATGACTGGGAACTTGGAGACCGTCACCCAGCGAGTGGGACTTCCTTCAATTTCGATTTTTTCAACCTTTCCCACTAACGGCTTCCCACTGGTGATTATCCGTTGTTCATCCTTGTAAAATGTCTGGGCAAATGATTCCGGGAAAAAATCAAAGTCAGTTTTACCGATAACACTTCTGAGGTCAGTAATGTTATGTCGCTTCATCCAGGCAGAGTTCACCATGGTGAAACGGGATTGAATATCTTTAAAATAGAGATTGTGTGGAAAATTTTGAAGAAGATGGTCAAAATATAGCGCTTTGAGCTGAGTCGATGGAAGCTCTAACTTAAACTTAGACATCTCTGAACATATCTCTCCCAATAAATCACCTTTGTTATCAGACATACAGAACCTTCTCTAAGGAATGTGTAAAGCCCTCTTACAATTCTGGCAGTAGTATCCAGAAAAAAAGTTAAGATAGAAACAACAGCTATATATGGAAGCAAGACGAAAATGCCTTTTGCCTGAACAAATCTGAACTGAATAACAATCTGGAAAACAATTACTGCTTAATAATTGTATCGGTGTTGACTGAAAAAGGCAATTTAAAAATGCCATGTTGGGGAATTGTCCGGGTAGGAATATCTGCTGTATTTATAAGTGTATGGTCAACAGGAGATCAGGCAAAAATCAAATGGATCTGTAAAAAATGAATTAGACTCAGTAGTGTCCGATTAATTTACAAACATAAGATTGCATAAGAAGTAGGGCACGAAAATAAATTCCAAATCACAAACACCAAATCCTAAACAAATCCCAATTACCAATTATTCAAAATCCAAACAAGGTTGACCTGGCAATGAGCCAGTTTCAAGAAGACAAGGAGGTTTTCCGGAGTAAGATTTAACCGAATCACTCCGTAGTGCTTGGGAGTCCCTTAAATAAGGACGATCTGACCAACACGAGTTTAACGAGATGAAGGGTATAGCCCTGAATCAGACACGTAGCCCCGAAAGGAATAAAAGGTGGAGAACTGCCGATCCCCTCTTGTTAGGCGCAGGCGAAATGTGGCAAAGCGTTATGGTGAGTGATGCTGCAAGCTC
>JAEZKP010000018.1 GCA_023436145.1 Fibrobacterota bacterium | reverse complement strand
TCAGATTCCAATACCGGCAAAATCAAATACATCTTCTGCCGAAATGCCCGATTTGGGGATCCTTTTTACATGAAGTTGTTTGACTACAGCATTTATGGAAGGGTCTTGGTTTACCACAGATGAGATCTCGCTTCCTAACCCATTACCGTAGTTATCTTCCACTGTCACAATTTTACCCTGATTCCGGAGGGCTGCTTCTTTTACAGCCGTTTCGTTTACCGGTATTGAATAGCAATCGTAAAGACTGGCTGAAATTCCAGCTTCTGCCAGATCTTCAATTACTTTTTTGCACGGATGAACCATGTAACCGCTGGCCATAATGGCGATATCGGTTCCTTCCTTAAGGGTTTTTATTCCGCCTGGTTCAAAAGTCTCTTCGGGAGAATAGATAACCGGAAGATCCATACGGATTGTACGAAGATAACAGATTCCAGGAAGCTCTGCCATGAGTCCTACGCATTTATAAGCAGCTACTGCACAGCAAGGGTTAAATATTGTTACCAGTGGCTCATCGGTATCGTTTTTGGCGGTGGAAAGAGTGCGCATGTAACCTAGATCCGTTAAACCCATTTGACTGGGACCATCAGCGGCAATATTAGCTCCGGAATGAGATCCGCAAAGCTTTATATTGGCTTTGGAGATGGCTGCCAGCTCCAGCTGATCGTAGCCGCGGACCAAAAACTTGGCAAAGCTTGACACAAATGGAATATAGCCCCCTGCGGATAATCCGCATGCCAGAGAAATCATATTCTGTTCTGCGATGCGGCATTCTATAAATCTTTCGGGAAATGCCTCAGCCATATATTGGGAGAAAGTGGAGTTACTTACATCTGCATCCAGTGCGATTACTCTGTGGTTAATCGCTGCCAGATCTTTGAGAGCCAGTCCATAGGCTCTGCGGGTGGACATGAGACCTCTGTTGTAAACTTCAAGATAAGGGGAATTTTTGAGAAGTGAAGGAAAATCGGGATCCTGAAGCCGGGATATTTTTACCGGTTCGGGGTTTATTTTTTCGGGTTTGGCCGGATGCATCCGGTGATCATGGGTTACCGAAATAACTGGTTGTGAAGATTCCAGTTGCTGCATGCACTCCTGGAGCATATTGTCTTTGAGAGGTTTTCCATGCTGGGTTTCGTCCTGCAATGCTGGCACACCCCATCCTTTGGTGGTTTTAGCGATGATAGCATGCGGATGTGAAGCCTTGGAGGCAAGTTTAAGACTTCTCTGGATTTCCTCAGGATCGTGCCCGTCAATATTATGGGTTGTAAAACCGAAGGCATTCAGTTTTTCGGTAAGTTTACTGATTGACTGCTGGTGAGAGACCGGACCGGTCTGGCCCAGGCCATTGCAGTTAAAGATCGGAATAACCGCATGAAGATTATAATCGATAATAAAATCACAAGCTTCCCAGATCTGGCCCTCTCTTGATTCTCCATCGCCAATGATACAGAAGATTTTTTTGGGGATATTCTGTTTTTTTGCGGCCAATGCCAGTCCCGCAGCACAGCTGAGACCCTGGCCCAGTGATCCGGTTGCGCAGTCAAAGAAAGGGAATCCGGAGGAGGGGTTGGGGTGGCCATCCAGAGGGGAGTTGATCTGTCGAAGGGTATCCAGATCATCGATGGTGAGAATATGCTGGTTGGAGGGGTTGTTACCGTAAACACCCTGAAGATCCGCGTAAGCAGCATAGATTATGGGAACCGCATGGCCTTCACTGAGAACCAGCCGGTCATTGGCGGGGTTCCAGGGGTTTTGGGGATCATAGCGCATGACATTGTACATAAGAGTGGTGATTATATGGACCAGGGAGAGGCTGCTGGAGGGATGGCCGGAGCCGGCCCTGGTAGTCATCTTCAGCACCAGTTTAGCCAGAGACAAGGCTTTATTAGAAATTTCGGTTGAATAGTCCATGGTAGCTGTAACGTTTGGTTGAAAAGTGAGGACAGTCTTTTATGGGGCTTTTTTATCAATTTTTGTGCCATATTGCAAAGGGGCATAAATAGTGGATATGAGGGAGGGTGAAGGGGGAGTTTTTCCGGTTTTTGAGAATGGCTGAGAAAGAGAACTGCAAGTGTTACCGCTGGCATGTAATTTGATCTTATGTCAAAAGCAGGGAGAATCAATCAAACAATAAAGGAGGTGGTATGTGGAAATCGCAGTTATCTAGAGCAGCGATGTTTCTCCTTGTAATTGCATGGGGTTCTGTTATTAATGCGCAATATCAGTATTGGACTACCGATATTGAGAAGTATTCCTATTTGTCATTAGGAACCGCAGAGCTTGATATAGGGCATCTTAACAAAACCGTGCAGAAACTGGGTTTTTCATCTTTTCCGGATCGTCCGTTCGCTTTTCAGCTGGGCTCGCAGATTTTTATCCAGCACCTGGTTTTGGAAAGCGGGATAGGTGGGATGATTTTCAAGTCACAGCGCACCGGGGATCGCAAGGCGACATTACTGGGGGGTAACTGCAATTTCACCATGGGAGTGAATCTTCCTATGGAAGGAAGCCGCTGGAAAGTTTATCCGTTTTTTGGGCTGGGTGGTGCACTTTACCGCTTCTCCCATCACCCGGATAATCTTCAGTTCGAACAGAATTCCCCTGGTGATGCCAAAGTATACTGGTTACCCACCATGATAACCGTTTATGGATGTTCCATAATGCGCACTGTTCATCTTCAGAAACGGGAGCTTATGTCTATAGGGATTCGCGGGGGAATATATGTGGATCCTACCAGACAGAGTACCTGGTATCGGAATGGGGTTGCATACAGGGATGGGCCGGCACCTCAGTTTAACGGACCTTTTATTCAGTTTATAATAGCTAAGGGACATTACGTTACAGAGTAAGAGAACCATGGATGTGCTTTCATATTATCAGAATGAGCATGTACGAGCCCGGATGATCGAGTTTTTAGGGGGTAAGACACTTGATTCCGCCTCGTGCATGTTCCTTACTCAATGTGATGTGGATAGTGAAGCCGGGTGGAATTTCAAATTTCCTGAAGAACTGGATTTTTTTCTGACTCAGGGGATCGATGTAAGCAGATCGTTGTGGGATAAAAAGTGGCTTATTGCTCATCTGGATGTGGAATATGTAAACTTTGATTTTCCCGCGGAACCTTATCTGGATCCCGGTAGAAGCTTTCTTTTACAGAGACCTGCAGAACTTGCCATCCAGAAAACTCTTTTACAGCAGGGTATTGCTCCATTACACGTACTAAGCGGCAGAGGACATCATTTCACCTGGAGTATAAGCCGCGATTCCACTGCATTTGGAAAATTAGTCCAGATCGGCCGTCTGCCGCTTCATCTGGAAAAAAAGTATGCTGAACCTCTTGCACCGGTTAATAAACCTATCGAACATGATTTAGGAGCGGCATACTCCGGGCTGGCACTGGTAATGGAGTATGTGGCAATGGTGGTAAAGGATCTGGCCAAAGACAGTTTACTTCCGGTGGAGCTCTCTGCAGTCGAAGTCCCGCCGCAGGCTCGAGGAAGAGAAATGGTATCAATTGATATAACAGAATATGGTGATTTGCTTAACACCCGTTTGATAAGAGTTCCCTTCAGCGTGTATCTTAAACCCTGGCAGAAACTGGGAATCCTGCCTGATGAGCTGCGGGACAGAATCCCTCCCATGGTGGCTATTCCTCTTTTTGAGATGGATATAAACGAAGGAATAAATGTCATGCGGGACCTTGACAAAGCTGCCGTTTTATCCATGAGGGCTTCGGCGCAGATTCCTGATCAGTCCGCACAAATGCCCGATCTGATAAGAGTTTATGAAAAATCAGATGTCGCACAATTTCACAACTGGTTTTACTCTGAAGAGCATCATCCTCCGGAATTGTGGCCTTCCACTTACGATACCCTGCCACTGGAGATTCTTCCTCCCTGTATCCAGCATATGTTACTTTTTCCCAATGATCTTCTATTAAAACCAGCTGGAATACGTCAAGTGGTGCGGGTGATGCTTTCTCTGGGATGGCATCCCAGGCACATCGCAGGTCTGATAAGATCCAAGTTTGAACGCAACTATGGATGGGGAAGGGAGTGGTATTTTTATGATGCGGCTACCAGGGCTGACTTTTACACCAGAGTCTTTTCAGGACTGATTAAAACCGGACGGGATAACCTGGAGAACTTTGATTGCCAATCTGCCAGACAGATGCATTACTGTTTTAACGAGCAACCCAAATGTGATCTCTCAAAATACAAAAAATCTTTACAAAAAAGGATAGAGCATGAGCGACTGGCCAGTAGGCCTATCAACAGGCTGTTTCTACCAGATGAGTATATTTGACTGTCTGGAACCAATCCGTAAAGGCGGTTTCAGCATGGTGGAAATCTGCTCTTCACCAGGGCATCTCAATTTTCATGATCTGGATACTGTTGCTCAGGTGGCCAGACTCCTTAGAGATCTGGGACTGGAGGCCTATTCTTTCCATGCGCCATTTATAGATGTGGATATTTCATCTCTGGATGATCAGCACCGTAAATACTCTCTTGATCAGTTGATTATGGCTGCAGAGGCTGCTGCAATTATGGAAGTACGTCACTTTGTGATTCACCCAGGCCCGGATAAAACGTTAAGTTTTTCGGTAGAGGAAAGGATGCAGCGACTCAGAAATGCTGCAGAGGTACTCAATGTTGTTGCCCAGAAATGCCGCCAGCTTAAAGTCGGTCTGGTGCTTGAAAACATGCTGCCTCATCTTCCTTTTGGCAGCAGTTCTGATATGTTGTGGATTATTGGTGCCATGGACAGCCTCTATATTACCACCTGTCTGGATACCGGACATGCTACTTTATCAGGTGATATTTACAAGATACTTTACAAACTTTCCGGAAACCTGCAGATAATTCATGCCAATGACAACTATGGCACTTCAGATGACCATCTGCCTCCGGGAACCGGAGTTATCGACTGGAACAGAGTTCTTTTTGAACTGTCGGAGACTAATTTCCATGGAGGGATAATACTGGAACTCTCCGGAGCACACGGGAAAGATGTAGAGGGAACATTACAAAAGGCCCGTACAGCACAACTGTTTCTTCGCGGTATCGCCCGTTCTCTTTATCTTTCCAGTCCTCCGAGTGTGGATGTTGCAGGATGTCAGGGCAAATCCTGAACCTTCCTGCTACACTTTATAAATTCTCTATTGTTGATTTTAATGCTTCCCTGATCTTAACATTTGCTTCCCAGAAAAACAGGCCGTACGGAATATCAATATTCTGTTCATAGCGTTTTTCAAATACGATTATCTCCTGTTTAGTCCTGGGAGGATCGATTGAAAGTCCCTTGACTGTGATCTGACAGGATACTTTCAGGCTGGTTTCTTCGGTCTCATCATAATCATACTTGAACACCTGAGAATGCAATCCGATTATCAGATCCGAAGGGGTGGCACCTGAATTCTCCTGCAGGTAGCAGGAGTCTTTAAGATAGGTTTTTATATAAGAAGCATTGGCAAAATCTGGCGGAATAGTAATATGGCTGACTGATGTAGTTTTAAAGTCAAATGTATAAAGGGGGCGGGAAATTTTAAATATGAAATTCTGATCCTGGCTTTTTCTGAGCAGAATCCCGAAATGCTTTGCGCTGATAAAAGACGTGGCATTCACGATTTTACCTGGATCCGGACAGACATAGAACAAAGTGCCATTTTGAACGAATGGGATTTTGGTGTGCTCAAAGGCGATTTTTCCCTGAGCATCGGTTTTTTCAGTGAAAAGAACTTTGCCATTCTGTAAAAGACCGGTAAGGGCGAAGTTTGCCAGTGGAGTGCTGTCGATAAGCACGGTAACCACCGGAGGCTGGACCACAGGCTGACCGGTTTTACCCTGAAGAATCATATTGCTGGAGGATACTTTAATTTTGTCAAAGAAGCCCTGAAGAATCCCGCGAATTTCATCTGTCAGTAATTTTTCAGGATCATCCGGATTAGTGATTGCCGGACCGATATGTGCAGTGGCGAAAAAAAGTGCCCGTATGCCTTCAGAGTAGATGAGTTGGTAATTATTCTCCTGCTGAGCGGTTTTCAAAACATGCCAGCATTCTCTGGCCGCGTTATCAGCAGCATCATTGAAAACCATGACAGCCGAATCTGCCTTCTCATAGGTCAGTACCAGATTAGTAGTCAGAAGCTTCCCTTTGAACTCATTCTCTTCGGTGCAGAACCGCAGGCAGGTATCCACAAAATTATTAAGGTGTAAGTTTTGAAGTGCATTCATGGTATCAATGGTGGCACCTTTATGTTCTGTCAGCCAGACAAGTGTCTCGATTTTCAGCTTGTCTCTGGCAATTTTTCGAACCTCATCGGACTGTGCTTTAGTTGCAGGTCCGGTTAGCTGTACAGATGCTGCTCCTTTGAGAATATCCGCATGGATAAACGAGAAGGTGAGCAGAATGATCCAAGACCATTGATTTTTTTTCATTATAAGTTCCTTTCGCCCCCAGTGAAGTCTTCAGTTGTGCAAGATACATTAATTTAAAACTGGGCACAATGAATCAATAATTCATATGAAAATTAATTGATACTCCGGGCAGCATTCAAAACCATTTCAGCCAATTCCTTCGCCTGTTGAGAATTCCGTGCTTCTGCATAACAGCGTATAATTGGTTCTGTATTTGAAGCTCTGAGATGCACCCATCCATAATCTCTTATTATTTTCAAACCGTCCAAACGGTTTTTCTGCTCATTAGCAAACAATTCATCCACTTTCTTTAATATTACCAGTGGATCTTTACCCTCACAGGAGAGTTTTTCTTTAACAATCGAGTATTGAGGCCATTCTGATACCAGTTCGGTGAGCTTTTTCTGGTGCCTTGCCATTAATTCCAGTATCAATGCCAGTCCACCCAGACCATCACGGGCTTTTGAGATTTCTGGAAAAATAACTCCTCCATTGCCTTCACCGCCATACAAACAACCATGTTTTTCCATATCTTCCACTACATTGGCTTCTCCGATTTTTGACCGGATCACTTTCACCCCATACTTTGTTGCTACATCATCGATAAGCATCGATGTGGATAGATTTGTGGCTATCGGGGATTTTTTTCTGTTCAGAAGATTATCCAGAGCCAAAACCAGGGTGAACTCTTCAGAGATATCCTGGCCGTTTTCTCCCATGGTAGCGAGCCGGTCTGCATCCGGATCAAAAACAAATCCACCCCATAAGCCTGGGGTTTTCTTTAAGAGCTCTGAGAGATCCTTCAGATGCTCCGGTCGAGGTTCAGGATTATGCACAAAATTCCCATCCAGTTTATTGTGGACCCCCACCCACTTGACCGATAGCTTTTCCAGCAACTGCGGAAAAACTGCACCTGCAGCACCATTAATGGAATCGATGGCTATATGCAAGCCTGCTGACTGGATCAGTTTTACATCTATTTTATTTAACACTTTCTCGATATGTACAGAAGCACCATCGATACTCTTTTCTGCATCTCCTGAAAATTTATCATATTCATCACCGGAGAGATATTCACCACGGTGAAAGGCATCATAAACGGTTTGACACTCACTGGCCCGGTAAAGCCGACCGTCCGGGTGAACCATCTTGTAACCATTGTATTGCCCGGGGTTGTGGCTGGCAGTGATAATTATTCCTGAAGATGCTTTTAGTGCTGCAACGGAGACACAGGTGGTAGGGGTAGGGGCAATTCCCAAATCAAGGGGAATTCCGCCTGCTGCACGGATTCCCTTAAATATGGCTTCTGCCAGAACTTTCCCGCTTTCTCTGGTATCCCGGCCAACTACTATCTTACCACCTCCGGCTAGTTTTGTCTGAATGTAGGCAATGCGCGAAACAAATAACGGGTCTATGGTTTTTCCGTATATCCCACGAATACCGGAAACAGACATTATGGGTAATTCTGCCATTTTTTGCTCCTTTTACTCTGAATTATGTTATTTATAACAACTGGAATTGCTGAAGGGGTGAACTGGAGGTATATTTAACCAGAAGCAGGCGATTCTTAGGAGCGACTGGCTGGTGCACAGCTGTTTATTCCATATCACTTTTCAGGTATGCGAACCCGCAGATCTGAAGGTACGGAGTGATTTATCACCAGAGAATCGTCCGAATCAGGTTTAAGATACCAGGATGAGAAATTTGTCCCTTCAGTAATGTATAATTGTTAAAGACGGATAGTCATTCATCCGAATTAGGTTAAAATAGATTACTTTTCAGAGACTTGAAAGTATTCAGTTGGTTAGAGAGCATTTTTTAAGGGGTTAAACAGTATGTCTATTGAACTGCTATGGATAATACCAATAGTAGCCTTTTCCTTTTTCTTTTTCTTGCTGATCTATAATGTAACTAAAAATCAGGATAATCCTTATAAAGATCTTTCCAGAGAGGTAGCCCGATTTAATACGGGGATGCATAACCCGGTTCAGCCGCTGCAGATTACCTCGGAAAAACGTCTGGATGAGCTGGAGAAGGCAATTTTATCGGTTAATGAATCGATAGCCAATCAGCAGAGAAAAATGGACCAGGCTAACCTCGAAAACTCCTCCCATAATTCTGAGATTGAAGAGCTAAGAAAAAAACTCCATGAACTGCAAAAAGAATATGACATAGTTGCCAGTGAAAATTACTCTCTTCGTGCAAAAGTAAAATATTTACTGGAAAACAATGCTTCTGCAACCGAACAGAAAACTGACTTAACTGTTTTTCAAACACCGCCATCGCAAAACAGTAAAGGTAAGATAAATCTGAAACTGTATGAAGATACCCGGCTGATGAGTTTATCTCAGCTGGAAGATAACAAAGATAATGAAAAAGCAAATGTAGGTTGACATATTGGCCCAAGAGATGGTCAACTGAATGATTCGTCAACAAAGTCCAGAGTTGAAAAAACGCCTGATATTTACATTTTATGCTCTGATCACCATAGGGGCAGGTTTACTCTCCAACATCGCTGCTGCCTCAGCATAGCTTTTTAGGTCTGTATTCCGGTGACACACTTTATTCACTGTTTGTAACTCTGGGTTTCTGTATACTTTTTCCTGGTAGACCAGTGATAAGAATATTCTGCTATTCAATTTTTTTCTCTTTTGCAATTGAACTTCTGCAACTATATCATGCCCCCTGGATCGATACCCTGAGATCTTACCGGATTGGGGGACTGATTTTAGGATTCGGGTTCAAATGGAGTGATCTGCTATGCTACATCTGTGGAGCAATGGTTGGAGTAACCATTTATTATCTCCATTTTAGAACTGATCCTGAATAGCATCTGTTTTTGAAGGCGGATGCTTGTTTACCAGCATATCATTTTTCTGTTTTCATAATCTGTTTGACATCACCTGTTCACAGACCTTATTTTGTTTGTCGAAATCAAATTTTACACACAGGCGCCAGGGAATCCGGTGATGAATCCGGAGCGGTCCTGCCACTGTAATCCCAGTACCGGTTTTCTTTAGTTTCTTTCTTTGTTGGAGTGACTAAAAAAACGGGAACTGCCAATTCCAGGTCACTGTTTTGTAAACTGCAACAGTTTCAGGATGGGAAGGCCGGCAGTTCGGGTAAGCCAGGAGACCTGCCTGATTGTGATTTCTTTTAAACTTATAGCTCTCCAGGAAGGGTTATGAGGAGGCTGTTTCCTTGTTTCTGCAATATTTAATTACAGGTGTATTGTCTCTTTCTGCAGTTATCGGTGCCACTGATAAATTACAGAACGATTCTGCCCATATTTCCGGAATTTCCGAACTGAGTGAAATGGTGGTAAGCGGTTACCACAGCGACAATATTTCTTCTTCGACAAAAACATTTCTGGCAGAGGATTTCACAGGAAAATATCAGGATTTAGCGGCATTACTGGGAACTGTTTCCGGGGTAACTGTATACAGGACCGGTGGGTTTGGTGCCTATTCATCTATACAGGTAAGAGGAAGTGCAGCAAACCAGGTTCAGATCTTTCTGGATGGTATTCCCCTTAATAATGCTGGTGGCGGTGCTGTTGATATAGGAAAGATTCCTCTGGGATCACTTCAGGAGATTAAGATTCATAAGTCATCCGCTCCACTTCAGTTAATCGGTTCCAATGCAGGAGCAGTCATTGAATTGCGTAGTAAACCGGGAGAAAATACTGACATTACCAATGCATCCGGTGAAATGGGAAGTTTTGGATACCGCAAAGCCGGGACACTGATTAGTAGAGAGATAAATGGTATAGATCACTGGTTTTCGGTTGATTTTTCGCACAGTAACAATGATTTCCCGTATGACTGGGACCCTACTGCTTACAGATCCGGTGATGAAGTTGAAAAACGGATGGATAATGAATATTTCACCGGAGCCTTCGGGCAATATGGATTTTCCTGTGCGCTGCCGGGAAACCGGTTAAAACTGACTTCTCATCTTTCGTTAAGTCATACAGAAAACGGCATTTTCTGGACAGCCACAGCTGACAGTAATGATGGATTTTTCAGAAATAACAGTGTCGATGGTTTGTTGAAGTGTCAATTATCACCTGGAAAAAATACCGATTTGATTTTTGAGCTTTCTGGAAGACAACAGAAGAGACTAATGCAGCGTAAAGCGCCATTTTCCACCGATAATGCCAGAAAACGGCAGTCATTACTTCCTTTCGGAGAATTATCTGCCATGCTGATGCACACCTTTACCGATCATTGGAATATGAAGGCTCTTGTCGCATCTGAATACAACTCTTTTTGTGAAGAGGACCTTTGGAATCAAGGCAGGGCGAGCCCCTATTCAAGAAGAATAGCTGCAAGAGCCGGGCTGGAAGCATCATGGGACTACTCTCAGAAATTCATAGGCAATGTCAAAGCAATGATGCGGTTTGAATCCGACTCCACCAATGGAGTGAACTATTCTTATGTTCACCATTCCGAACCTGTCAAGACATTCGATAACTTCCCTCATGCCGAGATTTTTCTTAATTACAGTATCATTCCTCAACTTTCCATATTTACCACCTGTAATTACCGATTTCGAAGTCCGGGATTTTCTGAAAAATTCGCCAGTAACGAAAATATAAGAGGAAATGCGAAACTTCTGCCGGAAAAAAGATTGGAATATGATGCAGGCATTATGCTGAAAACTGCTAAATTAAGATTAACCTTAACAGGTTACGCTAATCGCATAAGTGATAAAATCAGTTATATTGGCAGATCGCAGGGAATTTTTATTCCCACCAATTTCAGTAATGTCCATGGATACGGACTGGAATCAGAATGTAACCTGTCAATATTTTCATGGATTTCGGTGGCCAATATATTTACCTTGATGAAAAACACGATCTATTCTGATCTGTTTCCATCCTGGAATGGAAAAAATGAACCCAACCTGCCCCGCATTCAGGATTACTGTGCAGTAGATCTGAAAATCCGCAAATTGAATTTCCGTCATCAATGTACTCTTTCCAGTGGGTATTTTACGGATTCAGATAATATCAGTACCGATTTTTTCAGACCGGTGCCGGAACTGGGATTGTCAATTTCATTGCAATCGCTCGGGCCGGTAAGTATCACTTACCGCCTGGATAACTATTTACAGAAAAAAGTCTACCAATCCGAATCTGAAGGAATGTCTGTTCATCATACACAGATCTATCATGGAACTCCAAAACCTGGACGAATGCATGTCGTGTCATTACAGTTAAAAATGTGATTGGATTTCCAGTAGGTTATATAAAAAGCAAAAGAAATGATTTTTACCGGGAAGGTGCAAATGAGAAAAAAAACAATAATGATTCTGACTTGCTTCTGTTATTCTGTCATTTTCCATGGATGTGATTTTGGTAATAATCCTCAAACGGAAAACTTTACAATGTCTAATAAGGTGATAGTTGCTTCCACTGTCTCCATTGATTACCATTCGGGTAACGTGGGATTGTATTCAATTGAAAACAATATGACTAAAAAAAACATTCTGTCTATGCATCACGATAACGGGGTAAGGATTTTTGACACAAACATCTATTTGGTTGAAAGATACGAAAAAGATAATGTGCTAATGATTAAAGGGCATGACATCGCTTCCGGAACTGTTTATAATCAACTGCATATTGATAATAACGTAAATATTCACGATATAGCCTTTGTCAACCCTGCAAAAGCGTATATAACCTGCTATGGTGGACAGAACCTCATCTGTTATAATCCTTCAACAGGTGAATTAACCGGGAAAACAATTTCACTGGGGCATTTGTCCGCTCCTGGTGCTACAACTCCCAATATGGACAGGGCTTTGTTTTTCCAAGGTAAATTGTATGTAGGTCTTCAAAGGTATTATACTGATTTTCTGTCAGAAGATTCCGGCTCTGTTGCTGTGGTTAATGCTGAAACTGATGTTTTGGAAAAATCGGTAACATTGAGCAAAAAACAACCTCAGGGAATGTGTATTTATGACCGTAGGTTGTATATCGCCTGTACCGGGACTTACGAATCGATTGGTGATGGTGGAATTGTAGCTATAGATCTGATGACTGGCAATTTTTCCGGAGTGATAGTAGAGGAAAGCGCACTGAAAGGTAATGTATCTGATGTAATCGTAATAAGTGCAACCAAAGGATATGCAATTGCCGCAACAGAAAAATTCATTAACTTTCTTATTTCCTTTAATCCGGTTACCGGTGATGTAATTTCAAAAATTGATGCGGGTGGTGTTCCATCCGATTTTCTGTTAGATGATGGAAAACTTTACATTGCCAGCCGTGATGAAAAGGAGCCTGGAATAATAGTGCTGGATACGCAAACTGACACAAAAATCAGCGGACCTCATGATGTGGGGCTTCCTCCTAATAGAATCGCCTTACTGAAATTTGGGGAGTAAAATTTGAATAAGTTATCTTGCGAGGTGTAAGAGTAAATGGATTTAACACCATTGAATTAGCGAAATTTAAAAAATGTCAGCATATTTCCCGGAGCAAAAAAATTATATCTTCTGAAGGGATTTGTGGATAAAGCCGATTCATATTATTATCTTTGTCCCATAAGAACAAAATATTTGTATAAAATGAACAACATAAAACACCATTGTCCCATAAGGGACAAAATATGAACAGAAAACCGGATAATGGCAGATCAGACCCCGCATTGCTCTGTCTGAATAAAAAAAAGTGGACCCGCTGGGTAGCTTTCTTTGCACTTGCAGTCTTTTTATCATTAACATTGTGTAAAAGAACAGACTCTGTATCAACAGTTAAAGATGTTACCAGGATTGTTTCCTGTGCTCCTAGTATTACCGAAACACTCATTGCGCTGGGACTGGGAGAAAAGATTGTCGGGGTGACCAGCTACTGTAAATATCCATCGCAAATGGATATCCAGAAAATAGGAGGTTATTCTGACATCAATCTGGAGAAAGTTGTCAGTCTGAGACCGGATGTGGTGATATTACAGCATGAACATCAGAAACAAAGAGACTTTTTTACTCAATATGGAATCCATGTGATTTCGGTAGATAATAAGACTACTAATAGTATATGTAGTTCATTTGTTCAGATAGGTTATTATTGCGGTGCGAAGAATGCTGCGGATAGTCTTGCCCGGGTCTTCAGTAATGGTTTACAGGCCAAACCGGTTCTGTCCAGGGCTCCGAAGGTTTTATTGTGTGTTGGCAGGGATGTTCCCGGCGGGGGGGCGATTCAGAGTGCGTTTATTGTAAGTAGAGCAACTTTTTATAATGAAATCATTGAGGCTGCAGGAGGTGAGAATGCATATCCGGATTCCATGCCCCATTATCCCAGAGTCTCCCGGGAAGGAATAATCGCACTCGCACCCGATATAATTATTGATCTGGCATCTTCGATGAGTACCTGGTCCTGCAGCACACTGGTTGCAGACTGGAACTCTTTACACATGCTACCTGCGGTCAGAAACAGTCAGGTGTTTTGTATTTCTGCTGATTACGCAACTGTTCCCGGCCCTGGAATTCTGCTGTTATGTCAGGATTTGCGGAAAATAATCCTGAGCTGCGAGAGTAAAAAATTATGAATATTGATAGCGATATGATTTCCATCGAGAATCTGCATGCTGCCTATAGAAGTCATGTAGTTTTAAAAGATGTATCCTTATCTATAAAAGTAAACGAGCGCTGGGCGGTTATCGGTAAAAACGGTACTGGTAAATCAACTCTTATTAAGACAGTTGCTTCCATAGTCGAGCCGCAATCAGGCAGGATTCTTATCAGGGGGAAAGATATACATGGTTACAGTGCCAGGTCACGTGCCAGGCAAATTGCCTATGTTCCGCAAAAAGCGGATGGAACAATTCCCTATACTGTTTACGATTACATTATGCTTGGAAGATATTCTGCGATGGATATGTTTGCTGTTGCCTCCAGTCAGGACCATTCGATTGTCAAAGAGGCCTCTCTTCTGTGTGATGTAGCTCATTTATCCGGGCGTATAATGAGCACGTTAAGCGGGGGAGAGCTTCAGAGGGTACTTCTTGCGGGTGCTGTTGCTCAGAAGACCCCAATACTGCTTCTGGATGAACCTACCACTTATCTTGATCCTGCACATGAAAGGCTCTTTTTCCATGCTTTATCCAGGGTACATGAACATCAGGATCTTACTATCATGATGGTTACTCATGATATTAATATGGCACTTTCCTATTGCACTCATGTGTGCGGATTACTTAATGGTAACATTGCTTTTAGTGGTACTTCCGAAGAATTTAAAAGCAGATGCCCGGAAATGCTTGAAGAGCTTTTCGGAATACCTTTCCGGCAATACTCATCAGTTGAAAACGCAAATATTGTGTTTGGCACCTGGGGGACCGAATGCATGCAGGTAAAATGATCCACTTAAAACTGATGAGCATATCTGCTCTGTCTCTTCTGGCACTGCTGTTATGTCCCTTTGCCGGTATAAAATTCTTATCTTTACAGGAAATTATTTCTGAGGAGGAATTCCGGTTCATCTTTTTTCAGATCCGCATACCAAGAACATTGGCTGCATTTTTTACCGGGGGAGGGTTGGCAGTTGCAGGAATGGTGTTTCAGGCGTTATTTCGTAATCCACTGGCAAGCCCCTACACTCTGGGAGTATCCGGAGGTGCATCTCTGGGTGCTGCTCTTTGCATAGCCGCAGGTGCTGGAAGTTCCGTGATGGGTGTTTCAATCACTTCTCTGGGAGCTATCGGTGGTGCTTTAATGAGTATGATCCTGGTCTATGGGTTCGTACTGTCAAAGGAGAGTAATTCCACAACACTGGTTCTGGCCGGTGTAATAGTGTCCACTCTCTGTTCCGGTTTAATCATGTTTATACATCAGATAAGTCCTTTACATCATGCATTTCAGATCATGAGATGGACCATGGGAGGTGTGGATGGGGTTACATACCGGCTACTTTTGATAATGATAATCCCTTTGGTATTATATTTACTGGCAGTCACTATTTTACTTCCGCAGCTGGATCAGTTTATGACCGGTGATGACATAGCATATACCCGCGGTGTAAATATCAGATTGAGCAGGAACCTGCTTATCAGTATTACTGCAATTTCTGTGGGATTCATGGTGGCAATTTGCGGACCCATAGGTTTTGTGGGTATAATTGCGCCACACGTTTGCAGAATAATAATACCTGGAGTTCGTCACCGGATACTGGCATTCTGTTCGTTTCTTGTTGGTGCCTCATTTTTAACTATTTCTGACACAATTGCCAGAATTCTTGTTCCTCCGGCTGAAATTCCGGTAGGCATCATTACAGCGATTTTCGGCGGGCCTTTTTTTCTTATTGTGCTCTTCAGAAGAAAAAGCCGTCTTATGATGTAAATCAATAGTAAAATCCGGAGAGATAAATTATGAACACAGAAATTGGAATGAACATCCCTATTCACTTTTTCTGTTCCTGGAGTGGTGGAAAGGATTCATGTCTTGCATTGAATCGAATGTTAACTGCCGGCAATATCTGCAATGGCATTTTTACAATGATTGATGAGACTGGTGAACAGTCCAGGTCCCATGGACTTCACCCTGAACTGCTTAAAAAGCAATCAATGATGTTGAACCTGCCGCTTTATACCGCTAATGCAAACTGGGAAAACTACGAAGATGAATTCAGAAAAAAATTATCATTGCTTAAACTGGGCGGGTTATCCAATGGGGTGTTTGGAGATATCGATCTGGAGCCACACAGAGAATGGGTGGAACGGATTTGCAATGAATGCGGTTTCCGGCCGCACCTTCCATTGTGGAAAGAAGACAGGTGTGCTCTGGTAAATGAATTTATCGAAGCAGGTTTTAAAGCGGTAATAGTGGTGGTTAACACCAAAAAAATGCCGCAAAGATTTCTGGGCCGAAATATTGATCACAAATTAATAGTTGAGCTTAAGGAAACAGGTATTGATGTATGTGGAGAAAATGGGGAGTATCATTCTTTCGTATACGATGGCCCTCTGTTTAAAAATCCGGTACAATATTCTGTAAATAAAACACATAGTGTTGGAGAATACCGTTTTCTTGAACTGGAATGACGAACATTGGTAAGTTAGAGGAGAGCAAAAAAATTTACAGGTCGCGAAGGGCTAAAAAAATGAGAAAAGGTTATATTCAGGTATACACTGGTAATGGGAAGGGAAAAACAACTGCGGCAATAGGTTTGGCAATCAGGGCTGCAGGGGCAGGCTTAAAAATTCTTTTTGTACAATTTGTAAAAGGGATGAAATATAGTGAAATAAATGCACTGGAACGCTTTTCCGATTGCATTTCGATCCGTCAGTTTGGCCGTGGATGCTTTATTCAAAAACAACCTCAGAATGAAGATGTCGAAATTGCCAGAAATGGACTTCAGGAAATTGAAACTGAAATGCGTAACGGTAAATATGATATTATTATTCTCGATGAAGCAAATATCGCCATGTATTTTGGCCTTTTCAGTGTAGAAGAACTACTGGGGATAATTATGCAAAGAAAACCGGAATGTGAAGTGGTAATCACAGGCCGCTATGCACCTGCAGAATTGATCGAAGTTGCAGATCTGGTTACTGAAATGAAAGAGATCAAGCATTATTACACCAATGGCATAGAAGCCAGAGAGGGGATTGAGAAATAGCTATTCAGTAATCCACCTGATATCCTTGATATTTACCTGTAATAAATTGTAAAGTTAATGCACATGTCGAGCAACTGAATAATGTGCCTTCAATAAATGAAAATAACTTGTAATTTGTGACGCATTTGCGGAATATGGATTACCTGTGATCCGTAGCGTCTTCGCGAAGGATCAACGCTTTCGTTCAGCGAACGATTTTACCTCTGTAAAGATATCCCTTCGCACTCCATATGGGTTTTTCAGCAGATCTTTCATACTGTTCAGTGACACGTATGTGGGATGAATAAACATTCGCAGTAGAGAGATGGGGACATTAGTGGGATTTTTTAACAGTGCCAATGGTACACCGGCATTGTCATGACCGGTGTAGAGTTCTCTGGTGGAAGCAATCTTTTGCAGAACTGATAATGAACGGGTTCTGGTAGAAATCTTTTCCACCAGACCAGGTTTATTGTAAACCTTCGGGTTCTCAAGCAATCTAATGAGAAGAAGGTCATTTCCCATGTTACGGGCAACCAGATCCTGAATCGAGACCTCTTTTTCCGCAGTTGGAGCTCTGGTAAGCATGTCAGTTCCAATAAGAGTGGATATGGCTGATTTGCTGAAGTCTATTTTTATCACTGACCCGCATATTTCCACTCCGCTATTGTTCAGATACGGTTTTATACTTGATAGAGAACTTTTGGCATCGATTGAGAACCCGTTTTCAGAGGATAATTCCAAAGCCTGAATTATCCATTGCAGTGGTGAATTTTCATCATCAGATAACCATCTGCAAAGAGTGGCAGCTGCCAGTAATCCAGGAAGCGGGATCAGTTTGCGATTCTGCAGCTGTAGTGACCTGAAAAATAACGAAAGTTCTGTGGAGCTGGAGAGCTTGTTTAAAAGTTTATCAAATGCATCACTTCTCATCAGTTGCCGTATACTGAGAACAGGTGCTCCGATTGCCTTTCTGTCAAGTATTAAATTTCCAAGATCTTCAATATTTTTGGCATATTCATCACAGATTGTCAGCATGGGTAAAAGACGTGCTATGGCTCTCATATTGTAGGTATCTACATTATCTGACAAGAAGAGGGTCCGCTGTTTCAGTGCCGCTGCTTCACTTTTCAAAAGGCAGGAGAACTGCATCCGTTCCCGGTCTCCGATATCCCTGGAGTTCATCAGAAGATCCGCCCAGTTTCTGCTGACTCTGGAAGCTATTTGCAGTTTGGATGCAGAATCTATACCGGTTTGATTTTTAAGCTCTAAAAGAATGTTAAAATCTTTCTCAGAACATGGAAAAAGCGAATTGTGACGGCGATGCAGAAGTTGGTTTAACCTTTTATATGAAATAGAATTGTAAAGTGTCTTTAAATCTGCTCTGGTGATATCAAGAAAACAGAAAAGAATGTACTCCTGAAGTTTTAATTGCACCTCTTCACTGAAAATTGACTTGATTATCTGAATATGATCCCATTGCTCTTCTGTAGATTTAAGAAAAGAAGATATTGTTTCAATACCAGTGGAAAATGGTTCCGAGCAGGAAATTTTTGAAAGCAAAATCATTGCAGGTTCTGGTAATGCCATATTTTCTATTCTTCCTGAAGAACTCAATTATACGGTAAAATCCTAACCGGTTCAATATTGAATCTCGCATCGGAAAAAACAGGATGTAGCCGGTCATGGTTGTGATGTACCACAGGATTTTTAATAAAATTACTGTGGCTGATAAGGCTCGAAGATGGTCCGACGTGCTTTCTTTGCTTTCTGGTTCATGGTGCAGGCGAGTTGATAAAGTCGCTCCTGGCAGCGGCTGTTTTTTTTTCTACCTGAGGGTTTCTGGCGGGTGTACTTGTTATCACTTGACAACTTCCAGGAATTGGTATTATCTGCAAAACAGCTGTCCAGTATTTCAATACAGCGGCTTTTAGCTTGGGGATCAAGTATTGGAATCAGCAGCTCAATTCTTTTGTCAAGATTTCTGGGCATCCAGTCTGCTGTGGACATGAATACCAGATCATCTCCGCCATGATGAAACTGGAAAATACGGCTGTGTTCAAGAAACCGGTCCACGATACTGATAACACTTATATTTTCGCTTATGCCTGGAATTCCTGGGCGAAGGCAGCAGATGCCGCGGATATTGAGCTCAATTCTGACTCCTGCCTGTGATGCTTTATAGAGGGTTCTCACCATCAACGGATCAGCAAGCGAATTCATCTTAGCCCTGATGAAGGCATTCTGTCCTTGTCGTTTTCGCTCTATCTCATTTTTAATAAGATCCATAATGCGTTCCCGAAGACCTATCGGCGCGGATTCGATTTTACCGAATTGAACCGGTTGAGAATATCCGGTGATAGCATTGAAGAATGCGGAAATGTCGGCACCCAGAATATCATCTGAAGTGAAATAACTGATGTCACTATACATATGAGCTGTAATCTCGTTATAGTTACCGGTGCCGAAATGGATATATCTGACCAGGCCCTGAGGTTCTCTTTTAATTATCAGGCAAACCTTTGCATGTGTTTTCAGCCCTTTTACTCCGTAAAGGACCTGGACACCTGCATCTTCAAGTTCCTTAGCCCATTCAATGTTGCGTTCTTCATCGAAACGGGCTTTCAATTCCACAATTGCAGTGACATATTTACCCCTTTGTGCAGCACGTACCAGTGCTGAGACAATGGGGCTTTTACGGCTTGTCCGGTAAAGAATCTGCTTTATAGTCAGTACATCAGGATCAGCAGCAGCTTCTTCAATCAGGCGTACAACAGGTTCAAAACTTTCATAGGGATGATAAAGCAAAACATCACGTTTTGATAGTATGTCAAACATTTTGACCCCTGGTTTTATAATTGGAGACGGTTGTGGCTGCCAGGGTTCGTATTTTAACTCTGAATATCCGTTAAGCTCTGTGATTTTCATAAAAGAAGAGAGGTCCAGTGGGCCGCTTATAAGGTAGGTATCCCGCTGGCTGACAACGAGTGCCTGTTGTAAAAAATCAAACAACTCATTACTGACATTATCCCCGATCTCCAGTCTGACACAGTCACTTCTTTTACGAGCGTCAAGTATGGCTTCCATTTCTGTCAAAAGGTCAAATGCGAGATCTTCACGGATATCCAGATCTGCGTTTCTGGTGATACGGAATGGGACACATTCTGCAACCGGTTCTCCTGGAAAAAATGCCCCCGCAAACATAAAAATGACATCCTCAATCAACATGAATTTATAACCGCTTTCAGAAGGTAAAGTAATGAAGCGGCTGAGATGTTTTCCCAGAGGAATAATGGCATAGCGTGTTTGTTTTTGCACAGAATCAAACCGTACACCAATATGAAGAGTCTTGTTGGCTAGTAATGGAAAATTCAGCGGAGGAGTAACCGCGATAGGGGACAGCAGTGGAAATATATCATTCTGAAAAACGGTCTCCACGAAACGATGCTGTTGTGAGGTGAGGTCTGATGGTTTAACCCTGCTGATCCTGAATTCTCTAAGAGCGGTTTCAAGGCTGTTAAGGTAACAGGAGTACTGTTGATTTACCATTTCATGTACACGTTTACTTATGAGGTCAAGCTGCTCTTGTGGGGTCAATCCTGATGGATCCGGTCGCTGTATCTTCTCAGATGCCAGTATTTGCAAACCACCTATGCGAACCATGAAAAATTCATCCAGGTTCGAACTGGAGATAGCCAGAAATCTTAACCTTTCCAGTAAGGGAAGATCGTTATCCCGGACCTGGTCCAGAAGCCGTTCGTTGAACTCCAGCCAGCTGAGTTCTCTATTTGTAAATGGAATGTCATTACAGGGCATATCTACTCCAGCAAGGTGGCTTTTTTAAGAAGTACAACTCTCATTCCGTACACTTCTTCAAATAATGTTCCTTTATTCTGAAGACTGAGCTGCTCAAGTGCAATATCATCAATACGGGGAAGGGTTATTAAAAATGTGCCCTCGGTGATTTTACAGTTTATTTCTCTTATCCGCTGACTGTTTGAACGGTCAAGTGCATCGGCAACTCTCAGCAGTGCTGCCAGTTTAATGATGGTCAGCCGGCTTTCCTTATCCAGGGTATTGTATTCCAGATGCTCCGGTTTGGGAGAGGAACGGCGATGGTATCTGGCGATAAGGGCAATCATTTGTAAATCTTTTTTGCTTAATCCGAAAAGATCACTGTTCTCAATCAGATACATTGAGTGTTTATGATGACTGCGAATACTGATAAAAGATCCTATATCATGAAGAAGGGCTGCTACTCTCAGATGAAGTTCAAACCAGGGGTCAAGTCTGTGCTCATGCTTTAATTCGTTAAAAAGGGAGATGGAAAGCATTTCTACATGACGGGCATGTTCCTCATCAAAATGAAATTTTCTACCTATTACCAGTGCGGAGTTAATGATCTGGTTGGTAAATCTTTTTCTCCATGAATGGTGCTGCGTCATTTCCATGAGGATTCCTGATCGCATGGAAATGTTGGTAACTATGATAGATCTTGCATTGAGAGCTCTGGCCAGCTGAAGATAAAAAAGTAGTGCAGGACCCACTGTCTCTGCATCAGAATAAGTGAGATGAAACTTCGAGACGATCTCATCGACAGATATAGCCATTAGTTGATCTGTTAATTTCGATAACGATGAGAGCGGAATTTTTACTGGTGAGTAAGCATTCCAGTCCGGTTGAATTTGCGCAGCAGCAAACCTTGCATCTCCTCCCAGGGCAATTAATGATAACGGATCATTACTGCACAGGTCCTGACAAATGTGAGTAACAGTCCGTTGTGTGTCGCTTTCTATCAACTCACGTTGTCTGAGAACAGGTGCACGGAATTCATCAATCATCTCCCGAAGCCGTAACGCACCTAAGCGATAACTCTTTGAAAGCAATACATCCTCATTTTTCAGAAGAAGAATTTCGGTCGTTCCTCCGCTCAACTCAGCGATTAAAACATCAGGGTTTCTCTGGAATTTGTGAACGGCAAAATATGATACAGCACTTAAATAGGTCAAACGGGCCACATCTATGTCATCAATAATTTCAACAGTCAAACCGGTGGCGATAAATATTCTGTCTACAAAAGTCTGCTGGTTGGAGGCTTCTCTGACCGCAGTAGTGGCAACAATACGGATCTGCTGATTACTGGTGATCTGGTATTCCTGTAATTTCCGCATGAAACTTTTGAGCGCCTTTACACAATCCTCAATACTTTCTCTGCTGAGGTAACCTCTGGAAAAAGTGTCTTTTCCCAGTGATAATCCGTGCTGAAGTGATTCCAGAGGCTTGATCATCTTTATTTCATCGGTTTGTGCGATGGTCATTCGAATTGCAGTTGTGCCGATATCTATGACAGCCAGTGTCTGAGGGATCTCTTTTCTGCCATTACTTAAAGATGTTGTAGGTAGCGCTTTTTTCATTGCTTTTCAAGGATTGATCAGTTTTCTATTACTTTTCGGGCCCAGGCTGCGGCTCCCAAAGCTGTCGCATCATCACCAAGTTCTGCTGTAACTATCTTAAAAATATTTTCAAAAGAAGGCATCACATGGTTTCTGCAGTGTCTGCTTACTTCTTCAAGGTAGAGTTCCGGCATGGCTTCCACAAGTCCTCCGCCCAATACCACTGTTTGTGGAGCAAGCAGGTTTATTACACCGCCAAGCACTCTTCCCAGATGCATCGCTGCATGCCGTACAATCTGCTCTATCTTACTATCACCTGCAGCAATTGCTTCTGACAATGCGCCACTGCGGATCAGAGAAATGTCTGTACCGCTGATTTTCTGCAGATTAGGAGCTTCACCACGGTAAATTGCCATAGATGCTGCTGCGGAAATCGCCAGTCTGCTTGCCACAGTTTCCAGGCATCCTGTCCGGCCACATCCACAAGTCAATCCATCCGGTACTGCCGGAAGATGCCCTATTTCCATGCAGCTGGTGTACCCGCTTGTATAAAGCTCTCCGTTTTTGACAAGTCCTGCCCCTATTCCGGTACCTGGAAATACTCCCAGAACAGATTGAGAGTTTCTGCCGGCACCAAAACAGTATTCTCCATATACTCCGGCATCCACATCATTGCAAATCACTACCGGACAAGAAAATTCTTTTTCCAAAAACTCCCTTAGAGGCATTTTTTTCCAGCCGAGGTTTGGAGCTTCGAGTACCACGCCATCTTTTAAATTCAATGTCCCGGGTACACCTATACCAATTCCTCCGGGAGCACTTGTTGAACCGGCTGCTTTCAGTGATGAGCTGATGGTATCTATTATTCTTTTAACGTTTAGCTCACCACTGTTTTTCTCTTTTGTTTTTTTTCTCTCGCGTCCTGAAATCTTGTATTCGTTATTAAGGACCAGAGACAACATTTTCGTACCGCCAAGATCGAAACCGATCATTGGTCTGTCAGGATTTAAAACTGGGGCCAAATTGCATTCTCCTGTTTCATGTGATTCATCAATCTATAATTCGTACATTATAGATTAGGATTGTTAGGAAAATGTTAGCCTGTTTGTAATATAATACTATCATTTTCCAGTACAAAATAGGGACCCATGATGCGATCATAAGTGTAACTGATCTGAGAAAGATTGTCCAAACAATTGCTGTCTTGTTTAACATTAAGAGTGGGTTTTAAAATTTCTCTTGCTCTTTCTTCCCGGACACTATTATATTTAGGATCTCGATTTTAAAAAATCGGGACTGCTCATTTAAAGACCGACAATAAGGATCACCTGATGGCGTATTAGGTGATGGCTGCCCGAAAGAACGGAAAAAAAAGAGAGAAAAAGAGCTTGCGTCTTTTTC
>JAEZKP010000002.1 GCA_023436145.1 Fibrobacterota bacterium | reverse complement strand
TCTTAATGCGAAATATTTGCAATAACCAAAATCCTCAATTAATTTATCTCAATGTCATTTATTTATAACCCGACATCCTACAGAAGCTAATGCAGCAAAAAGTGAACACTGAACAGTTTATCCAAATATTACGAAATCAGGGATGCAGAGTGACTCCGGTAGTCACATCTGTGCTGAATCATCTTTTTAAAACCGCTGTAGTAAGAACCGCTCAGCAGCTTCGTGAGGATGTGAGTGAGCATCTGGGGTATGAAGTTAATCTGGCCACCATTTACCGGGTTCTTGAAAGACTGCTCCAATGTGGGATTGTATGCAGCATGCATAAAACTGATGGTTTGATGCGATACTATCTTTGCCGTAACCCAATGCACTCTGAGCATCACCATTTTATCTGTTCTAATTGTATGAAGGTTCAGGAGGTGCCAGTCTGTTTTTCTGAGGGCTTTTCCAGATATGTCGAGGAGAATCTCAATGCCACTGTAAATAATCATTTTATCCAGCTGGAAGGGCTGTGTGCATCATGCAGAAAAACTTTACCAGAACTTCCAAAAGGTGAACACTTATAGAGTGAAAAAAGTTATGGGTATAATAAGTCATTTTGCAATAAAGAGATAAAGAAATACTGAGGAGAATAGAATGCCGGTGAAGATTAAAAAAATGTTCATTTTTCTTTCTTTGGTATCTTTTATACATGCAGCGGATGCTGATAAGAAAGTTATCCTCTGTTCATTTTATCCAATGTACATTTTAACTCAGAACATTACTTCTGATGTTGAGAATGTGATCGTGGAATGTATGACCAATATTCAGACCGGCTGTCTTCATGATTACCAGCTGACTCCTCAGGATATGAAAAAGCTTAACTCCGCACATGCTTTGGTTGTCAATGGCGGAGGAATGGAAGTTTTCCTGGATAAAGCCCTGAAACAGTTTCCCCGGCTCAAAGTAATACATGCCAGTGAAGGTATTCCGCTTATTAGAGCTTGTGGGCATGAGCATGAGAGTGATCATCAGCACAGCGATCATGAGTTCAATCCTCATGTATGGGTTTCTGTATCAGGAGCGATCTCACAGGTTAAAAATATATGTAAATCGCTGTCAGAGATAGATTCTGGTAATGCGGAAAAGTACCGTTTAAATACTGATAAGTTTGTAAAGGCACTGGAAGAGCTGAAAAAAAAGATGCATGATGGGCTTTCTGGTATAAAAGACCGTAATATCATAACTTTTCATGAGGCGTTTCCATATTTTGCCAGAGAGTTTGACCTCAATATTGTAGCAGTCGTTGAACGTGAAGCAGGCTCAGAACCGAATGCGCGTGAACTGACCGAAACCATCGAACTTATCAGAGAAAAAAAAGTGAAAGCAGTTTTTATCGAACCTCAGTACCCTGTTAAAACTGCCCGAATAATATCCCGGGAAACCGGAAAAGCCCTTTACACTCTTGACCCGGTAGTCACCGGACCGCTTCATCCGGGTGCGTATATCTCTATTATGGAGAAAAATCTGAAGGTCCTGCAGGAGGCATTGCGCTGAACATGGCAGAAAGCAGTTGTGATGCTGATTCAAAAGGAGTTTGTGGTGACTGCTGCATTATGCTCCGGGATGTATGTGTTACTTTGCAGGGACGCAAGATATTGCATAATGTCAATTTGCATATACACTGCGGTCAGCTCGCTGTTATTATTGGTCCAAACGGCGCAGGTAAAACGACATTATTGCGGGTGATGCTTAAAGAACTGCCTTATAGTGGAAAAATCAATTTCTACACTAATGATGGCAGGTCCGGTAGAAATTTTCGAATAGGCTATGTCCCTCAGAAGCTGGATATTGACACTTTTTCTCCAATGACAGTTCTGGACCTTTTTGCCGCATCATTATCAAAAAAACCACTGTGGCTGGGAATATCTTCCAGTGTCAAACAGAGTGCCGCAAAAGTACTCAGTGCTGTTGAGGCAGATCATCTTTTACACCAGCCGGTTGGATCACTTTCCGGAGGACAGTTGCAGCGGGTTCTTTTGGCCTTGGCACTCACACCTGTTCCAAATCTATTGTTACTTGATGAACCGGTATCAGGAGTTGACCCATCAGGTATTGAACTGTTCTACCGGATGGTTTCAAATCTCCGGAAAACTTATCATCTGGCCATAGTTATGATATCTCATGACATAAGTACCACTGCCCGGTATGCTGACAGAATGCTCTTTTTAAATCAATCGGTTATTTGCGATGATAAACCTCAGGTTACCTTGAAACATCCGGATGTCATAGGTACCTTCGGTCAATTTCTTTTACCGGACTCTGATGGACAGTTTTCTTCAGAAATCTGATATATTAAAAAGGTAAATCTTTATGGATTTGTGGTTTGAATTAATCAGTGCTCTACCTTTTGACTGGGCTCAGTATAGATTTATGCAGCAGGCTCTTCTTGCAGCTGTACTAACCGGTCCATTGCTGGCCTTTCTGGGTTGTATGGTGGTTAACAACCAGATGGCTTTCTTTTCTGATGCAGTCGGGCATTCTGCTTTTACCGGTATTGCCATAGGAGCAATATTAGGAATGGAAAACCCTCTTTGGTCCATGATTCTTTTTTCCATATTCATTGCTATATGTATTACCGTTTTAAAAAGGCACGGAACTGCTTCCACTGACACAGTTACCGGAATAGTCATGAGTACCTCGTTATCCTTAGGATTAGTGATTTTATCCAGAGGTGGCGGTTTCAACCGTTATTCCCAGTTTCTGATTGGAGATTTTCTCAGTATCTCTCCGGTGGATATTCGTAATTTATTGATTGTAGTTGTATTATTTGTAATCGTTTGGGTACTCTTTTTCAATCAGTTTTTCCTGGTTTCACTTAATACCCCATTGGCTGGAAGCAGAAAGGTCCGTGTCTGGTGGATTCAGACGGTTTTTGCTATTATTACTGCACTGGTAGTAGCGGTAAGCATTCAGTGGATAGGAATTCTGGTGATAAATGCACTGATTATTCTGCCAGCTGCGACCTCCAGGAATCTGGTCCGGTCCACATTTTATTATGTCTGGATAGCATCAGTTGTCAGTATTGTCTCAGCAATTGCAGGTCTTATCACTTCCTTTTACTGGTCAACTGCAAGTGGTGCAACTATTGTGTTGTTTGCATCGTCAATTTACTTGCTTTCACTGTTTTTACGGATGGTAAGCAGAAAAATCATTTGAAAAGCCAATCAGATCATGCGGAGGTCGCATCGATTGGTGTTTTTTATCAGATCAGATCTGAATCTTCCAAGAAATTGCTTGCCTTGTGCATGGTACTTCGGTATATTTTTCCCATCTTTCTCAATAGATCGTTTTTCTGAATCGGGGAGGCTATGTTAAAAAACAGATGGTTGAATAAATCAGGGTGGTTATTAATACTGCTTTTTCCTGCATTTGCCATGGCATCTGATGGCTCAGAGTCGATGGTACATAAAATGTCCACACTGGTTTTTCAGCTCAGTATCATTTTATTTGCAGCACGATTCAGTGGAATGATCTTTAAAAAATTGAAATTTCCCAGCGTGCTTGGTGAACTGATTGCCGGTATCATTCTTGGTCCTTCGCTTCTTGGAAGTGTACCGATTCCTTTTCTATTTGAGAATGGATTATTTCCCAGAATGGGAGGTGCTCTCATTCCGGTTCAACCAGAACTCTATGCTATAGCTTCGATAGGCTCTATAGTGCTACTGTTTTTGGCAGGGCTGGAGACTGATCTGAAATTACTGGCTCAATTCTCGGTTGCAGGTGTAGTGGTGGGATTGGGTGGAGTGCTGTTTTCTTTTCTTATTGGGGTTTTTACCACTGTTTTCTGGTTCAACATTCCATTCAATGATCCACGGGCTCTTCTATTAGGAGTTATTTCTACTGCTACATCGGTGGGTATAACTATCCGGGTGCTGTCCGAAAAAAAGAAAGTAGGTTCTCCAGAGGGGATGACCATTCTGGCAGGAGCTGTTGTGGATGATATCCTGGGAATTATTCTTTTGTCAGTTGTTTTAGGTGTGGCCACCCTGAGTCAAAAAGCAGGAGAGCAATCTAATCAGCTTTATGAGGTGGGTATGCTGATTTTCAGAGCGGTAGGGGTTTGGCTGGGATTTACAGCAATCGGTTTATTGCTATCTCACAAGATCAGCGCATTCCTGAAATCTTTCAAAAACATCGGTACTATCAGTGTCCTGGCACTGGGGCTGGCTCTGTTGCTTGGCGGTATCTTTGAGAAGGCCGGACTGGCTATGATCATTGGTGCATATATCATGGGGATGACTCTGTCCAAGACTGATCTGGCTAATGTCATTGAGAATACGCTGCATCCTGTTTATGAATTTTTTGTACCTGTTTTTTTTGTGGTTATGGGGATGTTAGTAGATATAAAAGAGGTTATTTCTCCAACTGTTCTCGTTTTTGGACTCATTTTCACAGCAGGTGCGGTTATTGCAAAAGTAGTCGGATGCGGGATACCTGCATTCGGACTTCAATTTAACACTCTTGGTGCATTCAGGATAGGCTTGGGAATGGTTCCCCGTGGAGAAGTCGCTTTGATTGTGGCTGGTATCGGACTCTCTTCGGGGTTTCTTGACCAGCAGATCTTTGGAGCTGCGATTCTGATGACCTTACTTACCACCGTAATTGCCCCGCCTATACTTAATGTTATTTTGAATGACAAAAAGGGATCTCTGAAAGAACCGGCTAAAGGTGAGTTGATTGAAGTAGTTTATGACATGCCAAATACTTACATGGTGGAGCTTTTATCGGAGCGAATTGTCCAGTCATTTGCCAGTGAAGGCTATTATGTAAATACGATTGAGGATGAGTTTAAAATCTGTCATTTCCGCAGAGATACCTCTGCAATTACCCTCTTTATTAATGAAAAAGCCCTTCGATTCGAAAATAGTTCAAAAGATACAATTTTCGTAAAAAATATTGTGTATGAAAATCTGATCAGGCTTAACGATATGATAAACAGGATTAAAGATCTGATTAACCCCGATGAGTTGAAACAGGAACTGATTCAAGGTGATATCAGTACTGATTTTGATGTAAAAAAAGTGCTCTCACCAGGTTCTATCTCTCTTGATTTGCGTTCCAATTCCAAAATGGAAGTTATAAAAGAGCTTATTGAGATACTGCACAAAAATAATCAGATTACTGATCCTGATGCTGTACTGGAGGCTGTTATGGAAAGAGAGAACAGTTTCAGCACTGGAATGCAGAATGGAATCGCTCTTCCGCATGGCAAGAGCGATTCAGTAGAGAAACTGGTCGTATCTATTGGGATACATCGAAAAGGTGTAGATTTTCAATCTCTGGATGGGGAGCCATCACACATTTTTATATGCGCTATTGCCCCTAAGAAGCTTAGCGGACCACATATTCGATTCATCGCTCATGTAGGTGCATTGCTTAATACCAGAGAAAAAGTTGATGAACTTATGGAATGCAGTAGTACAGATGAAGTTTACAGATTTTTTATAGGTGAAAAACACAGAAATAAGATCATTTGAAACAGAAAGATTGGCTGAACAGTCCCTGGTTAATAAATAACAGTCCTCAATCATAAAGTTATTCTCATATCCTCCGATAATATTAATAAATCTGGTTTAAAGCAAGGAGGCTAATATGCGGATAACTTCCTCAGATGTATCCCTTTCCTCATCAAGGATTAATGTAAAACACTCCACCAAATTCGAATATCTCAGAAAATGGGATCGTGATTCTGAGCTGATCGAGAGCTCAATGGAGGAGAATGGTGAGGTTGTTATCGAGTCTCATGAAAAAAGAGACCGGGTGGAGTTCACTACACCGGTGATTCAGAACCAACAAAAGAAAGTAAACAAGCCTGAGGAAAGTAATTCTCAGAATTTATCTATTAAAGATAAAATTGATGAGATCTGGGGAGATCTGCGTACAAGAATCATTAAAGATCTGGTGGAGATGTTTACCGGTAAGAAAATTGAGCTGGTTGATCCTCAGGATTTCAGCAAACTAGAGGATAGCATCTATAGAGAAGAAGAAATTAATCCTCAGGAAGTATCAAAACTCATCCCATTATTGCCGGTAGAATCCAGGTCAATTCCAATAACCCCGCTTCCTCCACCAAGAAAACTCGAGGGATGGGGAGTGGATTATTATTATAAAGAGACTCATTATCAGAAAGAAGGTTTTCAGTTTCAAGCCTCGGGTAAAATAACAAATGATAAAGGAGAACAAATTTCATTTGACGCATCACTTCTGATGAGCAGAGAAAAATATGAAGAATTAACCATTTCATTAAAGGAAGGTGATGCTCTGATTGATCCGCTGGTAATCGATTTCACAGGAACCGGGGCTTCATTTGGAGGTATGAAATTTGAATTCGATCTTGATGCAGATGGAAAGACTGAAATGATCCATGCCCCCTCCTCAGGTACCGCTTTTCTGGCATACGATAAAAATGGGAATGGAATTATTGACGACGGCAGTGAACTGTTTGGACCTTCAAGTGGAAACGGCTTTGCAGAGTTGGCGGAACTGGACGCTGATAAGAATGGCTGGATAGATGAGAATGACCCCGTCTTTTCCAAATTAAAACTGTGGGAGAAAGCAGCTGATGGTACTGACTCGGTCAGCTCTTTACTCGACAGGGGAGTAGGTGCCATTTACACCGGCCGGGTAGCCACCGGTTTTGATTTGATCAGTAATGATGCTGTTAATGCTGTTGTCAAAGAAACCGGGATTTTTCTTAAGGAAAACGGAGGAAGCGGATTTATTCAGGAAGTGGATATTGTGGTTTGAAACCGTTTCACTTTAAATAGTTCATGTCCAAAATGCACGAAATCCATCATGCCCGAGTTGTTTTATCGGGCATCCATCCTAAAAAATGCAGGAAAAAGATGGATTCCAACTCCAGATCAATTAGTATTTGTTCTTTTTGAACAACATTTTTTGCTGCTATTGAATATTTTTTTCGCAATTGCTGCTCCTGAGAGAATGTAACCTGGATTGAAAGCGGTGAAAAAAAATGCAGTATTATTGTTACTTCTTCAGACGATAGAAAATATTATCTTTTATTCTGGTCTGAATTTTCCTGATGACAAGTTTTCCAAGAATCATCCTTTTCCATACCTCTGATCATGAATTTTAAATTCGTAAAACCATCCGGTATTTTGGCAAATTATATCCAATACTACTGGGTTTTGGAAAGCGACGTGTCAGAAGGCAGGATATGGGAGAGAGTGATTCCTACAACCAATATCGAGTTGATGTTTCATTATAAGAACCCTTTTGTTAGTCAGAAAAATAGTGGACCTGCCGCATCTCAGCCCAGATCTTTTATGAGTGGTTTAAAAAACGATTTTGTCGATGTTTCTACCAATGGTGATTCGGGAGTTATTGCAGTCAGCTTCTACCCATTTGGTGCATGTAATTTTTTCCGGTTTCCTATGTTGGAAATTGAAGATAAAACTGCAGATCTGTCTGATATTGACAATGCAGGTTTTATCCTGATTGAAGAGCAGTTGTATGAATCCAGAAATCTTCATGAGCGGATTGCCTTAATTGAGAAGTACCTGTTAACCCGCTTCAGACCAGTAGCCTCGTATGATCTGAGATTGATGAAAGAGGGATTGAGGCTTCTCAACAGTAGAAAAGGGCAGCTTGAAATACAAAGTCTGTCAAGTCATCTCTGTTTGACTGAAAAAAGTCTTCAACGTAAATTTAACACTTTCATAGGTAAGTCGCCAAAAAAGTTTGCCAGAATCGTGCGATTTCAGGAGATTATAAGATGTCTCTCAGAGAATAGCAACAGGAGCCTGACTGAGATTGCTATGGATAACGGATATTTTGACCAGGCTCACTTTATCAGAGACTTTAAATCCCTTTCAGGATTTAGTCCAAAAGAGTTTTTGCTGCGTTATCCTTGCTCAGAAAGTACTAATGCCTTCTGAGTATTTGAACTGATTCCAGGTTCAATAAAAACTTCATAATTCAAGTTGCTGCTGCGTAAAAAAGGTTTAAATCAATTTTGTCCTTTTTTTACAATCATTGTTGTAGAGAGATTTACGATTTTGCCTTTATAAACAAAACGTAAGGAGAAAATCTATGTCTCAAAAAACGATTCTGGTGCGTAATGCTCATGCTAACAATCTTAAAAATATCGACATTGAGATTCCTAAGCATAAGATGGTTGTATTTACCGGGGTTTCCGGTTCAGGAAAATCGTCGCTTCTTTTCGACACTATTTACACAGAAGCACAAAGACAGCTGATTGAAACATTTACCACCTTTGCCAGAACCCGAATGCCCAAACTTTCCCGCCCCAATGTGGATGAGATACTTAATCTTTCTACAGCGATTGTCATAGACCAGAAAAGAATGGGAAGCAATCTTCGCAGTACTGTGGGGACAGCAACCGAGATCAACACATACCTGCGGCTTCTTTATTCCAGACTTGGGCAGCCACAGATTGGGCCCTCTTTCTGTTTTTCTTTTAATCATCCGGAAGGAATGTGCCCGGTCTGTCATGGGCTGGGAAAAAGAGTACAGCTGGATTTGAACCTTTTCCTGGATAAAGATAAGTCGATCCGCGAAGGTGCAATCACTCACCCTCATTACAGACCCGGAAGCTTTATGTGGAAAGAGCTTATCGCCACCGGGATGTTTGATGCTGATAAAAAAATCAGTGATTTTTCACCAGAAGAAATGGACAGGCTGCTTTATTCAAAACCGGTAAAACTTACGGATTCCAAAGAGAAATTCGGGTACAAAAAAAATTTCGAAGGAATAGTAGCAAAACTGGAAAAAACGGTTACCGATAAAGCCGAAGATGAAGTGCCAGAAGATGAGAAGAATGCATACACCAGATATTTTAATTATGTATTATGTGATAGTTGTGATGGAACCAGATTGAATGACAGGGGATTATCTGTAAAAGTCAATGGATTATCTATTGCACAGTTGTGCAGGATGGAATTGGTCGATCTGTTGCCATTGATAACTGAAATAAAGGACGAAGTTGCAATACCGGTTTTACGCAAAGCGGAATTTCTCTTGAGGCAATTGATCCAGATCGGAGTAGGCTATCTGTCACTGGATCGGGCAGTTTCAACTTTATCCGGTGGTGAATCACAACGGGTGAAAATGGCCAGACAACTTGACTGCAATCTTGTTGATCTTTTGTATGTTCTTGATGAGCCATCAATTGGACTTCATCCCCGTGACACTGAAAAACTGCTGAAAATTCTTTTCCAACTTAAAGAGAAGGGAAACAGCGTTTTTGTAGTGGAACACGATCCTGAAATAATAAAAGCTGCAGATTGGATTGTAGACATGGGGCCTGGAGCCGGAAAGCAGGGTGGAAATGTGGTTTATTCCGGAGAGCTGGATCACATGAAAAGTGTTGAAAGTATTACAGGTAAATATTTATTTATAACTGATAGACCTGTATTTTCCAGAAAAAAGCCGGTCGATTTTTTTCAGATCCGTAATGCAAGTGTACATAATCTAAAAAATGTTTCGGTTAGAATTCCCAGGGGAGTATTGACTTGTGAGACTGGTGTGGCTGGCAGCGGAAAAAGCAGCCTGATCCATGAGTGTTTTGCAAAACAGCATCCTGAAGCAATAGTTATAGATCAGTCACCCATAGGAAAGTCATCCCGGGCAAATGCTGCTACCTATATAGGTGTATTTGATCTTATTCGAAAGGAGTTCGCTTCTGCAACCGGAGCAGATCCATCTCTTTTCAGTTTTAACTCCAAAGGTGCATGCCTGAAGTGTAATGGGCAGGGAACGCTCAGTTATGAGCTGCATTTTCTTGATTCGGTTAAAACTGTATGTGATGAATGTGATGGAAAGCGATATCACGCTGAGGTGCTTCAATTGAAATATGAAGGCAACACTATTGCCGATGTATTGGATATGACCGTTAGTCAAGCCTTGGAATTTTTCAGGAATAACAAAATAAGAAAGCAGCTTCAGTTGTTGAAAAGGGTGGGGCTTGGATATATTAAATTAGGCCAGTCTTTGAGCACTTTCTCCGGTGGTGAGTCGCAGCGCTTAAAGATAGCTGTCGAATTATGCAGAGAAGGTAATATCTATATAATGGATGAACCGACAACCGGTTTGCATATGTCAGATATCCATAATTTTTATGGCATAATAAAGTCGCTTGCCGACTGCAATAATACAGTGATAATAATCGAGCATAATCTGGATATCATCAAGTATGCTGACTGGATTATTGATATGGGTCCGGAAGGGGGAAAGTGTGGGGGAGAAGTTTTATTTGAGGGCGTTCCCGAGGATTTGGTTAAAGAAAGCCGTTCACACACCGGGAGGTATCTTAAAGAGGTCCTGTAAATTGCCGGTATGCTAAAATGCACATTTACTTGCGCATTGCTTTATCAAAAAGATAAAAAGCCAGTTGTGCCTGGGCGGAGTTTACCAGGGGTTCTGCTTCTTCACGTGAGAACAGTTCTACCTGGATATGTTCATTTTCCTCGGGACTTCCACCGGTACTGTTTTTAAAAGAATTATAAGACTGGTCGTCCAGAGTTTTTTTACAACCAAAAAAGTATATGCCTTCATCGCTGGCCCCTGCGGAACTGTAAAGAATCTGATTTGAAAGGGGGAAGATTTCTTCTGCTGTAACTTTCAGACCGGTTTCCTCAAAAATCTCCTTTACTGCTACACCTACAGGATCGTTGGTTTGATAATCAAGCATACCTGCGGGGAACTCAAGGCTCATCTGACCATTACCGATTCGCCTTTGGCGGACCATGAGGAATTTTTCTTCCCCTGTTTTCTGGTTTTTCAACAAGACAACTATTAGGCAGGCATGCCCTCTGATGAATGCGATATTAGGAAGTTTATTACCTTCCGGAGAGATAACTTCGGTATCCAGCAGTGCAAACAGCAGTTCCCCGTTTTTCTTACGGATATCGGCAATTGGTTTGACCCGGTTTACTGTGCATCCGGCACTGCTCACAGCATCGATCCATTCCTGAATTTTCTGATCAAACGATGTTTTATTCATGACTTTTTCATTCTTAAAAGAACAAATGACAGACCAGAACCGACCCTAAAATCCCTGCTGCATCTGCCAATAAAGCTGCAGGCAAAGCGTGCCGGGTAACCTTAATTCCTATTGCACCAAAATAGACTGCCAGAACATAGAATGTTGTCTCAGTGGATCCCTGAATTACCGAAACCAGATAAGATGTAAAACTGTTGGGATCGCGGTTTACTATTTCCGACATTACCCCGTATGCACCGGTACCGGACAGAGGCCTTAAAAGTGCCATAGGAAGTGCTTCCGCAGGCATGCCGATAAGGCTTGTCAGAGGTGAGACCAGGGTTACAAAAAGATCGAGTGCGCCACTTGCCCTGAGCATTCCTATTGCGGTAAAAATAGCTACCATAAAAGGTATGATACGGATAGCAACCTGAAATCCCTCTTTAGCTCCATCGGTGACTGCTTCATATACTTTTACTCCCCGTAAATAACCTAATAATAATAAACTGCCCATTATGAAGGGTATAAGCCAGGTGGTAGCAGCATTGATAGATTGTAAACCTGCAAATGTCACCTGTTTGAAAGTGATGAAATCGTTTGGGAAAGATTGAAAATTGAATTGAACAAACTGACTGGGTATTGCAAACAAAAAAAGTGGAATCAATGCCAGCGCCAGAAATCGGGGGACAACACCGGGTTTAACCAGATCCACCTCTTTTGATTGTGTTTCATCCGCAGCATCAGAGACTGTAGTTGGAGAAACTGTGACTGGTGAAGTATTTCTGGATGCCATAAGTTTTGCAGCAATAATTGCAACACTGGTTGAAATCATGGTAGCCAGGATTGATGGTATGAGGATGGAGGCGGGTTCTGTTGCCCCGGCTGCAGCCCTGACTGCAATGACTCCTAATGGCAGAATTGTCACACTGGAGGTATTGATTGCCAGAAAAAGGCACATGGCATTAGTTGCGGTTCCCTTTTCTGGGTTGAGCTTGTCAAGTTCAGTCATTGCCTTTATACCCATGGGAGTAGCAGCATTTCCCAATCCCAGCATGTTGGCAGCCATATTCATTATCATTGCACTCATGGCAGGATGCTCTGCTGGTACATCGGGAAACAAGCGGACCATGACAGGGCGAATTGCTCTGGCGATGTTTTTCATTAATCCTGCATTTTCTGCCACTTTCATTATTCCCAGCCATAGTGCCATCGCTCCTACCAGGCTGATAGCCAAAGTTACTGCACTTTTTGCTGAATCAAGTGACGCTTTGGTTACTGCATCCATTCTGCCGGTATAAGCAGCAACTACAATACTTATTAAAATCATGTACAGCCAGATTACATTGATGACTGCAGGTTTTTTGTTCATGAAATTCCTTTGGACTGATTAAACCAGAACAGAAACCGGAAAAATACTACGCGGGTACTATTTTTGTCGAGCTGCAGTTAGACCTGAAAACGGCTACTGAAGTTAATAAAGAGGCAAGGACCATATTTTTTCCTGGTTAAAAGGGATTTTTAAAATGAATGTGGTACCTACGCCTGGTTCAGACTCGATTTCCACTGTGCCGTTTAATTTTTCAACTACTGTGTTGTACACTGCGTTCATACCAACACCTCTTCCTGAGATCTCGTTTAAAGTTTCGGTGGTAGTGAAGCCTTGAACAAAGATAAGATCCAGTAGTTGCTTTTTATTAAAAGTATCTGCCTTTTCACTAGAGATAAAACCGTTTTTAATCGCCATCTGCTTTACATATTGTGAATCGATTCCCCGGCCGTCATCAGCTATTCTTATCTGTAGTTCATTATGTAATTTTTCAAAGCACAGCGATATATGACCTTCATTGTTTTTACCTGAAATAAAGCGTTGTTCAAAGGACTCAATACCATGTACAAAGGCATTTCTCAGCAGGTGTATAAGAGGGGTATTGAGCTGATGAGCCAGCACGCAGTCTATGAGAAGATCTCCTCCTTCCAGATTGAATCTGATATCGGTTGAAAATCTCTTCTGAAGTTCAGGAACAATTTTCAATGCCTTTGCCAGACCCTTCTTGACTGCAACAGTGCGCAGTTCCAGAAATTCCTTTTTGATTTTTGAAATTTCCTGCTCTGAAAAGCGTTGGGAACTCATTCCATTAATCGCATCCTCAGTAATTGAATACAGCCGATTTATTCTGTTAACTGGTATCCGTAAAAAGAGTTCGTTGCTGTCATTGAAATCCTCACCCAGTATTTTTCTGGTATCCAGGATTACTCTCTGTATTTCTTCGGAGAGCTGGTTTAGAGATTCTGTTGCGCAGGAGATATTTTCTATTTCTATAGTGTTGTTTTCTTTTAGTGAATGGAAACATTTTTCCATTTTACCTGAAATTTCAGCTATCGATGCCAGACCAAATGAACTGGCTGTGCCTTTAATGGTGTGAATATCCCTGAATATCTCCTGGAGGAGCTCTATTTGTTTTATATCTGTAAGAAAAAGTGCCAGATTTTTTCTGGCTCTTGAGATCACCTCTTTCATGTCAGAAAGAAAATATCTGAAAAGATCAGGATCTTCAGCGATTATTTTAAGCTGGAGATTTTCCTGTTCAGATTGTTTTATCTTCTGTTCAAGCTGTTTTTCTGCGGAAATATCTTCTATATCTACCAGAATGTGATTTTCCAGGTGTGGTCCGCGAATAATTTTCTGGTAGCATAGTTTTATCCACCGCAGCTCTTCTCCAATGGTAAGGGTTATGAAAGGAAATGGATTCAGTGCTGCAAGCTCTTTTTCAGGAAAGAGATCTCTGCGCAGAATGTCCAGAAATTCAAAAAGTTTCTCACGCTGTTCATTTTGGCTATTTTCTGGAAAAAGGAGATGGAGAAACGATTTCCCTTCAAGTGATTTTTGAGCAAATATGGATTCTGCGGTTTTGGAGTATTCCGGATTAATGTCGAAATTTTCATTTAACGACAGTAATCCAGAAGGCAGTGTATCCATAATCAAGCGCATCTGACGATTCTGGTCAAGGAGTTTGACTTCAGAGCTATGCAATGACTGGAGCATGTCATTAATGGAGTTTGATAGAAAAGTTAGCTCATCGTGACCGCTATTACCTACTTTGAGAGAGTGGTTTGCGGACTCGCTGATCGATTTTACATCCTTGTTGAGACTGAAAAGCCGTGAGATTACAATCTTTTCCAGTGAAAAATTAAGAATGAGGCCAAATATCAATCCTGATAATACAATTGAGATTAGCAGATACATTTTGGTTATGCGACCCTGTTGGTAGATATAACGGGGCGTATCAATTCGCACCATCAGCAGAGGATTGTCCTCTATATCTTTCACAACTGTATATCCTGCGACTCTGTCTTTCCCGAAAGGATTTACAAATACCGGTTTGGTCCGGGAAATGTTTTTACTGGCTGCAGCTACATCAGTTTCAAGTGTATCGGTTAGCAAGCAGATACTGACCGAAAGATGAGTAATGGAGGATAGGCGGGAGATCTCATTTTTATCGAGATATTTTCCAAAAACCAGTGTTCCGCGCGAAGCCCCTTTTCCATCGCTAGTCGTTATTGGCCTGGAAGTCAATAACAGCGGATTGCCTGGAAGTTGCATAATGCCTTCTCTGAAATGATCGACCGATTCGAATTCAAATAGCAGTTTATTCTTTCTGAATCTTTTAAGCATCTCATCTGAAATTGTAGCACCGCAACCCGATTCAGCCTTATACTCTCTGCCAAATATCAGATCCCCATCGTTATTAAAAAGAAGCACTATATTAATTTGTAAGTCGGAAATGGATTCATCATGTAAATTGGAATTGATATAAGCAGAATTTGTATCTTGTATAAACTTGTAGGTGTCATCCCATTTTGCCCAATCTGCAGTCTTTACTGAAAGGTTGGCTAAAGATTCGTTGATGGCATCCAGAACCCGATTAACATTGCGCTCTATTTCTTCATTTTCCACCAACTTGAACCCGTTCATCAGAATTGTCTCGAAAATTATCGAGAGTATCACGAATAGAGCAAGAAATGTGGAAAAGACAATAAGGCTGGTTTTCTTTCTGATTTTCATACAGGTGTTATTTGTGTTTTCAGCTTAAAATAAAGAAAATGGACGATTCAAAAATATATCCATGTTGTCTATCAGAATACAAAAGATGAGTTGATTTGCAGAAACAAAGTTAACTGCTTTTTAGAAATGGAAAATGAACTTTGACGTAATGCTCTGAAAACATTCTATCAATATTAACTTATAAATTCAATCTAAAACCGGAAATCCGGATAAAGCAGTGTTAATGATTTAGCACACGATTAGCTGAAAAGATCGGATCAGTTTTTGCACCTTATTGATTTACCAGCTCTTATCCGATGTGGAGGGAAAATGAGATATTTTCATTCACTGGCATTAATTTTTTTTATTACCACTGCCGGATTTTCTCAAGAGCAAAAAAGGATGAATTTCGGAGTAAAAACCGGTGTAGTTATAAGTAGTTTCTGGGGTAATGGGATAGATAATTTTGAGAAAGCTCTCTCTGAACAGCTTCAGAATTTTGATCCCGATATGTTGCTTAGCCTTACTGTTGCCGGATTGATCAGTTATGAGTTTATCCCTGGTTTTTTCAATATTCAGGGAGAACTTCAGTATCTGCGCTTAGGAAAAAATTGGGAGCTTGATCTGCCCGATGGTGAAAAGATTTCTTTCGGCTTGAGTACCGATTATCTTTCTGTGCCAGTGTTGTTTAAACTGCTGATTCCCATCAATAAATCGGTGTTGCCTGAGGTATATGCGGGGCCTTCGTTTTTCATTCAATTACACTCACGGGCAAAAAACCTTTCAGTTGTACCTCAAGATGCACAGAGAGGTTTTCTTAAAGAGTTGGGCACAAATCAGAATGTCTCAAAGCAGATCTCTAACTTTGATATTGGATTTCAGACCGGGTTAAATATAAATTTTCCTATCAAACGGGGTACTGTGGTCCTCGATTTAAGATTCGGTTTTGGTTCGATCGATACCTTTAACTCAGATAAGGCAGAAGATATCAGAAACTCCTCTTTTTCTATCATGGTGGGCTATCTTTTCAGGTAATGGCACTCATTAAAAAACAACTTCAAAAACACTTAAGATCTATTCCTCCTAAAATTGATTTTAAATCGGTAAAAAAGTAGATTGAATACTTGGGTGAAAAAAATGATCAAAGGGCAATTTCTTTCTGTTTTGTTTACCATTATTATAAGTAGCTTTTCTTTTTCAGCGGAAATCACACCAGAACAGGTTTTCCAGGACATTAGTGTGTGTAATGATGAGTTATCCGCAATCAGCTCGAAACTGGAGCATTTCAGTTTTATTATCGGTATATTTGACTCTATTACTTGTAAAAACGTCAGGGACACCCTGGTTGTTAAGCAAAGGAAAAATGAAGAGCTGTTCCTGAATAAGCTTGCCAGCCTCAATGAAGAGGGGCTTTCTCTTCAGAGAATGGCAAACAGTCAAGACAGTAATTATTGCACACCATGTTTCAAATCTGCTGTTGGGCGGTTCTGTATGGAGGTATTGAATCTACGCAGTGAGATTAGTCAGAATTTAGTTATAGCCGAAAACGAAATATCTGGAAGATCAGCACTGATTTGCAGCTCTTTTATTGATTACCTTAGAAAAACAGTAAATTCCAGGCACATTGTCCTAAAATTAGAAACAGCCGGGAAACTTGTTTCCACACACAATCATAAAGAAGCAATGAAACTTGTAATCGAATCGATCAGAGAAATTTACGAAGAAAAAAAATGACTTGATAGCCAGCACGCAGCATCGGAAGAATATCTCAGGCGCATCTTTTTAATCCTCTGCCGATGCTTCTTTTTGGCTGAACTGGTCCGGATTTTTTTTATTCAGTTTCCAGTATTTGCTCTGTAATACTGAATCCGGTAGTGACCTTGACATTGCCTTTTATCATGGCCCATACCGGGCAGAACATCTCCTCAGAAGTCCTGATTGCTTTTTGAACCGATATATCATCTGCATCACCTGATATTTCAAAATTAAGATGAATGGTTTCAAAGCTTGTCGGATGCTGGTCCTTGCGGATTCCGCTGGCATGTACCTTGAGTCCGGTGATGGATTTGCCCATCCTTCTAAGCAGGGCAGTAACACTTGTGCCGCTGCAGGTAGCCAAACTGATAAGAAAAATCTCCAGTGATGTATACCCGTTTCCCTCTCCCAGAGGAGGAGGATAATCAATGTCAATTGAAATGCAATCGCGGCTGACTGCCTGAAAATGAACTTTATTATCAGTTAAAACCGCAGTCACTTCTCTTCTTTCACCCATTTAATAACCTCCTGAAAAAAACGAAATTAAATTATGCCGGGTAGCAATTACGCAATTTGTGTGCCAACATCAGAGCCAATAATATACTCAAATTATTGAAGTTTTTCTCCATAAAAGAGTTGAAACCGGTGTGAAAATATTCCTTTTTTCTGAAATATCATCTTCAGATCTTATTCGTTTATAAGAAATCCAGGGAGAAATGCAGAAAATAACCATGCTTTTCTTTGACTTCAGCAGGTAATCGGGTTGAACGAGATGTATTTTATAGATTTTTGTCTAATTTTTTATCCAGGGTAGGAGAGAGATGAGCCCCTATATTGAGCTTTTGCAGAAAGGGATACCCATCATTTTTGATGGCGCATTCGGAACGCAGGTCCAAAAAAGTAATATCGCTGCAGAGTATTTTCAGAGTGCTGCAGGATGTAACGAAATACTAAATATTACCTGTCCTGATAAGGTTACTTCCATTCACTCTGAATATCTGAGAGCGGGTGCAAATGTTATTGAGACCAACACATTTGGTGGTTCCAGAGTAAAATTGAAGGAATATGGTTTAGATGACAGGGTATATGAAATCAATAAAGCTGCCGCACTTGCCGCCAGAAATGCTGTGGAGACAAATCATTCAGAGAGACCACTTTTTGTTTGCGGTTCGATTGGACCTACCGGTTTTCTTCCTTCATCCAAAGATAATAATCTAATAGGAGCTGGATTTGATGAGCTCTGCGTAATCTTTGAAGAGCAGGCTACAGGGCTTATGGATGGCGGGGTTGACCTTTTTTTAATAGAAACCTCACAGGATTTACTGGAGGTTAGAGCGGCAATGTCCGCTTTGAGGAAATTGTCAATTAAAAAGAACCGGTTTATCCCTGTGCAGGTTCAGATAACTATTGACATGTCCGGGAAGATGCTCTTAGGGAGTGGTATTGAATCGTTTTTGGGTGCGGTTACTTCTCTTGGGCCATCAGTTATAGGGTTTAACTGTGGAATGGGACCACAGGAGATGTTTCCTGAGTTGAAAAAGCTTCTGGAACTCTCTATGCTTCCGGTCTCTGCGCTACCCAATGCAGGAATGCCTCATAATATCGATGGTAAAGCGGTTTACACTATGGAACCCGCGGATTTTGCAGCGGTGCTGGAACCGCTGGTGACACGTAACGGACTTGAGGTTGTGGGAGGATGTTGCGGAACCAATCCAGATCACATTGCTGCACTTGCAAACATTCTCAAAGGTAAAAAAGTAGCCCGTCGCGCTGTACGCGACACCAGTGCCTGCTGGTTATCTACTGGAATTGGAGGCATCGATCTGGAAAAAGTCAGTCGTCCTGTTATCATTGGCGAAAGACTAAACACTCAGGGTTCCAGGAAAACAAAAGAGCTGATTTTAGATAAAAATTATCATGAGCTTTTGCATATAGCTGACGAACAGAGCAAAGCCGGCAGTGCACTTTTGGATATTTGTGTTGCTATCAGTGAACAGGATACAGAAGTAAAGACAATGCAGGATTTCGTTTCGTTTCTGTCTGACCGCACTCCTGTCCCTCTTTGTATCGATTCCACTGAACCGGATGTGATGATTGCTGCATTGAAGGTAAATCCTGGATCTGTTCTGCTTAATTCGATCAATCTGGAGTATAACAAGGAAAAAGCCAGAACCGTACTGGAAATCGCGCGTGATTTCGGGTGTCCGGTTGTTGCTCTGACAATAGATGATGAAGGAATGGCTAAAACAAAGAAACGAAAGGTTGAACTTGCTCATAAGCTTCATGAATTAGTCTGTGGTGAGTTCGGAATTCCAGAGCATTTCCTTTACATCGATCCGCTTGTTTTTACACTGGCTACAGGTGATCCGGAAAGTGCGGATGCAGCTCTTATTAGTCTGGAAGCTTTGAGATCGATAAAAAAGGAGCTGCCCGGGGTGAGAACTGTGATGGGGGTAAGTAATGTTTCCTTCGGTCTTAAGCCTGCTGCCAGGCGTGTTCTCAATAATCTTATGCTATATCATGCTGTAAAAGCAGGTTTGGATGCGGCAATTTTTAACTCACTTCATCTGGATAATCCGGAAAAATACGATGAGAAACTACGCAGGTATGCTGAGGATCTTCTGTTTAACAGAAACACTGATGCTTTGAACAGATTTGTGCAACTCTTTGAAAACCAGGACACTGCTTTAGTAAATAAAAAGGAGACTGTTGTTGAACTACCAGCTGAGCAAAGATTGCACAATGCAGTTATTAACCGCGATAGAAGAAACCTGCAACAAATCATTGAACTGCTCTTAAAAAATGTGCCGGCACAAGATATCCTCAACAATATTTTACTTCCGGCAATGAGTGAGGTGGGCGAAAAGATGACCTCTGGAGAGATGATTCTCCCGTTTGTTCTTCAGGCAGCGGAGATCATGAAAGAAGCGGTGCAGATCCTTGAACCCCATCTTAAAGAAAATTGCATAGGAACCAGAGGAAAGATGATTCTGGCGACGGTATTTGGGGATGTCCATGATATCGGCAAGAATCTGGTTGGATCGATTCTGCGAAACCAGGGATTTGAGATTATTGATCTGGGAAAACAGGTTCCTGTAGAAACTATTATTGAAGCTGTTAAAAGGGAGAAACCGGATGCTCTGGGGTTATCTGCACTGCTGGTGACTACTTCAAAGCAGATGGCTCTTTGCGTTTCAGAACTGGATAAACAGAAGTTAAGTGTTCCGGTTCTTATCGGAGGGGCAGCTGTCAATAAGGAGTTTGCAACAAGAATAGCTATTCTTAATGACAACAGGCAGTATGCAGGAGGCGTTTATTATGCAAAAGATGCATTCGCAGCCACAAAAATCCTGCAGGGTCTTTGTGAAAGTAAACCAGAAAGCGAAAAAACTTCTGGATCTGCCAAAATTCCCGAACCGGAAAGTAAGCTGATTCTTAAAGATGATTCTTTGGAATATGTGCCTCATATAGAACCCCCTTTCTGGGGGACCAGTGAAATCCTTGTCTGGGATAGCGCTATGCTGCTTAATAACATAAACAAGGAACGATTGTTTAAAGCAGGGTGGGGTGGAGGTAAACTTAGTGATAAAGAATATGCGCATGTCAGGGAAACCCAGTTTGAAGTTGCTCTGGAGTTTCTCAGAGGTGAAATTCTTAAGGAAGAATTGATAGATCCTCGAGGATTTTACGGGTATTTCCCAGTAATAACAGTTGATGAAGAACTGATTATCATTGATCCTGATGATTTCCATTCTGAACTGGCAAGTTTCCATTTTCCCAGGATGCCAAAAAGCGGCGGACGTTCCATCTGCGATTATTTCAGTGCAGAAGGTGACTTGATTGGTATTCAGGTTGTCACTATTGGTTCCCGGCTCAGCCAGCGCAGCAGGGATTTTTTCCAGCAGGACAAATACAGCTATGGTTATTTTCTCAATGCTTTAGGAAATATGCTGGTAGAAGATCTGGCGGAGAAAGTGACAGTTGAGATGCGTCGGGGGCTGGGGTTAGCACCCAACACCGGAAGACGTTACAGCTTTGGTTATCCTGGTTTACCGGATTTGGAAGAACAGAAAAAGATTTTTGAATTAATGGTCATCGATGATCGTTTGGGGATACACTTAACTTCAGGATTTCAGATGGTGCCAGAACACTCAACTCTGGGAATTTTTGTTCATCATCCGCAAGCTGAATTTTTAATATGACAATTTGCTCCGGTAATCTGGCCATAATGATGTTTGCTGGCTTGCAGGTGCAAATTTGTCTCAACCATTATTGTGTATAGCTGACGGTACTGGCAGGATTAATAATGAAAATCAATATTCATGAGGAAAACCGGTCTGGGTTGGATACCAGACAGACAGATTTACATGTGGATCAATTTGACTACGATCTTCCACCCCAACTGATAGCCCAGTTTCCATTGAGAAAAAGGGATGATTGCCGTCTGCTTTACCTTCAGAGAAAAACCGGCAATACCATGCATTACCGCTTCAGCAGCATATTATCGCTTCTGAGAAAAGGGGACAGACTGGTTTTCAATGATACAAAAGTTATACCTGCCCGAATATATGGGCGTAAGGCTAATGGTTTACGTATTGAATTTTTGTTTGTGGAAAAAATAGATCAGGTTAACTGGATTGCTCTGGTAGGGCCCGCCAGACGTTTACGGATCGGATCTATGGTAGAGGTTGAGAACTGTCCCGGATGCTTTCTTAAAATAATGCAGATATTGCCAAATGGTGACCGGATTGTGCAACTTACCAGTGATACGGTGTTTTCCATCGAGCGATTATTGGAAATTTATGGTCATCTTCCTCTTCCACACTATATTGAACGGGAAGACAATTCTGGTGACCGTGAGTGCTACCAGACTGTATATGCCAGAAAAAGTGGGGCGGTGGCTGCACCTACCGCCGGTCTTCATTTTACAGATGAGTTGCTTGCCAAGCTGGCTGAGGCAGGTATTGACATCTCTTTTCTGACACTTCATGTTGGCATTGGCACATTTAGACCTGTAAAGGAAACTGATCCTCGCAAACATGTGATGCATGAGGAGCGGTTTGAACTTTCTGCAGAAACTGTTCAACAAATTCAGAGTACCCGGCAAAGAGGGGGAAGAATAATTGCAGTTGGTACTACTGTGGTAAGAGTGTTGGAGCACTGTGCTATAAGCAATGGTATGTTGCAGGCTGCTTGCGGAAAAACCAGATTATTGATTCTTCCACCCTATGATTTTAAAATAGTTGACGCGTTGATTACTAATTTTCACCTTCCGAAATCAACTTTGTTGATGCTGGTTTGTGCGTTAGGTGGACAGAGTGAGGTAATGGATGCATACAAGGTTGCAGTCAGTAATTCTTACCGGTTCTACAGCTATGGTGATGCGATGCTTATTTTGTGATTCTATACTTGACTCTGCTGTGCACTGTTTGTTATCTTTAAGAACATACCCGTAACCTTTGTTGAAGCCCGTATTTTATGCGGGCTTCCTTTTTTATTTACCATTTTCCGGTAAGGAGTAAAACATGACTAATGACAATGTCATGCATTTATCAGTAGAAAACGCAGCTTGGCAGGATTACAGGGCATCCAATACCGGTATGGTTGTCTTTTATTCCAGCGATCCGGTATCGGAAATTCCGATTCGAGAAATTCCGGAAGATGTCCCCTCAGATATAATACCCGAGCCCAACTATGAAACAGGAACCTATGGCTTTTTCGGGTGCAACAAAAGCAAGGTGCGTAATTTTTTTGTAAAATCAAAAATCCGTTACCTTCTTTTCATGACAAAATATGAGGGAACCAACCCTGATTTTAAAGGTAAATTTTATCTCACCGGTTATTACCGTATCACCAGGACTGCTGATTTGAAAAAGCAGCACATCCGCTATCTTTCTGATTACTCTTGTCTTGATGAGGATGTATGCTCTGCTTTAAGGGCTGAAGAGGTACGTTTTGTACGCATAGAAGATGCTTTTGAGCTGACCGACAAGGTGGTAAAGAATTGGGGAGGGAAAGGAAAAATCACCCGTCAAACCAGATTTTTACTTAACGAAGAACAGACCGGTGAAGTTATAGAATTTCTCCAATCCAAAGATGATGCAACTGCAGAATATAATGCTGAAACATTACGTTTACAACCTCATTCATCCGGAGAACAGGAAGAGGAGAATGAAATATAGCTGCTTATAACCGGTCCTGGAAGAAGTAAATTCGTTTTCTTTAAGATTGACCCGGTTAAGGCTTCAACCACGGAAGCCTTTACCGGGTCAATCTATATATGAAGACCGCGCCATAAAAAATTATTTCTCCATTTAAAAAAAAATCAGATAAAAGTGTTGGAATTGGTATTTGATTGGTAATGGATACCTGAACTATTTTTAATTCATGGTTGAGAATCTTTCTAATGACTCGGGTCAGTCTTTAATTCAGGAGAACCTTAAAAAGCTTGCAACCGGTTCGGTGCTGCTTGCCAGGGATATTCTTAAAGACCCCAATTTTGATTCTACTGTGGTGCTGGTTTGTATTCACAGTAATGAAGGCTCTTATGGATTGGTTTTAAACCGCCCATCTCATATGCCTTTATCCGAAATTTTTGATGGATTTAAAGGTTATAAGCTTAAAAGGGAGATTTTTATAGGTGGACCGGTCTGCCAGGAAGAGTTACAGGTGCTGCAAGTTACAGATGAGCCGGTAGAAGGAGCTTTTCAGATAACTTCCAGAGTTTATCTGGGTGGCAAATGGGAAGGGATAGGCCACATGCTTGAAACAGATCCTTCCAGTACTCGCCTTTTTTTGGGATATTCCGGTTGGGGGGCTGGACAGCTGGAATCGGAAATCGCAGCAGGGGCATGGGATGTTTACAATATCAATGTCGAGAGAATGTTATCTGAAGATACATCTAACTTATTGGGTGATTTGAATAAACTTATCTGTTATCTGGGAAAATTTCAGGATTGAAAAATTAAATTTTTCCCACCATACTCATTATCTCTTTTTCTCTTTTTTGTTCCAGTGCTCTAAAGCGGCTGAATGCCTCATCTATTTTTCCCTGATCATATTCTGAGAGTCGGGGAAGAATCTCTTTTGTGTATAGCTCGATCATATTATTGCAGAACTCAGGATCTTTGTACAGTCTCAAACGGTTTCTTAGTTCGCCGCTCAGGCGGTTTTCTAATCCACATTCTTTTGCTAACAGGTTATCTATACGGGAGATGCGTTCTGCAATGGTAAGAATAAGATCCAGCGCCTGTTGGCCTTGGGAATCCAGACTCAATGCAGGAGGGAGCTGAACAGTTCCCTTTCGCTGTCCCAGCATTATTTCCAATGCTTCAGAATCTTCGTTTGCAGGATTGAGAAAATAACATATACCTTTGCCACTTTCTGATGCTTTGGCATGCATATAGGTAAGAATCCGGGCATCATTTTCAGAAAGACTTATATCCACACAAATTGCATGGATTTTGAGTGCATCATTAAAGTACTGAGAATAGGTTCCCTGATCTGACATAACTTACACTCCTGCAGTTGTAATTGTTGCGCCTTCAAGGCGCCTTTGCCAAAGACCCTTGTTTTTGTAGCGGGTCAGAAATCTATGCAAAATTGTCGCCGTCTTAATTTTTTTGATGCAAAAATCGCGCCGTTTGTATTTTGCACTAATACCTAATCAGGGGAATTATGTAGTTTCATGAATGCATATTTTCTTTTTATTGGCTCTCTTAATGACTTTCTCAATCATCGGCAAAAAGATCAACAGATCCAAATCTCTTTTCACGGAAACCCTGGCATTAAAGATATTATCGAGTCTTTAGGCGTACCGCATGTGGAAATTCAGCAAATACTGGTTAACTCTGTTGCGGTGGATTTCTCCTACCAGCTTGAAAGTGGTGATGTGGTGCAAATATTTCCATTCACCTACGGACCCCTGCCAGCTCAAAAAGAAAAACCTTCTTTTGTTCTTGATGTTCACTTGGGAAAACTGGCCAGATATTTACGAATGATGGGATTTGATTCTGTTTACAAGAACGATTTTTCAGACCGGGAACTGGTCAACATTTCCTGCACGGATTTGAGGGTACTTCTCACCCGGGATATCGGAGTACTTAAATATGGATGTCTCAGGTATGGTTACTGGGTGCGTGCCACAAATGCTTTAATACAGGCAAAAGAGATCGTTACCCGCTACCGGCTCTGTCCTTTGATTTCACCTTTTTCCTTATGCATGGAATGCAACTACCCACTTATTCCGGTAAGTAAATTCCTGATTGAGAACAGAATTCAAAATTTAACCAGGGAACATTACAACACTTTCAGCCAATGTGTAAATTGTCTAAAAATTTACTGGCCAGGATCTCATTTCCATAAGATGAATGATCTCATAAAACAAATTTGTCCACAAAATAGCTGATCGGGAGTTATATGTCTGTAATTGAAAACTGCAGTCAATGTGATGCCTACTGCTGCCGGCATGTAGCCATGCAAATCGATAAACCTCGTTGTAAAGGAGATTACGACAAGATCAGATGGTATTTAATGCATGAGAATATCTGGGTTTCCATAGATTTAGATGGAAATTGGATCCTGGAATTCAGAACTCCATGCCGTAATATCGATTGTCAAAACCGGTGCGCTGATTACATCCACAGGCCAAAACTTTGCAGGGATTATCCGGGAAAAAGTGAATTGTGCGAAAAGCAGACAGATCAGCTCTGTTATGTGCATTTGTTTACCAACGCTTCTGAATTCGAAAAATATCTGGATGAACAGCGAATCGATTGGCGATTCAAGATGCGGGAGAAATCAGAATAAAATTCTTTAGAGCCATCAAAGGTTACTCATTTGAGAGTTTCGGTCTGTGAGATGGATGGAATGGACAGCTTTTTCTTCAGCGACATGATCCGATTCCAGGAACTGTCCACCCGGGCAGGAGTAATTTTACCAGTTTTCACCAGATTCTGCAAAGTCTTCAGTGCTTTATTGGCCAGAGATGAATCATAAGGTGCAAAACTGTTATTACCTAAAAGTAAAATGTCTGCCCCGGCATTGACTGATAACTCCAGTGCTTCCTGGAGGCTGTATTTTTTTCTTATGGCATCCATCTGAAGATCGTCTGTGATTACTACGCCTTGCCAGTGAAGCTTTTGACGAAGCAGTCCGTTTATGGTAGCAGAACTAAGTGTTGCCGGGTAGATACGATCGAGTTTTGCATTGTAAACATGGTTTGTCATAATTGCGCCCACCATACCGCTTTTAATAAGTGAACGGTATGGACTGAGCTCAATCGTTTTCCAGGTATCTGTAACATCTACAATTCCTTCATGAGTGTCACCTCTGCCGCTTCCATGTCCGGGGAAATGTTTCAGTGTTGAAATAACTCCGGAATAATAATGTGCTTCCAAAAATATTCCAGCACAACGGATGACATTTGTGGTATCAGATCCAAATGAACGCCCCAAAGCTCCGATGACTTTAGAAGCGGGATCAATATTCAGATCAACAACTGGTGCCAGATTGAAGTTTATTCCAAGATCTCTGAGATTTAGAGCACAATTATACGCAAGCACTGTCAGGCTGTCACTGTTGAGACTACCCATCACTTTTGCAGAAGGAAGAAAGGGAAAGCCAGCAGATGTTTTGAGACGGCTTACCTGTCCTCCTTCCTGATCGATAGCAACCAGAAGTGGAATTTTTGAATTGGATTGCAGGTCGCTCACCAAATGGCTCAATTGTTTCTGACTGATTATATTTCGGGGAGCTTTTTTAGAATGCTTATCTGTATCAAATAAGATAACCCCTCCAACCCCCTGGCTTAATATGTCCCGGACTACATGACTTCGATAGGTCGCCTCTGTTCCTCGAAAACCAACTACTAACATTTGGCCTAGCTTTTCGGTCAGGGTTAGATCGGATGGAATCGTAAAATCAGCGGCGTTTGTTATGCATGATAAAAAAAACAGAAGCAGTGAATACATAGGGAGATAAAAACTGTTCATGCTGGTTCTGAGAATCTAAAAGAGGTAAAATGATCATACATCGGCTAACAAAATAACTTTTGAGCTCCTTAATTCTCCCAAAAAATATCTCCTGATTAAAACCAGCAGCCCAACCGATTAAGTTTAGGAGATGTTTTTTGGAGAGATTTTTTTACTGACCCCAGTCTGATATTGGATTTATAAATTCAGGAGTATCAGTTTAAATGGTAAAAGACTTCTCTCTTTCTCTAAAAGAAATATAAAGCAAAGCCTTTTCGAAAGCGTTGGCTTTTGTTTTCTCAAATCCTTCATCATTTTGGGTAAGGAACTCTCTGACACTGGTTAAAGCATTATTATCCGGTGCAGTTGTAATCATTGTCTGAAGCAATCCCATATATACAAAATGGGATTTTCTCAATTCGCGCAGAACCGGCCAGTGCTTTTTTGTCCATTCAAAAAAGAGCTGGGGACAACTGGGGTTATGGCTGACTCTGGAAAAGACTGTTCTTAAATCCTGCCGCCTTACAGCACTGGTCAGGGCATAGTCTAGATACTCTGAAAGAAGTGAGGGATTTGTAAATTCTGCCAGGGTACCTAACAGAGCGATTTTTTCTTCAATGCTGTTTTTTCTTTCATAAGCATCCTTCAAAAGGTCAAAGAGTTCTCTGGTACCTTCAGTGGAAACAGCATTCAGGCAAGCATTTCTGATATCCGGATCCAGAGAACCACTGTCCAGATAAGATTTTGCTAAAGAGAGTGATTTTTGCTTTACCGTTTTTTCCCCGGCACGGATCAGAAAACTTATGGCTATTGAACGCAGTTGCTTTAAATGGGGGTCTTCATCATTGGTAGATTTCCATCCCAGTTTTTCCAGTGCGCTTAAGAAAGGAAAACTGTATTTATTAAAAAGCTTCTGCCCGTTATCTTTTAATTGCAACAGCTGAGTTATCTCTGTACATTGAGATGCCAACTCCCGTAACACAAAAACTTGATTCTCTGTATCAAACCAGGCCATTACTTCCAGAAGATCCGTTAAAGAGGCATGCCCGGCGAAAACTCCTGCCCAAAGATCATTAAGAATTCCCCAGCGATCATACCGGTGCAGCAGTTTTGTTTTAACAGCCTGACTTAAAAGTTGAAGCATCTGTTTATCGTAAAGGACCCGGTAGAATCCGGTTTGGCGTTCATTAAATTTGGTAAAATCACTGGATGCAGTTATATCACATTCGCTTTTATCCATTAGACACTCTTTAGTGTGATTCTGAGAAATCCAGGTAAGAGGCACCGGCCAGAGGCCGTTGTTGCCTTTATTGGTGGCCGTAAACCGCTCTTGTGTCAGATGTATAGTCGAATCTTTTCTGGATGCTTTCAGAAGGGGAAACCCAGGTTTGGTGATCCAGGAGATAAGCAGATCTTTCACTGGTTGACCACTATTTTGTTCCAGTGTAGTCCACAGATCTTCGGCGATTGCATTTTGGTAAACAAACTTTTTAAGGTAGGCACTGACTCCTTTTCTGAAAGCTTCTTCTCCAATGTAGTTTTCAATCATGCGTAAAACGCTTCCGCCTTTTCCATAACTGATATGATCGAAGATTTCTTCAATTTCATTAGCAGTATGAACTGGTACGGCAATCGGGTGAGTTGAGCTGAGCATGTCCATTCCCAAAGCCGATTTAGTATCCCCTTCGATAAAATCATCCCAGATTTGCCATTGTGGGTAGAAATAGTCTACCGCGCGGAATGCTTGATATGTGGCAAATGCTTCGTTTAGCCACAAGTCATCCCACCATTTCATAGTAACCAGATTTCCTGACCACTGGTGCCATAGTTCGTGAGCAATCACCTCTGCCACCCTTTTTTTTACAGTAATGGAAGTGGTTATCTCGTCAACATATAGAAGCACTTCTCTAAATGTGCATGCACCCCAGTTTTCCATAGCACCAGCTGCAAAATCGGGTATTGCAATCAGGTCCAGTTTAGGAAGAGGGTACTGTACGCCACTGTATTGTTCAAAAAAACGGAGCGTGTCAGCTGCAAACTGAAGAGCAAATGCACCCTGGCAGGATTTACCATTTACTCCATACACCCTTATAACCCGCCCATCTTTTTTCTGCTCGATATAATCAAAATCCCCTGCCCCCATGTACAAAAGATAGGTTGACATTGGGGGCGTGGTGGCAAAAGAGACAGTCTTTCGTCCGTTTGCAATGGATTGGCTGGTTACTGGCATATTTGAAACACCAGTCATGTGTTCTGGAATGTCGAGAGTGACTGCAAATGTAGCCTTGAATGCAGGTTCATCAAAGCAAGGGAAAGCCTTGCGTGCATATGGAGCTTCAAACTGGGTAGTGGCAAGATATGCTTCGTTTCCATCGATATCGATGTAGCGGCTACGGTAAAAGCCTGCAAGATCATCATTTAACTGACCGGTAAACTTCAGATTCAATTGATATTCACCGGGTGGAAGTGGTTGAAGGGGTTTGATATGTAATTCACCTTCAGATAAATCGTCAGTAACTGCAATTGTATATTCATTTGAGAATAAAGACAGATCTGAAATGACGAGGTCTTCACAATGAAGTCGCAGAAGCGAAAGCGGTTCTGTAACCATAAACAGGAGTTTCTGTTTTCCGGCAAATAAAAATTGCTCAAAATCCAGAGTAAAATGAAGGTCGTAGTGCTTAGCAGTTACAATGTGGGGAAGGCGCTCCATCATGATTTTTCTCCGAAACTGGTTGTAGTTTTTACATTTTTACCATCTGGTAAGATAAATTAAATACCTGGATACCTTTGAAATTGACTTACAAATTAGTTTAGAATCAGCAAAGATTGTGCCTTACTTTTAAGGAACATAATCCTTACAATTAATAAAAGGAACTTATACCAGTACACTGGCTACCAGTGCTCCGAATGCAGCCAGAAAAAACAGTCCGTCTGCGAGTAAATTAAAAGCCGATGCATGATTAGGATTGAACTTGGGATTCCATTTGGTAATCCAGAGTATATAAAATAATGAGGGGATCTGGAAAAGAAACCGGATGGTCTTCTGGGAACGGTAGCTGACAGGGTGAATAAGAAGTGGAAACAGCAACAATGCAATGATACAACAGCAGATCATCAGGAAAGTCATTTTGCGTGCACGCTTTTCACCGATTATGGTAATTAATGTTTCTCTTCCCATAATCCTGTCCCCTTCTATATCCCGTAAATCAAAAACCAGGGAGCGGAAAAAAGCTAATATGAAAATCCAGATGAATGTGGCAACATTGCGAGGTTCTATCATCCAGACCTGGTTTAATATCTGAGGGACGAAGGTTATCACTGTAGCCCAGGCCAGAGCAACAAAGAGGTCCCGTGATGATGGAATATCTTTGAGACTTCTGTATCTAATAAGTTTGCGCATGTATTCAGGAACTAAGGTCATGTGATAAGCCGAACCCACCAGGCTGGCAAAAAGAAGCAGGTAAAAAAGTCTTCTGTCATGAATAAAGCCTAAAACCAGCATTATAACAATACTGGCAGCAGAGAGACAGAACAGCAGTTTACGGTGCGCGCAATAAAACTTATAGCGGGAAATTCCATGGTGCTGGGTGGTCTCGATGCTTGCCAGACTATTCCAAAGGTATGTAGAGAGAAAATATAGAAAAGTGAGAACTGCACCAAGGAGTGTAAAAGATAAACCCTGAAGATAACAAGAAGCATAGTATACAGCTGCAGCACCAGCTGAAACAAAAATGTTGAGATTAGCCATTATGTCAAAGAAATGCCAGAAGGTGTTTGCAAGAGAATGTTTTTTTGTGTGGTTCATAAATTGGATGTAATCAGTAACCCGTTTTATCATCCAGATGGGAGTGGATGCACCGGCGGTGATACCCAGTGTGTTGCAATTGGCAATTGCTTCCCAGTTAATCTCCTCCTCGGTTTCCACATGTTGAGTAGGAGTACCACAATCCCGGCTGATTTTTGCTAATCTCTGGGTATTGGCACTGTTTTTTCCGCCCACCACTATTAAAGCGTCAACCTGTTTGGCAAGTTGCTCAGTCTCGTGCTGGCGCTGATCAGTTGCGGAGCAGATAGTCTTTTTTACCACTATTTCTGTATCAGGGTTTAATTTTTTCAGGTGCTCGGCAATACTGTCAAACTGATTTCTGTCAAATGTGGTTTGAGAAACCAGACAGATTTTTTTTAGACTAGGCAGTTTTTCAAGATCTTCAAGCGAATGAACAAGATACCCTGATTCACCTGCGTATCCCAGAAGTCCGATGACCTCTGCATGTCCTTCATCTCCGGTGATAACTATGGAATAACCCATTTCTCTATATCTTGAAATGACTTTATGAACTGTTTTAACTTTCGGACAGGTACCATCAATAATAAAATGCCCATCTTCATTGTATTTTTTCTGAATCTGTGGTGGGACTCCATGAGCGCGGATAAGAAGTGTTGTCTGGGGTTGCAATTTTACTGTTTCGTCAAGAGTTTTGACCCCGCGCTGTTTGAGCATCTCAACAGTTTGACTGTTGTGGATCAAAGGTCCCAGAGTTAGAATACCATTTTCGTTTTTTGCTGCATTTTCCAGGGATAAATCAACTGCCCGTTTTACCCCCATACAAAATCCGGCGGTTTTAGCTTGAATGATTTTCATTAGTACCCATAATTAAATATTGAACAGATTCAGTCGTAGCAAATATTGATGTGACTGCTTCTGAGTTTAAAGCTGAACCGGATAGTTCAGATTAATAAAATACATAGATTCTGGTGCACTGTTAAATAAGTTTTATTATCTAATCATAAGAGCTCTTTTTAAGGACCGGGGCTTTTATAATAAGCTTGGAATTACACTGTCCGGGAGTCATTTTTAAATAATGCCTACTATTATAGAAACTGAAAATCTGAAAAAAAGTTACGGAAAATATTCGATTCTGGAGGATATATCTCTAAAAATCGAAAGTGGTACGGTATACGGTTTAGTTGGTCTCAATGGGGCAGGTAAAACAACTTTTCTGAGACTGTTACTGGGTTTGCTCCAGCCTGATTGCGGGTATATTTCGATTCTGGGCATGAATCCCTGGAAACATCAGCAGCATTTTTATAAGAGGGCAGGAGTAGTATTGGAGCATGATGGTTTTTGGACAAACCTTACCCCATGGGCAAACCTTAATATATATGCTCAAGCTAAAGATTTGACTGAAAATGAGGTGCGCGAATATTTGGATAGATACTGGTCTGAAACCGATTTGTTCCGATCAGAAAAAAAAACCGGGCATCTCTCCAGAGGTCAGAAGATGCAATGTGCATTGTGCAGGGCATTTATGGGATGGCCATCCGTATTCTTTCTTGATGAGCCGGTTCTGGCACTGGATATGACTGCATATGATCATTTCTGCAGACTGGTAGAAGAAGCCCGAAAACGGGGGGCTGCTTTAATTATCAGTTCTCATCAGCTTGACACAATAGACACTCTGTGTGGCAGAGTGGGCATTCTCCGTGATAAACAGCTCTCAGAGCTGAAAAGATCGGTTTCTGAGAATGAATGGATAATCGTTACGGATCAGAATGTTGAATGGAAGGATATAATAGGGCAGTGTGGTGGCAGAAATCTTTCTTTCAAAGATGGCTGGAAGTTTACTATTGATCACCCGGATATGGTTATACCTGATTTGATACGTAAACTGGTTTCTGCAGGCTGCTGCATTCAGGAAGTAAAACGGCTTGCCAGTGATAATATTTTCAGCAGTGCTATAAAAGACATCTATTGCAATAATGGCAAAGGTCAGATCTGAAGATGAAGGGGCTTAAAACAATAATATCCAAAGAATGGAAATGCTTTACCGGCTCAGACCGGGGAGTATTTATACTTTATGCAGTTTTAGTGTTATCCTGGAGTTTTTTTCTGGCAGGAGACGGTGACTCTTCTTTGAGAACCGGTCCTCTCTGGCTGGTGTTTTTTTCGGTTGTGGTTGCAGCTAATTTCTCAAATACAGTGTTTATCTCTGAGAGAATATCAGGTGCTCTGGAAATTCTTATAACATCAGGAATCTCCAGAAACAGTATTTTATTTGGTAAGATGAGTTTTGTTATGATAATGAGCCTGGTGATCGGAACATTTTGTATGGGGCTGGCATCACTTTGGCAGTATTTCATCTATGATTATGATATAACTGTTCTGCAGCCGATAGATTTTCTTATCTATGCGGCGTCTGCTTTTGTAAACACTGCCTTCAGTGCATTCTTTTCTGTGCGAATGTCTAACCCCAAACTGCTTCACCTGGCAAATCTGTTTTTAACTGGTTGTATTGTAACTGTGTATACAATTATGAGCAGGTATTATTCATTGCCTGAGTTTTATCTTCCTCTGTTTCTTATTTTAGCTGGTACGGGCAGTTCAATACTGGCAAAAAAGGAATTCAATAGCGAACGGATTCTTCAACCGGTTGTTTTTTAAGAAATACTACACTGATAAAAGGAGTTTATGAATGAGTATCGATTGCCAGCTGGAGGAAAACAAAAAAAAATGTACATGTCCGGAAAAGGATTGTTCCCGAAATGGAGCTTGTTGTCAATGTGTAATGTATCATCGTAAAACCGGCGATCTGCCTTATTGTCTGAAAAGAAACCGGTAGGATTAGTATTCGTCCTTTACACAACGGAATCCCAGAGTGTTAAGTCTTATTGAAGGATTGTAGGCGGTACGTTTTGCTGATCGCAGTGTTTTTCCTGCATTATTCCAGCTTCCACCTCTTGCAACCTTCAGTTTGCCATTATTGGGGCCGGTAGGATTGTTTTCTTCAGAATTTCCATAATATGCTGGATCATACCAGTCAGAACACCATTCTGCTACATTCCCATGCATATCATAGAGTCCCCATTTGTTGGGTTCATATTGTCCTGACGGTACAGGGTGAGTTTTTGAAGGTCCCTGCGGAACTCCACCATAAGGGGATTTTCCATCGAAATTAGCCTGCTCACTTGATAATGTGTTTCCATAATGAAAATAAGTTGAACTGCCAGCTCTGCATGCATATTCCCATTCTGCTTCGGTGGGAAGCCTTTTTCCAACTTTGCGGCAATATTCAGATGCTTCAAACCAGGTTACATTATCCACCGGGCACTTACTGCAACCACGGATAGCAGATGGATTTGTACCCATTACTTTCTCGAATTCCTCTTTGCTGACCTCGTATTTGTCTATAAAAAAGCCATTTAAATTGACTTTGTGTATCGGAAGTGCATCGAATTCATCCTTATCTGGACTACCCATATAAAAGGAACCGCCTTTTATCCATACAATAGTTTCTTTATAAGCTGAGAGGCTTGAATCAGTTTTCAACTGCTTGACAAGAGTGGATGTGTTTTTTTGAGTGTTAACCAGCTCGTTTACCATGCTGGGAATCTCGTTGAGCACCAGCCCCAAATTGCTATCCACACTGGTAGTGACTCTTTTTATTGTTTTATCTCTTAGTGCATCGATCATTTTAAGAGTAAAAATGTAGCTTTGTCCAACCTGACCGATATTACCCAGTATCAACATGTCTACTCCTACCGCGGAGCTGATTCTGGTGATGCAGGAATCGGTGAAACAATTCAGTAATCCTTCCAGCTTTTCGGTTTTCAACAGGCTTCGGATATCGTCCAAATACAGTACCCTGGCGGTACTGCTTCGCTGGTAGTTTTCTGCAACAATATCAGAGATTCTTTCGATATTTTCATCATTTTTTTTCCCTGATTGTATGGAAAGAATAGCGATCGTGGGCCCTTTAACAGAATCTGCGGCAGGCTTATTAATTTCGCTTGCACTGGTAATTTCAAAAACGGGGCGGGTGGCATATACTGTTGCTTTGCTTCCTGCATAGATCATTGATTTTACCTCCGCAGAGGCATGTTTGAGGCGGGCCTCTCCTCTGAATATCTGTAAAGTGGTGATATCCCGGTTTACTGAAATTTCTGTGTCGGTGTTGTTCATATTTACAGATACCGATGGTGTTTCAAGAGAAAAAAGCATTGTGTTTGAAGCCAGTGACTGCATTCTGATTGAGGCAGTCCCGCTTTGCAAAGTGAGAGACATCCGGATAATGTTGTTTTCGGGTTGCTTTATCAGATTATTGAGCGTTAAAATGCTGTTGTTCTGAACAGTTAAAAAAATTGCAGGTTCAAAGGTGATCTGAAGCTCAGAATTTTCCCTGACAGCAATCGTTGAACCGATCCCCAGGTTTGAAAAATCCTTTATCTGAATCCATTGTTTGGATTCTTTTGACCATAATTCAATATTACCTTTAAAATTGGAGACAGAGAACTGCTGATTACTCTGAACAGGTGCGGCTGAAACACCAAGTCTTAGTAATAATACCGAAAATGTCAGAAAAACATGGCTTTTCATTTTCTTTTTATCCGGATTCTCTGTGGGTATTCAATGCTAATTATACGCTCTTTTATAAATAAATTCAACAAGATGCGTGCGGTTCTTATAAAACTCTTCAAGCATACAAACATGTGATTGTTTATTTCATATAATTCTTATATAATAAAAACCATGAATATCATCTTTTTCAATTCTCACACCTTTCTGACTAAAGAAATAATCAATTCTCTAAAAAAAAGATTAGATCACCAGAGCATCATCGTTAATATCCCACAATACCCTGCAGCGATTCAAGTGAACTCCATTTTTGAGCAGCTGAAAAATTATTTACCTGGATTAGTTCTGATAATTAACGATGCCGGTTGTGATTATAACGGCGTGCTTATTAAAAAGCTCATCGATTGCGGGTGTCTGATTGCAAACTGGTATCATGATTATCCATTCTATGAGGCTATTTTTCAGGGCAGGCAAACCTTCCCTTCCCCTGCCAGAATTGATTTTGTTAGTGAAAAATCGTTTCTGCCTGAAATGGTGGAGCGAGGTTTTAATGCTCATTTTCTACCGCTTGCTACAGATATTTCATTTTTCCATCCATCTGAATCGGTTGAATTAACCAGGGATGTAGCATTTGTGGGAAATTCCAGCTGTGGATTTTTAGATTCAATAATGACCGAAGAGAGAGTAAGAGAACTGGAAAAATTACTTCCACTCCAGGTGCTGATTAAAAAGAAGTATATAGCAGATCCCAGATTCGATATTTTCCATTTTTTACTTGAAAACAAGCGATTGTGGCAGGGTAAAACATCTCTTAAAGACGATGAGTTGCTTTTTTGTATCGAATGGATGATTGGGTATCTCTATCGGAGGGATTTTATTAAAGCGATTGCTTCCAGATATAAAACCCGTTTTTTCTGTTTTGGCGATCCGTACTGGAAAAATTTTTTAGATCCATCACTGGTTTCTACTGAAGCATGTTACTATACCAATCTTTGTGATATTTACAAGTCAACAAAGGTCAATATAAATGTTAACCGGATACAAATAAGAACCTCATTTACTCAGAGGATCTTTGATTGTGCTGCTTCTGGTGCTTTTATCATAACTGAAAAAAGAGAGTGTAATAAACAGTTTTTCAAAACCGGTGGAACCGGACAGGAACTGGTTGAATTTGAATCTATAGGGCAGTGCACTGATTTAATCGATTACTATCTGGTTCATGAAGAGGAAAGAAAAACGATCGCTGAGGCAGCATATCAGAATGTAACCAGATACCATACCTACGATATCAGAATTTCTCAGATGCTGGAAACATGTCGGAAATATTGGAAATTATAAGTATCTGGGTTGTTGCAGATTGATTATTGTTTTTCTGCGGTTTGTTTGGGACTGACATTAACTGTGACTTTTACACTGCTTTGGTTTTCATCAGGAGGGAGCATCCCATAAGGTGGAATGACCCGAAGCCGAAGGATTGTGCTTTGAGATATCTGGTCCAGATCAAGAGCTTCTGTGGGTACTTCTGTAAAGCTGCCCTTTTTTGACTGTGGTATTAATAGTTGAACTGCTCCGGGAGTGGCTTTTATTTCATCCAGTTGCAATGATTTAGAAAGCTTTCCTCTGGTTTTCACTTTTACTGGTACATCTATCAGTTCCGTTTTAGTTGCACGGAAAGAGAATTCTTTCGGTGAAACAGTATTCACACTCAACCCTTTTGGAATATTGATATCTCTTTCGGTGATTGGAATAGACTGATTTCCCAGGCGGATCTTTCCTAAATCCAGTGATGCTACCAGTGTCGAATTGTCAAAAACAAAGGAGCGTTCAGGGCCGGACAAGGTGACTTTTATATCCTGAGGTTGTGGATCTTCCAGAACAAAACCTTGTGGAACATTGCGGTATTCGACAGGAATTGTGTAGGTCCGGTTGACTGTGTCAACCCGGTAGGCAACATGAGAATACAAAATGATAGCACAGATCACTGAGGTAATTTTCAAACCATAATTTTTAGTAACCCAGGCAAAACGGCTGATTTCTGCCGGAGGTGGAAAGAGTCTATGGTAATACTCTTTGAGTCTGTTTCTAAGCATTTCCTGAGAGACAGTTTCCAGATGACCATTCTCTACTACACTTTTGGTTCCTCGCTCCTCAGAAACTACTAAAACCAGTGCATCGGATCGTTCTGCAAGTCCCACAGCAGCACTATGCCGGGTTCCTGTGTCTGCAGTTTCTGCCAGATTATGGGTGAGGGGGAGTCTGACCCCAAATTTATCAATCCTGTCACCTTCAATTATGACAGCTCCGTCATGATTTGGAGTCTCAGGATGAAAAATGCTGTAGAGAAGTGGTACGCTGATACGTCCATTCAACGAAATACCACCTGTTAAGTGGCGATCGAGGCTTTCTCTTCCTTTTATGACTATAAGGGCGCCGATTTTATCGGTGGCTAATTTACATACCGCGTCTACTATGGCGTCAACTGTTTTGTTGGATGCAACAAGCTGGCGTCTGGATTGGAAGTTTCCGATAGTGGCAAGTCGTTCCATTACCATCCGGATGTCTTCCTGGAATATTATCACCAAAGCGACCAAAGCAGCGGTTAATCCGGCCTGAAATACCTGGGATGTCATGTACATATTCAGCATGCGGGCAGTAATATAAAGACAAACGACACTGCCAATCCCTATTACTACGGATCGGGAGGCTCTTCGTCGTAACCAGCTAAATATGAAATATAAAAATACAGTAACTACCAAAATGTCCAGTAAATCGGCAAATCGGAAATTGGCAGCTATCTGTTTTAGGGAAATTATCACAAATTACTCACATTCCAGTTAAATAAAAATAATGAAATCCGGTTTTGATTTCCAAAAAAACGGTTATGTTTTTTTGAAGCAAACCTGGGCATTGTCATCAGGTCTCCTTCGCCATGTTTAAATTTTGGATCAGGCATAAAAAAGAAGCTATTTTTCCAGATTAAATTGTTAATCCCGAAAAAAAATCATCCCAGTTTTTTGCTTGATTTCCTGCTGTCTTTATTAATTCTATAAATGAAGTGATGATTTGAAAAGGAGCAAAATGAAAAAAAGAATCTTAACAATGATTCACCACCGGATTCTATCCGGTACACTATATGCCATAGTTTATAACAATGTTGTTCAGATTGAAGAGTTCAGGTTCCATCATAACACCGAAGGTGATCAGAATACCGATAGCAGATTGGACCCATTCAGGAATATGATACTGGATTATCTTAATGGTTTAGAAGTCGATTTTTCAAATATGCCTCTTAATTTAAGTAATCTTACCTTATTTAGACAAAGTGTTCTGACCGCAGCACGGTCAATTCCTCGCGGACAAACCGTTTCTTATGAAGAACTTGCAAGAAGAGCCGGTTTTCCTGGTGCAGCCAGAGCTGCCGGTTCGGTCATGAGAAATAATCGATTTCCTATAATCATACCCTGTCATCGGGTGATTTCAAAGTCCGGGAAAATCGGAGGGTATTCTGGGATGAAGGAAGGAGTGATGATTGAGCTTAAAAAGAGATTACTGAACCTGGAAGGGTGCAATATTTAGTTCATATTAAGTAGTTTTAAACGTATTAATATTCTGGCCTCTTCAGGCTACTACTATTGTAAATAGAAAAACTGAGTTTTTAAGGAGCCATTCTTATAACATGAAAAACTATATTCTTGACACAAATGTTCTTCTATACGATGCTCAGGCACTTTTTAAGTTTGGAAAAAACAATGTAATCATTCCTATTCCTGTCATTGAAGAAGTCGATCACTTTAAAAAGGATGTCACAGAGACCGGGCGCAGTGCCCGTCAGGCATCCCGTTATCTGGATGAGCTCAGGCAAAAGGGATCTGTTACTTCTGGAATCAGACTGGATAATGGTGGATTGCTTTATGTTAAAATGAGCACTGGTTCTGTGATGCAAAGACTTCCGGAGGAATTGCAGGATCGTAATAACGATAATCTTATACTGGCCATTGCACTTGAAGTACGGGATAGTTCCTCGGAGATTCCCACTGTCTTTGTAAGTAAAGATATCAATCTTCGCATAAAGGCAGATGCTCTGGGGCTGGATGTGGAGGATTATGAATCAGATAAAGTGGATATTGAGGAGCTTTATTCCGGACACTGTGAGATAACCGTAGAAAATGAGATGATTTCCAGATTCAGAGAGAAAGGATTCTTAAAGATAGAACAACGACTCTATCCGCATCAGTTTGTTGCTCTGTTTAGTGCGGACAGGCAGGAGTGTGTACTGGGCAGGTATGATGGGACCCAGGATGCAATAGTAAAGGTGATTTCTGAAGAGCGTTCTGGAATCTGGAGGATCAGTCCTCGCAACCGGGAACAGGTTTTTGCCATGGATGCTCTACTCAATGATGACATCCAGCTGGTTACACTGGTAGGTAAGGCTGGTACTGGTAAAACTTTATTGGCGGTAGCTGCAAGTTTGTATAAAACTGTAGATGAAAATGTTTACAGTAGAGTACTGGTTTCCCGTCCAACACTACCAATGGGTAAAGATATAGGCTTTTTACCTGGAACGGTTGAGGAGAAGCTGACTCCATGGATGTATCCTATTGTGGACAATGTGGAATTAATAATGCGCAAGGATAATCGCAGTAGTCGTCATTTGCGAGGGTATCGGGAGCTGGTGGAAATGGGGATACTGGTGATTGAGCCACTTACTTATATCCGAGGTCGCTCTATTCATAGCCAGTATTTAATCATAGATGAAGCTCAGAATCTGACTCCTCACGAAATTAAAACCATTGTTACCAGAGTGGGTGAGGGGACCAAAATAGTGGTAACCGGTGACCCATATCAGATAGATAACCCTTATATCGATTCTTCCAGTAATGGATTGACTTATGTGGTTGAGAAATTTAAAAATCAGGAGATTGCAGCGCACATTACCTTCACCAAAGGTGAACGCTCCAGACTTTCTGAGCTTGCAGCAAATCTTCTTTAGTAAGCTTTGCTGAGCTCTTAAACCAGGGGCTCAGCAACACTATTTACTGCTGAGTGCTTCATAGATTCTATCTACAGCCTGTTCCATTTTCTTTTTATTTGCTTTTAAGAAAAAATGGAGGATCTCTCCGGTAAGCACATCTCCTCCGGAAGTATCAAGTGACTGGTTCATAGTTTTTATGGCTTGGGTGCCACCCATCCAGACGAAAGGAAGACCCATGGTGACAAAGCTTAGAACCTTTTTGTTTTTGATCTTTACAAGTTGTGAAAGGTAAGACATTATCACAGGTGAAGCATTAAATGCCCACACCGGCCCTCCAAAAAGAATCGCATCGTATTGCTCTACAGATGGTGAGTTTTTAATGGTGAATTTTCTGGAGCCGGGTGAGACCTGGCCTACTGTACGCAACATCTCTATTTCAGCTTCATAACCATTACTGTTGAATTTTGCAGCAATGGCCCGTGCAAACTGAGCAGTATGTCCGGATTGAGTGTGAATTATTATTCCTATCTTCATTTTTTTTGACCTTCCTTTTTAGGGCAGAGCTGCAATAGAATCAATCGGTATTGTTTTTGAAGCAATTTTAGAAAGAGAAAATCCATCTGCTTCCTGATTGATAAGTGCACTGGTGTCTCCCACGACTGTATAGGTGAAATTATCAGGAGTCAGATATTGCTTTGCAACTCTGAGAACATCATCCCGGGTGACTTTTCTCAGTTTTTCCTCATATGCTTTATAATGATCCGGATCTCTTTTGTAATATTCATTCCAGCCGTAGGTTGATACAATATCAAAGGGAGAACGGAACATGGATGGCAATTCTCCACTCAGGGATGCTTTTGCATTCTCAAGTTCCTTTTCAGTTACACCTTCGTTGACTACTTTCTGCACCTCTTTAATAATCATAGCTACCGCTTGAGAGAAGGAGGCGTTTTTGGTAAAAAACTCAATATAGAAAGTTCCTGGGTAGGTATAGTTTGACTCAGCGTTAGAATAAATTGAGTAGGTCAGTCCGGCATCAGATCTGATTTTTGCGCCAAGCCGTGAAGTAAATCCTCCACCGCCAAGAATTTCATTCAAAAGAGACATGGGATAATAATCGGGGTGTGGTCTTTTGAATAAAGGCAAGCCAATTCGGACATAGGCCTGGCTTATGGGTTTTTGTACCAGGAGACCCTTGATTTTGGAATTGGTTTGTACCTGCGGGAATGAATCAAGGGACGCAACAGTTGAAGAGGGAAACATTTTTTCAATTCTGGTAATCATCGAGTCCCGTTTAAAATTTCCAGCTATCGACAGAATCATTCCAGGGGTAAGAAATGTTTTTTGGTGAAGTTTGATTAAATCTTCTCTGGTAATATTCCTGACAGATGACTCTGTTGCCAATCGTGAGGATTTTTCGGCTGTATAGAGATGCTTTTGATAAGTAGCTTTAAGAGTGGGGCCGGGGTCATCAAAACGGTGTTGGATATTCTGTATCATTATCTTTTTTTCTTTTTCGAATTCCTTTGAATTGAATACCGGGTGAAAGAGAAGTTGTTCCATTATATCCATAGCTTTATCGGTATGCTCTGAGAGAAAAGATGCACTGAAGGTGATCTGTGATTCAGTAGCACTGAAACCAAATTTCATTGCATAAAGATCAATCAGCTCATTTAAGCTGTCCGCAGAATATTTACTGGTTCCACCCGTGCGCATCAGAGTGGCCATCAATGATGCGATTCCTTCCTTACCAGACGGGTCCAGAAGGGAACCAGATCGGACATAGAGGACTGCCTGAACCAGTGGCAGGGTAGGATCTTCAGCAATATAGGTTATCAGCCCATTCTTCAGTTCAGTTCGATAAGGTGATCCAAGGGGTACAGCCCAGTCAAGAGGCTGAAATTTCAGTTTTGACGGATGTGTAGGGATTGTATTCTGAGCAGCGAGAATGCTGAAACCCAAGAGAACTGAAAAAATGGTACAGTGAAAAAAATGGTTCAATTTCATTTTATAAAAATCCTCCTCAAGATGCTACTTTTGTGTTGTTTCTTTGCTTTTGGCAGCTGCATCTGTTTTTTCAGTTTTAACCGGTAATAACTGTCCGACAGTCATCTGTTGGGGGTTAATGTATTTTTTTACTATTGCAGGTACTTCTTCAGGCTTAACCTGGGCTATATTTTCAGGATAGGAGAGCAGATCTTTCCAGCTGCGTAGCCTTTCGAACCAGGCAAGACGGTCGGATAATCCTTCCAGGGATTTTAAACCACTTACAAAAGACATTCTTATCTGATTGGTAATTCGTAGCATCTCGTTTTTTGTGGGGGGAGTGGAGCCTAATTTTGTAATTTCTTCTAAAATTATCTGCTCTACTTTTTGCGGATCAGCGTCTGATTTAAGTTCGGCATATATTTCGAAATATCCATCATGAAGGCGGAAGTTATTACCGGCACCCGCATTTATGCAGAGATTTTCCTTGTCTACCAGCCTGCGATACAACCGGCCACTTCTGCCAGATAAGATCCCTTCAACGATGTCGATTTTGTAAAGATCGTCATGAGGGTAACCCGGAGTGTGAAACAGCATATCTATTCTGGGTGCGGCATTATCATGCACTGTAAAGCGGGTTGTTCCGATAGGCTGCGGCTCGCGGGTAACCACTTCCTCCTTGGCTTTTTTTGCCCGTGGAATAGATGCAAAATAACGCTTTATATCATTCATCGCTTTTTTAGGATCAACATTACCCACCATGACAATAAGTGCATTATCCGGAGTATAAAATTTACGGATATGATTTTCCATTTTCTCCCGTGAATAGGATTCTATATCTGACATCCATCCTATGGTTGGGAGTCTGTAGGGGTGTGCCACGTAAAAAAGTGCGTTAAGACGCTCCCAGTACCGGTTCACAGGCCGATTTTCATAGCGCATTCTGCGTTCTTCTGCCACCACATCCCGTTCACTATAGAACTCTCTCAATACAGGATCTTTCATTCGATCCGATTCCAGCCAGTAAAATAGTTCCAGTTTGTTTTTGGGAAGCGTAACAATGTAGGCAGTCATGTCATCTGCTGTCCAGGCGTTAAGATTTGTTCCACCGTTATTCTGATAGGTTTCCCAAAGCTCCTCTTTTTTCATATACTTGCGTTGTTCTTCCAGAGTAGTGTACAGCCTGGATTTCAGGTTCTTAATAAGCGAATCGGAGTCTGTTCTGCCCTTTAAACGCTCCTTCTGAATAAGATCAGCCAGAGAATCAATAGAGGCCATCAAGGGAACTTCTTTCTCGTAAGACTTTGTACCCATGCGTTTAGTTCCTTTGAACATCATATGTTCATACATATGAGATAAGCCGCTGAAACCTGGTCCTTCATACATGGATCCAACAAAGTAGTACAATCTGCATGATACAACAGCTACATTTGTATCCGGTACAATTATCACCCGAAGACCGTTTTTTAGGGTGTCATAATGAACAGGTATCTGGAATTGATCGGCAAAGAGGCAGCTGAGAAAAGCCCCAAAAAGAATAGAAAGGATAGTTTTCATTGTTGCAATAAACTCCTGGTGTTCGGTTTAAAGAGAGCAGGAATAAATACGCAAGGTATTGAGAATAATTGTATAAGCAAAAATAGTTCTTGTGCGTGGAGATTTAAAGGGTTGGTGGAAAGGTTTTTTGCTACGGAGAAAGTATCAGGGATGGATAAATTTAACAAACGAGTTGGTCTGTTGAAATTCACAGATTTACTCAATCCTCTCCAACATCAATTTTTCCATTTCTTCTGCGTTAAGTTTCACAGGATTATTCTTGTTACTGCTGTCTTTTATTATCTTGTCCAAATCCTTCCTGCCTACCCCGAATACAGATAATTTGGGTATGCTCAACTGTTGAGTGTATAGGTTCAAATGTTTAATAAGTAAATCACAACCCCGCTCCGGATCATCATTTTCACCGCTTAAAAGAAAACCAGCACGATTATATTTTGTTAATGCTCTGTTAGAAGAGTCTGATTCTTTTAATTTACGGATATTCATGCTGGTGGCACCGGCTAAAAGTGTTCCGCAGACCACTCCATGGGGGATCGGGAAAAAACCACCGATTGCCGATGCCATTCCATGAATAACACCTAAACCAGCATTAGACAGAGTTATCCCAGATATCAATGCAGCATAAGCCATTGCAGTTCTTACAGTTATCTCACCTCTTTGCGGACCTGCTGCTTTAAGCAGGTTGTTGCCTATCAGTGGCAGCGCTTTTTCTATCAGTGAATCGGTAATTTCTGATGCTCTAGGTGAAACATAGGATTCCAGAAGTTGAGTGAGGGCATCCATTCCACAGGCAGCAGTCACATTGTCAGGACAATTCATCATTAATTTGGGATCCACAATTGCATAATCAGGAACAAGGTTTTCATGTCTGATTGAACGCTTAAAACCTTTCTCACCAGGCGAACTTAATACTGCATTCGCACTTGCTTCTGCTCCGGTTCCGGCTGTTGTAGGAAGTGCAAAAAAGGGGATTTTTTCTCCGGGATGATTTTTATTACCAACCACTTCCAGAAAATTCCTTACAGTCTCCTGCAGCGGAAGCATCGCAGATATCGCTTTCCCCGCATCTATTACACTACCCCCGCCAATTGCCACAACAGCCCTGATATTTTTATCGCGATATTTGTTTACGATCTGGTCAATGTATTCTGGTGATGGCTCTCCTGAGCTGAGGCACTCAAAAAGTCTGATGCCGCTTTTTTTCAGTGTATCAATTAATTCCTCATTGGGTAAAGAATGAGTGCTATGAATAAGTAATACTGGTGAGCCCAGAGGAATTAATAGATTACTTAACTGATTTCTCTGGCCTGGGCCAAAAAAGATTTTGGGAGTCCTGTAAAAATTAAACATTAAACTATCCATATATTAATTCAGGGTTTAATAGATTTATATGCGATACCTTTGCGTGGCTCTGCCATCCAGTCTGCTACTGCATCACGCCAGGCAGCATAATGGGCTGTCTTTTTATGTGCGGCTGCTGATTCGGCTGAATCATAAGCTTCATATAGCATAAACTTTGTCGGGTCTTCGGTGCTTTGGAGAACATCAAATCTCATATTACCTTTTTCCTTTACGGAATTCTCATGATTTCGAATTGTTTCTCTTATAAAATCCTCTACATGCTGGCTTTTTACATGCACCTGTACGCTTGTTACCACCATCTCTAACCTCCTTAATAATGGAGCAAACCAAGATGTACTTTTTGGCTCCTCCTGAAATTATTATTCAATCAGGTATTATCTTCATATCTATTAAAATGGATTTTCTGAAACTGGAGATTTTCCTCTGCTATTGGTGTTTGTGTTTCGTCGGGATAGCCAATGCCGATAATTGATAAAACCCGTAAATGTGATGGAATCTGAAGTAATTGTTGAACATATGTTTCAGATGAAATACTATCATTATGATTGCGGTTTCTTATTTGCACCCAGCAAGAACCGAGTCCCAGATCTTCAGCGGTTAACTGGACTATAATGGATGCTATCGAACAATCCTCTATCCATACATCCGATCGTTTTTCATTTCCAAGGATTACTATTGCCAGGACCGAATTTTTCAGGAATTCTGAGCCATGCTGTTTTGAAAGGGAGAGCTGATCCAGGGTCTGTTTGTGGTCAACAATTACAAATTCCCAGGGATTAAGCCCTCTTGAGGAGGGAGAACGTAAAAGGGATTCTTTTAACAATCTGAGTTTTTCATCTTCGACCGGCAGAGATTGGAATTTTCTAATACTTCGTCTTTTCCTTAATAGATTAATCATCTGTTCTCCCTGAGTAAAGGATTGAAATCTGAAATGGTATTTTCGGAAAAAAATAAATGGATTCAGAAGTGTCCGGTTAATTTAACAAACATAAGATTTCATAAGAAGTAGGGCACGCAAATAAATTCCAAATCACAAACACCAAATCCTAAACAAATCCCAATTACCAATTATTCAAAATTCAAACAA
>JAEZKP010000076.1 GCA_023436145.1 Fibrobacterota bacterium | reverse complement strand
GGATATTTGGAATTCATCAGCTCAAGAAAATCGGATTGTTGCTGAGCTGAGAAAAGATGCAGATTGCTTGTGCATTGCAATAATGTTTCGATGGTCCAGAAATCCATATAACTGTACCTTTCTAGGTTTTTAATTTATCATTTAAATATACTTGAAGGAAATGGAATTAAACATTCTTTGAAAGTTGTTCTCATTTGTTTATTCCTTTCCTGCTGTTTTGTTTACTCCTGAAAAAAGTCTTATCTGCATCTCTGCCTTTGAGCTTGCTGGGCAGTGGTGGTGATTAGAGTCGATTGGAGACTTCATGGGTGAGAGGTGTGGAGGTACCGAGGGTAGAAATGGAAGTTTTAATCCTTTGAGTGTTGTTTTACCCATCTATGATGCAGCAAATTCTTCTCTGTCTTTTGCACATGCTCTAAAAATAGCATATGAGGCTGGTGGTGAGCTGGAGATTATTGATGTCCGCACCGAAACAGAGATAACTGAGCAGCTGGGTGTTCGAATGTTGCTGGAAAGATGGGGGATTCTTAAATCCGGTTCCAGCAGGGCGGATGTGCTAAATGCCGGATTAAGAGTAAAAAAGATAGTAAAAAATGGAAACAAAAAAAAAGTGATTTTACATCGGCTCAATTATCATCTTCATGATCTGCTGGTGATTGGATTTAATTTACACACAGGCATTCTGCCATTTTTAGGATCAAATCTTGTCGAAGAAATATTACTGAGTTATTCAAGTCCGGTATTGTTTGTTCCTGCTCAGTCAGAATCATTTATTAGAGTAGAAAGCGGTGAGGCGGTTTTAAACAACATTGTGATAACTGCAGATGATTTAATTGAATTAAGATCTGCAATCAATGCGGTTAAGATGTTAATGAAGCTGTTTCCTGCAGTTCAGCCGGAAGTTAAAAGAGTTTTAGCAGTAAATCATAAACCTGCCGGTTTGCTTGATTGTAGTGGAATACAGTACCGGGAGGTTAAAAGCGAAGAAAACCGAAAAAAGGTACTTGCTGGTGAGCAGAGTGCTGAATGTGCAGACCTTAAAATAATAGCAAAGAAGATGGGTAATTTTTTACAAAGCAAGCTGCGGGTACTCAGTATTCTGCATATTTTAGGCAATTCATCCTGTCCGGTATTCTGGATACCGATTAAATAAAACAGAGTCCCCGGCTTCCCCCTCATGTGAGAGCTGGCCGGGTTTTCTGTGTAAAATCAGCGCATCAGCGATAACACATTCTGTGGTAGCATATTTGATTGGGCCAGCATTGCAGTGCCCGATTGCATAAGAATCTGATTGCGGGAGAATTTAGCTGATTCATTAGCAAAATCGACATCCCTGATCATTGATTCAGCTGCAGACTGATTAGTCTCACTTACCAGCAGATTATTAATGGCGTGTTCGAGCCTGTTGACATATGCACCAATATTGGCTCTGGTACTGTTGACCTTGTTTATAGCTGCATCGATAGACGATATTGAGTTTCTAGCGCTGGTCTGAGAAGTTAGAGCAGCCGTAGCCAGATTGGCGTTAAGGGCAGTTGCTGTTAAAGTATCAATAGTAATAGTGATACTGTCGACCCCGGCTGTAGAACCAGCATCAATCCACAAAGTGTTTACTGAGCCACCTGTAGCACCGAAGCGGTTTGAAGCACTACTGGAGATTAGTTCAATCCCGTTGTAGTTGGTTACTGATGCAATACGGTTTATTTCATTGCGTAGGGCACCGAATTCCTGGTTTGCGTAAGATCGCTCGGTGGAGGTGAGAGTGTCGTTAGCTGATTGTACAGACAGTTCTCTCATTCTTTGGAGTATGTCAGAAATTTCATTTGCAGCACCTTCTGCTACTTGAAGGAGCGAAGTTCCATCCAGAGCATTTCTTTGTGCCTGAGCCACCCCGCGTACTTGCGATCTGAGATTTTCTGAGATTGCCAAGCCAGCAGCATCATCGCTTGAACGGTTAATCCGTAGTCCGGTGGATAATTTTTCTAGTGAACTGCTCATGTCTCTGTTGGTTTTAAACAGAGCACTCATGGTATGCATCGAATTGATGTTGTGATTAATACGCATATCGAACCTCCCTGTGTGAAAAGATTTTTGATTAACCTTCCATGTTAATCAGTTATTGCTCTTCCTTACATCTTTTCTTCTGCTCCTATGCCTCCTCTCTTTATGAGCAGGGAAGTTCAGGATTTGCCGTTTCCCCTCCCTGCGATATTTTCTCCTGTTAAATATATCGGAAGGGGATTTGAAAACTTTAGCTTTTTTTTCTTAATTTTGAAAAAAAAGAGCTCAGAAGGTCGGCGCACTCCTGCTGCATTATTGAGGGGATAACCGAGGGAAAATAACCGTAGCTTCTCTGGAGTTCCTGCCGGTAATAGTGGGAGTCGATGGCACCGGCTTTAGGATCGGTTGCACCGAAAACAATCGAGTTGATTCTGGATTGCAGTAGTGCCCCAAGGCACATTATGCAGGGTTCAAGCGTTATATAAATTGTGCAGTCAGTCAGCCGCCAGGACTCTACTCTTGAGGAGGCGGCGCCTATGGCGATTATCTCAGCATGTGCGGTTGCATCAGCCAACCTTTCCACCTGGTTATAACCCTTACCGATTATTACGCCGTTTTTTACTATAACCGCTCCTACCGGTACCTCTCCATCATCGAGTGCTTTTAGGGCTTCCTGGTATGCGGCATGCATATAATACAGATGATCCATTAATTTATAGCTCCTTTTTTCGTAATTAATCGGACTGTTCTTTTTGATTTAATGGACAGCTTCTTTCATAGTACTTGTATTTTTCCTGATCAGAACGTATCTTTAGGAAATTTCTGGGTACTTTTAACTGATTACCCATAACTACAAAATAATGCAGATATAATATGTTTGAAGAACTTTCTAATAGATTTGAAAATATTTTCAAAAAACTGCGTGGGCGTGGTAAGCTTACCGAAGAAAACATTGCTGAAGCGGTGCGTGATGTCAAACGTGCTCTGTTGGAAGCGGATGTTAATTACAAGGTGGTAAAAAAGTTTAGTGCTTCTGTGCAGGAAAAAGCTCTGGGCAGTGATGTATTAAAAAGTATTACGCCGGGCCAACAGTTTGTAAAACTGGTTCATGATGAATTAACTGCACTTATGGGCAGTTCGGCCCGTCCTATCCGTTTGCATACCAACCGATTGAACATTATCACTCTGGCTGGACTTCAAGGATCGGGTAAAACAACTGCAAGTGCAAAACTGGCACTTCATTTAAGAAAGCAGGGGCACAGGCCGTTACTGGTTGCCTGTGATACCTATCGTGCTGCCGCTATAGATCAGCTAGAAACACTTGGAAAATCATTAGCCATTCCAGTCTACTCTGACCGTCAGAAAAAACCCGTGGATATTGCCAGGGATGCCTTGGAGTATGCTAGGGGGCAGGATATTTCCGTAGTCATAATTGATACCGCCGGTAGGCTGCATATTGATACTGAGATGATGGCAGAACTCAAAGCGTTATGTTCACTGGCCAAACCAGATGAGATATTTTTTGTGGCGGATGCCATGACTGGACAGGATGCGGTTAATGTTGCTGAGCAGTTCCATAAAGAGATCAGTTTTACCGGGGTTATTTTAACCAAGCTTGATGGAGATGCCAGAGGTGGCTCTGCTTTATCCATATTGGATGTGACCGGGGTACCTGTGCAGTATGTGGGTATCGGAGAAAAACCTGATGCACTGGAGATTTTCCATCCGGAACGGATGGCCAGTCGAATTCTGGGCATGGGTGATGTGGTTTCTTTAGTGGAGCGTGCACAGGAAAATTTAGACCTGGAGAAAACCAAAAAGCTTGAGCGTAAAATACGGAAAAATCTTTTCTCTTTACAGGATTTTCTTGATCAACTCAGGCAGATCAAAAAAATGGGGCCCTTAAGTGATCTTCTTTCCATGATTCCCGGTGTCGGAAATTATCTTAAGGACACAGAAATCGATAATAGTGCTTTCAATAAAATTGAGGCGATTATCTGTTCCATGACTTTTGAGGAACGGGACAAGCCAAACATCATTGATGGTAACCGCAAGCGTCGGATTGCACTTGGTAGCGGAACTACAGTTCAAGATGTCAACAAATTGCTCAAACAGTTTGACACTATGAAGACTATGATGAAACGCATGAATAAGATCGCCGGCAAACGGGGGCAGTCTGCTGCTCTCAGGAGTATGTCACCTTTTTAAAATTTGAATAATATTTTCATTTTTTAACTCAACCTTATGTGCAAGGAGTGAATCTTGCCTGTTAAAATTCGTTTAGCCCGTGTTGGCAGAAGTAAAGTGATGAAGTACCGTGTTGTGGCTGCTGACAGCCGTATGAAAAGAGATGGTCGTTTTCTGGAGACTATCGGTTCCTACGATCCTCAGGCTGTTCCCAAAAAATTCATATTTAATATGGAACGCACTGCATACTGGATTAAAAATGGTGCACAGCCTACCTTAACCGTTAGAAACCTGTTAAGAGAGGATCGTTTCTTTGAGAAAATGGAAGGTTTGCAAAAAGGACTTTCAGCAGAACAACTCAATGTCGAACGAAAGCCGGAGCGCAAACGCAAGCCAAAACCGAAAAAACAGAAATCCTGATTTTTCAGTTTGAATCTTTTTACTCATGCCAGAAGAACTGATTGCTGTCGGTAAAGTCTTACGCACTGTTGGTTTAGATGGTCTATGTGCTGTAGAGTCGTTTGGCAGGTCGTTTGATTCTTTGAATTTGCCATTGAGAGCCTGGATAGGTATGAATCCGGAAACGGCTCAGGGAACTGTTGTTGAAGAGATCCAGGAGCGAGCCAAAGGACTGGTCTGCCGTTTTAAGGGGATAAATGAGATCGAGTCTGCTGAGAAGATAATAGACCATCTCATCTTTATTAGTATCCTGCAGTTGCCCGTCCTGGATCAGCAGCAATTTTATCATTTCGAGTTGAAAGGGATGAAGGTCTATTCTGAGAATCATGCTCAAATCGGAATAGTTGAGGAAGTGTATAATTTCCCTACTACCGACTCATTGGAGATAAGACGCATGGATGGAGAATTGATTCTTGTACCCATGAATGAAGATTCGATTGTTACTATCGATAAGAGTAAAAAGCAAATCATTGTCAGACAGGATTTTCTGGAGGAGTTACTGTAAATAGTGATTAATCCGATCCGATTTTTGTGGTCTATGTTTTATGTTCTTTGATATATTGACGCTTTTTCCTTCAATGTTTCAAGGTGCTTTTTCCGATAGTATTATCAAACGGGCGCTGGAGAGAAATCTGATATCCATCGATATTCATGATATCAGAGATTATTCTGAGGATCCCAGGCACAGAACTGTTGATGATTACCCCTATGGGGGGGATGCCGGTATGCTTATTAAGCCGGAGCCACTTTCTCTGGCTATAAAAGATGCAAAGAAGCGCTTGCAGGAGCACGATCCTTTGGTGGTTTACCTTTCACCTCAGGGAGAACTGCTTAATCAGCAAATTGTTAAAAGTCTTCTCAATGAGAAATCTTTGATTCTGCTTTGCGGCCGTTATAAAGGAATTGACCAGCGGGTCTGTGATAAGTATGTGGACCGGGAGATCTCTATAGGAGATTATGTACTTTCCGGAGGAGAAATACCTGCAATGGTTATGGTAGATGCGATAACCAGGTTGATTCCGGGGGTATTAGGTAACAGAGACAGCGCTGAGAATGACTCTCACTACAATGGACTTCTCAGTTGTCCTCAATACACCCGTCCCGAAATTTTTGAGGATATGAATGTTCCTGAAGTGCTTATCAGCGGTCATCATGCAAACATTTTAAAATGGCAGAAAGAGCAGTCAATTGAAATCACCAGAAAACGTCGTCCGGATTTGTGGGAAAAGTATTTAAAGAGCTGAAATAAGTTTTGACAGTTTTAATCTTTGGGAAAAAAATAAAAAATATAAACTGAAGTTAAATGAGGAGGTTCCTGTGCAGGAGATTATCAAAGCAATAGAGAAAAAACAGACTGCAGGCAAGGCGGTTAATTATCAGTCGGGTGATACTGTTTCTATCTCTTTTCGTATCAAAGAAGGTGACAAGGAGCGAATCCAGCAGTTTCAGGGAGTGGTTATTCAGACCCGGGGAAGCGGAACTGGAACAACCGTAACTGTGCGGAAGGCTTCCGGGAACATTTACGTGGAAAGAATTTTTCCTGCATTTTCACCGTTGATCTCTGAGATTAAGGTTCTCAGGCGGGGTAGTGTTCGTCGTGCCAAGCTCTATTACTTGCGTAACCGCACCGGTAAATCAACTCGCATCAAAGAAAAAAAATAATTTTCAAATCAGTTTGCTATTAGTATTATTAGGAGAAGAGATGATCTTCTCCTTTTTGCTTTCCGGGTTATTTTTTAGAAAGTGGAATAAATAGATGGATTCCTCACCGAATCAGCTAAAAACCGGGAAACGACCGATCCAGCAGCAGATTCGCGTTTTTAAAGCCGGAGAAGTACTCTTTGAGGAGGGCTCAACCGGAAGAGAGCTTTTTATTATTCAGCAGGGAAGAGTGGGAGTATATAAAGATACTGCTGATGGGAAGATTGAACTGGCGATAATCGAAAATGGGGGCTTAATTGGTGAGATGGCTCTGCTTGATGAGCTTCCCCGCTCTGCTACTGTAAAGGCGCTGGATGATGTAAGAGTTCTTGTGATAAATCAGCTTGTCTTTCAATCGGTTTTTAAGTCTACCCCCGCATGGCTTCAAAGTATCATTAAAATTGTAGTCAGTCGTCTCCGTGATGCAAATAAGCGGGTTGACCAGTCAGCTCTCAGGGATAAAGTCCGCGGATTGATTTCTCTTATTCTCCTTTTGTTACCTGCCCATAAAAAAGAGCCTGAAAACCATACGGCTATCGATTACAATCTGGTTATCAGTGAAGGATTTTTTGTCTCCAGACTCAGAAAAAAAGAGATTGAGAAAATACTGGAACAGCTCTCCAGAAAAGAGATTCTGCAAATTGATTCAGAAAATCAGCGAAACTCAAGATCGATTCTGATCAAGGATCTTGAAGTCCTGCATTTGTATAATGAATACCTTTTATTAAAAAGCCAGAAAAAAACTTTTAAGGAATGTTCAATTTCAGAAGAATCGATAACTTTTCTAAGCAATATTGCCTATGTGGCTCAGAAATCAGGACAGGAGACTGATGAGGGTACTGTTTTGATGAAATCTGCGCTTCTGGAGGATTTCTCTGAACAGAAAATCGACCAGCTGGAGAAAAATTTAATTGACCTGCGTAGAAAAAACCTGATAAATCTCTATCCAACAGATAATGATACCGCAATCGTTTTTAAAAAAGAGATTTTGACCAGAATTAAAAAGATAAAGCAATGGATACCTGCTTTTGAATCGGAAGTATCATGAAAAAAACGCCTGCTGTGACATCGGATAAGATCGGGAGTGTCAGGTCGGTTCTTAATCGTAATGAGAGACATTTCAAGCGAGGCACACTGATGTTTATTGAAGGTGAATCAAGCTATGAAATGTTTATTATCCGTTCCGGAAAGGTGCGTGTCCTCAAACAGGAAGGTGAGTGTTCTATAGAGCTGGCTGTGTTAGGTCCGGGAAGTGTTCTTGGAGAACTTTCTTTACTGGATCATCAACCCAGAAGTGCCACCGCTCAGGTGATCGAGGATACTGTGGCAACCGTTGTTGATGAGGAACTGTTTTCCAGGACAATGAATAAAGTCCCTTCCTGGTTAAACACAATGATTCAACTGGTTGTAAAACGGCTCCGTGATACTATGAAAAAGACCAGTGATGATATCATAACCAGAAGTATTTCCGGTTTCATAAAAATACTTCTTCTGCTGGATAATAATGAGGGTGTAAAGATAGGGGATACCAGGGGGGTGTTGCTTTCAAAGCTCAAGGATTCTGTTTTTTCAATCACCGGCCTTGGTAACCTGGAAGTTGAAAAACTGTTACTGCATCTGATTTTAAAAGAGATGATACTGATCCACAGAACCGCAAGCACTCAGGAATATGTAATTTTAAAATCGCCGGAAGTGTTGCAATTGTACATGAATTTTTTGAGGGTCAGGCAGTGCAATAGTAAATTGGTGGGCGAGGATTTCAGTGAAACAGCATTTGAATTATTGACTGTTATACAGGATGCAGGAGAACGGAATGGTCGAAAGACGGGAAACTCCCTGGTACAGGTTGGTCAACCACAGATTGAGATTGAACTGGAGCGTCTTGGAAAAGGAAGGTTCATAGACAGGGATGCACTTGAGGTACTGGAGAATGCCAGACTGATCATTAGTCAGAATGATGTAACTGAAACTGAACATGGAACACATAAGAGGTCTGTTTTTGTATATAATGGCGACACTCTGAAAAGAGTGCTCCTGCTAAGAAGCTGGTTGCCGATTTTTAAAGAGGAGATTTCTTTCTGAGATCATTGAAATGGTACAGATCTTTATCTAACGCAAAGACCCGTCAGCAGGAAGGGTATTTTCTGGTTGAGGGGTTCCGGGCTACAGAACAGATTATCAAAGAATGTCCTGAATCGGTAGAGGAGATTCTGATATCCCAGACCGGTACTGATATAGAGTCCTATAAAGATAATTTTCCGGTGCGAATCCTTTCCCAGTCACAACTTGATTCTATCAGTGCATCACAAACTCCTCAGGGTATCGTTGCAGTTGTGAAGCTTCCCCGGGGAAGTTATTCTGCTGAGACTCCTCAGAATCACGGATCAGCAGTCTTATTACTGGAACATGTTCAGGACCCGGGAAATGTTGGTACTTTGATTCGCACTGCTGCTGCATTTAATTATTCAGGCGTTTTGCTTTCTGAGCAATGTGCCGATCCTTTTTCCACAAAAGTTGTCCAATCCTCAGCAGGTGCAATCCTTTCGGTATGGATTCGTAGAACTCAGTATTATTTGGAAATGGTTTCCAGATTTAAGGCTGATGGGTGGCTTGTTCTGGCAGCTGACATTCGCGGGCAACGGCATCTTGATTTTTCCGGTAATCGCGGGCATATTCTGGCTTTGGGTAATGAAGGTTCCGGATTATCTTCTGAGCTGTTAAGTATTTCCGGTCAACGGTTCAGGATTCCTTTTGACAGTAACAAAGTGGAATCATTGAATGTGGCAGTTTCCGGAGCGATTGCTATGTTTTGCATTAAAAATGGGATAGAATGGTAGCTGTTACAGAGGGTAAAACGGTCAGCCAAAAGTAATTCTTGATCTGCCACCTTTTTTTGACAGGTACATAGCTTCATCGGCTCTTTTCAGAATAGATTGTTCGTCTTCTTCACAACGGGCTTCGACAATCCCCATTGACAAGCTGGTTCTGCCGAAGCTGAAAGCTTTGAACTGTTTCTGAATCCGTTCTGCAGCGATAGCCGCCTGGTGTTTATCTGTATCGGGTAGTATCATTATAAACTCATCTCCGCCGTAACGGAAACCCATGTCGATATCTTTTCTCAAGCACACCCGTATCACCTGACCCAGAGAGCGCAATACCCGGTCACCCATCTGATGGCCCTGAGTGTCATTGAGTTCTTTAAAGTGATCCAGATCCAAAAGCACAAGAGAAAGTTTCCTTTCAGGATTCCTTTTGAGTCTGGATAGCTCCCGTTTTATCTGGTCGTGAAAGTGGCGGGAGTTATACAAATCAGTCAAACTGTCAGTAATGGCCAGTTTACTGAGCTGCTCGTTTTTCTTAAGCAGTTCCATTTCAAGTTTTTTCTTTTCAGTGATATCTTTGGCAGTAACCACCATTCCGATAATCTGGTTATCATTTTTCATCTCGGAGATACTGATATTGAGAAGGATAATATTACCGGATTTGGTTTTCATGGGAATTTCTTCATTTACGGATTTATTCGTCCTTAGAATCGTGTTAAGAATCTTGCGTTTATCTGAATTATTCACAAAAAGCTGTTCAAGGGGTTTTCCGACTATCTCTTCCTGTGAGTATTCGAAATGAAGCTGCGCGCCTTTATTGAATTTTAATATGTATCCTTCAGTATCTACCGAAAAGATTATGTCCGTTGAATCCTGCAGAATAGTTTCAAAATATTTAGAAATATTCTGAAACCGTTTGGTAAGAAGTTTACCTTTCTTGATTTTCTGATTCAGTTCATAAAATTGATTGTAAATCCATTTTGACAGTAGAAAGGATAGCACAGATGTAATGACCAGCGAGAGAATAACGACTAACCTGTGTCTGATGTAGCTGGTGAGCAGTATCTGTATTGCGATGCTGAAAAACAGCAGAAGGGAGAAAAAGATCTGTTGTTTAGCGTATTGATCTTTTGAATTTGGCTCTCGCGGTGAAAAATAGGGCATATTATCTTTATCAAAGAATGCTGTTCGGAAATATATAACTCTATATAATTATAAAATATCTGGCGGAATTGGTAAAGTCCACCTTTAAAGGCTGCATTAATTTTATAATAATCTTATATTTATTGTTACCATTTTCTATAATAGAATTTCGGAGCGATAGCTATCCATTTGAATCGCTTTATTTGAGAAGTATCTGCTGTTGGGTTGATTTTAAAATTTTTCAAGGTGAAATAATGATAGGAAATCAGAAAAAGACAAAGGGGCAGATAGAATCGGAGATCTCCGATGCTATTACCCGTTTTGAAAAGGAGCATATGGGCAGGGGGCCACTGGAAACAAAGACCTACTTAATAGATGATATGATACTTGTGAGGCTTAAGGGGGTGCTCACCAAGGCAGAGTTGTCTCTGGTAAAATCTGACCGCAATATCAGAGCACGTGAGCTGATAAAACAGGTGAGGATAGAACTTCTGGAGAATGGGCGTCCATTGCTGGAAGATATGATTAAGGGGATAACCCGCAGAAAAGTGAGAAGTCTTCATTCCGATATCAGCACCAGTACTGGAGAAAAAATGATTATATTTACTTTAGATAGAATTCCGGAGATGGAATAATCAGCACATATATCCAATTATATTTCTGCTAAGGTTTTATATTTCAGTTATTCTTACTTTTTTGAAGTTACTCAGCTCTGTTATATCAGAAAAACAATCAGAGGAAAATCAGAAATAAGATTTTATCAGATAAAAACAATTTATCACAATCTTCCAGGTTTAGATATTTTTTTTGATTATTCTCTGATGAAACAATATTTTGACGGTCTGCTACAGCAATATTTTTACCTTATCTTTTCTCCTTGCATGCGCTCATGCTCTTTTTTTATCTTTATCACTTCAGTTGGTTTCGGGAGGGGCATGGTGTGCCATGTCTAGCCTTTGAAACAGGCTGTAAAAGAAGTCAGGTTATCATCTTCGCTTAAAAGAGTGAAATTGAGGGCCAAAGAATTGCTTGAATTAAAGCAAATCTCTGGTCTTTTTTTGTACCGAAAAATAAAGCTGTTAATCTATAAAATGCAACGAAAGGGTTTTATGGTTTCCAATCAGAAATTGCAGAAATGGATCGATGAAATGGCTGCATTGTGTCAGCCGGACTCAATCGAGATTTGTGATGGCTCCAAGGCTGAATATGATCGAATGATAAAAATTACGCTGGATAGCGGATTGGCTACCAAGCTTAATGAGGAAAAACTTCCCGGATGTGTTTTATTCCGTTCAGATCCTTCTGATGTGGCACGTGTGGAAAATCGCACCTATATTGCTTCTAAAACTAAAGATGCTGCTGGCCCCACCAACAACTGGATCGATCCGGAAGAACTGAAAAAGACTATGAAAGGCCTTTATAAGGGTTGTATGAAAGGACGTACTATGTATGTGATTCCTTTCAGCATGGGACCTATAGGCTCAAATATTGCCAAAATTGGTGTGGAGATTTCCGATTCTCCCTATGTTGTGGCTAATATGCATATTATGACCCGTGTGGGAACAAAAGTTCTGGATATTTTGGGTAAGGATGGTGATTTTATACCTTGTCTGCATTCTGTAGGCAAACCTTTGGCTGAAGGTGAAACTGATAATGGTAAATGGCCCTGTGCTCCTCTTGACAAGAAATATATTTCCCATTTTCCGGAAGAGCGGACTATCTGGTCATATGGTTCCGGTTATGGTGGGAATGCACTGCTTGGAAAAAAATGCCTGGCATTACGTATTGCCTCTGTAATTGCCAAAGAAGAGGGCTGGCTTGCTGAACATATGCTTATTCTGGGTATTACAAATCCCAAAGGTGTCAAAAAATACATTGCTGCAGCATTTCCCAGTGCATGTGGTAAGACAAATCTGGCAATGCTTATTCCAACTATCCCTGGCTGGAAAGTGGAAACTGTCGGTGATGATATAGCCTGGATGAAGTTTGGTAAAGATGGCCGTTTATATGCCATCAATCCGGAAGCCGGGTTCTTTGGTGTAGCTCCGGGTACTTCAATGGATTCCAATCCTAACGCCATGAAATCGATTAACCGGGATACCATTTACACTAATGTCGCTCTGACAAAAGATAACGATGTGTGGTGGGAAGGTATCGGTTACGATGCTCCAGGTAAGCTTATCGACTGGAATGGTAATGAATGGGACGCCAAAACAGCTGATAAACCTGCTGCTCATCCCAACGCCAGATTCACTGCTCCTGCCAGAAACTGTCCTTCCATTGCACCGGAATGGGAAGATCCTGCAGGTGTACCTATCAGTGCATTTCTCTTTGGTGGACGCCGGCCCAGCACTGTTCCTCTGGTTCATCAATCCTTCGGTTGGGAGCATGGTGTATTCCTGGGTTCGATAGTGGGTTCAGAAGTTACAGCTGCAGCACTTGACCTTAAAGCAGGTACTGTTCGCCGCGATCCTTTTGCTATGCTTCCTTTCTGCGGCTATCATATGGGTGATTATTTTGCACACTGGATTAACATTGGTGAAAAAACCAGTGCAGATAAACTTCCCAAGATATTCTATGTCAACTGGTTCCGCAAATCTCCGGAAGGTAAATGGCTCTGGCCGGGATATGGTGAGAACAGCCGCGTTCTCAAATGGATATTTGAGAGAACTGAAGGTACCGGCAGTGCAGTGGAAACCGCAATTGGTTATCTGCCAACTGTTGATGGTATCGATACCACAGGCCTCAATGTTTCAAAAGAAGATATGGAAGAGTTACTCAAAGTGAAGAATGATGAGTGGCTTAAGGAAATTGAATCTATTAAAGAACATTATGCCAAGTTCGGTGACCGGTTGCCTCAGAAGCTTAACGAGGAGCTTGCAGCACTGGAAGCCAGACTTAAAAAATAGTTTTAAAATTCTGATGTGCTGCTTTACGCAGCGCATCATCTCCCCTTGAACATTATCGGAGGGTAGAATGCCCTGGTTTATTAAAACCAAGTCGGAACGGGAAGCAAAGAAACAACTGGCAGATAGTATTTATATTAAATGTCAATCATGCCATTCCCATGTTTTCAAACAGGATTTCCTGAACAACAGCAATGTTTGTCCCAAATGTAATTGGCATGGGAAAATTACTGCCTACGAGAGAATCGGAATTACCCTTGATTCCGGAACCTTCAAGGAATTAAACGAAACCATCAGCCCTGCGGACCCACTGCAGTTTGTTGATGGAAAAGGTCCTTATTCTGACAAAGTCGTTGAGGCACGCAAAAAAACCGGTCTCAATGAATCCGTTGTCACTGGAACTGGAAAAATTAACGGCTTAGCGGTAGTGATAGCGGTAATGGATTTCCGTTATCTTGGAGGAAGCCTGGGTTCTGCCACAGGGGAAAAAATCCTTCAGGCTGCCAATTATGCCTATGATCATAAATTACCCTATATTGTTTTTTCCGCCTCGGGTGGAGCCCGTATGCATGAAGGAATCCTTTCTTTAATGCAAATGGCAAAAACCTGTGCTGGAATAGCCAGACTCAATGAAAAAAAGATTCCGTATATATCGGTTCTTACAGATCCGACAACCGGAGGTGTTTCAGCGTCCTTTGCAATGGTTGGTGATGTTAATATTGCTGAACCAGGTGCCTTGATCGGTTTTGCCGGCAGACGAGTTATTGAGCAAACCATTAAGCAAAAGTTGCCTGATTCTTTCCAGACTTCAGAATTTGTGCAGGAGCATGGATTTATTGATCTGGTAACACACCGGAAGGATCTCAAAGAGACTCTCCACAGAATCCTTTCTTATTATAACCGTTGAGGATTGAACATGGAATTTGAAAAACCGATTGTTGAGATGGAAAAAGCAGTCGAAAAGCTGAAGCATGTCAGTACTGAGAATAAAGGGGATTTCTCTGCTCAACTGACTGAGCTGGAGCAGAAGCTCTTTGAGCGAAAAAAAGAGATTTACGAAAATCTTTCAGCATTTCAGACTGTTCAGGTAGCCCGTCACCCCCAGCGTCCTGTTCTTCAGGATTATATCAGTCTTATTTTTTCCGGTTTTGTGGAACTGCACGGTGATCGTTGTTTTGGTGATGATCATGCCATGATAGGCGGTTTAGCCATGTTGGGAAAAGAGAAGGTGATGCTCATTGGGCATAACAAAGGGAAAAATGTTGAAGAAAACATTAAGAGAAACTTTGGTATGGCCAGACCGGAAGGATACAGAAAAGCGCTGCGTCTGATGAGACTTGCAGAAAAATTTAATGTTCCAGTGTTGACCTTTGTGGACACATCGGGTGCTTATCCTGGGGCTGATGCAGAGGAGAGGGGGCAGGCTGAAGCGATTGCGCGCAATCTTACCGAGATGGCTTCGGTTGAGGTGCCGATCATCACTGTTATTACCGGTGAAGGAGGTAGTGGAGGAGCTTTAGGAATTGCAGTTGCAGATTCAATTCTGATGCTTTCCCATTCTATTTATTCGGTGATTTCACCTGAGGGATGCGCAGGTATTTTATGGCGCGATGCATCGTTTGCTCCAAATGCTGCTGAGGCTTTAAAAATTACGGCTAAGTCCCTGCATGAGCTGGGAATTATTGATGAGATTATTCCTGAACCTGTTGGTGGTGCTCACACAAATCCTGCTCAAACAGCCGAGAATGTTAAAGAATATCTTTTAAAACATATTAAAAAGTTCGCATCATTATCCACATCGAAACTTCTGGCAAAACGTTTCGAAAAGTATGCGGCTATGGGTAAGTTCAACAAATAACTTTAGGAATTCTCCCTTATGGAAAAGAATCAGAACCCTACAGAAGATCAACTGCATAAAATTCCGCTTCGCATTACTGACACAACTCTTCGCGATGCTCATCAGTCATTATGGGCAACAAGGATGAGAACTGATGATATGCTACGCATTATTGATGTTATTGATAATGTGGGCTATTACTCACTTGAGTGCTGGGGTGGAGCCACTTTTGATGTCTGCCTGAGATTTCTCAGGGAGAATCCCTGGGAACGGCTCAGGCTGATCAAGACCAAAGCAAAGAATACGCCTTTACAAATGTTATTAAGGGGCCAGAATCTGGTCGGTTACCGTAATTATGCAGATGATGTGGTTGACCGCTTTGTGGCTCTTGCCTGTGAAAATGGTATAGATATCTTCCGGGTCTTTGATGCGTTAAATGACACCCGAAATCTTGAAGCTGCAATAAAAGCGGTAAAAAGGCATGGAGGACATGCTCAGGGTACTCTCTGCTATACAATTTCACCTGTGCATACAATCGAGAAATATGTCAAATATGCCAAAGAACAGAAAGATCTGGGTATTGATTCTCTTTGCATAAAAGACATGGCTGGAATTCTCTCTCCGATTGGTGCAGAGCGGTTGGTGAAAGCACTCATTAAAGAACTGGACATTCCTATTCAGCTTCACTGCCATGCTTCCAGTGGAATGGCTATGGCCACCTATGTTGAAGGAGTAAGAGCCGGGGCTGGGGCAATTGACTGCGCGATTTCATCCATGGCTGGTTTTTCTTCACAACCGCCAGTGGAAACCATGGCTGCAATTTTTGCCGAAACCAATTATTCTGCCGGTTTGGATATTGAAGCTTTGGAAAGAGTGGCAAAGTATTTTGAAGAGCTTACGCCTTCCAGAAAACAATCCAGTGCTTCTCAGCAATTTATTGACCCCGGAATTCTTATCCATCAGATTCCCGGAGGAATGATTTCCAATTTCCGTTCTCAACTGGAAATGCAGAATGCCCTTGACAAGCTACCTGATGTGCTGGCGGAAGTTGCGCAGGTACGTGAAGATCTTGGATATCCTCCTTTGGTAACTCCTACCAGTCAGATAGTTGGAACTCAGGCAGTTATGAATATCATCTCTGGTGAAAGATACAAGATCATTCCTAATGAGGTGAAAGATTATGCACGGGGTATGTATGGAAGACCTCCGGTTAAAATTTCTGACAAATATCTTAAAAAGTTCCTGGGTGATGAAAAGCCGATTGATTATCGTCCCGCGGACAAGATTAAACCTATGTTGCCTAATGCTACAGAGGGAGTTGAAGCTAAGCTGATTGAACACGAAGAGGATATTATCTCTTATGTGATTTTACCGGAGCCGGCTCTGGCATTTTTCAAGTGGCGTGCACTTCCCCCTGAGCAGCGTCCGGATACCCCTGCTGATCTCGAAATAAAGAAAATGAAGCAGGAGATCATTAAGGAGCAGGCACCAGTGCAGCAGGCAGTGGCACCGGCACCGGTAACTACGCCGGTTTCAGCACAGGGAATAGCTCTTCCGGAAAGCTTTCAGGGCGTAGCCACTGAACTGCTCGAGAAAATTGAGGGATTAACTCTTGAAGAACTTATTTTCCGTAAAGGCGAGTTTACCCTTGCCGTACGGCCGGCTTCAACGCCAGCTGTGGTTGCCCAGCAGGTTTCAAAACAAGCTTCTCAGCCAACTGCAGCAAGTCCATCTCCCGTTATTAAAACTACTGTGGAACCCAAACCGGTCAGTGCTCCTGCTGAAAGTAAAGCAGAGTTTAAGAAGACTATAAACGCTCCGTTAGTTGGTACGTTTTATTCTTCTCCTGGCCCCGGAAAACCAAAATTTGTAAATGAAGGTGATACAGTGAAAAAAGGAGACAAGATTTGTACAGTGGAAGCGATGAAGCTTTTCAACGAGATCGCTGCTCCTGTAAACTGCAAAATCCTCAAATTCCTGGTTCAGGATGGTACAATTGTTCAGAAAGATACGCCCTTAGTGGCAATAGAAGAGATCTGATGTTTTTGGGGGCAGCAAGTTGCCCCCTTGTTTTATAACGTTTTAACTCCAAACTTACTGTCCAACTCTTTCCTCTGCTCAAAAATCGCTGCAACTGTAAGTTTTTCAGTTGCTTGCTATATCAAAGAACAGGGACATTTTTTCAATTTCTGAAGCAAAAGCTTTTATAACTTCCTGAATGTCATTTTCTGTAAGCATCAGATGGGAAATGCTGTTACTGTCCAGTTCCGGAGATTGGTAATTTTTGCCAATTGTCATACCGCATTGATAGCAGAGCCAGTCTGCAAGATGGGTAAGGGAGATAATATCCAGATGCTGCGGCTCATTGATAAGCTGATGGTGATGGACAAGGGGCAAAAAAATCTCCACCGGTAAACTCCATCCACTAGTGAGCCATTCTGTAACCTGGGTATGAGAAAAACCGAAAACCTGTTTTTCTGCTTCATTCAGCGGAATTTTCTGTTTGAGAGCCAGCTCCAGAGATTTATGAAAATCCTCATGCATATATTGCTCCATTACTACTTTTCCAATATCATGAAGCAGGCCTGCACAGAAAGCTTCTTCTGGGTCAAACATTATGAATTTTTTAATTCTGGATGCCAGATTTTTACAGATCAAGCCACAGCTGAGAGAATGTAACCAGAATGCTTTTCTGTCAAACAAGGCGGCTGTTTTTCTGCTTTCCGGGAACATGTCAAAAACCGTGAGGCTTAAAACCATGGTATTAATCACTTTGAAACCCAATATGACGATTGCGTGATTGATACTAGTAATGGTACGGGGTATTCCGTAAAAGGCGCTGTTAGCTAGACGAAGAACTTTAGAGGACAATGCAATGTCTTGACCTACAATAAAAGCTATGTCGCTAGAGGAGGTGAGGGGGTCATTAATAATCTGAATGAGTCGTGATGCCACCTGTGGAAGAGTTGGCAGATTTGCCATGTGCTGAATTCTGTTTTTAAGATTCTCATTGATCTGCATTGGGAATTTCCGGTTAAAAAAAACAACAATAATCAATTGCAAAATATGAAGTAACTGCAATTGAGATATCCTAAATTATATTTGTATGAACAGCACTTTTAAAGACAATTCTTAGCGATTTAAATTTGCATTGCCTTTTTAAGAGAACTTATTTTGATGATCTATCCACATACTGATTGGGTTAACTGTTTAAATAGTCTCCCGGGGTTTGACTGATGAGTTTTCCGATTAAACTTTTTTTTTGTTTTTTTTCTGTACTTGCCTCTTTTTTATCTGGATACGCCTATGAACAGCCTATGATCAATCAGAATGGTCAGGTGGGTATTGTCCGGGCATATTCTGCTAAAAGTCTGGGAGCCACCCGTTTAGCCTTTAACATTCAATCTGATCTGGCTTATGATAAAAGTTTCCTCACACAGATGATCGATAGAAAAAACTCCTATCTACGCGATTCAGAGGAGGAATCGGATAATGATTTTGATACACTTTTTCCTGATCCTACATTTTTCAATTTGAGATTGAATGCCGGTTATGGTATCACCAGTTTTCTGGATGTCTCATTTGTTCTTCCACTGTATTTTGATTTGCTCAGTCATAAAAAATCCCGAAGTGGACTGGGAGATCTTGAAGCAGGTCTGAAATTACGAATTCCCGGAGATGAAAACCGGCTTTTTCAGGCTGCATTCCTTACAATGTTCAGTATTCCAACTGGAAACCCTCAGAAAGGCTATTTCCCCAGAAACACCTATTACTTCAGAGAAAGCTCTACCAGTGATTCGAATGCTGGGAATGATACTCTGGTTGGTTGTTATACTTCTGAAAAAATGGAGACATTTCTTGCAGTTCTTTTCTCTTTTGAATGGAAATGGTTTCTTTTCCATTTAAATTCGGGTGTAAAATTTACTCATAACAAATCACTTGATGAGCTTTTCATGCTGGGTGCTGCTCTGGAAGTCCACCCTTCAGATCATATAACTCTTTTTACCGAGTTAAGTTCGTTGATGCGCTTTTCAACTGTCAGTAACGGTTTCCGCATGAATGATGATCCATTCAGGATTACTCCCGGAATCACCCTGAACTCTTCCAGTGGTATGACTTTTTCTTTGTCCGGAAGTTTCAAATTATCATCGGGTGAAAAATTCTCCTACTATGATCTTGACAATAGCGGACGTCATTTTATCACTGGAATTGAGCCGGTGTGGCAGATTTCTGCACAAATCGGCTGGAATGGCACATTAAAGCCACAGGATAAGGACAAGGATTTCATTCTTGATAAAGACGATGCATGCCCGGATATTGCAGAGGATCCTGATAATCATGAGGACAGTGATGGCTGTCCGGATCTGGACAATGATCATGATGCTATTCCAGATTCCCTGGACAAGTGTCCCTCAGATGCAGAGGATTTTGATAATTTTGAGGATGACGACGGATGTCCGGAAATTGACAATGATCAGGACGGAGTTCCTGATTCCATCGACCAATGCCCTGATGTAAAGGAAGACCGGGATGGTTTCAATGATTTCGATGGATGTCCCGATTATGATAATGACAATGACGGTATCCCGGATTCACTGGATAAATGTATCGGGTTGCCCGAAGATAAAGATGGATTTGAGGATGATGATGGATGTCCCGATTTTGATAATGATCTGGACGGGGTTCCCGATAGTGTAGATAATTGCCCTGACACTGCTGGAGTGGCTGCTGAAAATGGTTGCCCCCAAAAAAAGCCTGAGGCCAAAGAGATCAAACGGGGAAGAGTCGTTTTAAGAGGAATTGAATTTACCCGGGGAACTTATGTATTATCTACTTCTGCAATGGCTGTTTTAGACCAGGTTTATGAGTCGTTGATGGCTTTTAAAGAGGTCAGGCTGGAAATTCAGGCTCATACTGATAATTTAGGAAATTCTGATGGTAATTTGAGAATTTCACAAAACAGAGCTGATGCTTGCAGGGACTACCTCATTCAAAAGGGTATATCCCAGGATAGACTGCGTGCTATCGGAAAAGGTCATAGAGAGCCAATTGCAGATAATTCATCTGCTTATGGACAACAGCTGAACAATAGAATAGAATTACATCGTATAGACTAATTCAAATAAGGGGGTTAATAGATGGGACTACCCGCAACGATGAAAAAGACTGCCAGAGTGGTAACTTTAAGTGTGGCAATACTCAGTGTAACTGCCGGTGCTGCTTACAATACAAATGGTGAGCTGGGAGTTGTGCGGACATATAGTGCCAAAACGAGTGGGAAAGCGACAATGAATGTAGGTGCAGGATTCTCGTTCGACCAATCTTCAGAGTATCTGCAGGGACCACATGATGGAAGTGAACAGGTAAAGGACAAGAATGGAAATTACATTTCTGATCTGGAAACTGCCCGGTTATTGTCCTCCAATGCATATCTGGCTTTTGGTGTGCTTGCATTCTGGGATATTGCTGTCAGCCTTCCAATTTACTATGATTGGTCAGGAATTGATAATGTCAATGAGGGTGGTTTGGGGGATCTGGAGGTATCCACTAAAATCAGAATTCCCACAGCCAGCAAAATCTTCTATCAGGCATATCTGGCCGCAGCTACTATTCCCACTGGAATGAGAAAAAATGGAGTATTCCCACGCCATGCCTATTATTTGAAACGGGATGTCAATCCGGCAAAGTCATTTTATACCGCCTCGGTACCTACATTTAAAGCAGAATTCCTGCTTACTTGTGATCTTGGCGGAGCTTTGGAAAAACTCCCTCTGCAGTTTCATTTAAATGCCGGTGGGGTGCTCTCAGGCGTGGATCAAAACAACACGATAACCGCCAGCTTCGCATTTGAATATTCTCCTGTGTCATTTCTTTCCATTTTCACAGATCTCTGGACTGAGACAAAGATTGACAATTTCTCTTCCGGTAATTTCAGATCTGACCCGATTTTCTGTTCTCCTGGGCTTAAATTTAAAACTCCTGCTGGTATCTATATGAAACTGGCCGGGGATATCTCTCTTTCCTCAAGCAAATCTGCTGACCGGCTCAACTGGAATCCGGCAAACGGTGCTGGTTCCGGATACCAATATTCCACCAGTGTTATCCCTAAATTCGGGGCTCAGTTTCATTTTGGCTGGAACGGGTTTATGGCTGTTCAGGATGATGACCGGGACGGGATTAAAAATGACAAGGACCGATGTCCTCAGGATGCAGAAGATCTTGATGGATTTCAGGATGAGGATGGATGTCCGGATCCGGACAATGATAACGACGGCATTCCGGATCTTAAAGATAAGTGTCCCAACGACCTTGAGGATAAAGATGGTTTCGAAGATGAAGACGGGTGTCCTGATCTGGATAATGATGCAGACGGTATCGCAGATCTCAAGGATCAATGTCCCAATGTAGCCGAGGATTTTGATGGGTTCGAGGATACAGATGGATGTCCTGATCCGGACAATGACAAGGATGGTATTGCGGACAGTCTGGACAAATGCCCCAACGAAGCTGAAGATTTTGATGGGTTCGAGGATAAAGATGGATGCCCTGAACTGGATAATGATAAAGATGGAATACCTGACTTAAAGGATAAATGCCCCAACGAGCCCGAAGTCTTCAATAATTTTCAGGATGATGACGGTTGTCCGGATACTTTAAAGAAAGAGCCGGATATGCCAAAACAGCAGACTCTTCAGGGGATTCTTTTTAAGAGCGGAAGCCCGGAGATGACTTTTGAATCATATCAGCATCTGGAACCTGTCATTAAACAGCTGAAACAGTATCCGGAAGTTGAAATTGAGATCAGAGGTCATACCGACAGTTATGGTAACTACAACAAAAATATGCAGCTCTCACAAATGAGAGCAGAGTCTGTCCGTCAATATATGATCTCAAAAGGAATCGAACCTGCCAGACTTCGCGCTGTTGGATTTGGTTCATCCAGCCCTGTTGCTGATAACAGAACTGCAGCCGGAAGGTCAATGAACAGGCGTATTGAAGTGATCAGGGTAAAATAAGGGTTCATCCAATTTATAAGTGAAACAGGTCTGTTTAGTTTGCAGACCTGTTTTTTTTTAATCTATACCGTGAAAAGAATCGCAGTTACCATACATTTACCTCTGCAGTGCCTATTGGAAGATCAGAGTTAAACATAAGTGCATTGGATTTTCGAGGGTGAACAAAAGGTGTTTTATCAGAAGAAATTAAATTCCTTTATTCAGCTGATTTTACCTGGTTTACTCATGGTTTTTTGCCAGGTTTCTCTTGCTGAGTCCACGCTTTCCAGTTCACTGTCCGGAGTCATCACTTCGGATACTATTGTGAAGGTATGGGTATTTTTTTCTGATAAACCTGAGAAACCATCTGGAAATACTGTTACTTCAAGAGCAGAAAACCGGCGTAGACGGAATAATTTTAAATCTGCTGCAGAGATGGATTATCCGGTTTCATCAAATTACCTCAGGAGCGTTCAAAAGACCGGTGCTGTTTTAAATCAGGTGTACAAATGGGAGAATTGCGCCAGTTTCTTTGTGAAAGGTTCGAAACTGCCGGAAATAGCTGCTTTACCTATGGTAAAAAAGGTGCAGCCGGTTTTTTCCTGTCGTGGCAGAACCCTGGAACCCGAAAAGAAACTTCATAAAACTGGATTAACAGATAGTATGTATGGTGTATCTCATTCCCAGCTGAAAAAACTCAATGTTCCTGCTGCACATGATTATCTTTCCAGATTCAGAAATCTCAATGAACCAGGGGAAGGTGTTATAGTCGCGGTTTTTGATGCTGGATTCCGGTTTGAGCACAACTGTTTTTCTCACCTGAAAAAAATGAGAAAAATCAGAGCGGCATGGGATTTCATCGATAATGATTCCATTTTGTATGATCCGGATTCAGTCTATCTGAACCCGGCTTCACGTCTCTATAAAAATGATGAACATGGTTCTACCGTTCTAAGTCTGATCTCTGGTTATGATCCGGGAAACTTTCTGGGGGCCGCATGGGGAGTAGAGCTGGTGCTTGCCAGAACAGAAAATGGTATTTATGATGGTGAATTTCATTATGAAGAGGATAACTGGTTCAGAGCGATTGTATGGGCTGAGAGCATTGGAGTCGATATCGTCTCCAGCTCTTTAGCATACAGAACCGACTTTCTTGACTCAACAGTAATATTCCGTTCAGGTGATTCTGTTTCAGTCCAGGATTACCAGTACGATGATCTGGATGGAAAAACAACACTGGTTTCCAGAGCAGCATTGTATGCACTTGAGCGGGGAGTTGTTATTGTCAGTGCTATGGGTAATGAGGGATCTGCTGTTTTGGGTACCTTATCTGCTCCGGCAGATGTAGAAGAGGTAATCTCAGTAGGAGCAGTCACTCCTTCAGAAAATGTTGCTTCTTTCAGCAGTACCGGTCCCACTGCTGATGGAAGAATTAAACCGGATCTGGTTGCGCAAGGAACAAGTGTTTATATTCCGTCTATATACACGGATGCTTTCTCCTATTCCAATTCCGGACGAGGGACCTCCTTTGCAACGCCTATGGTTGCCGGGGTTTGTGCACTTATCATGCAGGCGAATCCGGGCTGTACTGCAAATAACCTTCGGGAAAGACTGTATCGGTTTTGTAAACTATTGAACGGCATTGACAGTGCAGACAATTATATTGGCAGAGGTTTACCTGACGCACTACTTTCCTGTATGAGAGATGACGAAATCTTCTTTAAGGTAAAAGATACTGCCGAACACCCGGTATCATATGCTCTGATTACCGACCAGAATGGCGACTCGCTGGGTATAACCGATCAGGATGGCACAGCTCTTATCAGGGTAAAGCAGAGAGCGCTTCCACTTAATTTGTACATAAATGCTACCGGCTTACAGAAACAATTGATAATCTCCTCGATTCCCTCATATAAAGAGGAGATTCTTTCTATAAACACAGGATTACTGGTTCAATTGGTAGATGGAAGTGGTTCTGTAATCCAGGGAGCAGGGATTTACTATAAAATACCAGGTATGCAGGACCAGTTCACCTGGAAATCCGCTGATTCTTTGGGAAGAGTCCATCTTTTCATGCATCGTGAAACATCGGTACAGGTTTATGCTGTTGCCGATGGCTATTATAAAACAGATACTTTTATGGCCAGGATCTGTTCCGGATCTTGTACACTGAAAGTGCTGCTTGAGAAAATTCCTGATTACAATTTAAATGTATATCCCACTGTCCTTAAAAAAGGCAGGGAAAAGAGCCTTTTTATCGACTTTATCCCAGGTAAGAGTGCCAACAATAATGTTCTGATCCATATAAGATCTATTGACGGTACGCTGGTCTGGAAAAAAGCCTTTTACCCAGGGATAAGTGAAAGGCTCAGGATCAAACTGGAAAACGAGTTAAAAGGACTATCCCCAGGCTTTTACTTTTTAATACTGGAAAATAACCAGAAAGTATTCCGCAGGAAATTTCTGGTCGCCGGATGATTTAATGGGTTTAACTGCATGACAAAAAAGAAGCGGTTGCCTGTTTAAATTCATGGTATACTGAATAAGCGATGAATACATATACCCAAACCGTGCTAAAACCCGTTAAAATTAACTGGGAAGGTTCTCTGTTTGTCCATCATAGTCTTGGAATGGTCAACAGAGAGCTTTTAAGCGAGCTTATTCTGGATAACCGGCTTAGCCTTGGACATGTAGCTTATGAGCAGGATCAGTTCCTTCCTGAGCATAATTCAAAGTACCAGAATCTGCTTAAGATTCACAACAGAAGAGTTGATGGTGCTACTGTACACATAAGGCATCGATGGCCTCCGGATTTTAACAGGCCGGATGTGGAAAAGTTTATTCTGATGCAGCCATGGGAATATGGCAGCCTTCCTGTGGAGTGGATGGATAAAATCCAGGAAAATGTGGATGAGGTATGGGTTTATACCTCTTATTTAAAAATGTGCTATGTCAGGTGTGGAATACCGGAGGAAAAGGTACATGTTGTCCCCTGCGGAGTTGACCCTTTACAGTTCAATCCCCGAAAGGAACCTCTTAAGTTGGTAAAGGATGCAGCCAATGAGCGGTTCTGTTTTCTTTTCAATGGCGGCACTACTTTGCGGAAGGGAATTGATATCCTTATTAATGCCTATCTTTCTGAATTCAAGGCTGATGAACCGGTATGTCTTTTCATAAAAGATTCACCTGTATATGCAAAGGGCTTGGCCCCACGTATAAAAGAATTATCATTACGCAATGATATCGCTTCCATATTTTATACCGACGAAAACATCGATCATAGCGATCTGGCCGGTTTATATACCGCCTGTGATTGCTATGTGCATCCTTACAGGGCAGAAGGTTATGGTTTACCTGTAGCGGAAGCGATGGCTTGCGGAAAGCCGGTTATAGTGACCGGGGCAGGGGCATGTCTGGACTTTGTAGAGCCTGATAATGCATTTTTCATAAAAAGTAACCTGGAAAAAATGAAGGAGAAAAACGTAAGCGGTATGCTTACTGTTGATTTCCCGTTCTGGTTTGTTCCTGATATGAAGCATTTACAGAGTGTAATGAGGTTTGTTTACAGAAATCAGCAGCATGCCAGGGAATTGGGAGTCAGGGCGGGGGAGGGAATCAGATCCGATCACACCTGGAAACACTCCGCCACCAGGGCTAGTGAGAGGATAATCGCGGTAGCCACCAGTAACACTGAATCGATCTGGCAGTTAACTGCTGCAGCGGATAACTATTTACAGGTTGGAGACATGGAGAATGCTGCGGTGCTGTATCAGAAAATGCTTGCGTTATTTGGAGAAAACGGGACTGCATACCAGGGGTTGGGGATTGCTGCGTTTCAGAAAAAACAATATGAAGAGTCATTTGAGCTTTTCAGACGGGCTAATCTTCTTATGCCGGATGCTTCCGATGTGCTTCAGAAATGGTATGAAGTGGCGGTTTTTTTAGGGCGCACAGATGAGCTGGTGAAACCGGCCAGGCGGGCACTGGAAATCAGTGGAGGTGATTACCGGTTGAAGGAAATTGCGATGAATTTAAATCTATCTAAATAGTAGCCATTCTGTTTAAGCGCGATATGTCCGATACGGTCGATATGACGGAATGTGACGTTACCACCCTTGATATCTGCAATGTACTTGCCGGAAATGAAAATTATGAAAAATATATAAAACTGCAGATGCTCTGCATTGAGATATCCACCTCCCGGGGATGTAGGTCGTGGCTCTTTGGGGACTTTAGAGGAAAACTTGTCAGAAGGAATTGCTTTGTTGTAAACTGATACAGATGTATAGCAGGTAGAAAACCGATGCTGCCTGAAACGCTCCCGCAGTTTTATACCGGAATCATCTTTCTTTTTATATCTGCCACTCTAATCACAAATAATGCAAGAATCACGTCTCAGGCATATATCTTGCATCTTTAATGCAAATCAGGAAATACTTACCATAAGGGAACTTCTTTTCGCCACATTTTTAACATGGTGAGAGATATGGACAGTATTCTTTTGTTTTTAAAAGACATTGAAACTGCACATCTTCTCTCAGAATGGCTTCAAACCTCTTATCAGATACTAAAAACCAGAGAATCGGAAGGACTGTCACAACGATTTGAACTCTGTATTGTGGACAACCCAACTTTAGAAAAATATTCAGATTTGATCAAAATACGTAAAAAAGGAAACAGTTCAAGATTCATTCTGGTTACCTCTGAATCTCAACTAAACAGTACGAGTGGAAAAGTGCTGGAAAATATTGATGAGACAATTAAAACACCCCTTTCCAAAACGGAAATATTGATCAGAGTAAAAAACCTGATGAAGACCGGTAGCATGTTAAATAAACTGCAGCATCTTGAACGATCGCTTCTGAGGGAAAAAGATCTCGTTGGTAAAATGCAAAAAAGCAGAAATGAAGCGATTGCCGCACATGAGCAGCTTACAGATATTTTAGATCGGATTAATGATGGTTTTATAGCTGTCGATAAGAACTGGATCTGTATGTATGCAAATAGTGCTTCTTTAAAACTACTGAATCATAAAAAAAAGGAGAATATTTTTGGAAAGCATATCTGGACTGAATTTCCTGAAATTGTTGGCACAACTTTCTATAGTCTATCTCTTGAGGTCTTAAGAACTCAGAAACCTGCATGTCTTGAGAACTATTTCGAGCCCTGGAGTCGCTGGTTCGAGTCCAGAATCTATCCATCCTCCAGCGGGCTTTCTATTTATTTTACTGATACTACAGAAAAAAGACACACCCAGGAGAAGCTCAAGCATAAACAGTTCCAGCTCGCAGAGGCTCAGCGTCTAACTCATTTGGGCAGTTGGGATGTAGATTTTATTGCGGGTAAATCCATATGGTCTGATGAGTTTTTCCGGATTTTGGGAGTTTCTCCTCAGTCATTCGAAACCACTACCTCCAGTTTTCTAAAATTAGTTCATCCCGATGATTTAGATAAAGTGCAAAAATGGATAGATAGAACCATTTCAGGAGATAATCCTGGGCCAATAGAACATCGAATAATTCGACCTGATGGATCAGTCCGATTTATTCACTCATTAGGTCAGATAGTCTTTACTGAGCAAGGCAAACCGATAAGAATGATCGGTACAGGACAGGACATTACCGAAAGCAAATTAGCAGAAGAGGAACTTAAATATAAAAAATACCTTCAATCTAAGTCGCAACAGCTGGCAAATTTGGGAAGCTGGGACATGGACCTTAAATCAAAGGAAGCGTACTGGTCAGATGAATTATACAAAATCTTAAATATCTCCAAAGAAACACTTAAACCAAAAGTGGAATCATTTCTTGATTTTGTTCACCCTGAAGATCGCATGATGGTTAAAGAATCGCTTCAGACCCTTTTTAAAGGAGAAAAAACCAATGGTTTCGAATTTCGAATAATAACTAAAGATGGAATCTTGCGATGGATCAGAAGCACTGGTGAGGTAACCAGTTTTGAACATGGAAAGCCGGTAAGGGTTGTTGGTTTTATTCAGGATATTACAATTGCAAAAAAAGCGGCAGAGGAAATACGTGAAAGTGAAGAGCGATTACGACATTTTCTGGAAGGTTTTAAGGGTATTACCTACCAGTCCAACAATAAATTGAATATGCTTTTCGGAGAGGTAGAGCAAATAACCGGTTATCCAGCAGAGAGTTTCCTTTTGAATAAAATAACCTGGAACCAGTGCATCTATCCGCCAGACCGTGAACGCTATGAATCTGCGAAAAAATCGCTTGCCAAGATTCACTATTCGATAGATTTTCAATACCGGGTTGGTAATCGGGACGGATCTCAAAGATGGTTCCGGGAGATAGCCTGGCGTAGTCCCAGTGATCAAAGTCTTTGTCCAGTTGTTAATGGAATTGTAATCGACATCGAGCAGCAAAAACAGCTGGAAGAAAAAGTACTTAAGTTAAACCGCATTTACGCAGTTTTAAGCCAGATAAACCAGATGATTGTCCGAATAAAAGAACGAAAGGAACTGTTTAAAAAAGCTTGTCAGATTGCAACTGAGCATGGCAGGTTTCAAAAAGCATGGATTGCGACTCTGGATCAGAAGCAGGGCATCACTATAGCAGCTCATAATGAATTAAGTCAATTAGATCAATACACATTGGCAGATAGTCTTTCCAGATACAGATCTTTTGATTTTGAAGTATGTTATAATATGATACGGGAAGGCAGCCCCTTAATAGTCAATAGCCCGCAAGCAGATGAATACAAACAAAATTCATGGTTAAGATTCATTTCAAAAGGCTGCAACTCATTTGCCATACTGCCCCTGATGAATAAAAAGGAAATTAGAGGTATTTTTTTTCTATGTACCGGGGAACCTCATTTTTTCGATGATAATGAGATCAAATTGGTAAAGGAAATGGCATTGGATATCGGGTATGCTATGGAATTTTTGGATGCACAAATTCATCGTCAGGAAATTGAATCAAAACTACAGCAAAATATGGTGGAGGTTGCTCGAAAAAACAGAGAGCTTCGTCGTACCAACAGTGCTCTTAACAATGCCAATGTTGAATTGCGTCATTTTGACAAAGCAAAAACGGAATTTGTCTCAGTCGCTTCACATGAAATTCGCACGCCACTGGCAAGCATTTTAGGTTTTACCGAAACATTGCTGGCTTCCGATCTTAATATTTCTGAACAGGAACAAAAAGAATATCTAGGGATCATTGAATCTGAGGCCAGAAGGCTTTCCAGACTTGTTAATGATATCCTTGATATCTCACGGATGGAAACAGGACGACTGGAGCTTAAAAAGGAGAAGTTTTCCATTTTTGATCTTGTAAAAACAGTTATTCGAACATCAGCTATACCCGAAAATCTCTCAATTGAATATGATGTTTCAAACGAATTTGATGCAACAATTTTCGGAGATCGTGAACGGCTTGGTCAGGTGTTACGTAATATCATCGATAATGCGGTACGATTTTCCAAACCAGATACTTCTATCACAATTAATATTTTCAAATCAGGTGATTTTACCATAGTGGGAGTAAAAGATACTGGGCCGGGATTGCCTCCAGAAGAACAGAAAAAGATATTTGAAAAATTTTACCGGGTAAGGGGTGAAACCAGCAGAAGTAAAGGTAGCGGACTTGGCCTGGCAATAGCAAAAGAGATTATCCATGCTCACAATGGAGATATATGGGTAGAATCTGAACCCGGTAAAGGGGCAACTTTTTTCATCTCTATTCCCGCCAGGCCAGAAGACAAAGATGCCATTCATCATTAACAACCGCCGGATCTGTGGGTTGCATAAGACTGGATAATATGTTTTTCAAATCCTCCGGTTGGAAGCTGTAAATACAGGAATTTCTCATTGTCACTTGCTTCAATAATGATGTCAGTCAAACCATCGCCATTGGCATCTGTAAGAAATGGGTTGGACATGTATGCATTTTTACACCACATATGTCCACAAAAACCATGCTCATCCAGTTTTATTCGGGTTCCTTTTTCATCTTCAATAAACAATTCAATGCGATCCAGATGCCTTCCATCATAGTGACCATGCCATCCTGCAGCAAAAAGCCGTTTGATATGTTTATCCGGCCGGTTAACATTCCATTCCCATGCTGTGTCAGAATACATGCTATACAAATTTGAAGTGTCGCATTCGGTACACGGTAAAGTCAGCTCAATAGTGAAAGGTGATCCGAATTGTGTGTAGCCTGATGGCACACCAGTACTACCACAAGGTAATCCGGAAAACAGCAAAACGGAATCATTGTCTGTTGTTGATACACCAAGCTTTAAAATCACAATCGTTTGACAGCTTATCACAAATTCGACCTGTAATCGTGGTTTTAATGCGATTTTTTTCCAAATGTAGTTCTCATCATTTTCTCTTACCAGCCCAAAGTAGTCAAGTTCCCTACGGAAATATACCGATTTGAGATTCATCAGTGTATCAAGCAGTGCGGAATCGATAATTTCCCCTCTGAGATCATCAGTATCTTTTGTGGGCTTGTTTATCTTAAAATCTTTAGTGTAAGCGGATTTTTCCAGGCTGCTTATTCCATATTCAATAGCAAAAAACTCTACAAGGTAAGAAAGAATCAGTTCATTCCTTTTATCAAAAAGGCATCCAGCACTGGGATCACAATACAATCCTGAAGGAGTAAAGAAAACCGGCTTTCCGGTATTTGAATCGTTTGCTGTATCGGGAAACACTACTTCGTCTCCCTCTTGTGCGATCTTTGCGGTTTTTAGCATGATTTTTTCGAATTGTTGAATTGAACCATCCTCAAATCGATACAACCAGAATGGTATGTTTTTTTTAAAGTCCCATAAGGGATTTACAGTCCAATAATCCGAATCCAGTATATCTAAATTTTTAGCCAAAAAGCTCCGTACCTGTTTATGTTTTTTCAAAAATTCCATCGAAAGGCGCCGAAAGTAAATATCACGTGCCCAATTGAAATCATCAGAATCTCCGCTTTTTATTTGTTCAATATTTTTCCTGATTAGTTTTTTATAATGATCTGTTCCGGATGCACAGACAGCAGCCGATAGCAACTCATTATTGTTATATTCAAAATTGGTTTCGTTTATATAGTCATAACGGCCGAAAGCGAAATTTTCCAGCAACTTAAATGAATTTTCTCTAATGTTGGGTTCGGAAAAATCAGTGCAGAGACTGTCCCAATCAGAGTATTCTTCAGATGCCAGAGTATCGTTTTGACCTTTATCTTCAATAGCAGTATCCCCTGGTTGCTTCACTATTTTATGGGCTGCATTCGGCAAGTTTCTACCAATCACAGAAGATTGCCCAGCTGAAATGTCTGCTTTGGGGACTGTTTCAGTCTGAAATACGGCTTTATTTTGTTTAATCTCTTTTTTCTTGTCGCATTGCAGCGACAGCGCTATTGATACAAAAAGAACAGATAAGAGAATGATTGGTTTAATCATATGCTTAAGGTTGTCCTGTTTACGATAACCTTGCGTTGTTTTGTTTTCAGGGCACAAATCTCCCTCTCTTATGGTAGGCTGTAGATGATGGTACACTGCTTTTCTCCGGTTATAAATTGATATTAACGCGCCAATGATTCCAATACTCATTATATAATAAATTCGAAATCAGGAACAGTTATTCGCTTAATGTAAATTAATAGTGAGTTAAATATAACATAAACAAATGCTCTATAGATCACTCATCATGCTATTTATTCCAATGTACGATTACATTTTTTGTCTTTTTTAATTTTTCAGTCAAATCTGGTATATAGTTTTCATCAGTCTTTTTATTCAGATATTCTAAAGCGCTATCTGCTTTAAAATACCTGAAGTCAAGCAGACTGTCCCTGCTAACTGGAAATAGTTTTTTAGCACAAGCTTATCCGTGGATAAATTATCTCATGGAAAATTGTATTCGGTCGTACTTGATATCATGAGCTTCACACGCATCCTCAGATATTCTGAATTGGGATTATTCCAATAAAACTTAAAGCCCCACATCTTGCCAGAATTCCGAGCAGATTAAATAAACCATGTCCAATAATTGGAATAATGACAGAGCCTTTTTTCCTGAAAAACAAATACCAGATTAAGCCAAGAAAAAATGAAAGACCGAAATTAGGCCAGTCAAGAATTGTAAAACAAATATTTCCAAATAAAAATGATTTCCATTCACCATATCTGTTTCTCATCAACAGATATGGGATACCTCTGAAATATATTTCTTTAAAAAAGCCGGATACTATTACAAGTGATACAATTTCAAGTATAATCAAAAAAACATTCCCGCTTTTTTCTATTGGCATTTTTAGTGCGACATGGACATCTAAAAAGAAAAAGATATAACTGCTGACTCCTGCAAGAATGCCAAATGATATATCCCGAAAAAGTGTTTTTCTTGAAGTTAAGCCTTTAATAAGCGAAATCCCATTAATTCTGAATAGTTTTATGGCAAATGGAAAAAATAAAGGAAGTACAATTATATACAAGACTAAAATTAGCAGATAATATTTATCATAAATAGCACTTGTGAGTTCAAATAAATTCATTCCGCTTTTATGGACAAAAAAAGCTAAACTTCCGATACATAATGCAATTATGATTGCAGGAGAAGCAGTGATTAGTATAGAATCGACATTTTTATTGGTTTTGCCAGTCTCAATTATAGCATCGGTAGACATAACCGCTCCTTTATGTTTATCATATTTTTAGGGCTTTTCATAGAAAAAAGCAACAACAAAACCGGAAATTCCTGAACCCGGTAAAGGAACAACTCTTTTCATCTCTATTCTTGTGAAGCAATAAGCTACAGTTGTTTGCAAGATATTGGATAGATTAAAGTTTTGACCTGTAACATTCGATTGCTATACCACGAAATCTGTTTCTTCAACCGGACTTATGACTGCAAACCGACTTCGCCCATATAGTAACGGTATAATTTTCTGGCAATTTCGTTAAATCGGCTACTGAGTCGAAACAATCTGACCATCCCAGGAAAAGTTTCACATATTGTAATGGAACACGGATTTCCATGTTACGCATTGCATTGGGATTTCCGGTTCCAACCGGTCACAGTGTATCTAAACCAAGAAATCTCTTCGCATTTTCGTAAAGGAAAGCCTTATCAATATTACGGAAATTGTTATAATAATTTTTCAGGCCACCTAATTCCTTTTCTAACATTATCATTATGTAGTCTGTTCCAAACATGATTTTTTCTTTTATATCTTGGTTATTGGCCAGAATTTCATCCATTGATCCGGTTTTTACATAGTAAGAAAGATCGGTATAGACATGTTTATAATTTTTATCAGTTAAGATTTCCTTAATAGTATTCATCCATTTCCTTCCGGGGTCGGTGCTGTATTGTACACTGCCACCGAAATGGGCCAAATTGAGCCGGAGATCCTTCCATTTATTGAGTACCGGTTTCCAATTAACCGGGTGTGCATAAAAAGCGCTTTTGTCACCTTTGTTGATTTCTCTTGGATAGTTATCTTCTGTACTGTGCACATAATTCTTTTTTTTCAGATTTTTAACACCACCCTCGGAGCAATGCACAGTAATTGGAATATGATTTTCTTGGCAATAATCAAAAATTGGAACCAGCTTAGGATCTGAAGGGAGATAACCTAATGGAGGATAGAGTTTAATGCCATAAAAGGGCCCATCTTTTTTATTTACTTTGGAGGTAATTAATTTCATAATTCCTCTTCTTCGAGGATCTACAGCAAGAAATGGATAAATCGAACCTTTCATTTGAGCGTGTAATTTTTCCAAAGCTTCCAGATGATCCTTGTAACCGGGAGACATTTCAACTCCATGGTACTGATTTGTGGCACGCATCCTGGGAGGACTCTTAAGAAATTCTTCTTCTATGGAATTAAAAATGGAATCCAGGGTGCATTCAGAGTCTTCGATAACCTTGCTACTGCCTAAAGAAGATATTTTTGCTCTATTTGTATCATTTGTAAAAAGTTGCTCCATAACTTTTGATTTGAGAATTTCCAGATGATCCTGGAAATCATCTATTTCATCAGGCCCAATATCAAATACACTTTCACCAAACTCTCCTGCACTCCGTTTCGTAATGGACTGGAGATCGTGTTTATTATCATCTAGAGCATAATAGATGTCCATCATGAGAGGTACAGCAATGATATTTTTATTACAGCCAAGACTGCTCAGTCTGAACTCTTTCTGCATATATGAGTGGTTGGATTTACAGTCCCGTTTACAAACCTTTACTAATCGCGCGACATATGATATGAGATCTCCGGCTTCTTCTAATATTTCAGTTAGACCGGGTTTTTCGCTTGATTTTTTTTCTATCCCTCTCTTTTTCAGCAGGTTGGGAGGTAAAGTATGAGGGTACTTAGACCGTGCCATATTCCAGGTAATAGCGGCCACTTCTTTAAGAGCATATTTGACATTGAATAAATGGCAGTGCACATCAATGATCGAATCGATATTCATAAAAGCTCCTTTGTTTATAAAAGTAGCAATTGATGTAGTCTGACAACTGCAAAAATAACCCTCAACAGGCGGTAAAATAAATAGTCCAGGTAATTTACAGCCCAAGATAGACTGATATCTCTGTTTTCATTATTGCAGATGGATAGAGCATTGTTTTTTATTATCTCCTGAAAAATGTCAATAAATGGCAACGTCTGCAAATGTAACAGTAAATAAGAAAAACATCATTAATTATGCTACAAACTTCCTCAATATATGTCCTGCTTTGTGCCGCTTATTTTCAATATATTAGTCCTCAGCACTGAGACTGTGGGTTACATTTTTTTACCAATATAAAATACATACCCATAATAATCTTTGTATTTATTGTAAAGTTGGGCATGGTGTTTTTCGTATTTAATAAATTCTTCGGCGGATTTATTGCCTTTGTATTTATCCAGGAATGTTTTTTGTGCAGTTATTGCTGGTTTGAAGAAATTATCGGTCCAACAAATTTCAGGCAATATGAAAGATGCTATAACAACATAGCCTGCTTTTTGCATTTGAGCAATTTTGTTTGGAATGGTATCTATTTCGGGATATGCTTTATTCCAAAAATCAAATATCTCTTCCGGCCGGTCCTCTGTAAACCATGATGCTTCAGTAACAGCAACATATCCGCCTTTTTTCAAAAACTTATTCCAATAGTTCATGCCTTTTTCAAAACCGATATTATATATTGCTCCTTCACTCCAAATCAGATCTAATTCATTTGGCTGAAAATCAAGCTTATCCATTGAACCAATCACACCTTTAACTCTGCTTTGAAGATCCAATTTTTGCACGTTTTCATTTAGTTTGTTTATAAAACCAGGGAACAAATCAATTCCTGTGATATTACCTGGAGTGTTTTGAGCCAACACTATAGTTTGATTTCCAGTACCACAACCCAGATCAACAATTTTTGAATTTTCGTGTATATTATCGATAAAACTCAATGCTTTTATTGTTGCTTCCCGGCTTCCCGGACCTTGACGATCCAAACTGGAAAAATATTCGCATATCAATGCGACATCAAAATCGTGAATATTATGCTCTTTATCGCTCATTTTACGTTGCTCCTGGAACTATTTGTTTTTATAGATTGCTCTTTGAATTGTTTCGCTCTACCTGCCTTTTAATTTAATATTAAGAATAACACCGGTTTGTATCACCCATCTGCTGTAGAGCGACAGATCTTTTGCTTTGGGCTTTTGTGACTCATCATAGTAAATTTCAAATTTATTGTTATTTATATATCGATACATGGCACCCATGGTTATTTCCAGGTTCAATCTTGAGGAATTGAAAGGAGTGTATATGGTACCGAAATTAATCTGCATTCCATCAGCTTTACTCTGATGTCTTTTTTCAATGTTTTCCAGCGTCCTCTCGTACTTCATATTGAAATATGAAGGTTGTAGAATGAGTTCAATTTCCTGTTGATTAAAGCGATGTCTGGTGGCAAATATTGTACCGATATATGCATTTCTCTCAGAATATAAATCACTGCCATATACCTTTATGCCACTGAATAATGCATAAGAGACATTTTTAAATAGGGAAGGCTTGCCATGTTCATTAATAAATATTTTAATATCACCACCTCTGATAAACAGGCTATAGGGTATATAAATTCCACTGATGCTGACCCGGTTAAAAAATCCGAATTTTAAATTCAATGGATGAATCTCATAAATGTTCTCTCCATCTGTTCCGTTATGCTTATCCCACATACCTGAAACACCAAATGAAATATTTGATTTTACACGGGGAGACTGCAGCATCGGAGCTGGAGAACAATGGCAAAGGATTGTAATGACTACGATGACAATGAATGATGTAAGATACTTGTTGGCTTTCATGAAAAACCTTTTATCAATCAATTTAGTCTGACATTATTTTCAAAAATACCAGTTATCATATCATTATACAAAATTAATGATTGATAACTATAAATGTAAGTATCAATTTAAAAATTTCAATAGCATGAGCAATGGAGCTTCAAATCCTATAGTTATTTGCCCATATATCGATGAACAAATTGAAGCGATAGCTGCTCGTGGTTCCAGTCTGCTTTATCTGCAAAAATCATATGTTTTTACAAAGTCTATAATATGGTAATTCGGACTTGGCAAAAAACAATTAAATGTAATTTCCTTTAAATTTTCTCTTAAAGTGGAATATTTTTCTGATTCGAGACGAGACTACAGCAACCATCGGAACCTGTCAATAAAAATGAGACATTTTTCAAATTTTCTTAGCTAGGACCTGTGTAAGAATTTCCTGTTCTGGTTTGTTGATCCAAACGTTCTCTGGCACTTGTTTTACATCCGGAATACCTCTGACAAAACGTTCTGGATGCTGCATATAAGCATCAGCTAATACAATCGATCTTTTCTCCAAAATCTCCTGGTAACTGTTATAATGAACACTTACCGGCGTCAGCATCCCTATTCCACTATGGTGATGTTCATTGTTATACCAGATAAAAAAGCTTTTGCAGAAAGTCCGTGCATCCTCAATGGACATAAATTTTTCTGGAAAATCCGGTCTGTACTTAAGCGTTTTGAAAGCTGACTCAGAAAATGGATTGTCATTTGAAGTATATGGTCTTGAATGAGTTTTATTAACACCCAAATCCATAAGCAATTGACCTACCGTGGCTGCTGTCATTGAACTGCCATTATCAGCATGAATTGTCAGTTGACCCTTTACAATCTCCTGCTTCAGGCAGGTTTCGCTAATTAGAGCTTCTGCAAGTGTTGCAGACTCTTTATAAGCCACCATCCATCCTACTACAAAACGGCTGAAAACATCAATAATCTTGTACAGGTAATAATACGTCCATTTGGCCGGACCTTTTAATTTTGTTATATCCCAGGACCAGAGCTCATTAGATCTTGATGCCATCAGTTCTGGTTTCTCATATTCACGCGGTACGGCTTGTCTGCGAATAACATTCTGGTGATTTCGTTCCAAAATACGATACATAGTTCTTTCTGAGCATAAATATGTACCCTCATCAAGCAGGGTGGCATATATTTCACCGGGTGCCATATCGCTGAACCGTTCTGAGTTAAGTACATTGAGCACCATTTGTTCCTCTTCAGCTGACAATTTACGTGGCGGTTTGCGTATACAATCCGGTTTTAAACTTATCTGCTGTGAACGATACCATGAAGAACGCGGCTCACCAAGCGATTCACACAGATATTCAATACCCAACTCCTCACCATGCATTTTAATCAATTCCCGGCGCTCTCTTCGCCGTACTGTGGCAGATCTATCTCCAGTATCGCCGAGAGTTTTTTTTGGAGCTCTACGACAAGCTCTGTTTTCCGGAGCTTTTTCTCGGTCTGTTCCAGTTTCCGCTTCAGCTTAACAATCTCATATTGTAAATCATTATGACTCTTCTGGCGTCTGCCCGGGTTCTGTGTGGTCAATAACCCCTGCTTATGCTGTTGAGCCCATTTATGAACCGATGAATAATATAGCCCTTCTTTGCGCAAATACGCACCAATAGCACCTTCACCCTGGGACCTGAGCTCTTCAACTGTATTAATAACCCTGATTTTGTAGGCAACAGTAAGTCTTCTTCTTTTGCCATAAGCTTTAACCTCAGGGTCTGGCGGGTTGGTGCACGCTACAGGGATTCCAGTCGCCCTACGGGCTCCTTCCATCCCTGTAGCTTCTTCTCTTAATGTTTCTTTTGGTAATATCATGTATCTTCCTTTATCGCCCTACTAATCTAGTTATAATTTAATACATGATTCTGTCTCATTAATATAGTCAGGGAGGGCATATACTTGCAATAATTATCAGGCAGTATTCAATACAGCATGCCTTTCTTATTATAGCGAAGTGCTTCAACTATCTTAGTAAATCACTTGTTTTTAGTTTCTTCGGTTTTCGCCTCGAAGTAAAACCCGACATACTGTTTTTTTTTAGATTCCGGGCAGAGGGCAAATCTCTCGGCCACATCACTATGGTGTTGGAGTAAGGCGGTGAACTGGGTTATGAGGTGATCGAAATCCGGTTTTTCCGACACCTTTTGCCATTGCCCGTTCTCCAGTGCTCTGGCAACCGCTCGCTCTCCATACTCGGTCATCAGTTGACTGCGCCGCAGCCTTTCAACTGACCTCTTATTTTTCTCTGACCATTTGCTGTTCTTGCCTCGTGGTGCGTAATATTTCAGGTAAATCTCATCCCCTTCACTCTTCATAACCCCATCGATCCAGCCATAGCAAAGACACTCATCTAGTGCTTCCCCGGCAGTAATTGATACCCTGTTTTTTATCTTTGAACTCCTCAAAACTATCCAATATTTGAAGTTAATAAAACGCATTACTAAAAGCATTCTCTTTAAGAGAAAATATTTTCGGGTGTTTATCCTTATAAAAAATCAAGTTAATCGATCATAATCACGATTGCTTTGAACGCTTAATAGCAATTAAATAGATTGATGATAAAAACAGAAAAGTCATGGAAAGAATACTATAGAGCCAAAATTCACCATGGTTTACAGGCATATCATATCGTAAAGGTTTAAATACTTCGGCTAATGCTAAAGGGCTAAGGATACCTACACCCAAAATAAAGAGAGCTGGAAGGCCTGTTAAACCTATGGCTCGTTTCCGGATTGTTAGAAATGCAGCTATAACAAAAGCCGGCATGATAAATACCAGATCAATGACATAAACAGAAAAGGTATACTCTATACGTTCACCAGATCGTAAAAGCGGGATAAGTTGACTGATCCAAATAAAATTGAACATAATGGCAATAAATACACCGTATCCTGCGGCTATGTAACGTATAATAGGGGAGATATTAAGTCCTTCAATCGCATGTTTATCCATGCTTGAGATGCTGAAAATCAAAACATAAAAACTGCAAGCCAGAATAATGAGATATAGTAGATATAATGAAGTATATACCTGCTCGATTGAATAAATACCATATGCGTAAAAGAAAAAGCCAAGTATACCGTAAATCACAATCAACTTTCGATAATCATTCTGTTTAAGTAAGATTGCTAAAACAATCAATACCAGTGAAGCTAATATCACCACAAAATCCTGTGTAAACACAGCCGGTAATAATCGGGCACTTACCACAGGATTATACATCTCTGGCTTAAGAACACCCACCACCGCCGCAATTAGTGCGGTAATACCAGTTAAAATAAAAAGGGTTTTGTTAAGATTGAGATTCTTAATCATTTATTTGACTCTCCTGGTGTGATAGATATAATTCTATAGTTTGTTAGTATCTTGTCTATAAGAATTTCCAGCAATTGATTACTGTTCAGCTGTTTTCTTTCCGTGGATATTTCTTTAATCGTCTTTATATAATATAATCTGTTTCTGTCACTATGCAGAAAGCATTATCAAGAAAGGAGAATGCTACCGGATCAAAAAACGTACAAAACTGATTTAATCACACCTTACAAATTGTCTTCTGCAAAGCAAAATGGGAGATAGTTTTCCAATGAATATGAAAATATCAAATCGGTGTTAACAGTAGTATACATGTTTCCAGATTATTCCAAAAATCCGGAACAGTACAGTATATATTGATATTATTTTATATAGTCTCAGCTATATTTTTCTCTGATTTTAAAACGCTGAAGCTATAAAGCAATAAACCATTAAAGTTAAAATTTCATTTAATTAATAGGTTATATTTTTTCCAAGGAGCAAAAACGAAAGACCAATTACAAAAACGTCTCGCTCAACTAAAAACCGAATTCGCTACCGGTCAGAAAGCCCTCAGAGAACTTCAGGCAAAACAGAATGAACTTCAAAACACTCTATTTCGGATCAGTGGCGCAATCCAGGTACTCGAAGAAGAACTGGGGAAAGAGGATAATACTAATAAGAAGATGGTTAAAACGAAGTAAGAATTAAAACGGCACAGTTACAGAGCATTTCAATAAGAGCTCTGTAATTGACATGCTAATCGTAATGTTGTATTTCATGTCTTTGCAAAAGCACAAATCTCCCAATAACCAATACCTGGACTAAAGCCTTCAAAAGGAGAAAATCACACACATACTATTAGAATTATGAATAGCGCGTGTGGGCTCGTCAGGAGACATTTCGAATGGCGTTATATAGTTTATTTTATCTGAGCCGGGATGGTCAAAGATGATCCTTTTTATACACTTATTTCCTTTCCACGAAGATCTGGAACGTACTTCATATCATCTTTTTGTATATGCTCAGAAACCCATTTGTTGAGAAAGTCAAGCAAGCTGATACTTATCATCATGCTGCCGGCTCTATATTGATCCATAATTCCATCCAATTGCTTTATCAAATCATTATGTTTATGAGTATGTGATATTTTCTCTAAGTAATTATATTTTTCAAATGCTTTTTCCTCGGTTGAAAAATGATATTTTGTATATGCTTTCAGTTCTTCAAGTATTTTCCCCATGACATCTTTTGCTTTTCTTTCACGCATAGCGGAATGTAAAATATTGATCTGTTCTATCAGTTTCTTGTGTTGATTATCAATTTCATTGATTCCAGTCGAAAGTTTCTCATTCCATTCCATAAAAGCCATAGTCTTCTCCTGAAATTGGTTAAAAAGATACTGCCCAAACCTCGGTGCAACTGTAATGCGTTGTACTCGATTTTTTAAGGTTGAATTGTGACCAGTGGCTGTTATTTTATTCGCTCCTGGCCAGGAATGGCTCCAAATGCCTCCTGATATTTTTTTCCATTTTATTTTACTGCAAATCCATCACTTTTTCACCTCTTTTTTCTCCACCTTCACAGTAACAGGCCAGATTCCAGGAATAATTATAGAAGCCATTTTAGTATATAGTAAACATTTGTTTCAAAATCAAACGATGGACAAAGATACTCACTGAAAAAATCGCTGGCGGACCAGCCAAAAAGTAGGCTCTTTGCCGGTAAAAACTAATAGTGGAAAGGATACGAAGTGGATGGTGGTGGAAAGTGACTGAGGAATTCCTATAGGGAATTCATCCCAAAAACCCTTCTGGAACCAGGTCTCAAAATCAATTCCAAATACAATTTTTGCGAATTCATTAAAACTTTGGCACAATGAATCATTATTTTTATAATCAAAAATAATGTTAATCAATTTGTTTTGAAATCCCTTTTCTTCACCGCTGTAGATGATTCTCAGTGTTTTACTAAAGTGGCAATTGAGTTAAAAGCTCTTTGGTTGTCACTATTGATTCCGCATAAAGCGGGCCATTCAATTCATGCGCCGCTCGCATGAGGTCAAGCGAATAAGCCGCAGTAGCATCTTTGACGAGTGTAATCGAATACCCTAACTCCATCCCCTGGCGTCCTGTAGCTTCAACGCAGCCAGGTGCAGTCATACCGGCAAGAATAAGATTTTTTATACCATGCTGCCTCAAAAGCAAATCAAGATCGGTATATTCAAAACCACCCATCCCCCAATGTTCATAACAGACGATATCGCCATCCTTTGGACCAAAGTCGGGATGCCATTCTCCACCGAACGTGCCCATGGCATAGAGTTGATTTTCCCGTAATGCCTGATGAGCGCGTCCAGGATGAATCCAGCCGTCGATGTCTCCAGGGCGGTAGCGTCGATGCGGTACAAAGAAAACTTTGATACCAGCCTTGCGAACGGCAGAAATTAACTGGCGCAAATGCTCATGCAGGCTTACCGACTCTGCAACGGCTTTCAGGCGTGGCCAGATTTTACCACCCTCGCTAAGCATGTCGTTATAGGTATCGACCAATATAAGTGCAGTATTGTTTTTTAAATATTTTGGCATTTTATATTCACTCTTTCATTGAGATCATTTTGCTTTTATAATTAATCTTAAATCGTACGGTTCTATATGGTTTTTTCCGGCCGCGGCTATCTGTAACTGGCCTGTGGTACGTCTGTATGATTTGGCCCGTCTTATTTCCGGGCGGGACTTTTCTCTCCCGTCTTATTGCGTGCGATTTCTCTTACGAGCATTCTCAATTCATGTATAACTGGATTTACCATGCAATCTTCTATTCCGTATGTCAGGTTTAATTCATATTCTAATTCTATCCACGTCTCAATATCAGCTTCATTGTGCTGTATTAGTCCTTCAAGTTTATCTAATGCATTTACAATTTTGGCTTCTTTGGATTCTTTATTATCGAATTCTCTTACGGCAGATATGATATCTGATATTTCTAATGATTCGTACTCTTTTGAAATATCCTCTAATGCAATTTTCTCCTTTTGAACATCTTTTTGGGTTTTAAGAAATCCTGGGACATCCCCATGTTTAGTTTCACTCAAATCATGGAAAAGAGCCATAGTAATCATCTTGTCATAGTCACAATCAATAAACTGATCTTTTAACAAATGAAGAAGGATTGCTAATCTCCATGAATGTTCCGCAACACTTTCTTTTCTTCCATCGGAAGTCCATGAGTGCCTTGTTATACACTTCAGTTTTTCTATCTTTCTTAGAAAACTAATCAGGGTTCTTAAATCTTTCATGCTCGGCGCTCTTTATTTCAATTCTATGGTACATAACTTTTCAGTGCATGGATGCGCTTTTATTTTCAACCAACAATATTGTTCCTGCGATGAAGTCATGAATCGCACGTTTTTTCCTATTAAATAAGAGTGTAATAAATTCACTAAAATACCAAAGAAACATTAATAGCGCTCCTAAGTCTGTCCATGGTCCCACCTTGGCAATTTCTTGATTAATTTGGTGAAAGGTCATCCCATGTAGTTGGTCTATATTAATTTTACTCAAAGAATAAATATGAGAAATTATAAGAATTATCCAAATACAAATATCACCATAAATTCTTTTTAATGCTTCCTTGAACGTTACTTCTGCGCCACTAACTTTAAGCACTTTTACTTTAAAAACCATTTTACCTATTGTTTGTCCAAAACGAGAAATCATTAAAAGTGTATAGATCGTCGCGGAGATTCCAATCCAATATGCTATTTCAAAAACAGCCAAATTTATTTTTCCTAAAAAATACCAACCAAAATAAATTGGTGAGAACATTAATAAGTCTACAAGCCCTGCACCTAATCGTCTCCAAAATCCCGCATAATACTTTCCACTGTCATGAATTTCCGGTTTCATCTTTTCATTCAAAATATTCAGACCCGGCTTTAAAAGTAGGAAGCCGGGGATGAATGTCAATACCGATAAGATCCCAAATAGCCAAATTGAGATTTTTACACTATCTTTGTCTATCTGCGTTAAAAAATAGGTAAGTATCATCAACCCCAATAATAGAATTGAAACCAATGACAATAAGCTAAAGATGATTCCCAAGAGAGTTCTTATAATTCTTCCGATTCTGAATTTATTTTGATTATTAGGTAATAGTTCTGCTGCCACGGCAGCTTGTTTTTCTTCATGTGCCATACTTTCCTCTTTTGTTTTCGGCCGCGACTATATTTAATCAGCCTTCATTTAAAGGTTGTCCATGGAGGGACAGCCACTTAAAGTACTTTTCTTATACTTCTATTTTAAACCCTAAATCAACTTCATTGGCAGGTAGTCCGCTTTTCACTCCCCAATCCTCCAAAAGCGGTTCATTAATTACTATAAAACGTACTTTCCTTCAATGACAGGAGATCGGGCCAAACTTCTTACAATAGTAGAATATAATCATTTATTTGCTTCAAGGCATCTTTCCTTAAAAACAATGCAAGCGACCCGCTCACTGTTTTGCTTGAACGTTGGGTATATTTCAATCCAGCGAAATTCATTTACTTCGAAGTAAGTTTTTCCGGTAATGGCAGCATGCAAAGACGTTAGTCCATAATTTATATCATATAACAGTACAATAATTATGAAATCTTATCGTAATAGCAGTTTTGAACCCAGGATTGATATTAGTTTCTTCATGGCATCTCCTTGTTAAGATTGCTCATGAACAAATTTTAAACAGATGACCGAACCAATTATGACAGACACTACTTATTCTCATGTAACGATCATAATACCGACATTGGACGAAGCAGGTAATATTGCTAGTTTGGTTAATGCGGTTTTCTCATTATACACATCCATATCATGCCTGGTGGTTGATGACGGCAGTAAGGATGACACTCAGTCCATTGTCAGAAAAGAGAAAGAACGGTATCCCAATCTGGGCCTGCTGGATAGAAGCACGGAACCGGTCAAGGGTTTAAGTGCATCGGTGGTGGATGGGATACGAAACTGCCGGACAACGCACTTCGTCGTGATTGACGGCGACGGTCAGCACCCGCCGGAGTTTATAAAGGATTGTGTAAATACTTTGACTCTGGGAGCAGATTTATCTATTGGTACCCGGGAACCTTATGCCACGCGTTGGACCTTCTCCAGAATTGTCATCAGTTATTCCGCTGCGATCCTGGCAAAAATCAGACTTCTATTCAGCGGCGTAACTATCAAGGACCCCATGTCTGGTTTTTTCGGGGGGAGGACTCAATTCGTAAATGATATTATTTCCAGACATCATAAAAGATTCACTATGGGGGGATACAAGATCCTGTTCGATATCCTCAAAGTGGTACCTAAAAACTGCCACATATCGGGGTTTTACTACCCTTTTGGACTCCGTGAATATGGTACTTCGAAACTTAACATGAAAATCGTCATTCGATATTTATTGTCATTATTTAAATAAATAATTCTTGCTACTCATTTCTCGAAAAACGCGAAAACGTTTTAACTTTTTACTTTGATTTTACGTAAAAAGCAACTGCTGTTACATGGTAAATACTGGAAGATGGTTGTCCAATACCACTGGAAAAAGTAGTTGTTTTTCTCTTGGAAATTATGGTATAACCATTAGCTCCAACTCTTGCAGCTTCCCTTTTAATCTGAGAATTCGCTTCAGCACCACCGAATGATGAACTTAAGGAAACTGTTACCTTTCCAATTTGATCAACGTCAATAGGAATTTCATCATATCTTGATACTTCACTCCTTGAAATGGGCTGCCGTTTATCACTATCAATTCAAAATTGGTAGCACAATTAATTATTAATAATGATAAAAATAAATCTAATTTTTGATAACATTAAAGCTCCTTTAAAAAAAGAGATATTAATTCTACTGTGTTACTATGAATCGGCGTGAATTATATTTACTCAAGCGAAAGGAACTTTATCGATCATAATATAGGAGAAATTTTGATGGGGCTTTTCCGCCAGATATTAAAAATAATATAGTATAAGAAAAGTAAGAAATGTTGATTTCTGTAGTTAGAAAGATATATTGCATGAAAAAAATCTCAATTGAGTAAAAATTACCCTCTTGATAACCTTTTGGGCATAGCCATGGCAAGACAGAACTTCCGCAACTTGGGAATTTGGAAAATGGATTGCTTATGCTACATGCATTACTTCGTTTAGCCGTTCAGGTATCTCCCTGGTAAGTAAAAGCCTTGTGTTTCGACAATGCGGACACACTGGGAAGGTAACAGTTTATTCCACAATATACAGTTCAATTTCGGATACGGCTGTCCCTGCTTACCATAGAAAACTCCTGATTGACTGTAACCGCAGCACGACATCTGCCATATTTTCCGTATTATTGCGATTTGCCAGGAAACCGTAAAAGAGTATACACACAAAAACCGCTGGGAATTGCATGAAGGAGAAATCGGGGAATAAAGGAGGTTACTGGAATCGTAAAAAGGAGTTCGGTTATTGGCCAATCCAGCCACTGGTGCAACAGTAATGAGTTGTATCTAACTCTACTAATTGAGATTGTGCTTTCAATTAAAATCGAATTTTAATTGAATGTGTCCTTTTCAAATATGCTCGATCCATCTTTTTGACCAGATAAATAACATCTTTGACATCTTCTCAAAATCAACAGCACCGCCATGCTTCAAACTTAGAAAAGTTTGGATTATTTCCTGTTCTTCCGGGCATATAACATGAAGCAAATCTTCCAAATGCGAAATATACTTGCCTGTCTGTTTGAAGCAGATTGCTTGCTCCACAAAAGATGCAGACTTATACAAACCCCGTAAAATCTCTTCACTTTTATCATACAGTATATTGTGGACACAGCCATGATAGATATTGCAGGTACCGATTTTGATTGCTCTATCAACTGCAACACTGTCAATATTTAATAGCAGTTCATCAAGACTTCCCTTTACCGGCTTCGTGTCATAGTAGAATTGGAAAAGATCGGATGTTTCCCAATTCAGGATCTCGTCTTTACCCGATAAGAAACCGCAGATCAATTCTCTATGAGGAAGTGTATCCAGCATATCGTTATAGGATTGAATATCCAAAAAGGACAGTTTATCGAGTATTACAACAATGTCGATATCACTTGTTTCAGTTGCTTCGCCACGACCATAACTACCTTGCAGACCAACAAACCACACTCTTTCTCCAAAAATCATTTGTAATGCCTGTAAAAAGCTATTCATCCAGGTTGTAATTTCAATCATATTAATTAACTCTTACTAAAATAAAGTTTCTGTTCCTAAACAAATTGATCTTCGCCACCAATATCGATTATTGAGAACAATTCTTTTGTTCTCTCAAAGTAATAGTCCAAATGGTGACTTCAATCGAGTTGATTCATCAAACCTTCATAATGTTTTAATAATTTCTTCTGTTTTCATTTTATTCTGGTTGCTTTTTTATAATATCGGCAGACCATTTTTCACTTACCTTGTTTTCACCTTTAAAGTAATTCACCTTATCTTCAGTTTGGTAGACTTCAATATTGGGTAAGATGTTAATTTTACCAGAGTCAGGATATTCACAAATGTCTAAGTCATTAAATGTTCGAATGTCGAAATACTTGCATGGTTCATTCGTGTGGTTATGAATTTGATGAGCACCAGATGGTCCTATTTCGAAAAATATGATATCCCCTTCAGAAATTTCATTAAAACCTTCAGGTGTCCTGAGCATGGCTTTCCCTGATATAATCACAAATAGCTCTTCTGCGTTTCTATGAAAGTGATATGGATAAGAGTACTTTCCAGGGTCGAGGGACTTGATATCAAACCGTAAATTTTTAGATTTTACTATTTCCGCTAAATTGGGACTACTATGCCATACATACTCCGGTAATGGATATTTATTTTGATTAAACACAATCTCATCTTGTCTAAATATCTTTGCCATAATCTACCACCTTTCATTATTATTTTGTAATTACAATATAATATTCATTATTTGTAGTTTAATAAGATTTTCTGAATTTATTAATTTCTTTAATGGAATTCTATGTCCGGTTGAGATTGACTTATTATTCGCCATAACACTTGATTTTTCTTGCCCCAGGGATCTTATTTTTTAATCAGTTTTATACTATCACAAATTAATTCGTAATAACAGCAATCCTTTTTAGTTTTATCTTCAGGATTTTTAATTTATCTTACTATTTTAATCAGTTGTCCACCGACTTTTCAACTGTTTTTCTTGAAGCTATATTATCTGTATCGCATGTAATCAGAACTTTCCCTTTTGTTATGTCTAATATAAAGGGGTTGAGTAACATTAATGCTTTCGCAGTGTAGTTATGCCCTCTGTACTTTTCTTCTATTCATGGCCACCTCGTTCTAATAATTTCTCGGTTAAAGCAGCCCTAAGTGTAATAAAACCTATTTTAACACTATATCAAACTTAAATCGGACGATTCTTTCGAAAAAAAATATTTTGATGACTTGAAACACATTACTTCTATCTTTCAGCTTGTAATTTGATAGAATGCACGAGTAAAAACCTTTTCATATTTCGATATTTCTATTTTTTTCCCAGCAGATTCTCCTGCGAAACTGATATAGATTGATAAAGGGAAGTATGACAATACACTTTTTCTAATTGATTGGTGCCATTTTAAACCCGTTCAGCAAATTAAAGCAACACTGTTACATTTTTTCCATAGTTTGCCCATATCGAGCATCTCCCATATCACCTGTGTTGTTTTCAGAATAACCCTGTGAC
>JAEZKP010000064.1 GCA_023436145.1 Fibrobacterota bacterium | reverse complement strand
GTCAGATCGTCCTTATTTAAGGGACTCCCAAGCACTACGGAGTGATTCGGTTAAATCTTACTCCGGAAAACCTCCTTGTCTTCTTGAAACTGGCTCATTGCCAGGTCAACCCTGTTTAGAATTTGGGTATTGTAATTTGGGTTTTGTTTGTAATTTAAGATTTGTGATTTGGTGCTTTCTGGTCTGAAATTCCAAATATCAAGCTGTTTTTTGCATAATCTTTTATTAAATTAACCGGACACTACTGTCCGAAATTTTTACTTAAAAATTTAAGCTCTCAACCTGGAGTATGGTTGGATTAAAAGAGATGAGAGACAAGCGTTAATGTTATATACTTTTACTTTCTGCATTCTCTTTTAAACCGTTTCCACACTCCGGAAGTTACATCATTGCACACATTTCAAAGTCATATACAGGTAAAATTATCCGGACCTACTTATGATTTTGAATTAAAAGCTGACGATAATTTCTGAACCTATGCCATACATAAGATTATCTCCGGTCACCTTTCCAGCCATAGGTACCACCACCTGCCCCCACAACCACCACTGAACATTTCCAGTTGGATAGATGTAGAAAGTTGGAACTGCCCAGAACGCATTATCATCCCTGTTTTCCAAATCCATTCCATGGATTTCCAGAGGTAATCCTACAGCGAATTTATCTGTAAAAGAGTATCCAGGCTCCACATAGAAGAAAAATTCATCACCGATACCAAATAACGGGGAAGACATCAGATCGGTATTTGCAGAATCCGGATCGAGCATGGTGTATGCAGTCATTGCAGTGGTAAATTTCCCAAAACTCAACGATGGCTCTATAAGAAGAGTAAAGATGTTCTTACGCTCATCTCCAGGTAGACTGGTATAACCAAAATCGGCTTTCAGAGATAGAATCTCTCCGAATTTTGCCTGATATTCTGCACCTGCAAAAACTTTACTTCCAGCATTAAAACTTATCTGTGAATTATTCTGGATACCATAATTCAGACAAAAAGAATGATTTTCTGCAAGACTCAGATTAGTAACCCCCTGGACATCAGCAATTGTTTCATCCAGATCTGAAATACCGGCAGATAATTCCTGTGTAATTTTATCATTTCCGATGCTGTATCTGATACCTCTGGTAAATCCTTCTGAAGTGATCATGCTTAATCTTTTGTAATAATAATAGTTGAATTTTCCGAACTGGTAAACCAGATCCCCAACGGATAAAGTGCCAAATGCCCCGGAGAAGGTCAGATCAAAGCCGTCAAACTTCAGATCCAGCCATCTGTCAGAAGAATTTCCCACACCAGCAGGGACTCTTCCTGCCACGTTGGCATTATTGGCAGAATTAACCGTAGCGTAGACATTCGCACTTACCTTCTCATTGAATTTCAATGACATGCCCAGATCCAGCTCACTATTCACATAGTATTTACCGGTTAAATCGGCCCATACATCCGCATCAAGATATCCGCTAAAATCAATCTGCGGACCAGCTGCATTCAAAGCTGTAAACAAACCTCCCATCAGCAATACTGATATCTTCTTTGTCATACTCTTCCCTTCTTATGATGTTCTGGTACAATAAAGTATTTCTGTTACACAGCTGCGATTTCGCTGGCATATTATGCAACTGCTATGCCATTAACCGTTTTTTTAGTTTTCAGGTAAGAATGTGGAATTTTAATGGTAAGCGGACAAATCTGTAGCTTTTAAAAACAACAATTTTGTGTTAAGTTACAAATGTGTATTATCTGATTTTTAGGTTATAAGTCTAAGATTTCAGATTTTGGAGTTAAGAACAGGATTCAGGATATATGATTGTGAAATGTGTGATGCGGAAGATAGATTAGCTGGCGTTTGATCTGAGCTTATTGACAAACATCTGACGGTAAAAAAACAGTTTGGGATCGGTTACCCGGAATTTTCTTTTTCCAAAAGAAATATCACTGCTGGTTTCGGTATGTATTCCATATCCGATGTGAGCATGAGGACCGCTGGTTCTTCCGGTCATGCCTACAGTCCCCAGAATTTCGCCCTTTCTGACTTTTGCTCCGCTTTTAACAAATCTCTTGTCCATGTGGGCAAAGAAAATCACCATACCATCAGCTACAACGCCTACAGTTCTTCCCGCTGTTGCGTTTGTAAGCAGATAGGCCTCACCGTCTATGGGACATACAATCTCCGAACCATACTGTGCAGCTACATCTATACCATAATGTGGCTGACCTCCACCAGTACCTCTCTCGCACCAGTCACCGGTTATGTAGGACAGTGAATCATTAACCATAGTCTTAAAAAACTGATAAACCGGTAAAAGCTGCTTTTCTTCTGGGTTTTTAATTCTCTGAGGTGGATAAAAATCAAGCATCAAACCATCCGGTATACGGTCAGGGATTTTAATTTTCGCTTCCCCTTCAAGACGGGTAAGATTGTGGGTGGAAACCACTTCCAGAACATATTGATTGACTTCTTCAATACTGGGAACAACAGCTCTGAAATGACAGATAGCGAATTTGGCCAACTTATAGATAGACTCACCCTGACTGAATTTATGACTGTAGATCTCATTTTTAGCAATAGTCAGCTGTTGAGGAGCAACCGGCCGGGGAGCAGACGACTCAGCGATCCGGGTATTAGTTCCGTAAATTATCATTAATGCCGCAACCGCAAAAACCTTGGGAATAGCTTCCAGTATCATTGTTTTTTTATTACTAACCACCGGAACCGGAGTATTTAGAACATACTGCACCCGTTTGGCCAACTCATCAAAGGCTTTGGTAGCTGCAGCATTTTTATTGTAAAACTCCAGTGGCTTACCTTCATCCTGTGCATCCCTTACAATGGCAGATTCTGGAATTTCAAGATCAAACATGATTGCTTGAGGAAGTAATGAAACACCGTTACTACCTTCAAAAGAGACCTGCTCACAGAGGTTTTCCAGGTATTTACGGTTTTCACTCATGGTGCGGGTCTTACCTTTTACTTTAGATTCCAGATTACCGAAAACCTCATTTTTTATGATCCGGATTCGCAGTGCGGGGTTGCGTTCTGAGAGCATGCTCACGTTTGACAAATAATCCCGGAGACTCTTGGTGGATAACGCATTTAAAGTAACCGGAATAAGATTGAGATCACTATGCAAGTAAAGATACTTAGTCAGTGAATTCCAAACAGAAGGAGTGTCAATAATGATGTATTTGTAATATTCCCGGCAGGAGTTCAGATTAGTTACCAGATTTTCCAGCTGCAGTCTTGAAGGTGTTTTGAAAAGATCTGAACCGGCAGGAATTAAATCCAGGCCAGGGTGAATATTATTGACAAGAGAAGTGATGGACATAGCCTTGAGGGCTTTATCTATCAGTTCATTATTTTTAATATTTAAAAGATCACGGGTTTTGCGGAATAATGATTCAGCCCGTGAGACCTGTTTGACTGAATACCGTCTGCGGAAAAGTTCCCATGAACAGAGTGCCGGAGTTTCAGTTTTGTGCCCCAGTGCGACTGTGGCACTTCCCTGAACATCCAGATCTATTATCAGTGTAGGACCTCTTTTGGAAAGAGATGCTGCCAGATTGGTAGCGACAGTTGATTTTCCCACTCCGCCCTTGATATTTGCGATATGTATGATTCCACCGTTGTCAGTATCGGCAAAAATCAGAGCGTTTTTGGCCCTTACACCCATTTATCAACCACTTTACATTATCTGTTGCACCGTATCGATGATGGTCTCGATTTCAGTTGGATTTGAAAGGATACGATCTTTTTCATGTCGAGCCCGATCGGTTATAAAATATGCATCCTCTTCAGCATTATATAGTATAACCGGTACGTTTTCAAGCTTTTTACCGATATGAAAGTAGTTGTAAATAGCTTTCCCCTTTTTCCAGGTCCCCATATCCAGAAGAAACAGATTCGGCTTAACCGACTCGATTGCAGTCATCAGCTCGTTGCTGCTTGTACAGTCAATAATCTCATGCTGCTTCTGAATCGCATCCTTCAGCTGAGCCTTTCTTTTCTGTGTATCATCCAACAATAATATTTTCACATAGCCTCCAAAGGGTGTTTTAAATTTGTCTGGTTTTAAGGCACGAATTCCGGAAAAAACTTATCCGGCAGTCTTTAATTGAAATGTTGTCAGAAGATTTTCAGCTTTCTGATGATATTCCCCTGCAGCTGTATCCGCCATTATCTCTTTACAGAGATTCTTTGCCTTTTCAACATTATTAGAGCTGCTTAATAGAGCGATCTTCCATCTTATGGCAGAATGACGATGCTTAACCCGCGCATCATCCAGTGCCTCTTCCAGATATCTGATTGCTTCATCTGCCTTCCCCAGGTTTTCATAACAGGCAGAAATCCCCTCCAAAGCCTGTCCACTTACAAATTGTGCAGACTTTTTGGAAGTCACCGCTTTTTTATACCAATTAATAGCTTCCTCATATTTTTGCTGCTCAAAATAGATACTGCCCAGAATATATGAGCCAAAAACAGCCTGGGGAGTCGAACCATAACTGTTCACTGTGGCAGAAAACTTCTCAATCGCCTTATCGTAGTTTTTATCCTGATACGCCAGCATTGCTTCGCCAAATGAGCTCAATGCATTTTTCTGCTTGGTGGCATTGACCTGTTTTAAAGTAAGAGAAGCACCAAATATAACCAGAATCCCAACGGCAATGCCAATTACTAGGCTCCTGTATTTCACGACATTGTCTTTGGCGTTAAGTATCCAATCCATTACAGGATCTTCCCTCAACTCCTGTTTATGCTTATTGTGTTTGATATTCAATCAGTCCTCCTTAAATAAACATGCTGGTAAATTATGCCAGCGTTATGTTAGAATATTGATATCAGCGATGCATAGATTACCAAGTATACAAAAATGTTTCCTCTGGCGGGGAAAAGTCAAGAAAAAGCAGCTTCTTAGCGATTCCAGATCGCTAAAATTTTAAATTCGTCAGCTATGGGCATATATTTTGGCTATTATGGAGAAAAAAAATGAAAAAGGATGAAACCAGAGAATTCATCAAACACCTCAATGAGCAGAATGAGTTGCTTAAATCTCAACTGATGAATACATCACTCATTCACGAACTTACCAAAGTCCTCCACTCCTGTACCGACTTTGAAAGCATCATCAAAACAGTCCTTCTGGCAATTCAGGAGATTATTGAGTTTGACCGGGTAATCCTTTTCAAAATAGATAAAGAAAAATTCTGCCTGCTGCCAGGTTACCAGGTGGGCATAAGTGAAGAGGAAACCAAACCGCTTTCAATTCCTCTGGGCTTTGAAGGAGGAGAGATTACCGATGCACTTTTTCTTAACAGGCATATACTGGTCGAAACACCCGATAAGGAAGACCTTTTCTTACAGCAACTTAACTCCAAGTCATATCTGGTAATTCCACTGATAAGTAAACTGAATAAGAAATGCTGGGAAGCAAAATCATGTAACCGCACAATGTGCCCGGCTTACAGCAGTTTTAACCCATACTGCTGGAGCATTGCAGGTGCTGCTCAACAGACCCACGCCACGTCCGAAAACCAGAGACGCGCAAGTTGCATCCACTGTTTTTGCTTCAAGGCAGAAGGTGTTCTATGGATGGATCGTAACAGTAGTGACGTGCCTATCTCCAGCGATAATATCACCACTCTCACTGCAATACTGAACATGGCAGGTATAGTCATTGATAACTTCAGAATCCTTAATGATCTGGACCAGGCAAATATAGGCCTCCAACAGGCAAACCATAAACTCAAACTGGTCAACCAAGATCTTCAACTGGCCCAGGCAAAGATCAGAGGCGATCTTGAACACGCCCGTACTATCCAACAAGGCCTGCTTCCTCAGGACCTTGAAAACACTTCTGCATTTTCACTAGGTGCCCGCTATTTGTCTGCAGATGCAGTGGGAGGAGATTATTACGATGTATTCAGCATCGCTCCCGGAGTCTTTGGGCTGGTCGTAGCCGATGTGAGCGGACATGGTGTGGCATCCGCTCTAATTATGTCCATGGCTAAGATTCTGCTTAAAACATTTGCTGCCAATGAACAATCTCCCCAGAAAACCCTGGAACGGATTAATCAGACCTTCCTATCTGAAGTAAAAACCGACAATTTCGTCACTATTTTTTATGCAGTTCTGGACACTACCAATCATCAGATCCGCTATACTTCTGCCGGCCATTGTCCAATCCTCCTTTTTGATCGTGCTGCCAAAACCAGCTCCCGTATCAAGGCCGATGGCCTCTTTATGGGAGTATTCCCTGACATGATGCTCTCTGAGTGCCAGCTAAGCTATGATCCAGGAAATGTTCGCCTGGTTCTTTACACCGATGGACTTATCGAAGCCAAAAATAGCTCTGATGAGATGTATGGTGTAGAAAAGCTTACCGAATGCTGTTTTAAAACTCTGGATGTTCCGCCGGAACAGGCTGTGGACCTGATACTTTCAGATCAGAAAACTTTCAGCGGTGACACTTCTGTGCCTGACGACGATATCACTATCCTGGTAATAGACCTGTAAAGAATTTCAGATTTGAGATTTTTGATTTGAGATTTTTAGGATAGGAACGGAAAAAGAATTTGAGTTTGAAAATTTTTGATTTTTGGGACAGGAATGGAAAAAGAATTTGAGACTGAAAATTTTTGATTTTTGGGATAGGACGAGAAAAGAATTTGAGATTGGGAATTTTTGATTTTTGAATATGCAGAACTGGAAAGAAGAACTTCAGATTGGGGATTTTTTAATTGAGCTGGACAGTAGCTTCTATAACCTGTTTCAATAAATTGCTCTCTCACCTATTTTTAACTCAAGAATTTCTAAGTTGTTACCGATAAATATAATGGATCACAAGGGAGAAACTCCAGGGACGGAAAGACTTCCAGGGAAGGAAGAAGCTCCCTAACACGAAAGGCAGGTAAGCAATGCAGATTAAATCGGTTAGTGCAGCTTACGGGGCCAAACCTTTAGAATCTACCGCAAAAAGCGGCAGGAAGGCTGCCCCGGAAAAATTGGCGGCTGTTCCAAGTGAGCAGGTGGAATTCTCTGAAACTTCGCAAAGTCTTCAGAAATTAACTGAAGTAGTTAACTCGATTCCTGATGTAAGAATCGAGCTGGTGGAGGAGATACGAACAAAAATCAAACATAACGGCTATCCCCTGGAATCAAAACTCTATAAAGCAGTGGAAAAGCTAGTAGAAGAAAAAATCATCTGAGCTCTCTAAATTTGTGGTGGATATTCCAATTCGTGGAGATCCACCACTATTTTTTTTCTCTTGCCTTTTAAAGAATCGTAACCCATATTAAGGAACTGTTTTTATAGGCCGCCCGGGTGGCGGAATAGGTAGACGCTGCGGACTTAAAATCCGCTCCTGTGAAAACGGGGTGCCGGTTCGATTCCGGCCCTGGGCATATAAAACAGTCTCACTCTTCTATCCTAAGTAATTTTCCCAAATAAATAAAAAACTCATAACATTGTCTGCACTAACTTCTGGCACAGCACCTGGTGGGAACGTATACCATTTGATTTTTAACCAATGGTGACAGACGTCAAATAAAGAGATTGTGACTGGATTGATCAGCCCTCTCCAGGTAAGTTGCCACTCCCCCAATCTCTACTCCATCAATGAGTTCTTCTTTCTTAATACCCATGATATCCATTGACATAGAACAAGCTACGAATTTAATGCTGCTTTTTCTGGCCTCTTCTATCAAGCGTGCTAATGAGTACACATTTTTATGCTTCATAACCTGCTGTATCATAAAAGTACCCACTCCCGCCATATGCATTCTGGATAGCTTTAACTTTGAAGCACCTCTGGGCATCATCAACGAAAACATTTTTTCCATCAGATTCTTTCTGACCGGAACTTTTTCTTTTTTGCGTAACAGATTAAGCCCCCAGAATGTAAAAAACATGGTCACCTCTGCTCCGGTTGCAGCAGCTCCATTAGCGATAATAAAAGCAGCCATCATTTTATCGAAGTCATTTGAGAAAACCACCATGGTTTTACTGTTTTTCTTCTCTTCTGAAATCCTGCACATATCCGGAGCCTTACCCTTTTTCACTAGCGCAGTATAGACTCCTTCACTGTTTGCTAAAGATAAAAGTGAATTTCCGGTTCTGTTGCACCACGATGGAATATCCGCAATAAATCCCTGCTCGGTAGCCCTTATCTGCACAGTTTCTCCCTCCCGGATTTTATCGATTGCGGCCTTAAGCTTCATAATAGGACCAGGACACTGTAACCCACAAGCATCAACATCCATTGTAGCACTGACTTGATTGGTGCCTGAGTCAAATGAAGAACAGAAAGACTTTTTAAAGGGCTCAATATATTCGGTTTCCAACCCGGTTTTAAAGAATGTGGAATAAGTTTTATAGCCACCGGAAAGATTATATGCATTAAAACCATTCTGGCCCAGTATGCGCGTGGCAAGGTAACCCCGCACCCCAATCTGGCAATAAACCAATACAGGTTTACTCTTATCCAGCTCACCCATGCGTTGCCTGAGTTGGTCCAGCGGAATGACTATGGAACCGTTAATAGCTCCCTGTTCATGCTCCAACTCTGTGCGCACATCAAGAAGCGTACCGTTTTTGCACATAAATTCCAGATCCTCAGGATAAAACATTTTAACTTTACCATCCAGAATGTTCTGAGCAGTAAAACCGGCAATATTGATAGCATCTTTGGCACTGCCATAAGGCGGGGCATAGGAGAGCTCAAGTTCGCCCAGGTCCTGTACAGTCAACCCATGCCGTATTGCAGTAGCAAATATGTCTATTCTTTTGTCTACCCCTGTTTTGCCAATCACCTGCGCACCAAGAAGCCTGCCCGTATCAGGAGTGAATAATATTTTAACCGACATGGGATAGGAGCCAGGGTAATATCCCGCATGGTTAGAAGAATGGGTATAGGATTTGAGGTAAGCAATACCCAGTTTTCTTGCTGTCTTTTCATTTATTCCACTGACTGCTGCAGTCAGGTCGAATATTTTACAGATCGCAGTTCCCTGAGTATTCTTGTAAACCGTTTCAGTTCCGTTGATATTATCGGCCACGATTCTTCCCTGACGGTTTGCCGGACCCGCAAGCGGGATATGCACTTTCTGACCGGAAACCAGATCAGTAACCTCCACCGCATCTCCTATCGCAAAGATATCCTTGATGTTTGTCCTCATGTGGTTATCTACAATTATGGCCCCACGCTCATTGACCTCTATCCCGGCCTCCTTTGCAAAACGGGTATCCGGTTTCACACCTATCGCCAGAATCGCCATATCCACGTTCAGGACGTCACCACTCTTGAGGCCTATGTCCAGTGTGCCATCTTTCTTATCGGTAAAATTTTCCACTCCATTGTTAAGCAACAGACGTATCCCGTTAAGCTGAAGGTGCTGATGTAAAATCTGAGCCATCTCCCTGTCGGCAGGAGCAAAAACCTGATCCATCATCTCTATCTGAACCACCTGCAGTCCCCGAAGCTTCAGATTCTCAGCCATCTCCAGCCCTATAAATCCTCCTCCGATAACTGCTGCTTTATTGATTTTACCACTGTCCACTTCTTTCTTTATGCAGTCCATATCCGGCAATGTGCGTAATGTGTAAACTTTACTGCTGTTGATCCCTGCAACTGGTGGACGTACTGGAGCTGCTCCAGGAGAAAGCACCAGATAGTCGTAGGATTCTTCGTATTGATTTTCACCACTTTTTACAGTGACTTTTTTCAAAACCGTATCAATGGCAGTTACTTCGGATTTAATCCTGACATCAACTTTAAAACGGGTGGTGAACTGATCAGGTGTCTGAATCAGAAGTGTTTCTCTTTCTTTGATCGTCTCTCCAATATGGTACGGGAGACCACAATTGGCAAAAGAGATATATTCCCCTTTTTCAAACATTATTATCTGCGCTTTTTCATCGAGCCTACGCATGCGTGCGGCAAAACTGGCGCCTCCGGCCACCCCACCTACTACCAGAATCTTTTTCATTTTACCCTCATAAACAGACAAATAGATTTATTTTTTCCGAAAAAAAAGGTGAAAACCTGCTCTTTCACCTTTTTTCGTTTGACTGCCGGCTTTTATTGCAGTTAAGGCGCCCTCTCCACACCTCATTTGCAAAAAGCTCAGACATTCAAAGCATTCAGATACACTTGCTCCGGCTGAACCCCTACAAACTCTCTTTCCACTTGACCTTTACGAAATATAATTACAGTAGGAATCCCGGTTATTCCATATTGACTTGATACAACCGGATTCTCATCTACATTAACCGTAAATACATTGACTTTGCCAGCCATCTTCTCCCCTATCCTTTCTACAATCGGCCCCACCATTCTGCATGGTCCACACCAAGGCGCCCAAAAATCAACCAAAACCGGTAAATCGGATTCGATAACATCCTTTTTAAATGTGGCATCTGTTGTCGCTGCTGCCATATTCCCTCCTCTATATTTATGAAAGTTTCTTTTCCACCCAGCATTATATGCAACAGGTATGCCAGATTACATCCGGCTTATTAGCCGCCTCTTGTGAATTTTGTGAGAACATCGTATATTGCATTGCAATAGTGCAACACCGATATTGCACAAACTGCAACAAAGGAGTGAAAAAATGCAATGCCTGGCAGGTCATCAAATCACTGCTCAATGCCTGGAATCGATTCTTCAAACCCTTGCTGAAGGTCTTTTTATAACTGATCAACAGGGAAATATCCGCTACTGTAACAAGGCTCTGGAATCGATGACTGGAAAGAACTCCGCAGAGCTTATTGGCCAGAAATGCTGCACATTAATGAAAGAACTCTGCACCCCTCCACCGGAGTGCAACCTTTTTTCAAAGGGAGAAATCACCAGCACCGAATGCTTACTTCTTCACCAGTCTGGGAAAACCATTCCAGTTCTGAAAAATGCACGTGTTCTTAAAGATGGTGAAGGAAATGTTGTGGGTGCAGTGGAAACCATTACTGACATTTCAATTCTGAAAAAAACTGAGCAAAGACTTCACCAGCTGGAACAGAATACCGGCAGAAGAGAGCAATTGGGCAGAATTGTAGGAAAAAGTCAGGTAATTCAGGATGTCTTTAACCTTATTGAACTTGCAGCTGCATCAAATGCGACAGTACTCATTACAGGAGAGACTGGAACCGGAAAAGAACTGGCAGCACTTGCCACTCATGAAAACAGCCCACGCAGTAATGGTCCCTTTATAAAGTTAAACTGTTCAGCTCTTCCGGAGACTCTTCTGGAAAGTGAACTGTTTGGTCATGCCAGAGGTGCATTTACAGGAGCAATCAAGGACAAAACAGGCCGCTTTGAAATGGCTGACGGAGGTACTCTTTTTCTGGATGAAATCGGGGAACTCTCCCCTCTGATTCAGGTGAAACTCCTGCGGTTTCTGCAGGAAAAAGAGTTTGAGAGGGTTGGCGAAAATATTACCCGCAAATCCGATGTAAGAATTATTGCTGCTACCCACCGTGATCTTCGTAAACTGGTTAATGAAGGGGTTTTCAGAGAAGATCTTTATTACCGGCTCAAGGTATTCCCTATTCACATTCCACCATTACGCGAACGCAAAGAGGACATCGGCCCGCTGATCGACCATTTTATTAATAAATTCAACCTGGAAACCGGTAAAGCAATTCAGGGGCTTACCCATGATGCTGCAGTGACCATGATGGATTATTGCTGGCCTGGAAATATCAGAGAGCTGGAAAACGCCATAGAGCATGCCTTTGTCACCTGCCAGGAAACCAGAATCGATATTTTCGACCTTCCACTGGAAATCCGCAAAGTGGAACTCCGCAAAAATATTTGTTCTCCGGAGCGTCAGAATAAACCGCCGATATCAGATTATTATTATCAGAAAAGGCCGCCACTAACAGATGAGATTTTCAAGGCTGTGCTCAGGGAATGTAATGGTAATCAGTCCGAAGCCGCAAGACGGTTAGGTGTAGACAGGACTACGGTCTGGAGAAAAATGAAAAAGCTGGGACTTATCTAATATCCAGTCAGCACTTGCATTTAGCACCCTGAACCATTCCTGCATTTATCAAATACTCATGAAGGAAGGTCACCGATGCGCTTTTTTGAGAGCTCCATTCTGGTGCTATCAGTCCAAACTCAGGCTTTGAATCCGCCATTATACGATGGATATACTGATTTGGCCGTAAACGGCATAAGAAATCACCCAGCAGTTGTGCATAAGCCCCGATGGAAAGAGGAGTATAAGACCCATCCCGGTACCACTCATCTATTCTGGTATCTTTAATTACCATAAGCTGGTGAATTTTAACACCTGATACAGGCAGCCCGGCAAGCCTTTCGGCAGTCTGAGCCATCATCTGAGCATCTTCACCAGGAAGACCCAGCATAACGTGAGCAACAATTTCTATTCCGCAAATAGCCAGCCTCTCCACAGCATTAACAAAATCAGCAAAGCTGTGATGACGGTTAATCATCTTCAGGGTGCTATCATGAGAACTCTGCAGTCCCAGTTCTACACTCAGATAGGTGCGGGCAGATAACTCTTTCAGATACTCAAAAATATCATCCGTGAAACAATCCGGCCGGGTGCCAATAGCCAGCCCGGTTACTTTAGGGATTTCCAGTAATGGTTCGTAAACAGACCGCAGTAGACCAACTGATCCGTGGGTATTGGAAAAAGGCTGAAGATAAGGGATAAACAGATCAAACCTGGGTGCTCTTCCGATGGCAGAGAGAAGCTGCTCTACAGGTGAGAGTTTATTGTCTGCTGCAGGACTGAATGAAACATTATCACAGAAATGGCACCCGCTCCTGCTTTTGGTGCCATCTCTATTAGGGCAGTTGAACCCGCCATTTATCGGGATTTTAAGTACCGGCTTCCCGAATCTTTTTCTGATATAATTCCGATATGAATTATAGTTTAACAAAAGTGGTTTACTTCTTTGCCCTCTTTTTGGCTTCATCCTTTAGATCAAGCGGCTTGGTTTCTTTTTCCTCACTGAGATCATTAAGATCATCCATAATATTTACAGGTGCTGCCTTGATCCGCTGCTGTGAACCACTTTCACCTTCATTTTTACGAAGCTCTTTTTTCAACTCATCGATCTGATTTTTAGTTGCCATTTTCATTGCCGGTCCGCCGGCTTCTTCAGTTCCCGGTTTTGAACCATACTGGAGCCGGTCGATCCGGTCCTGAATCTTCTCTTTGCGTAAGGCATCAGAGCAATAGGCCATGCACTTTTTCCAAACCTCCAGAGCCTCTTCCTTCTTACCTTTTTCTTCCAGAGCCAAAGCCAGATTATCATAGAGCTCATCATTTTCGGGCTCGACCGAGATGGCCAGCTTGTACTCAGCTATACCTTTGTCGATATCCTTATCTCTTTTCCAGTAAATATTGCCCAGTTCCCAGTGTGCGGCTCCACTTTTGGGATTTGCGATGCTGGCCTGTTTGAGATATTTTTTTGCCTCTTCGTAATTACCTACAGCAATGTAACATTTTGATATGTTAACTAAAGCCTCCTCATGAACACCATCAATTGAAATGACCTGTTTATACTGAGCTATTGCCTCTTTATAATGATTGGCATTGGCATAGGAAGTGGCCAGATTCATGCGCGCGTTAACATTCTGCGGGTCCAGCTGCACAGCCTGATACAATGCATTGATAGCATCCTGACTTCGCCCCAACTGTTCATAAGCTATGGCCAGATTACCCCAGAGAGCAGAATTGCGGTTTTGTATTCGCATAGCTTTCTTAAATTCTTCAACCGCATTGGAGTACCTTCCCCAACCCAAATATGCGTATCCCAGGTTATATTGGGCTTCAAAATTATAGGGTTCTCTGCTGGTAACCTGCCTGAAAGCCGTTACAGCCTCACTGTAGGCACCTCTTTCCAGCAATTGTTGGCCGGAAACCATCAGTTCCTCAATCGATTGAGCTGATACCATAAAAATGGTAATCAGAACGACAAAGAGAGTTTTTACCGCCTGAATTTTCATATTCACCCCGCTTTAATGCATTTTTGGATGGGTCTGCTTTCTCGATAAGAGAAAATAACTATGAGTGAGAACTCTTTCAAGTCTTATTTAAAGAATTATCTACTTTCTGACATTGGTTGAATAATGAATAGGGAGAGTTCACAGTACAAATACAATTTTTGAGTGCCGTTAATTACCAGAATAAGTCAGCTGGATATTCTGGCTTTCATATCGCACAATAATTCGAGAAAGAAAATAGTCCTGAACGATATAATTCAGGCAGATTGTATATTAATGGGTTTAGTGCCCCACAAAAAACAGAAGGATTTTTTCAATGTGTCAAGATTCACTGAAAGAGTATCAAAACCCGTTACTGGAACGGTATGCATCAGCAGACATGTCCTATATTTTCTCCCCTATAAATAAATTCTCCACCTGGAGAAAACTTTGGATTGCCCTGGCAGAGTGTGAAAAAGAGCTTGGGCTCCCAATCTCTGATGAACAGATTAGCGAGATGAAGTCTCATATCTATGATATTGATTTTGATCTGGCCCGCAGTTTTGAAGCTAAAACCAGACATGATGTTATGGCTCATGTGTACACGTTTGGAACCTGTTGTCCCAAAGCCAAACCGATCATTCATCTGGGGGCTACCAGTGCATATGTGGGTGATAATACTGATCTTATACAGATTCGCGATGGATTGAAACTGGTCCTCATCCGTTTGCGTGGAGTTATCAGTAAACTTAAAGAGTTTGCTTCCAGACACGCAGAACTGGCAACTCTGGGTTTTACCCATTTTCAGCCGGCACAACTTACCACTGTGGGAAAAAGGGCATGTTTGTGGCTTTATGACCTTCTGTTGGATTTCGAAGAGATAGAGCTGTTTCTGTCCAGACTCCCTTTCCGGGGGGTTAAAGGAACCACAGGTACTCAGGCCAGCTTTCTATCTTTGTTTGAGGGAGATCATGAGAAAGTGAAGAAGCTGGATATAATGGTTTCTGCAAAAATGGGTTTTGAGAGGATAGTCCCGGTGTCCGGTCAGACATACACACGTAAACTGGATTCCCAGGCAGCATCACTACTTTGCGGTCTGGCGCAATCGCTTCATAAAATGGCTAATGACATCCGCCTTCTGCAGCATCTTAAAGAGATAGAGGAACCTTTTGAGAAAGGCCAGATCGGTTCATCGGCCATGGCTTATAAACGTAATCCGATGAGATCAGAAAGACTAACCTCACTTTGCCGTTACATCATGACTTTGAATCAATCTCCGGCAATGACTGCAGCTGAGCAATGGTTTGAGCGAACTCTGGATGATTCGGCAAACAAGCGGCTTTCAATTCCGGAAATGTTTCTGGCTGCAGATGCCTCTCTATTAATTGCGGACAATGTTTGCGATGGAATGGTTGTATACCCGAATGTGATCCAGAAGCATATTAACGAGGAACTTCCTTTTATGGCTACCGAATCCATAATAATGGCAGGAGTGAAAAAAGGAGGTGACCGCCAGGAATTGCATGAACACATCAGGACCCATTCCATGGAATCTGCCCGTCTGGTTAAAATGGAGGGAAAGCCAAACGATCTTCTTAACAGAATTGTAGCCGATCCACTTTTCGGCCTTTCCAAAAGTGATCTGGATGCACTACTTAATGTTTCAGATTTTGTGGGAAGAGCACCTGTTCAGGTCAGAGAATTTATTGCTGAATACGTCGATCCGTTACTGGAACGCTCTATGGTGTATGGCGATGCTGGCAATTTTGAGCTGACAGTTTAGGAATCCTGTCTGATGCTGGCAGATTATCACATACATACCCCTTATTGTGGCCATGCTCATGGCAAAACAATTCAATATGTGGAATCGGCAATCCGTTCAGGTTTACATGAAATAGGATTTGCGGATCATCTGGGCAGATACTATCTGAGTAAGAGTCAGAAGCGCAGATACTGGGACTGGGGTATGGATGAAAAGTATGTGGCCCGTTATTTCTCGGAGCTGTCAGATTTACAGGAGATTTTCAGCAGGGAGATCTCCATAAAAATCGGCCTGGAAGTTGACTATATCGAAGGAGCCGAAGATCTTCTTGAGCCTATTATCAATAATTACAAATTGGATTTTATCCTCTGTTCTGTCCATTGCATCCCCAAATTCAGCTGGGAACATGTCTCCTCGTTTTCCAGAAATACTGACGCCCTTGCCATTTACAAAGAGTACTTCAGACTGGCCCGCTCAGCACTGAATTCCTCACAGTGTGATTCTCTGGCACACCTGGATTTTATCTGGCGGCATGTTGCATATCCGCTTAATGCTCATGATGATATTTTAAAGGAAATCGCAGAAACTGTATACACAGCCGCGCGCCTTAATCGCTGCATCGAGATCAATGCCAATGGTTATATCTGGTCAAGATCCCACTGTATTACAGAATCCTTCGATCCATTCATGTTCTTTCTTGATCAGATACAGCTTTACAACGTCCCGGTAACTCTGGGCTCGGACGCACATGAACCCATGATGGTTGGTAAAGCGTTTGAAGATCTGATCGCATTACTAAAGAGCAGAAATATCAGTTCGGTTCAGCTTTTCTCCAATAGAGTGCCCTGTTCTGCTGCTATAGAATAGTATTAAAATTTTATAGTTCCAGTTCCAGGATTTCTATACATTGATAATTAAACGGGAATCCACGGAAAGACAACAGAACAATTATTCTCTTGAGATACAAAACGGACTGTAGTGATTTCAAAATATTCATCATCTGGCGGCTCAAGATTCTCCTCTAACAATGCAACTTTCCACTCCGGCAGCTATTATATCCCTGAAAGCACTAATATCTCCGGAGGTTATCACATTTTGCGGGCCAAATGAGGGGTCCAGAAGCATACCGGTTATTTTAAGAGGTTGCAGAAACACCTTTTTTACTCCAATAAGCATCTCTGCAATCCGAAAGATCACTGTTTCATTTATAAAAGGCGAAGCCATAGTAATCCGTACTTCAGAGGCATAACCCATGGACTTGACTATATCAAGTGTGTCCTTCAATTTTTCTCCGAATTGCAAATCTTTACATCCCAACTCTACATATCTAAGCGGATCGGTTTTGATATCCAGAGCCAGATAATCAGGTTTGCATTTGCGAATCATTTCAGGATTTGTTCCATTGGTATCTATCTTTACCAGAAAGCCATCCTCACGGAGTTCTTTGACCAGATCGGGTAAAAAATCATACAGAGTGGGTTCACCTCCACTGAGCACAACTCCTTCGACGATTCCCTTTCTCCTGTCAAGATAGCTTTGAATAGAATTCCAGGAAATATGAGGTAGTTTCCTTAATACAATATCCGGATTGTGACAATATGGACAGCGTAGATTACAGCCTTCAAAAAAAAGGACGGTCGAAACCGTCCCCGGAAAATCGATAAAGGAGTTTTTCTGCCAGCCGCTTATTCCTTTGAAACCGCCGGACATGCTACTTCCTGATTGATGATTGTGGCATCGATAACCGGATGCAAAGGAGAAGATACCAGTTGATGATTTTTGTAGGTTTTACGATGACTGAACTCGGACTTTTTACCGTTGTTCCAGTTCTGTACCGGTCGGTAATACCCTACAATACGTGAATACACTTCGGTTTCTTCCGAGCAGTTCGGACATGAGAAATGTTCACCTTTAATATAGCCGTGATTACTGCAGATAGAGAAAGTCGGAGAAATGGTGAAATAAGGGATCTCATAATTTTCTGCAATTTTTCTTACCAGTTTTTTACAAACATCCACATCATCAATCGATTCACCTATAAATGCGTGAAATACGGTTCCGCCGGTGTAGAGCTTCTGAATATCATTCTGCAGATCAAGAGCTTCAAAGATGTCTTCAGTCGCGTTCACCGGAAGTTGAGTGGAGTTGGTGTAAAAGGGGTTGTTTTCACCCGGAATTATCATACGTGAAAACTTCTCTTTATCGCTTTTTGCCAGTCTGTATGAAGTCCCTTCACCGGGAGTAGCCTCCAGGTTAAAAAGATGCCCGGTCTCTTCCTGATATTTAACCAGTCTCTCCCTCATATACAAAAGTACTTCCTTAGCAAACTCTCTGGCCTCCGGCTCCATCAGACTTTTACCCATAAAATTCTGGGTTGATTCGTTCATACCGATCAGTCCGATAGTTGAGAAGTGGTTATTCCAGTGTCTGAGATATCTCTGAGTATAAGGGAAAAGCCCTTGATCCATCAATTTACTTATAACTTTCCGTTTTGTCTCAAGTGAATCCCTGGCCAGATCCATATAATGATCCAACTGACGGAAATATTCATCTCTGGTGGTTGACAGGTAACCGATTCTGGGGAGATTTATGGTTACTACACCGATGGAACCGGTAAATTCATCAGAACCGAAAAGACCACCCCCTCTGTTGCGCAACTCTCTTTTGTCTAATTGCAATCTGCAGCACATGGAACGCACATCGCTGGGATCCAGAGTTGAATTGACAAAGTTCTGGAAATAAGGAGTTCCATATTTTCCGGTCATTTTAAAAAGAAGTGCAGCGTTTTCACTATCCCAGTTGAAATTCCTGGTAATATTGTAAGTTGGAATCGGATAGGAGAAGCCTCTTCCTTCTGCATCACCTTCGATGAGGACCTCAAGAAACGCTTTATTTATCATATCCATTTCGTGCTGGTAATCTCCGTAAGTAGTCTCAAGCGCTACCCCGCCCACGACAGCCGGCTGGTCCCGCAGATCTTCAGGAACGACCCAGTCCAGAGTAATATTAGTAAAGGGCGCCTGTGAACCCCAGCGGGATGGTGTATTGACACCGAAAATGAAAGACTGGATCTGCTGTTTTACATCGGTGTAGGAGAGTTTGTCCTCCCGTACAAATGGTGCCAGGTAGGTGTCAAAGGAGGAAAACGCCTGTGCTCCGGCCCATTCATTTTGCAGAATGCCCAGAAAATTTACCATCTGCTGGATAAGAGTTGACAAATGTTTTGGAGGTCTCGAAGAAATCTTACCCTTTACCTTACCCAATCCTTCAGAAATAAGCTGTCGTAGCGACCATCCGGCGCAATAACCTGAGAACATAGATAAATCATGGATGTGGATGTCACCATTTCGGTGTGCTGAGGAGATGTCATGGTTATAAATATTTTCCAGCCAGTAGTTGGCAGTTATGGCTCCACTGTTATGGAGAATCAATCCACCCAGAGAATAGTTCACATTGGAATTTTCCTGAACACGCCAATCCTCTTTCTTAAGATAACCATCCATCGTGTTGGCGATATCCAGAACCAGATCTTTTGTACTGCGTAAGCGACGGTGTTGCTCTCTGTAAAGAATATATGCCTTGGCTATTCTGGCGTGTCCCTGTTCGATCAGAACTTTTTCAACAATATCCTGTATCTCTTCGACTGCAGGAATCGAATTGGGATGAAATTTGCGATCTATGGTATCTTCAACACTCTTAGCCAGATACAATGCCAGTCCGAAGTCTTTTGCTCCTGCTGCCGATGCAGCTTTGAAAACAGCATTAGCGATTTTATAGTTATCATAAGGAACCAGTTTGCCATCTCGCTTACGAATCGTCGAAATCATCAATTAACTCCTAACTGATAGGGTGAAGGTGATAAACCACAATAGGTGCTACAAGTATGGAAAAGAGTATACAATATCTACCCCATGCAGTCAATGAGAAATATTTTATTTTTTTCCTCGCCAATGAGATAAATAGAGGAGCTATTCTAAGATATTGATATTCTAAAACATCTATCATTCCAAAAATGTCAGATGGGAAAAAGAAATTATCTGTCTGATATATTTAAATCGCTTACAAAATTGACCAGTTGAGGAAAGAAATTCAAGAACAAGTTATCCAGTTGAGGATAATATTTGCAGCACTGTTCCACCGCATTTTTGAGCCCTACCGGGTTTTTAAACCTCTTATCTACACGTGAGAAAACCTCTTCCAGATCATCGAGAGTAAGATAGGCTCTCAGAAGATCATACTGAATAAACCTGGAGATAAAGATTTGGAATTTTTCTGGCATACCCTGTGGAAGAGATCTGAAGTCCTGATATATCGATTCAGCAAAACAATCCAGTGACAGAGAACAGTATTGATACCAATGAGAGGACAAAAAATGATCAAAAAGGATATCAACAATGATTCTGGAGTAGTGGCGAAATTGCGGGAAATCCTCATGTGCATCGGTATATTGATCTATCTCCCGGTGAACGATAACCGCGGCACTCACCTGTCTTCCAAAATGCAGCTGCAGGTCTTTATTGGAGATATTGGTGAAATCAGCCAGAAGAGAGCCGGTTCTGGCTTCCAATGAGCTTTCTGAGAGCAGCAGATGGGCTAGGTAATTCATTTATTTTATTGCAGTTACAAGTATGGAAGTATTAGTTGAAAATGCATAAAATAATATGCTGTCCCCTCGTTTTGCACATTAACTTCTTCCATAGACCCTTTTATGGCATGTTTCTTGTTTCGCTTTTAAGTAAAAAAGCGTCGCTCCAAAATCTGAATACGATTAAAACAAATGGAATTGAAATGTCTATATTTATGCAAAGAATAATAAGGGCTTCAAAACTGGACCCTTCCCTCTACGAAGAGGTCGAAGCCGATTCAACCGCTCTGCTTCCAGCCATGCTGGTGGTGACTATCTCATCGTTGGCAGCAGGTTTTGGAACTGTTCAGCAGATTGGTCCCCGTGGGATCTTATTTGGAACTGCTACAGCACTGGTTGGATGGTTTGTCTGGTCTTTTTTAACCTTTTTCATAGGTACCAGAATTCTTCCTGAAACCCAAACAGAAGCAGACTACGGACAACTTCTTCGGACAATCGGATTTTCCAGTGCTCCCGGAATAATAAGGATACTGGGATTGATACCGGTAATCGGATTTCTTTCTTTTTTTATCTCTTCTATCTGGATGCTAGCAGCAATGATTGTGGCAGTGCGCCAGGCACTGGACTACACTTCGACCTGGCGGGCGGTAGCAGTCTGTGCCATCGGGTGGGCATTTCAGCTGGCAGTATTAATAATTATGAGCTCATTTTTATACCGCAGCTAAGAAAGACCGGTTCTCTACTGTTTTGACGGCACGACGCTTAAACCTTGCTGAATAATAAAAGGTGTCACAAAAATTACCAGATCCTTTTTATCCACGCTGTTTTCAGAACGTTTAAAAAGATTACCCAAAAGAGGGATGTTTTTAAGAACCGGAATTCCAGATTCACTTTTTTGTGTTTCATTAGAAGTCAGACCAGCAATCACTACAGTTTCACCGTTTGACACAACTACATTGGTTGAGGCGCTCTGTTCATTAATTATTGGAACCCCATCCTGAAGAGTATAAGATTCTTTTCTCGGGCTCAATTCAAGCAGTATTCGTCCGTTTCCTGAAATATGCGGCTTGACTACTAATTCTGTCCCCGCATTAACCATCTTTACAACCGTATTCCCGGCCTCATCCAGATACTTGACCGGTACCTGCTGCCCCATAAATATCCTTGCCTCCTTATTATCCAGAGTAGTGATTTGAGGTTGTGCAACGATTTCACCTTTATTATCATTGAACAGATACTCCAGAGTGGCATTCAGTTTATCCGGGCGGATCACACCATAGCTTATCCGCTCCAATGCTCCGGTGATAAAATTGGAATTCTCCGTGATATGCGCTCCCTGGATTTTACTGGCCGGGTCATTATAGCCCCAATGGATTCCCATTCTCTGAATGGCACCAGAACTCACCTCGATTATTTTACATGAGATGGAAATCTGAGCAGTTTCCACATCCAGTTGTGCAATCATCGATTTTATCTGATTCACATTCTCTTCTGTATCAAAAATTATGAGAGCATTTGTATGTTCAACCACCGTAAGTTTCCCCCTGGAGGACAAAAGCTCTTCCAGAGACACTTTCATTTCGATGGCAGGAATATAGAGTATTTTAACGATCTCTCTTTTTAATGTTCCTGTTTCCAGAAGAGTCTGGGATGAGGGCGGGGTATTTTGTTGTTGTCTTTTATTGAACTCTTCAGCCGGAAGAATATAAAAGTAGGTACCTTCATCGACCGCTGCAAGATTGTTGATGCGGCAAAGAATCGTCAGTATTTCTCTCCAGTTCTTATTTGAAACAGAAAGTGATACAGTGCCTTTCACCGATTCTCCTGCAATAATGTCGATGCCGCTGAAGGCACTTAGCTGCTTGAATACCGATTGAATCTCCGCATTATGCACTTCAAAAAGATCGATTTTCTTTTCGTTATGTTTACGGGAGGAGGACTGCACAGTGCTGGCAATGGTTTCAGTTCCATATAGAGAAACACTGATTATGAAGGCGGCTTTTAATACAAAAGTAAAGTTCATCGTATCCCCACTTCCTGATGTGTTGATATATCGGTGAGGCGTAAGGTAACCGATCGTGAAATACCGTATTCTGTAATTAGAAACACAATTCTATCCCTGTAGATTTTTATCAACTTTCCCTTTTCGACCCGGTCTTCCTCTCTCATGGTAAATGGGCGGTTTTTATTTTTTTTATCCTCCAATAAAGCAATCCGGTCTTTATTGTCGAAAAGTATGCCCACCAGGTGCAGATTTTCAAGGAAAGGTAATCCCAAATCGGATTCCACACTACTGATATAAGGCAAAAACGGGTCACGTCCGTTTCTGTTATAACGGATCATCTTTTTATAGTTGCCGTCCATTACGGTATCTGTCAATTCTGCTTTTGACAGTCCGTCCAGAGCTACAGGTATTTCCGAACCGATATTCACCCTGAGGCTGGTGACCGAATCTGTCCCGGACTGCTGCATGGTTTTTATGCCCGCAGAAGAGTAACTGTTATCCTGGATATCTTCTTTTTGCACTACTGATTCCAGAGGGCGTACTGAATTTACAGCTGACATATCTTCCTTTTTTCTCTCCTGTATCGAAAAAAGCAGGTTATGTGTTAGAGTCATAGAACTGTCTTTTCGAATCTGTCTTTCCAGTGATCTCATATCGACTTCATAAACCGGCATTTTATAAAAGTCATAACCCATTTCCAGACCACTCAGAGAATTCCATAGGACCGCTTTACGCTCATGTTTAATGGTTGCATATAAGGAGAGCCCCGGACCAGATTTACTTAAAATATTAAAGGTGGAGTCAGTTACATCTCGATTCAAAATGACTCTGGCAACTAAGTGCTGTTTACCCCCACTTTTTATTATATCCAGTTTTATATTTTTAAAAACCGTACCCTGAGGTAAAACAAAGAAGGAGGACTCAATTGCACTGGCTGCATCATTGAACCGGACATATAAAGTATCCTTATTGCGTTTTATATCACATAACGGGGCAGTATTAAAATCAAAAAACAATTCACAGGTGTTATCACGGCTGAATAAACGAATATTCTTCAGATTATTGGGAATAGAGTTACTGTTTTCTGCCAGATGCTCCCCTTTTTTACCCCGATATTCAGGCATCAACTCTGAGATACTCCATTTCAATGGGTTGGAAGGCTTACTGGAAAGAAGCGCCATCCAGGCATTTCCTTTTAAATGTGATCTTATTATAGAGTCGGTGGTTACACGCAGGTTAATAGTAAGTTCAATTCCATTTTTTTTCTTTTTAAAAAAAATACTTCTGATTGCAGCATCAGAAGCAAACCGGTCGTAATTGACTGCATTTTCATAAGTACAGCCCTCCAGGAAGATGCATACTGATGAGCCATTTTTTCTTTCCAGGTGAGTACTATAGGCACAATCAGAGATGATAGACACAGCTACACCCCGTGGCCCGGAAACAATAGACAAATCAGCAACAGTGGACATACCGCATACAGAAAAAACCGTAAGCAGAACATAAGTCATAATAGGATGCAAAGTTAGGTAAAGATTTTTTCTGCACATAATAACTATTTTTTCGATGAAAATGTAGTCATTTCAAAAGAGGAAACCACGCTTGCTACAGGTGTTTCCATCTGATAGTTTTGCATTTGAGTTGAATTCAATGAACTGGCCACAATGTTCACAGACGACAAATTGATTATTAAGGCGAAGTTGGCCAGAAAAGCAAAAAATTCAGCAAGCTCATGATATCCCCCCTCTATGGTGATATTATAACGGTTTTCCACATAATATTCTTTTTCAATATCAGGAAGAGGATTAAAGCGGGTGGTAGTAATCCCGGATGCACGAGCCACTGCATTAATCTCTCTGAGAAGCTTTGGCACTTCCTTGTGGTCTGGAAAAATCGATTTAAGAGAATCCAGTTTGATTTGAGATTTTGCATGTTCCTCTTTGAGAGTATTGAGCTGAGGTTTCAAAGCCAGGATTGTTCGTAATGTGTCTTGTTTCTGCTTCTGTTTTTTCTGAAGAGAAGTTAATGTTTGAACCGATGGGGTGTAAAAATACTGATGCCATGCTAAGGAAATCACAGCTGTAATAGCAATTACAATCAGGGGATTTCTGATTCTGGGATTTTTCAGGTTTAAGTTCAGCTTCATTGTATGTTACCCCCTGAGAACTGGTTAGCAAGTTGGGGATCAGTATTGAGTTTGGCATCAGGATTAATTTCACAGGAGATATGGAAACTGAAAAGTCTGGTTTGCGGATCGATCTGTTCGATTCTGGAGAGATCGACATTGTTTACATATTCACTGTCTTTCAATCGTGACATATAGTTGGCGACTTCCGGAAAGGAGAATGTGCGTCCCTCCAGATGAATTACAGGTGGAACACTATTTTCCTCCTTAATGGAAATAAGCCAGGTGTATTGGGGGAGCCTGCTGCTGAGTTCCTCCATAAGCCGTACCCATTTTTCCCGATTAACACTGATGCGTTCAAGGGCTCGTATCTTCTCCCCTATCAATAACTGATCAGATCGTAGTTTTTTAATCTCCTCATGGATTGGACGATTAATCTCGATCTGCTGTTCGAGTACCTTTATTTCGTTTTCACAGATTCCTTTAGAGTTTTCGATATTGATACTCCAGAACATCAGTCCTAAACAGGATAGTACCAGAAAGATAAGCGGGTAAACCACTTCCCGCTCAACGTGGAATTTTTTTCTGTGAAGCCGGTATTCTGCCGGCAGCAGATTTATTTCAATTCTCTCTATCATCACTCATACACGTTTCTTAACGCCAGACCTATAGCCACCGTCAACAGAGCAGAAAAGCTCTGCGGTGCCATGTTTCCGAACAAACCCGGATCAAACTGAAGAAATGACAACGGGTTTGCTACCTGAACCTGAACTTGATGCCGTTTGGCAAGAATGGATACGATGTTGGGAATGTATGCACCTCCGCCAGATAAAACGATCTTGTCAATACTATCATTTTTCTCTGAACTTCTGAAATATGAAAAAGCCAGTTCGATTCCTGAGGAAAGCTCTTCAGAGGCATATTCTATACTTTGCATCACCTTGCCCGGGTCCACAGCATCAGTCAATCGCCCTTTCAGAGCTAATGCAGTCTCTTCGTTATTCAGACCCAGATTGCGTTGTACGGTTTTATGGAAAAAACCACCCGCAGTGGATACATCCCTGGTGGAGTGATATACACCATCCTTAACAAAAGTAATATTGGTCAGATCATGACCTATATTTACCAGAGCAACCACTCCCTTTTCCTGGCTTGCCGAAGATTCCATTGCATAGCAGTTATTAATGGCAAATGCATCCACATCTATTATTATTGGTCGTAGCCCGGTATCATACAATAGATCTATGTATCTCTGCATGATCTGATTTTTGGCGGCAATCAGCAAGACCTCAATTTCGCCAGTCTCATTATTGCGGTGCAGGATTTTATAATCCAGTGTGATATCATCGACATCAAAAGGACTTCTCTGACCAGCCTCCCAAAGGATCATCTCTTCGGCGTTGTCATTCGAATCGATTTTAAAGATGAATTTATCAGAGATTATCCCATGACCAGACATGGAAATGACCACTTCCACAATGGAGGGATCGCATTGATTTACCAGATTACTTATAGCCTCAATCAACACATCCCGTTTTTTAATATCACTGCCTTCGATAGTGCCTGGTGGAAGCTCCTTAATACCCACAGCTTCCAGAAAATAACCCTCTTTGAGGTGAACGATTTTCACCAGTTTTATGGAATGATTTCCGATATCAAGCCCGACAGTAGCTTTGCGGGTATTTATGTTTTTAAACAATTTCATTTGAAGGATACCTGTGGTTCTCTGGTTAAAGTAACTGAAGATGGATACAGAAAACCTGTTCTATTAACATGTAACATGACGGCGTAAAACTGTCAATACTAAATCGTTTAAATAGAGGAATTTTGAAGATAAAGCACTTTTTCAGCGCATTTCAGTGGGTACCCAGCTGCTATCAGATCCCTCGATCTCAAGTCTAAGTACGATCTGACGTTCTTCGGTTACGGAGTTGATCTGTCCCCGGGAGATGATAGTCATGAAAAGAGTCTGCTCTTGAAGGTAAGGACGGAGATCTACAGCAAAAAATCCATTTTCATAGCTTGTTTTTCTGAACCCTTCCCGCCAGGAGGGACTCTCGTTAATTTTCTGCAATGTAAGTAACATTCCATATTCGCTAAGCTCTATAGCTTTTCGATGATACTCCTGCCCGTTTTGCTGAAAATTCTGGATTAGTGAATAAATGACCACACCAATTAAAAAAAGCGTGGTAAAAGCAACAATTATTCTGAATATGATACCACCATGTTGCGAGTCAGTGGTATTATTATCGTCTTCCTTTGTCTTCATCTTTATTATTATCAAAATACAGTATCCGTACCGGTCAAAACAGTTTTACTCATGCACTCCAGTACCAGTAGTTTCAAATATACATTAAATGTTCAACGCCACTGATTAAGTTGACGCTGTTTTTCAAAAACAAACTTGATTATCTTCTCCCTCACTGCCTGTTCTATATTTACAAACTGCAAACTGTGTCTGTAAAAGGTTGTATCGTGGATCTCCTGCAGACTCACCCGTAGAATCCTTGCAGCAATTCCATTAAACGGGTTATCGGTAATTTTAAAACTCAAAGATACAATATCCCCCGGGATAAGCGATTTATCTATTATAAGACAGCCACCCCCGCCACTGATATCAACCATACGCCCCTCAATCAGACTGCCTATATTAACTCTCTCCTCTTCCCTTTCACTTTTTACCAACCTCAGCCTTATAGGGATGTTAATGTCCACCCTGGCATACTGACGCAACTGATTTCTGGTTAATTCAAGTGTATGCCGCAAATCCACAGTACAATGATCTTTCCCGCAGATCACCACCTGAACTCCATAAACACCATCACTTTGCCTGGCCAGAGCAAGCATTACCGATTGGCCCTCTAATATCCCCAGATTTTCCTCATGTTCCAGATCATACTGAACTCTGAAAAAGAACTCACTGTTTTTAACCACCCGTGCACTCTGTATCAGCGGAGTTTTACTTCTGCGGTCAATTATCGAAACCTTCTGCCCTACTTCGATATTTCGGGTTGAAATGAGAGGATGTTCATAGGGAAGAAAACCATAACCCAGTTTTTTTCTTATTATTCCAAGCAGTTCTTCCTGCTGGTCGATGGTATCCCTGGAGACATTCTGTTGAAGTAAAGAGCTTACTTCGGCATCGATACATCTCTCAAAAAGTGATGCAGATTGAAAAATAATGTGAGGATGGCTGATATTGGCATGTCCAAGCAGCACTTTGATTTTTACAGCTTCACTATCAGTTAATCCGCATTTTTCTACATTCTTCTGAAAAGTATGAAATGCCATTTTCTCCATTTCACTCTGTCGTTTGAATTGTGCCCGTAAATGTAACAGAATAAGGAATCCGATACTGGCAATTAGAGTCAGAATAATTCCGGTAATAATTGTACCATCAGCTCCTCTCCAGCCTATCTGCTCAAAAAGGCTTTGTGCGCTTGCTGTACAAACAAAGAGGATGAATGTTGTCAGTATAATCAGGAATAAGATTTTTTTTGAATACACCATAAGCTTCACCTGATTGAAAAGTATAAAGGTTAAACAGCAGTTTGTCCATGTTTTTTTAAGCAGCGCCTAATCGTTCACAGGTGAAATAATATACCACCACAGGATGGGCGGCTTTTTCGTTCCTTAAACATCCGCTTTAAACACTTATCCTGTTGCATATCTGTTTGCCTCCGGATATAATCATAAAAAAGGAATAATCAACAGTAGTTAAGGCCATAAAATCTAAATAGTAAAAAATGTAAGATGATCAATCAGTTTATAAAAAACGTGTAATAATTAAAACACAAAAGGTCCCGGGTGCGTTGAAGGGCAGAAAGCCCATTTGCATTCTGAACCCGGTACCAAAGAGGGGATTCCTAAGAACAGAAAAACTTTAATTTCATTTGGGTTATTAAAAACTCATACTTTTTTGGACCTAATGGTTAGTAAGCCTGTGTCAACTTTTCTCAGGTTAAAAAATGAAAAAAATTGCAGTCGAAAATATTGAGGATGGAATGGTGTTGTCCAGAGAGATCTGCAACTCTTCAGGAAACATACTGGTTTCCAAGGGTGTGTCGCTTACCGCAGCATTGGGGCGAAGACTTAAAAACTGGGGGATTCACTACATTTATATTGACGGAGAAGAACAATCAGTCGAAGAGTTTAACATTATTTCTACCTCTCCTGAAGAGCTCAAATCACACCTATTGTCCAAATTCAGCGCAGTAATGGAAAATCCTATTATGAAAAAATTATTCGTTGCCATATACCAGTACCGTTTACAAAAAAATAACAGATAAGGATCAGGATGGCAGACCGCAAAGAAATACTGAGGAAGATTGGCAATCTCTCCTCCATTCCTACATTACCTTCCATAATTGGACAGATAACCTGTCTCCTGCAGAACCCCAAAACATCTGCAGAAGAGCTGGGTAGAGCCATCACCTCTGATCAGGCATTAGCTGCCAAGGTGTTAAAATTAGTAAATTCAGCATTCTACGGCTTTCCCGGACGCATAAGCACTATCACCCATGCAATTGTGATACTGGGATTTTCAACCATTAAGAATGTGGTGCTCACAGCTACTATTCTGGACGTATTCAGAAGGAAGTCGGATAAGATCACCGGTTTTGACATTGAACAGTTCTGGATGCATTCGATTTCCTGTGGAGCTGCAGCAAAATCCATTGCCAAATTCACAGGCAATAAAAATAAGGAAGAATGCTTTATTGCAGGATTAATTCACGATGTAGGAAAAATACTTCTCTACCAACATCTTCCGGATCTTTTCATGGAAGCATATGCCTATTCAATTCAGAATAAGGTTCTTTTTTACGAAAGTGAACTGCAGTTATTCAAAATAACTCATGAGGAGATCGGAGGCACCCTGGCTGAACGGTGGAATCTTCCCCAACTGCTGCAACAGGCAATTAAATACCACCATAAGCCTCAACCCGCTCAGGAATGTTTCTTAACCACATCAATTGTACATTGTGCAGATATCCTGGTCCGTGCCCTTGACTTTGGTTATGGCGGCGATAATCAGATACCCAACATGTCAGAAGCGGCCTGGAAAATACTCAACCTGGATTCAATTCCGGCTTCCACTCTGTTTGATATGATTTCCGATGAAATAGAAAAAGCGACCGTATTTGTTCAATTACCCTGATCCTCTGGCGATTCTCCAGCAACCGAGCGTTCCTCAATACTCTTCAAGAATAACTTCTTGCGAATAAGTGAACGGGCTTTCTGGTTTTCCTGATGGCCTTGAGGCATCCTGAAACCCCGTATAAGAATTGTAAGCACCATGAGTCCAAAAAAAATCAGTAAATAGGTTGTGAGTGGGAGATCAACAAGATCCATAAGTACACTCCTTACTGAAATTGATTTTAGGGCACAACTCCATTTCTTCACATTCTACTTTGGTAAATGACAAACCATCAGAGACTATCAACTTTTCCGAGAAGCTCTCCCAGGATGCCAATCCGTATTTCTGCAATCTCTCAGAGATCACTTTTAAAAGCGAAAATGACATTTTACTCAATTCTGCCACAGTGCGATTCCGGTGCCAACGCTGCCCCATGTCAACCTGAGCAACACCATCAAGACCCCTGGAAAAATAGATATCCAGCAATAACCCGATCTCAACACCATATCCGGAAAAAACTGGTAAAGTTTCCATTAATGAACGGGTAATGGCGTATTCACCAGACAGCGGCTGATGAAAAAAGGCTAACTGAGGAACAAATGCAGAAAGCAAAGGACGCACCAGAATCTCGGTAACCCTTCCCCCCTGATTCTCATACACTCCAGAACCCAAAAGCAGTGGTCGTTTATAAAACGATTTGACAAATTCGAATTCATCATACAACAACAACGGTCCTAATAAACCACAAATAAACCGCTCATTAAAATCCAGTATATCTGAATCGATAAATATAAGGATATCTCCGGTGGTGATAAATTGTGATTTCCATAAGGCAGCTCCTTTACCAGCACAGTTCACCTTCGGACCGGCGGAATCCAGGTTGTGAACCGATGCCCCGGCCCTGCAAGCCTCGCTGACCGTACTATCATTGGAAAAGCCATCCATAACCACAATTTCATCCACAATCGCAACCTCCTCCACCATCTTCTGATGAATACCAGAGACGATTGAACCAATGGTCTTTGCCTCATTCAGAGCCGGAATAACCACACTGATGCTGATTCCCCTTTGTTTTTTCGCTTGCAGCAATTGCTGTTTCGACAAAAAAACACTGCTGTGAAAAGTCTTTATCATCTGAGAACCTGGTTTTTAAAATAAAAGAGGTACAGCAAAGAACTAAATGATACATTCAAAAGGCAAAATAAGGCAACCGCTTTATTTTGCCTTTTGAATATGTAGGAGGTGCATCTAACTGAAAAGCACCTTTTTTGCCTGAAATAACCGTTATTATGATCCTGACCAATAGAAACTGCAATCAGAACAGCGACACTCCATCCATCTCCGGGGGTTGGCTAATTCCCAGGATCTTGAGCATTGTAGGAGCAATATCACACAATTTGCCACCTTCCCTGAGTTTAAGCTCACCACAACCAACTATGGTCAGAGGCACTACATTGGTTGTATGGGCAGTCATGGGAGAACCATCTCCCAGCTGAGTCTGTTCTGCGTTGCCATGATCTGCACTCAGAATACAGCATCCACCTTTAGCCAAAACTGCTTCCACCACGTCGTGTACACAGGTATCCACCGTTTCTACTGCTGTTATGATTGCACTGAATATTCCGGTATGTCCTACCATATCACAATTGGCGAAATTGCAGATTACTACATCATATTTGTCACTTTTCACAGCCTCAACCAGCTTATCGCGCACTTCAAAAGCACTCATGGATGGAGCAAGATCATAGGTTGCCACTTTTGGACTGTTGACCAGGATTCTGTCCTCGCCAGCAAAGGGTTCATTCTTTTGTCCATTAAAGAAAAAAGTAACATGAGCATATTTTTCGGTTTCAGCGCACCTTAGTTGCGTAAAGCCATTATTTGCCAGCACCTCACCCAGAATATTGCTGTTTTGCATCTCAGGGTATGCCTCTTCAAACTTTCCATTGTCATAATAATGGGTCATGGCTATAAAACAAGGAATAAGGAAAGGCCTGTCAAATTCGTTAAAATCGGGTTCAACCATTGCCTTGGTCAATTGACGAGTTCTATCGAAACGGAAATTAAAGAAAATGAAAGCATCATTCTGAGTCATTCCCTGATAATCGATTATTCTGGGCTTGACAAATTCATCATTCTCATTTGCAGCATAAGACTGCTCGATCGCCTCTTTCCAGCTATTTACTTTTATCCCTGTACCTTCGACAACAGCACGATAAGCCAGTTCGGTTCTATCCCATCGGTTATCCCTATCCATGGCAAAATAGCGGCCTATCACAGTTGCCACTCTTCCTACCCCCACTTCTTCAATTCCACTCTGGAGAAAACTCATATGTTCCATAGCGGATTTGGGAGCAGTGTCTCTACCATCGGTAATGGCATGAATAAGTACATTGCTGAAATTGCGCTGCTTACATAGTTTCAGTAAAGCAATACAGTGCCTGGTAACCGCATGGACCCCCTCCTCCTGAATAAGGCCCATCAGATGCAACGCACCACCATGCTTTTCTGCATAATCAATGGCTTTAATAAAGGCTTTATTGGTAAAGAAATCCCCATCACTCACAGATTTATCTATTCTGGTAAGACTCTGATATATTGTTCTCCCTGCACCGATATTCAAATGTCCAACTTCACTGTTGCCCATATACCCTTCAGGAAGTCCGGCACTCAGACCCGATGTTTCAATAAGAGTTGTAGGGTATTTTTTCTCGTATGCATCAGTAAATGGTGTTCTGGCTTTGTAAATGGCATTTGATTCCTCATTCTTACCTTTACCCCATCCGTCTCGAAGTATCAAACATACAGGCCGTTTCTTCATTTCGAAAGCTCTCCTTGAGAAAATTTTTTATCGGTCGGCTAATGAGCTCAAAAACAAGCCATATTTTCAGTTTTAGATACCTGCCCGAAACCGATGAATTTATGGACAGGAACTGGCTTTAATTAATTACTTGTTTTTGAGAGCTTCTAAATATAGTAAAAAAATCGTGTGCTCAAATCAGAAACTCTGCAATAATACTGTATTAGAAAAATATTTTTGGATTTATGTCCCTCACGAGTCTATCTTTAGGTGATTTGCAGTGGTTCTTCAAATGTCACCAGGTATCGCTCAGTTAAATTTTTTATGAATGGCCACCAATGCGGGAAGCTTCTTATACATATTTATCTGAAGAAGAGTGGGCTGAACGGATTTCAAAAATCGAGGCGATAGCAGCCAGTTGCGAGCTTTGTCCCAGACGCTGCCGGGTAAATCGTATTATTGGAGAGAGAGGGTTTTGTGCAGCGCCTGGAGAGATGATCATTTCCAGTATCTTCCCTCATCATGGCGAAGAGCCACCCATTTCCGGTAAAAAAGGCTCGGGAACCGTCTTTTTTTCCTACTGCACCTTGAAATGCTGTTTCTGTCAAAATTACCAGATCTCCCATGAACATGAAGGGAATCCCTACTCAATAGAGGAGCTTGCCTCCAAAATGCTCCATCTTCAAGAGCTTGGATGCCATAACATAAATCTAATTACAGCAACCCATTTTCTTCCCTGGATTCTCAAGGCCCTGAAATTAGCGGCAGGCAAAGGGCTGAATCTACCCATAGTTTATAATTGCGGAGGATATGAACTCTGTTCCACAATTTCCCTTCTTTCCGGTATTGTTGATATCTATCTTCCGGACATGAAATATGGCACAGATAAACCCGCGATCGAATATTCCAGTGCAACTGATTATGTGGAGATTAACAGAAAAGTTATCCGTGAGATGTTTCGCCAGGTCGGGCCTTTACGCGTCAATTCAGATAATATAGCCTGGAAAGGCCTTTGCATACGTCATCTGGTTCTTCCTGGGAATCCTGATTCCAGTAAAGCTATCTGCGAATACCTCAACTCCGTTTTTGATCCTGAAGACATTTGTATAAGCCTGATGGCACAATACCGGCCTCTATATAACGCTGCTTTATTCGATAACTTAGCACAGTCCTTGTCCGATGAAAGCTACTCTTCTATCAAAGAAATGTTTATTTCTGCAGGATTTGATGGATTTTACCAGGAGCTGGAGCAACTTGACAAATCGTTTCTGATTAATTTCAAGAGTCAGAAGGAAAAACCTCTGACCGGTCAATCTGAGACATAAAATATAGGATGCTTAACCATTCTGGATTTCAATACCACTGAGAAAAAATCGACAACGAAGATGAACAGAAACTAATTACACCTCCACAGTTCAGAATATATTCGAGAAATGCTGATTTTACACATGTCATAGCATATGGATATTACCAGATCGGTGGAAAAGTAACGAAGTATAAATTCGTTTCTTACAATAACCATCTTGATCGGATTGAAGAAACCGTAATTGCATACGGAGTAGGAGATTCTTTACACCTCGTTAATTTATTTCAACCGTTACCCGGGTATGCAGATTTTCACGGGTAGAGTGTGCTATAAGCTTCGTAATAAATACGGAAAAGAAAGATGATCAACTTTAGAGTAATTATCCGACTTGTCGCGATTTCAGCACTTTTTTCACTTATTGGCGTGCATTTGGAACAAGGGAAGTAACCTTAAGAAATACTGAAATTAATATATTGACTCTACATCAGTTTCAAGAATACATCCGATCTGCTTTGACAGCTTAATTGATAATAAACCGGACGGCACAATCAGGCAAGTACAGAATACTTGTAGGTTGTTCCGCACAAAAACGCTGCAGCTGTTGTGAGTGCTATTTATTCCTATAACGGTATGTTTTTCCAGCTTTCTTATTCTTCTTAGAAGCATTCTGGCTATCCCTGGACTGTTTTTCAGCGGCTTTTAAGAAAAATCTGGCACAGCGGTAAAGTATTTGGGCCAGAATCAGGGCTTTCACAGTAGCCCAACCCCATCTTTTCTTTTTCCCAAACATGTCTCAGATCCCTTCCTGATCAAAGTTGGTATATCAGTTGCCCCCCACATCAATATAGTGAAATAGCGGTAAAATTCCAACCATCCATTTTTGGAGGTCTCATCATCTATGGATAAAATTTCCTGCAAATCGACTGCAATAATAGAAACGCCAGGAGGAAACAGGATTTTGGACCTTGATGTCCCCTTCGTTCCTACCCCACTCGATGTTGTAAATGAGATGCTAACGATGACGCGTATCCGTCGGGATGATAAATTGTATGATCTGGGATGTGGTGATGGCAGGATAGTTATATCTGCCGCCAAAAAGTATGGCATCGATTGTATAGGAGTTGATCTTGATCCACGCAGAATCCAGGAATGCAGTAAAAATGCTCTGAAGGCATCTGTAACAGATAAAGTAAAATTTCTGCAGAGCAATCTTTTTGATGTCAACCTTTCTGAAGCTTCAGTCGTTTCGATCTACCTGCTGTCCAATGTTAACCTGAAACTCCGTTCAAAACTGTTTGCTGAATTAAAACCGGGAAGCCGGATCATCTCACATGATTTCAATATGGATAAATGGGTTCCTGACAAAAGAGTAGAAAGAAGCAATCATTCGGTTTTTCTGTGGATTATTCCGGCAAATATATCAGGAAATTGGCGATGGACTATTCCTTTTTTTTCCGGAAATATAAAGTTCTGTTTACAAATTAAGCAACATTTCCAGAAAGCTCACGCCACTATCATTTCTCCTGAAAATGCTGTAGTAAAATCCATCTCCATTTGTGGTAACACGATTAGGATAAAACTTCAGCTCATTATAAATGAACATCTGGTACAAATTCTATTTAATGGAAATATTACAGAAAACAACCTGCAAGGGAATTTCAGAACTTCTGGAATTAATAATGGTAACTGGTATGCTATAAGGGATGAGGGTTCAGAAACGAAAATAGTATAGGTTTGAAAAAGGTGGGCACATTGAGAGTGCCCTTTCCTAAATTTTTCCCAGCTTAATTTCACGGTTTTTACGTTCTTCTGCAGAAACGACCTTCTTTTTGGCAATCGCTCCCATATCAAGAGTAAATTCATGCAGTGATTTTCCATTTACATAAAAAACGGTTCTTTCTTCAGGAGCTATACTTCCAAGATAAATCCCATCATTTTCAAGAGAAAAGGTAACTTTTTCAATACTTTTGGTACCATTATACACAGTTATGGAATGTGTGCCTCTTTTCAGCAGGCGAATTCCCCAGTATTCCTCGATAGGAACACTCTTTTCGGCAGAGACAGTTCCCAGATCATAGTCAGCACACAGTGAATAACCGTAATAATCACTGACCACCACCAGTAGTTTAGTTTTAAGAAACCATGAATTGCCGGACCATTTTACTTTGGTAAACATATATGCATAATCCCCATAGCCATCACCATTGAAATCAGCCTTGATATAAGAGGGTAGATTCTCATAATCCCTTTGCCCTATATCCGGATATATTTCCGGTCCATACATATCAATCCCAGGCATGCTGTACCCGTCGACATAACCGGCTATTATCTCTTTTACCTCCAATGGAATATAAACATACGAATCAATAAGGTACTCATCCGGTTCTTCGTACTCCCAAATGCTATACGGCGCAGGATCAAAAAGAACTGTACATCCATTTAATACAGTCAGGATTACTGAAGATGCGATAATAATTTTCCACATGCTCATAATTCACCTCAACGTTTTTCAGCTGTATCTACCCTGTTATAGCTCTATTTGCCTCTTGCGGAAACCAGCACTATTTTTTTACTGTTTGTATTTTTCTTAACATCACTTCTGTCATGATGATGGATATTACCATCCACTTGTGGTTTTTTCTGATCGTGTTTCAAGACATTACTTTTCTTCTGCAGTTTATCGGATTTTCCCTCACTTCTTTTGTCATGCTTCCTGTGATCATCCTGCCCTTGGGACTTATGGATATAATGACCATGATTATTTTGCTGTTTTTTGTTATAATTGTTGTGGTTATGATTTACATGCTGCTTTTTATATACAGGTTTATATTCATGACGGTATACCTTGTAATGTTTATCATGAGAATTGTGGGAATTTCTATACTCGTAAAAATAAACCTGTTTTCTGCTATCAAAGGCTCTATGCCAGTTTGGGTGTACAACACGATGATGAAAAACATGATTATGGTGTAATCTGCAGGTTGGATGACAATAATTTACCTTTACCATCCATGGGCCGAAAATCCAGGCATTATTTACTGTATGGAACGTCACCTTACGATATCTGAGAACATGGCCGCCTCCATGAATGGACCACTGATATTCAAAACTTACCCGGGATGGTCCATTTACTTCACACTCCTCAAACCATGGATCACCATCATTCACATAATCAGCTTCCACTTCATACTCGCAAGCGGAATGTGTATTACCGATGCTCAGATGAAAATTAACTTCTGCAAATACGACAACAGGTAAAAGCATTGCAGCAGAGACCAGATGCACTTTTTTCATATTTTCCTCCTTGTGTGGATTTAATCTGAATAAACGCTCGTTTGCGTTTCTGCTCTATAGATGCTTCAGAGAGGAAAATCCGCTCAGTATTTTTTCAGAGCTTTCAAAAGTGTAATCTTTGGGTGACCAGGGCATCAGTGCCCAATGGTATCTGTGATAAGTCTCTAAATCCATCATCTGAATCAGACAGAATTCTATTTTGGAGCTTTGGATTCACAGTATATATTTTTACAAATTATCGAAATAAAGTAAAAATATGACCAATAAAAGAAAAACACTGATAACCGGAATCACCGGATTTGTAGGCAAATGGCTTTCCGAACACCTGATCAGTGAGAACTATGAAGTCTATGGAGTTGATCGCTGGGATAAATGTTCTTATGAAGCGGTAAACTACCAACAGATCGATATATTGAACACCTCTTTGATGGGAAAATGCCTTCAGAACACTCAACCAGACACTCTTTACCATCTGGCAGCCATCAGTTTCCTTCCTGAAGCAGACCTCTCCCCCAGCCATGCTCTGGAAATTAATATTATGGGTACTGTTTCGATTCTGGATGCAGTTAAGCAAAACTGTCCATCTGCACGGGTCCTTCTGATTGGTTCTTCAAAAGAGTATAGTGATGACATTAATTCTGAAAAAGTCCCGGAATCCATTCATCCATACCCTACCAACTTCTACGGAATTTCCAAATATGCATCCGAACTGATCGGCCTACAGTATTGCCGGCAATATGGTCTTGATATAAGGTGCACCCGATCGTTTAACCACACAGGTCCTTCACAATCACCGCGTTTTGTCTGTTCTGATTGGGCCAAACAGGTGGCATCTATTGAGCTGGGTTTAAGTGAACCCATCATATCAGTTGGTAATCTGGATTCAATAATAGACTTTACCGATGTGAGAGATGTGGTAAGAGCATACACTGCAATTCTGGGAAGTGGAAAAAAAGGAGAAATCTACAATGTTTGCAGCGGAAAAGGCATCTCGCTGGAGTGGATATTGAATTTTCTGATTTCGAAATCTAAAAGAAAGATAACTATAAACTCTGATGAGAAAAAAATGCGTTCCCACAAAACTAATTCTATAATGCTGGGTGATAACTCGCTGATAAAAAAACATACCGGCTGGTATACAGCTATCCCATTTGAAAAAACCCTGAATGATCTTTACAACTACTGGCTCGAAACATTGCAGAATCAGAGTACCTGAATCAGAGTAAGAAAAAAAAGAAACCGGAGTACTATAAGTAGCTCTCCGGTCTTAGCATAAGAAGCAATCCTGTTAATAACTGGCTTTAATTTTAGCGTTCCTGACCATCTCCCTTATCAAAGCTTCCTTGTTTTTTAATGCATTATATTGATCATTTGTTTCAATAATCACAAACTCCACCCTTCGGTTAACCGCCCTCCCCCCAGCAGTATTGTTATCAGCAATCGGTACAGTCTCGCCATATCCAATAGCAATCAGATTAGAGTCCTGAATACCTTTGGAGAGTAGATATCCACGTACAGTGGCTGCACGAACAGAAGATAGTACAAGGTTAAAATCATCGGAGCCCTGAGAATCGGTGTGCCCCTGGATTTCATAGCGCAGATGTGAGAATTGATTGAGAAATGAGACAATGTAATCCAGTGCAGAAAAAGATCCTGGAAGTAATTCTGCACTACCCGATTTGAAGTTGATTGCTTTCAGTTTTGTGTTCAGGACTTTTGTCTCTTTTTCGGTTGGTTTGACAAGAGTATCCGGGCAACCGTCATTATCCTGGAAACCGTTGTAAACTTCCGGCATATCGGGGCAGTTATCCAGGGAATCAGCCACACCATCCTTATCATTATCATAATCAGGACAGCCATCGGTGTCTTCGAATTGATCGGGATCTTCAGCCAGAAGCGGGCACTTATCGAGCTTATCTTCTATTCCATCTTTATCATTATCCAATTCCGGACACCCATCCTCATCCATGAAGTTATCCATATCTTCAGCATCGTTGACGCATTTGTCAAGGCTATCTGGTACGCCATCTTTATCATTATCGTACTCCGGGCAACCGTCATCATCTTCAAAATCATCTTTATCTTCCTCGACATTCGGGCATTTGTCAAGTGTATCCGGTATGCCATCCTGATCATTATCCAGATCCGGACATCCGTCCTGATCCATAAAACCATCTTTATCCTCTGCAACAGATGGACACTGGTCCTCGTTATCCGGGATTCCATCCTTATCTGCATCAGAAGACATTCCCCAGTTCAACTGAAATCCAGCAGCCAGTTCCACACCACGTTTTGGAATCCAGACTGGAGTACCAATGGCTTTGTAACTGAAATTGAATGTGCCCGCTCTTGCTTTTATTCCAAACCCGAAAGCAGAAGCAATTTTTTCGGGACCACCTAAAGCATAACCGATGCGAAATGGAAAATGTCCATGGAACATTCCGGTTTCACCTCCCAGAGAGATTCTGGGTACATAGGAACGGCCAGGACCTCCGTCAAGCTGTTGCTCGTAGTTTGCTGCGACATTTATATAGTGAGCAAGAGCACCAATCTGAGGATGTGATTTGGAAAGATCCCAGGAATATGAATAACCGATATTAAATGACAAAGGCAACAGTGTTGTAAATGCATTTGATTTCTGGAGTGTATCGTTTACAAGGTAGTCAAATATATACAGTTCAGGTTTTCCATTTTCGTCCTCAGCTTTTTCAATACCGTTAATTATTTTATAAGCGTTTATACTTTTGTCTTTTAACTGATATTGGGCTTCTTTAGCATCCTTTATCCAGAAGATTACGCCCAGATTCTGTACATTGATGGAGAATTTACCCTTATTATTATACAGGATTCCTCCGATATCGACTCCAATACCATGACCGGATACCGGAAGCCCGTTGCTGAAAGGATTTTCAAATCTCCATGGTCCGGAAAAACCGGTTCCTGCAGTACGGACATTCACCGATCCATCAACTTCGACTTCATTGGAATTTTCATTATAATAAAGTGTGCCAGATTTGGTTTCGGCCATCAGTGCAGAATGTCCCATCACATATTTTATTCCCACTCCACCGGCTCCATATTCCAGTCCGAAAAACTTATGTAAAGCAGGGATATTGACAGGAAGTCCCATAAGAATTGAGAAGTCGGTAGCCCAGACCGCTTTCTGACTGAGATCGCTGAAATCAAGCTTATTTCCTCTTTTAAGCCCCTCATCGATTCCAAAAATGGCCATTAACGGACCTTCGGGAATTGTCAACTCGCCATTAAAATGGGTGGTGATGTCAAATCCGATCCGTCTTCCGGCAAAACTGAGAAGGGTGGTGCTTACGCCACTGTAAACAGATATCCCCCCCTGTAGCTTATCTTCCAGTTTTCTGGAAACCTCTTCTGCACTTAATCCATCCAGGCGGAAACTTCTTTTTAAAACTTTGGTTAGCAGAGCAGAAAATTCTTCTTTATCCTGTACCCAGTAACGGTTAAAAGGAGACAAAGCCAGTTTATCACTCCATTCACCGATACTGAAATTTGAAAAAGGAAATATGAGCCCGGCTCTGGGAGCTCTGTTTACTCCCAGAATAGCAGGGTTATTAAAAGCGGCTTCAAAAGTATGCCCTGTTGTGTTGCGTCCCTGAGTGAAACCCAACCCGGAAGATGTGGGGTCGATTGCAGCATGAACAGACAGATGTAAAAACATCAATATGCAAATTATTACCGTTTGTTTCATATTTTTCTCCGACAGGTTATTACCAGATAATCAGTGAATCTGTACTGTTGATGCCTTCAATGCGTAGCATGGAATTTATTCTTATATAATCGGTATCATGCAAGGCATCCCGGTCGCTTTTCTGAAACTGCAGAAACCATCTCCAACTGCAGGTATCGGAATTCAGAACAGTCTCCAGCTGTTGATGATTCCAGTGAACAAGGTTTACTACAACAGAATCCGGTGATTTTGCCGGTATACGCACACCTTTACTTCCAAGGAAATTAACCAGACCACGTCGCTCGGCTTCCCCTTCATTCTTAATAAGACTGAACGCCTCATCTGAAGACATGGTATCCAGAGTATCTATAAGGTGATATGGTGCCACCAGGGCAAACAGATACATATTAAGATTTGAACTGTTAAAAATCCTGGACTCAAAATCTAACTGTCTTTGTTCCAGCTTGCGAAGATATCTCATGGCGTCAAATACAGAAAAATTACTGCTGCCCAGATCCAGATTGACCATCTCTTTTATTTCCCAATCGAATCTGGCGTTGAGTCTGAAATCAGCAATTGCACTGATGTTCATCCTTCCTATGTATTTATCATAATCGGGATCGTTGACCTGCATGTCATTTTCAGATAAGATTCTGGTTCCTTTAGGTACAAGCATTCTGGTAATTATGGCGATAGTATCAGGATAAAGATTAACCACATCAGTTATATCAATTTTCCTTTTAAACTGAGAGCCATTGTTCACCCCTATAAACTTATCTTCCAGACTGTCTTTAATACCTGGATTTTCAGGATCAAAGACTTCAAAATCAAAGAAAACCGAATCTATATAAGAATTGTCCGACATTTGGGTCCTGAGCCGGATATCGCTGTAGACATTATGCAGAATCAGTTTACCTTTCAGTGAATCGGGTGCTGATTCTCCCCAGGGAAATTTAATCGCCACCCTCTCGGTGTCACTTGTGATCTCAATGGGTTTAACCACTGTGCCAAAGAGCTTACTGTATTTGAAATCGGACCGGATAGTGAAAATCAATTTATCATCAGCACACAAAGTGATGGTGTCCCCGCTGGGATTGCCGGTTGAGACAGTATATCTGACACGGGTGACAGTTTTTTGCAGCACAGAGTCCCATTCAGTAAAAAGACGTGACTGGGAGATGTTTTCCTGGCTGAAAGTCTGCTCCAGTCTGGGTGGGGCGACAACTTCACCATTGGTAATAAAACCGAAATAATTTTCCATCGAATCACTGCCACTGACATTTTGCAATTCTTCGAATCTGGTAAAGGAGTTTCTCTGTGCAAATGATGTTTTCCAGAGATGTTCATGAATACCTCTGACTCGTAATTCTATTCCGGTATGATTAGTGACTTCATATATGAAAAAGCCATCCCTGATATCCACATAATCGATAGCAACTGAATCTGTCATTTCATAAGCATTAACAAATTCTTTTCTGAAAGAAACCAGATGATCATCAACTGAAAGGCTGTATGCATATAATCCATTTACACCTGTCACAACAGAAACCGGCACATCATCACCTGTGTTCTTTGTACCTGAAATGTTGAATTGCACCTGATGGTTCAAGGCTTTTCCACTAACCGGAATTTGAACAGTTGCAGTTTCATTTGCAGCGATCCTTCCAACAGACCCACTGCCAATACCAGCAATTTCCAATGAAATATTGCTGATTTCTGAAGGGGACAAATTTGTAAGCTTTACCTGCATAATATTAAGTGCGGTATCATAAAATACCAGTTCATAAATTTTATCAAATATCACCGGGAAAGTGATTCCGAATTGCCCAGGCAGTGAAGACACGACCAGTGTTTCTGCCAATTCAGGTGCATTAGCCAAGACGACAGGCCCCAGGTTTGCGTTATAAAGCTGCTCTTTGAGTTTCTCTTCATGTATTTGAAAACTGGAGGAATCCCGCTTAAAAATTGAAAATTCGAGTGTATCACCTATAACCGAGTCAGGTTCCAGAAGAGATATATCATCTTCCTTATACTTTCTGGTGGCGTGAAGAATATCCATACTGTCAATATCAAAGAGGTTATTCATTTCATCTGCAATCACAAAAGCCTGATTTGTAATCGGGATTTCTGTCACAGTCTTCCATCTTAACGGTTCCTCATCCACCGGGTTTGCACAATTTAAAAATAATAGTGACAGATTAAGCACAACTGAAAAGATAAGAATAAGGGGCAATCTGTAGCGCATGGTCGATTCCTTCCTCTCTCAAAACCAGAATAACCAGTTACAGGAGTATCTCAATATACATATTACAGAACATGTGTACATGTATTCTACAACAAAATGCATTTTTTAATTCCAGACAGATATTAGTGGTATAGTTCAAAATTTCGGTTTCTTGATAAGGATCAATAATTTCAGGACTTATTTTATCTATTTTAATATGAAACATTTCAGCACCGAAACATTTCTGCACCGGAGTATTATTATGAGAATTCATTTTTTACAAAACGCTTCATTTGAAAAACCTGGGTATCTGGAAACCCTGATCAGGGAAAATGGGTATTTTTCCACATACACGCCACTTTTTCGCAGCACAGAAATGCCAGATTTGCACACTTTTGATCTTCTGATTATCCTGGGTGGCCCGATGAATGTTTATCAGGAAAAGGATTTTCCCTATCTGAATGAGGAGAAGAAGTTTATCGAAAAATCGATAAATGCCGGAAAGAAAGTGTTGGGAATATGCCTGGGTGCACAACTGATTGCCACGGTTCTGGGGGCCAGTGTGACGACAAACCCGGTGAAAGAGATCGGATGGTTTCCTGTGCGGCTTTCAGATGATTACAGCAAACACTGGCTTTTGAAAAATCTCCCGGCGGAATTTGTCCCTATGCACTGGCATGGAGACACTTTTCAAATTCCCTCAGGAGCGCAACGGATAGCCAGTAGTGAAGCCTGTCAAAATCAGGGATTCATTTATAACGAGCGGGTGATGGGGTTGCAGTTTCACCTTGAGACATCGCTGGAGAGTCTGGATGAAATGGTTAAAAATTGCCATGGAGAGCTTATTGAGGGAAATTTTATCCAAAAAAAAGCAGATCTTCTTAATGGAGCAGGACAGTTTATGAGCTCAGCTAATAAGATTATGGAACATCTTTTTAGAGCACTGTGTTCAATTTAAAAAGAAATTCTAAAATTCTGACTTCTTTAATCTGAAATATAGCACAGTTGCTGATTCGGGTATGTTTTTTGAAATGTTCTTGAGTATTGTGCCACCAGAGGAGGAAAAAAACTATGTTACAAAGGAAGCTGAAGCTTATCTTATTCGATGCTAAGCCGTATGATCAGGAATTTTTCAATAAAATCAATGACGATCCCAGATATGGATATGAAATTCATTATATCACCGGCCGTTTGACTGAGGATACAGTTGCACTGACAGCAGGATTTGACTGTGTTTGTGTTTTTGTAAACGATAATGTAAATGCATCCATTATCAACAAATTATATGAGAACGGAATAAGAATTCTGGCTCTGCGTTCAGCAGGGTATAACAATGTGGATCTGGATGCCGCTTACAGGCGGATTCATGTGGTAAGAGTCCCGGCATATTCTCCTTATGCAATAGCGGAACACACTGTTGCACTTATGCTCTCTCTTAATCGTAAAACACACCGGGCTTATCTGCGTACCCGTGAAAATAATTTTACTATCAATGGGCTTCTCGGTTTTGATATGCACCAAAAAACTGCCGGGGTGATAGGCACCGGGAAAATTGGAAAAGTAGTGATCCAGATTCTTAGAGGATTTGGAATGAGGATTCTGGCTTTTGATGTATACCCGGATCACAAATTCGCTAAAGAAAACGGTATAGAATATGTGAGTCTGGATACCATTTACCGGGAATCTGACATTGTTACGCTGCACTGCCCACTAACACCTGAAAATGTCCATATGATAAATACCGATACCATCTCCAGAATGAAAAACGGAGTAATGATAATCAACACCGGCAGAGGCAAACTTATTAACACCCGCGATCTTATTACCGGCTTAAAAGAAAAGAAAATCGGCTCAGCCGGACTTGATGTTTACGAAGAAGAAGGAGACTACTTTTTTGAGGATTTCTCAGCAGAACCAATCAGTGATGATGTTCTGGTAAGATTGTTATCTTTTCCAAATGTGCTGGTTACTTCACACCAGGCTTTTTTCACCCGTGAAGCCATGGAAAATATCACAGAAACAACTCTGGAAAATATTCGTTATTATTTTCAGGAGAATAAACTTCCCAATGAGATCTGCTACAGGTGCTCAGAGGGAAAATGCAGCAGGGTTGAGACAGGTCACTGTTTCTAAGTTGTATAAACATTTGCACACACGCAGGGTTAAATACCCTGCGTATACTTTTTTAATGGAGTGCACTGACCACTTCCCTGCCATAATCCCAGCATTGTTTCAAGGCTGATTCATCCGGATACCACATAATCCGGGGACCGGCAGGCAGCGGGTCAAATCCAGCCTTTGCCAGAAGATCATTTATAATGTTACTGGCTTCACCACTCCATCCGTAACTGCCAAAGGAAGATGCTCTTTTTTTCTTAAATGATAATCCGCGAATCTGCTCCAGAATTCCTCCTACATCGCTTAAAATTCCCCGATTTATAGTGGAAGAACCCACCAGCACACCTTTGGAGCGGAAGATATCGGCAATTATGGATGTTTTATCGGATCTGGCCGCATTGTGCACTTTGAGTTTTATGGAATTGTCTTGTGCATTTATTCCATCGGCAATTGCATCTGCAATCCTTCTGGTAGCATTCCACATGGTGTCATAGACAATTGTAACTTGATTTTCCCAATAATCTGATGCCCATTGCTGATATTTTTTGACGATTTGCAGAGGATCATCTCTCCAGATTACCCCATGACTGGGACAGATCATGGAGAGTGGCAGATTCAAAGACACGACTTCATCAATTTTTCTTTTTACAAAAGAATTAAAGGGGGTCAGAATATTAGCATAGTATTTGATGCATTCCTCCCAGAGCTCAGAAGGTTCTGCGAGATCATTAAAGATGGATTCTGAGGCATAATGCTGGCCAAAAGCATCATTACTGAAAAGAATTCCGCTGTTGGTAAGATAACAGAACATACTGTCGGGCCAATGAAGCATTGGTGCTTCGATGAAAACAAGCTCCCTTTTACCTAGTGACAAACGATCGCCGGTTTTAACCACCTGAAAATTCCAGTCCTGGTGATAATGCCCTTTGAGCGATTTTACCGCATTTGCAGTACAATATACCGGCTTACCAGGTATCATAGCCAGTAATTTTGGTAAGGCACCGCTATGATCGATCTCGCCGTGATTGGCAACGATATAGTCGATGCTGTTCAAATCTACGGTTTCTGAGAGCTGCTGAATAAACTCATCGGTAAAAGGAGCCCAAACAGTGTCGATCAGAGCAGTTTTTTCATCTTTAATCAAATAGGAGTTATAGGAGCTGCCCCGTTGTACAGAGTACTCTTCTCCATGAAATTTTCTCAACTCCCAATCGATTTTTCCTACCCAGTACACTGAATCTTTTATCTCAAAATGCATGGAGTACCTCCGCAGGTGAGTTTGTGAATATAGGGTTTGATTAAGAAAGAAATAGTTTATGCCGTGAGGAGAGCGGAGGCTTTTTTAAGGGGACGGACTTTCTTTTTCATCTTTTCTGACACGCACAATCTTTCATCCTTTCAGTATTGCCGCTCATCTATCACCATTAGTCAAAAATGAAGACTTTGTACCCCAATGTTCTACCAAAAGTTTCACTACAGGTTTTCTTTTTACGGTTTTTGTACTATTTTTAAATTATGCATTATGAAGGTACAATTATTCGTCCCCCCAGTGAAGCAGACAGTATTCTTCTTCAGGTAACTACCGGTTGCTCGCATAACAAGTGCAGCTTTTGTGGCATTTACAAAGACAAGAGATTCAGGATCAAGAACGATGATGAGCTCTATGAGGATCTGAAATATGCTTCGCATTGCCTCCGTAACTACGACAAAGTATTTCTCTGTGATGGAGATGCCCTGATAATTCCATTTCCACGATTGCAGAAGATTTTTCTGGAGATCCGAAAGGCTCTTCCCTGGGTACGCAGGATAGGAACTTATGCAAACGCCAAGAGCATCGCCCGTAAAACATTGGGAGAACTGGTACAGTTAAAGGAGCTTGGTTTACGCATCATTCACATGGGGCTGGAATCCGGTGATAATGAGACGCTTAGGCAATGCAGGAAATGGGGTGATGTGTCGAGTATCATTGAGCAGGGACAAAAAGTGAGGGAAGCAGGAATCAATCTTTTTACCACCGTACTTTTGGGGTTGGCAGGTCCTCAACGTTCTTTAATTCACGCAGAGAGAACTGGTAGTGCACTCACTCAGATAAATCCAAATTATGTAGGAGCCCTAAGCCTTATTCCGGTTGAGAACACTCAACTTTACACCCAAATACAAAGGGGAGAATTCAGTCTAATGGGACCACAGGGGATTTTGAAAGAACTCCGGGTCATGCTCCAAAACACTCAATTGCAGTCTGGGTATTTTTATGCTAATCATGCATCTAATTATTTGCAACTTCGTGCACGACTTCCCAGAGACAAGGAAGCCGCGCTGGCGTTGATAGATAAAGCATTAAATGGGAAGGTAGAACTAAGAGGAGAATGGTGCAGGGGATTATGACGTAAAGAGGGACGAACTCTCTTTTTCTCTTCTCCTCCCCTCCCTTGAAGGGACGGACTTTCTTTTTCTACTTTTCTACTACAATTATCCTACATTTCATTTGTCTTCTCAGATTTTCATCTCTAAAAACTGGTTTGGATTTTGCGGTCTTTTTATTGAACCGTAATAATCCACTTCGATCTGGGGAGACACACATGCCTCGTATGGCCCGTATAGAATCACCCGGTTCACTATTTCACATCATGGCTCATTCAGTTGAAGAGAAACCTCTGTTTGCCGACGACCTAGACAAAGCGGAATTTCTTTCCCGTTTTGAGAAGGGACTTGCCAAATCAGGATATATCTGTTATACCTGGGCATTGATGGATAATCATTATCATCTTTTTGTAAGAGCCAGTGAAAAGAGGTTGAGCAAACTGATGCGGGGGCTTAACGGGGGATATGCCATGTATTACAACAAAAGACATGGAAAGCATGGTCCACTGTTCTGGGGCCGTTTCAAAGCATCACTCTGTCAGGACCAAAATTACGCAGTTAAACTGATTCAGTACATTAATCTTAACCCCTTGCGTGCCGGATTGGTCAAATCCCTCGAACAACTTAAAGACTATATCTGGTGCGGCCATGGTCTTCTTATGGGCGATAAAAATGCCTTGGGTAA
>JAEZKP010000059.1 GCA_023436145.1 Fibrobacterota bacterium | reverse complement strand
GCGCCGATGGCAGAATCATAAGAAGTGGCTCCATAAATAAAAGTACCAGTAAATTGAATTTTGAAAACATGGCAAACGGTATATGTTTACTTAAGCTTAACCGGACAAATGGTTCCGGACTCATTAAGACATTTATAATTAAAAATTAAAACATAGTTTCTTAAATTTTTAAATCTGAAATTCTTTGTTTTTCTATATTTAAAATCGCAATCTGAAATCTTACATCAAAATTCGGGGTTCAGAAATGAAAAAAACACTTCTCTTTCTCTTAGCAATATCGATGACGGTACCGGTATTTGCACAAACCAGAAATTACCGCCAACTGCATGATATGTTAATCCAATTTTACGGATACCAGAGAGCAGGTTTGAAAAGCGGTTCAGCCTACAATCTGAACTCCGGATTTCAAAATGCATCTCATAATGGAGACAATTACAATGGTACTGCTCTGGATGGAGGATGGTATGATGCCGGTGATTATATAAAATTCGGAATGCCTTTAGGGTATGCGGTTTACTGCCTGCTCAAAGGTTATGATCTTTTCCCCAGTGCCTATAGTGATAACTATTCCTGGGATTACAAAGCAAAGGATGGTATTCCGGACATTCTTAACGAGGTTAAAGTGGCCACAGATTATCTGATCAAGGCAATAATTGATGACAAGACGATCATTCTTGATGTTGGAGTTGCCCAAACTGAGCACCAGGACCCGAATGTAGCCAATAACCCCAATGGAAGATCAGCTGGGCAGATTTTTACCTGTGATGGTGCAGACATCCCGCTTACCTATGCAGCCTGCCTTGCTCTGATGTCAACTCTTTACCGCAAATATGATGCTGCCTATGCTGACACCTGCCTGGAAAATGCAAAAATTGCATTCAGGTTCGGACAGAAAAAGGTCGACAGTAAACCCTTCTGCAAACCTCAATTGAAAGATAATGAGCCTTTATACTACTATGAGGATGATATTGGTATGATTGAAGACCGGATGGTGGCTGCAGGAGTAGAACTTTACCGGGCTACCAAGGATGGTGATCCTGCTTATAAGGAATATGCACGCAAAAGTATTAAGGAATATTACAACTGTATGGGGTATCAATTCATCGGTCCACTGGCCTCATTTGAAGCCTGGAGACAGGGACTTTCCGATGCGGCATCTCTTTTGGCCAACACCGGTTTTATTGAAAGTAAAGTTAAGACTAGCGGTGTATTTGCTGATATATACCAGAACAGCGGTGATGGAACTGCGCGCGAAGTAGGTTCTGCTGCTTTCGAATATGCTCTGGCTTATATAGTTACCGGAAATGGAACCATGCGGACCAGATATTTACAAAGAGTAAAAGATCATGTGGATTGGGTCGCTGGTTACAAGGGAGCCAGATCTTATGTTGTGGGTTTCAACGGTTCACCTGCTACAGATATTCATTACCGCTCACCATCTACTCCAAAAGGAGGTCTGGTCAGTGGGCCCAATGGTAACGGGGAATGGAAAAACGACGGTTCTTATAAATTCTGCGAAGTAGCAATCGACTACAATGCTGGCATTACCGGAGCTGTTGCGTTTTTACTTGCACAGGAAAATCCCGGTGATGCCATCAAGGTCCCCACCGCTTTTTCTGCTACTCCAAAGGAAGGCGTGAATTTTAAGACCAGTACTGTTTCTCTGAAAGCCGGCTTTTCAGAATCAGTGAAATGGACTGTAAAGATTAACGGCGCGTTCGGAACAAAAACATTTTCCAAAACCAGTAACAGTATCGATGAAAAGTGGGATGGAAGCGCGGATCAGGGAATGTTCCTTAGCAGCGAAATAGTGCAGATCTCCGTTACAGTCGAAGGTAAAGACATTGCAATTTATGATCTGGTAAACCTTGCCGGTGGTACTGTACATATCAGTCAGGCTCTGGTGCCTCCGGCAAAAAGCGGCGATAAAATCATAGACAATTTTGATGACAAGGACACCATTAACAAAGTTAATGGAAAATGGATTCCGTTCGGCACCGAAACCAGTTTTACAAATAAAACAAAACTGCGTTTTGAAGAGGGATCCGATGCTCTGACCATCGCCATGAATGTAAGAACCAACAGTCCCGAAACTTATGGTGGAGTAAAAGCCACTTTCAATAATGAAGGTACTCCTGTTTCCATAGGTCCATCCAAATCGGTACTCTTTGATTTAAGGGGAAACAAAGAAACTTTTGTCCATGTTGAGCTTGAACAGTCAAACATCACCGATAATGCCTATCACAGTATCAGAATTCCTGTCATGAAAAATTTCAGCACTTACCGTTTGAATATCTCTGATTTTAAACAACCGGACTGGAAAAAATCGGAAGTACCCCTCGACCTCAATAATATAACCGCTTTGCGTTTCACTGCCTATGATTCTACAGGAATGATTTCTCTCTATGTGGATAACATTTACATCGAAGATCTTGATATCGGAAATAGTTCTATTGAAAGAACTCCTTTATATGGAGCAATTGCCTCTCTGAAACCGGTGTTCTCCAATGGAACGTTGTTTTACCAGATTCCACAGCATTTGCGGGGCACTCTGAAAGTTTCTATCTTCAATGCACTTGGAAAAAAAGTCATGCAGGAACAGTTTACATTAAATGGTGGGAAAAAATCAATTTCTCTGTCCTGTCTACCTGCAGGGATATATGCACTTACTCAAGCAATAAACGGAGAAATGGCAGGAGATAAGATCAGATTAACTCATGTCCGTTAGAACCTTTTTCTGACTAACGATGTAAACCTGAACTCATTTTTGGGAGTGGATTCTTAATCCACTCCAGTGTCACTCAATAACCGAATTGACTATCTCCAACCTGGTGTCATCATGCATAGAAATTCCAGGTTTTGCATACCATGAACCACCGTGGTTTTCTCTAATTGTGGAATTGGTTATTTTCAGTGTACCTTTGTGATTGTTACTGACAAAGAATATTGCAGAACCATATGCATTGACTGAATTATGTTCGATCAGGGTACCGCATACTGAAAGGGTCATGGTGTTTCCATCATTATAAATGGCTCCTCCGCTCCCTCCACCAGGAGTTCCATCCTTAGCAGGATTCCCGCCATTACCGATAGCACGGTTATAGGAAAAGAGGCAGTTTATTATGTTCCAGGATACCCCGATACTGCTTATTCCACCTCCGTTTGATCCCACATTTCCAAATCCATCAGCTCCACCAAAGGTACTGTTAACGACGTAAACCGGAAGTCCGTTATACTGACTGAACACTCTTACAGCCGCCCCGCCAACATCCGGCCCCGTTGCAGCACAGTAGTTATTAAAAAACCTGCAGTTGACTATTTTGAAACGGCCGCCACGTACCCAGATTGCCCCTCCCCCATCGTATCCGGTTTCCCTTCGGGAATCCCCATCCGCAAATGTCAGATTCTGCACCGTCAACCGTGGATGATCCTGGTTATCACAATGAGATGTGGTCCAGTGAAGATTTTTATCGCAGGTATTCATGTATAGAATTCTCGAAGTGCCTCCACCACTTAAAGTAACCAGCCCCCCTCCATCTATAACCACATCCGCATTGGCATCATTATACACCTTTGCAGGAGTACTGAGAGTAATGGTTACCGGTTTTCCACCGCTATTAAATACAATTTTCCCACCCTTTGCTACTGCATCGATAAAATCCTGTGCAGTGCAACTTTCTGGAGTGCCATTTCCTATCACATGATCCGGACTGGAAACATCCTCCAGCCCTGCTTCTTCGGGTACCGGACAATCTCCATCTATATTTCCTGCAGGCGGACTATCGGAAAGATCTATCCGTGGATCATGTTTAAAAATGCTGTCATCCTCATTTTGTACCGTATTACAGAACGATAATAGAAACAGGATTACCAAAAGTGTAAAAGATAGTCTTTTCAAATTGTACCGAATGCACTTTTCGGTTAATAGAGCAGTCAATTTTTTTTTGCTGAAACGTAAATGATATTTTTTATTATTCATTAGAAATCCCCTAAGCAGCTGTTTATCTTCATAATATAGTCACTGCTTAAAAGGTGCAAATACTAATGTCCCATTGGTGAAAATTGAACCAATGGTCGAAGGACTTTCTTCAATGGCAATAAGCAGTCCAACAGTTGTTTGATTGGCAACCCCTTACTGTAATACTTCTTCCACCATGGCATAACAGTTGCCTTTTATTGCAGTTAAGCACAGTCTATATAAGTGATTGTTTTTTTATTGTGTTATGGCAGACTGTCTTTTTTCTGATCCAAGGAGGAATTGTGGAAACAAACGAAATGATCGAGAAACTCAACTCTCTTATTCGGCTGGATAATGATGCTTTGAGCAGTTACAATAAGGTAATCGATGTTATAGATGAGCCGACGCTTAAAACCGAGATTACCAGGTTTCGGGATGATCATAAAAGGCATGTTTCTGTTTTATCAGAACTGGTCAAAAGCTACGGGGGTTCCCCATCAACCCAGGAAAAAGATATCCGGGGAGTGTTTCTGGGAGGAGCAACTGCACTGCAATCGCTCTTTGGAGTGGAAGGTGCACTTAAAGCTCTTCAGACCGGCGAAAAAGTTACCAACAAAAACTATTCAGATGCAGTTCAATGGAACGTTCCCGAAGATGTAAAAATCGTGCTCAGAGATAACTATGGAGATGAGCAAAGGCATCTCCGTTTTGTAGAAACAGCACTCAGAGACAAAGTTTGGGAGAAGCGCTGAACCGATAATCTCCTACTGTCAACTATAAAATGAATTTCTATGCCTTTTTCCTGACCTTCCCACCTGTCGCACCAATAAATCATACTTTCCACACTCAAAGTATTGCGGTTGGATGGCAGGGAGGGCAGGAGTAATCAATTGTTTGACCTGGAGGCAACAGTATCTTCATAGTACAAAGGAAAGGCTATGGTGTATATTACTGAGAAATGCTTGCGCTCTTTAAATCAGGAACCTGGAGGCACGGTTTGTGTGATGTACAGGTATCGGACGCTCGACAGCAGCACTCAATCTTTACTCCAGCTAAAAGGTGGTATCGCAGTAATTGAGATGGTAAGTGATCAGCGGTTAAATTCCCGACAGATTGCAGAAATTTTCGGTATAGACAGCGATCAGATCACTATCAGACGCGAAGGTGAACATCCCGATACGGCAAAAAATAACCCGGTACCGGGCTAATCAAGAAAAGAACTTTCTGAAAAATTTAGGCAAGTTTTAACATTAATACAATGTGATTATTGCATTTCCGTTTGCATTGCTCCCTTTTTACCATTTCCCTGCCATTTCTTTTTCATATGAAAATTTGGTTAAACTGATGGAACTCAGTTATATTATGCATTCTCTGTGCTGAAAATCAGAAATCTGCAAATTATTTTGCTCTGCTTCTGAATAAACGGTCAATTTTTAAGGAACCCATTCCAGGAGTTAAAATGAACTATGCCTTTCCGTTAGCTGGAGTTTGCGCTTGTGCATTGTTGTGCTTGAGCGGTTGTGAAAAGTCCGAAAAAGAAAATAACAAAGATGCTGCATCTATGATTACCTTCCAGGATTCTGTAAGTTACATTATCGGTAATGATATTGGAAATTCTCTTTCCCAGATCAAAGATGAAGTCAACCTGACTCTTATAATGCAGGGGATAAGTGACAAGATAAATGGAAAAGAAACAAAGATAAACCGGGAAGTAGCCACTCCCATAATGAGACGTTTCGATCAACATATGAGTGAAAAAATAAAAAAAGCAGAAGATGAGTTATGTGCCAAAAATAAAGCTGAAGGGCAAAAGTACCTGGAAGAGAACAAAGCGAAAAGCGGAGTGATTACAACTGCCAGTGGTCTTCAATATACGATCCTCACCGAAGGAAGTGGCCCGAAACCCAAAGAAACCGATCAGGTGAAAGTCAATTATTTCGGTACACTGATCGATGGTACAGAATTTGACAACTCCTATAAACGGGGACAGCCTACCGAATTTCAGGTTAGCGGAGTCATTAAAGGTTGGACCGAAGCATTACAACTCATGAACACCGGAAGTAAATTTAAAATCTTTGTTCCATCAGAGCTGGCATACGGCGATCGCAGTGCCGGTCCTCAGATCGGACCCGGTTCAACATTGATATTTGAAATTGAACTGCTGGAGATTGTCAAGCCAGTTGAAAACAAATAAACCTGCTATTTCCAATTTGTGACTTCAAAAATAATACAGGCCAGTGCAGTAAATCATAGCTGCACTGACCCCTTCAGCAATGTACTATCCTGACTATTTTCTGTCAGCGCTTAAATTCTCTTACCAATATAAGAATTATCTTATTATAAATCCAAATGTCATATGCATAAAGCGTATTCCATAAGAATACAGCATGGGAAAATGAAAGTGAATTTTAGATTTTTGATTTCAGATTTTGAAGAATAAGAAACTAAGATTTCAAAATTAAAGAGATGTGTTTTTGAATATGTAATTGGCAGAAGTACCTGATTTCCAGTTTTACCTGCTCACTAGTATCTAATCACAAATCCATCTTCATTTTCCAATACAGGCAGATCAGTTACCTCGGTGTTTTCCACACGGGAGAGTTCCGGACCCTTACGTACATACTTAAGGAAAAGTTCCAGTTTGTCCTCATCTGCCTGTGCCTCGATCTGAACATCTCCATTGGGAAGATTGCGCACCCAACCACTGACTCCGGTTTTCACAGCTGCTTCACGTGTGAAATAACGGAAATAAACGCCCTGAACCAGGCCCTTAACAATTACAGATATTCTTCTTATTTCCATGGGCTTACCCAAACCTGCAGATTATCTGCGGGAGAAAAAGTTTAAAATCAGAGTGAGAATAAGACTCAATAGTATGGAAGTTGCAATTGGAATGAAGATCTTTACCCTGCCGCTTCCAATCTGAATATCCCCAGGCAGTCTTCCCAGAGGAATCTTATCAGAGAGAAGAAAAATTACTCCAATAACCAGAATAACCGTTCCAGCTACAACCAGAAATCTTCCCACTTCAATCCAGTTCATCTGATGCTCCTATTACTTTGTTTTCAGTTTCAGCAGGTTTCACTATCACATTTCAAGAATCGAGTTTGTCAAAAAGACTCTGCTGGTTATCTATACCTGTTGGCGGACGTAATCCAAAATACTGATATGTTTTCATAGTAACCTCCCTGCCCCGGGGAGTTCTCTTAAGAAAACCAGACTGGATTAGAAACGGTTCATACACCTCTTCTATGGTGTCAGGTTCCTCTCCCACTACAACAGCGATAGTGTTGAGTCCCACCGGCCCTCCTCCATAATGTTCAATAATGGATAGAAGAACAGAACGATCCATTTCATCCAGCCCACTGCCATCCACACCCAGCATAGTAAGTGTTTTATCGACAATCGCTCTGGTAATCTTTCCCTCACCTTTTACTTCTGCAACATCGCGGCACCGTCGCAGGAGCCGGTTTGCAATTCTGGGTGTCCCCCTTGCCCGCTTTCCCAGCTCCAATGCGGCATCGTTATCACAATGGATTCCTAAAATACCGGCAGAGCGAAGGATAACAATTTTAAGCTGTTCAGGAGTGTAGTAATTTAAGCGACAGACATACCCAAACCGGGCATGCATGGGAGAAGTAAGCATCCCTGCTCTGGTAGTAGCACCAACAAGAGTAAAGGGTTTGAGATCCAAACGGATGGAACGTGCAGCCGGTCCTTCACCAATCATTATATCGAAAACGAAATCCTCCATGGCCGGATAAAGAGCTTCTTCTACAACCCTGTTAAGCCGGTGAATCTCATCTATAAAAAGTATCTCCCGTTCAGCAAGGTTAGTCAGATTTCCGGCAAGATCACCTTTTTTCTCCAGTACCGGTCCGGAAGTTGTCTGAATACCGACACCCAGTTCCTGAGCCAGTATTCTTGATAAAGTAGTTTTTCCCAAACCCGGAGGGCCGCAAAAAAGGATATGATCCAGCGCCTCACCCCTTTTTTTGGCAGCTTGCACAAAAATAGACAGATTTTCTTTTATTGAATCCTGCCCTACAAAATCCCCGAATCTCTCAGGGCGCAGTTTTGCATCAAGCTGTTCATCATCACTTTGATGTTGGGCACCGGAAATAATACGATCATCATTCATATGTAATCCCGCTCATTGAAGTCCCGATGCACCCTGGAAGTCAACATTCTTAGTATTATTGCGAATAATTGCATTATTGAGCGCAGCCTGCCTGAACTGCACATCAGTAAAAGAGTATTCTGACCACTGGGAACCATCCAAAAAGGATTGCTCGAAATTAACTTTTACAAACCTGCAATTAGAGAAAAGCGATTCCTGGGCACTGGATTTGGAAAAATCACACTCGTTAAATCTGCATTGGCGGAATTTAACCCTGGTCAGAAAAGCATCTTTAAAGTCGCAGTGATTGAATTCACAGTTTACAAATTCAGAACCGGTGAGATCGGATGTGTTAAAAAGGCTGTACTGAAAATTACACTTGAAAACCGACATTTCATTAGCGAAAATTTCCGAAAAGTCACATCGCTGTATCTCTGTGTTGTTAAATTTGGTTTTACTGAAACTGGTCCTGCCAAATTCACTTTCCCTGATCTGAGAATATTCGAAATGACAATTCTGAAGATCTGCATCCACAAAATCCGCCTTTTCGATTTTGGTTCGGGAAAAGTCGGAATCTTTCATGCTGGACATCCGAAAGTTTGTATGATTGAGGTTACCCAGAGGGACTCCGCTGATCTTGGCAATAACCATGGTAGCACCTGCGATGGTGCTGTGAGAAAAATCGGACTCCCGAAGATCACAACCCTGAAAAGCAGAACCGCTTAAATTTGCAAAACAGAACCTTGAGTGTGACAGGTCGCTGTCTCTGAAATCGGCACCTGCCAGATTCAGATGTGAAAAATCTGCACCCTGCAATCTTATACCACAACATGGTGACCCGGTCATAATCTTCTGGATCAATTCCTGAATATTCATATAATCTGCAATGCCTTTCGGATCCATTCCTCTACAGGAGCACTGGTCGAAACAGTCTGTTCAACTCTGGCAAAAGCCTTCTGAACCTGCTTTTCATTATACCCTAAAGAGATCATTGCCGCAAATGCTTCCTCACGAATACTTGAATTGGCAGAAGGGACCGTTTTCGAAACAGATGTTGCCGCCCCACCCAAAGAGAGAGGACCAACCTTTCCCTTCAATTCCATAACCAACCGCTGTGCAGTCTTGCCACCAACCCCGGGAATTTTCTCCAGACGACTGGAATCGCTACTGTTAATGCAGTTCACCAGATCGGTTAAAGTGATGCCAGAAAGCACGCTGAGGGCAACTTTAGGTCCGATTTTAGTGATGCTTATCAACTGGCGAAACATCTCACGTTCTGCTCTGGTAAAAAAGCCATAAAGTTTGTGAGCATCCTCCCGGACCAGATAATGGATATGTAAAAGCAGCTGTGTTCCTGTTTCCGGAAGTTTTTCATAAGTGGAGAGTGGAATACTGATATTGTAGCCCACCCCATGGGCTTCAATAGCCACCCTGGTGACCTCTTTCTCACTAAGGGTGCCTTTAATATATTCGATCATGCGATACTCACTTTAAATAAATCTTTTTTTTAAGGCCATCGGTTTTTGCCATATGGAAATCCCCGACAGCCAGAGCCAACGCATCGTAAGCATCATGGTGGAAATGCTCAGCCGGAGGAGAAAGAATCATCCGTACCATATAAGCGACCTGATCTTTGGTGGCATTTCCATTTCCGGTAATTGCTTTTTTTACCTCACGGGGTGAATACTCCACGATTGTAGCACCAGTCTTTCTGGCAGCTAACATGGCCACCCCCCTGGCATGCCCCAGAACCAGAGTGGTATGTACATTTTTACCGTAGAAAGCCTCTTCGATACAAACCCGCTGAGGCTGATGTTGCTGAATTTTCTCAAAAAGCCGGTCAAAAATCTTTTCCAGACGCATTGGTAAAGCATCTGCAGAATCAGTTGTAATGACACCGGAATCGACCCAGCAGACTGAATTATTGACGGTTTTAATTACTCCGTAACCGGTGACAGCAGTACCGGGATCGATCCCAAAAATGATCATCCGTTAAGTTTCTCCATATCTTCATCGGAAATATCGAAATTGGCATACACATGCTGCGTATCATCCAGATCATCGATAGCTTCCATAAGTTTGAGAACTCTGGAGGAATTCTCTCCGTCCACTTTCACACTGTTTTCCGGAATCTTGGTTAACTCAGCAGAGACAGGTTTAACATTGAACTTTTCCAAAGCCTCACGGACCTGATCGAAAGCATCAGGAGGAGTAATGATTTCGAACTCGTCTCCGTCAAGGCTCATGTCTTCTGCTCCAGCCTCAAGAACCACCTCCATCAGCGCATCCTCAGCCATGCTGTCTTTTGGAACCCTGATAATCCCCTTTGATTTAAACATCCAGGCTACAGAGTTGGTCTGACCCAGATTCCCACCATATTTAGTCAGCACATGCCTGACTTCTGCCACTGTGCGATTGCGGTTATCAGTCATGCACTCGATCATCACAGCCACCCCCCCAGGTCCGTAACCTTCAAAGGTGATCTCCTCATAAGCAACTCCCTCCAACTGCCCGCTGCCTTTGAGAATCGCAGATTCGATGTTTTTACCAGGCATGTTTGCTGCACGGGCAGCAGAAACCGCAGTTCTCAGTCTGGGATTAGACTCAGTGTCTCCACCTCCGATTCTGGCTGCAATAGTAATTTCACGGATGAGACGGTTGAAAAGCTTACCTCTGGCAGCATCTGCCTTTCCTTTCTGCCGCTTGATAGTAGCCCATTTGGAATGTCCTGACATAGTTAGTCTCCTTTTATTTCTGTAATGTTTTTCAAAAGTCGTGAAATTTCAGACATCAATAGTGACCTTCTCTAACGAAGTCAATTTACGTCCCAGAAACAGTTCAGCCTGCTCTGCAGCATCTGTGGTGATATCAGTAAGCAGAAACCGGCTGCTTTCAAACCCGTCATCTTTCTGCGATGTAGTACAGTTAAGAGCTGTTAAGATGTCCTGAACCTCTTTGGCGGTCCATAGTGCACTGTCAAGCAGCTGAATTCTGGTACCGACAGTTCCCTGAATTACCTCCAGAAGCAAAGGATAATGGGTGCATCCAAGGATAATGCAGTCCACCCCCAGATCGATCATCTCATAAAGATAGTGCTGAGCAGTGAGCCGGCTGATATCATGATCAAACATCCCTGCTTCTACCAGAGGCACAAAAAGCGGGCAGGCTTTACCATATACTCTGATATGGGGGTCTATATTATTTATTGCCCGGAAATAAGCCTGTGCACTCACAGTTGCCGGTGTTCCAATCACACCTATTTTATATTCTGCGGTCCTCAGGACTGCAGCTCGTGCACCCGGCAAAACCACTCCGATAACCGGAATATCCCTTATTTTTTTTTCGATCAGTTCCAACGCTACAGAAGAAACAGTGTTACAGGCGACCACCAGCATTTTAATGTCATGCTTAAGGAAATGGTTTGCACATTGTAATCCGAAAGTTTTGATTGTCTCTTCAGAACGGCTACCATAGGGACTTCGCGCAGTATCTCCCAGATAAACTATACGTTCATGAGGCATTAATCTGAAGATTTCCCGGACCACAGTTAATCCGCCCAGCCCGGCATCAAATACCCCTATTGGTCTGCAATCACTCATAGTCCGCCTTCATAACCCTTCTTGAATTTGATGATGGCATCATATATTGACGATGCAATAGTTTTCTGGAAGACATTGTCTGCAAGAAGCTTTTCCTCTGTTGCATTGGACAGAAATCCCACCTCTATCAGAACAGAGGGCATATAAGCCCCGTTAAGCACCCAGAAATTTGCCTGCCCCACTCCCAGATGCAGTTTGGGAATCTTTTTTTTCAAACCTGCATCAAATTTCTGATCTAAAAGAATACAAAGATCCTGACTTTCCTTAAGATATTCATTTCCCGCAAGATCAATAAGCACATTCTGAAGACTGCTGTAATTCTGAGGACGATCTTCAAGCTTTATCACCGCATTCTCGCGCATGGCTACCAGTTTGTCTTCTTCATTTTTTGCCTGTGACAGAAAATAAACTTTGTAGCCTCTGGTAATTTTCTTACGTTGAGCATTTCCAGAAATCGCATCTGCATGAATGCTGATAAAGAGATCAGCCTTTTTATCATTAGCAAATTTTGTACGATCCTGCAAGGGAATAAAAACATCCTTTTCCCTGGTAAGATAAACCGTGATCCCCTCGGTTTTCTTAAGCATATCCCTCAATTTGAGAGCTATACTGAGAACAACATCCTTCTCCTTTACCCCATCCACACCGATTGCCCCGGGATCCTTTCCCCCATGTCCCGGATCAATAACCACGGTTTTTAATAACTCCACCTGAAGAGTGTTCGATGGTTTAAAAACAGCCCCTGCTCCGACACTTTTCTCGGGCCGCAAACTTAACATCAACCTCCTGGTATCCTCAACATAATCATATACCGGCTCTTCAATCTTCTGATTTAAAAGTATCGAAACCTGGGCAGACTCCTTATACTGAACAGCAGAAAGAGATTTTATAACCCCGCAGGCCCCGATGCTGCGAATTTTCTGAGTATCAATGGTCCCTTTCAGAAAATTTACAGTAAGATTAGGGTAAAAATAGGTGATATCAAACAAAAGAGAATCACCCAGATCGATTGTGAGAAGTGTCCCATTCTGCTTTTTCTCACAAAAAACCGTTTTTATGGAGTATCCGGCGGATTCACTTAGCTCAACTGTCCGGGTTGAAGTATTCCAGGTTAATTTAACACTTTCAGACTTGAATGCATCAAGCAAATCAGTAATTGAAGCATAAAGCTGCCCACCAATCCGAAGAGGAGCTTGCGATAGTTGCCTAGTTGCCCCCCCAGAAACCCAAAAGGTGTTGTCCTGAACAAATGAAAGAGCCTCTCCATTTTTTGAGCATGTCAATCGTTGCAGAAAACGGTCCCATTGGTAACTATAACCAGATGCCTCTGCAAACGATGAAATACAGACCAGCTCTGTACCATCATGCGTCAGAGATTCCACAATGATTTTTTTTCCGGAAGATTTAACCAGCACAGAAATTTGAGCGGTAGAACTGATATTAAGAATCAGAACCAGAAAAGTAAGTAAGAAGCTTTTGAAGGGGATATGCCGGTATAAGCGCTTAAAAATGGTGATGGATCTGTTTTGATGAAAAGAGTAACCGCTGCGGCAAAAATCAGTTGCAACTCTAAAAAATGCCATAACTAACGACGCCTTCCAAAAAGCTGAGAAATTCTCCTCTTAGATTCCTCTTCCGCTATTTTGTGACGTTTATCATAATTCTTACGACCCTTGCAGAGCCCTATCTCCAATTTAACCCATTGGTTCTTGAAGTATACCGATAAAGGAATCAAAGTCAGATGCTTTCTTTCCACTTCATTACACAGATAAATTATCTGATTTTTCTGCAGCAAAAGCTTCCTTTTACGATAAGGATCCGGTGAATAAAACCCTCCCTGCTCATAAGCACTTATATGGAGACTACTGACAAAAATCTCCCCGTCAGTGCACTGCGCATAACTGTCGGATAAATTTACTTTTCCCGCACGGATTGATTTAACCTCAGAACCAGTCAACGCAATCCCGGCTTCAATTTTTTCCAACACTTCGTAATTATGATATGCTTTTCTGTTTTGTGCTATGCTTTTCATCGTCTCAAAAATAGTTACTTTCTTGATCATCTGGCAATCAATGCAGGATATTATGCTTCATTTTTTTTAACCTGCCCGATTTCTCCTCAACAATTCCTTTTCAGCCATTTCTCAACCCACTAAAATCCACAATTCCCGGCCTGAAGATAAGAGCAAGATCTTTAGCGTTTTATATTTTCCTGCCTCTATTTATTTTGATTTCCAGACCCGGATTATGTTCGGGAAGTAGAAAGTAAGCACGATCGGAGCGACCGATGCCAGATACTATCTTATTCTTTTTATCACATTAAATAAGCAGCTAAGGCAACCCGGTATCTCAAATAAAAACCTACAATCAAAAATCTGAAATTCTAATATCCAGAAACGGGAGTATTTATGGAGAATTGCATATTCTGTAAAATAGTCCGCAAAGAAATCCCCTCAAGAGTAATCTATGAAGATGAATCCGCAATTGTGATTGCAGACCTCAACCCCCAGGCACCACACCATTTTCTGGCAATACCACGCAAACATTTTGCCGGAATTCATGAAGTTCCTGCTAAAGAGGCTTCGCTCTTTGAAACCCTGTTCGGAGCAATCTCCGAAACAGTTAAAAAAGAAAATCTGGATGAAAAAGGCTACAGACTGATTATTAATTACGGTGAGAAAGCCGGTCAAACCGTTCACCATATACATGTGCATATTTTAAGTGGAAGAGAATTTCACTGGCCACCAGGATGATTTTTAAAGAAAAGAGAAAAATTTCGAAATTCAGAAAAAAAGAATAAAAACCTGATCACTCACCAGAGAGTTTTGTGTAGCTACAAAACTTCTCTTCCTCATTTCTCATTTCTCTCTTTCGGTAGCAGTAATCACATGGGTGCTCTGATCTTCGGTATTATACCAGAAAAACACCTGATTCTCATGTCTGGTAAAACAATCACTGAATTGCTGCTTGTGTGCACAGGGGAAAATTCTTTCATGTTTTTTCGCAGCTTTACGTACCATCTGTCTTTCCAGTTCATTCATAATTCCACCAGATCCTTTTTGAAAAAAAAGAGATTTCTTCCGGAAGAGAGTACTTCCGGAAGATTCTTATCTGTAGATTTATTGCATCTGTTTTCTTAAAAACGTTGGCACATCCATATCATCCTCATACTGTGTTATAACGCTTCCTTTGGAAACATAAACCCGTTCCTTGCGAATTGCCTCTTTCTTGATAAAAGGAGGGAACTCGATAGAGGAGCTTACATTATTGACAGCAGAAACGCTCTGATTTTCATTCTGCACCACAGTGGTCTCCTGAGTTATCCTGGGCAGCTCCTGAGTTTCTGACCTGCATTGTGAATTATCCTGCTTTGAAGGTACATTCAGAGAAATCGACATCTGCTCAACGGAATCTTTTTTCTGTCCCGGAAGTTTAACCATCATGCGGGGAGCGCTTGCTTCACGCTTTTTCTCGATAGATTCTTCATTGAAACCAGTGGCTATAACAGTGACTCTTATTTTTCCGTTCATTTCGGAATCAGTAACCGCACCGAAGATGATATTGGTTTCTGCATCCTCACCTACCGCATCGTATACAGTCTGAGTGGCATCACTGACATCGTAGAGTGTCATATCTTCACCACCGGTAATATTAATCAGAATACCTTTAGCCCCTACGATGGAGATATCATCCAGCAATGGGCTGTGAATAGCACTGTCTGCCGCAATCGCTGCCCGGTTCTCCCCTTCGGCGTATCCGGTCCCCATCAGAGCATCACCCATGCCTTTCATGATTGTCTTCACATCAGCAAAGTCGAGGTTTACAAGTCCATGTACAGATATCAGATCGGAAATGCCCTTTGTGGCTTGGAATAAAACATCGTCTGCAGTCTTAAATGCATCGATCAAAGATGTATTGCGCTCAACTATTGAAAGCAGTTTCTGATTTGGAATACAGATAATGGTATCCACCGATTGACGTAAATCATCTATTCCCTTCCGGGCATTCCTGTCCCGGACTTTTCCTTCAAAAAGAAAGGGACGGGTAACTACAGCCACAGTCAGAATTCCCATTTCCTGTGCGATTTCCGCCACAACTGGTGCACCACCAGTTCCGGTACCACCACCCATACCGGCAGTAATAAAAACCATATCCGCACCTTCCAGAATCGCGGCAATCTGATCTCTGTCCTCTTCCATAGCCAAACGCCCCACCTCAGGGTTTGCACCTGCACCCAAACCTTTGGTAACCTTGGCACCAATCTGAATTCTATGAGCAGCCTTGTTGTTATCCAGGGCCATGGCATCGGTATTAACCGCTATAAATTCTACTCCGGTAAGGCCTGCAGCAATCATCCTGTTGACTGCATTTCCACCTGCCCCCCCGACACCTATCACCTTCATTTTTGCAACGGTATCAAATGTTTCATCTAATGTGAATACCATATGCTCCTCCTCGACTTGTGGTTTTATTCCCGGTTTAATTAATTTCTGTTTTTAACTTTTACACTACAGTTTCTCTGATCTTCATTTTCAGAAAAACTCCTTTACCCAGGATTTCATCCTGTCAAAAATTCTTTTGAAATTGTCCTCACCACCAAAAGTTTTCCTGCCACGTCTGTTTTTCATCTGCTCCATTCCATACATACACAACCCTACACCGGTCGCATGTACTGGCGATTTTGCTGCTTCGGTCAATCCTCCAAAGCCATAGGGAATACCCAGCTTTACCGGCATTTCAAAAACCTTCTCTGCCAACTCCTGAATCCCTTCCATCAGAGAACCACCTCCGGTCAGAACAACACCCGCTCCCAGCATATCCGCATATTCTGTTCTTTTGATTTCTCTTAATGCAAGTGACAGAATCTCCTCCAATCGCGGTTCGATGATAGAAGATAGAACCGCTCTGGATACTTCCCTCTGTTCCCGTCCACCAACTCCCGGCACACTCAGATACTCATTTCCTTTAACCAGTGGTGAGTAAGCACAGCCGAACTGTTTTTTTATCTCTTCAGCACGCTCGATTGGCGTACTTATACCGATAGCAATATCACTTGTAACATTCTTTCCACCCAGTCCTACAACGGCTGTATGACGGATGCTCTCATCAAAGTAAATAGCAATATCGGTAGTACCACCACCCATATCTATCAGGGCAACTCCCAGCTCCTTCTCATCCTTTTCCAGTACTGCATAACAGGATGCCAGCGGTTCCAGAACCAGATCGATAACTTTGAGCCCTGCCTTATCCACACTTTTGTAGATATTCTGAGCACTGGTTACCGCACCTGTGACAATATGCACCTGAGTTTCCAGACGCACTCCGCACATGCCTATCGGATCTTTGATACCATTCTGATCATCTACAACGTACTCCTGTGGTATTACATGTAAAATTTCTCTGTCCATGGGAATGGATACCGCTTTTGCAGCATCGATCGCCCTGACCACATCCAGATCCGTTATTTCATTGTCTTCACGGGAGATAGCCACCACCCCCCTGCTGTTAATTGCTCTGATATGGTCACCTGCGATTCCTACATAGACCGAATCAACATCTACACCAGCCATAAGTTCGGCTTCCTCAACAGCCTTCTGAATCGATCTGACCGTTTTATCGATATTTACCACAACACCTTTACGAAGGCCATCTGAGGGGCTTACTCCCACTCCCACAATCTTCAATTCACCATTAGGATCCAGCTCTGAAATGATGCAGGCGATCTTAGTTGTTCCTATATCCAGTCCTACAAAAACATTATCTTCCATTGAAACCTCCTCTGAAACACACAAATAAATTAATCTGAAACTGCCTGTATCACTTCGGCTTTAACTGGCACCGGTTGAGTTACAAATGCCAGATTCTGATAACACAGATTTATTCTGGCCGGCTGCTGCGCCATCTCCAGAATTACCTCCTGGAGCCTTTTAAGATGATCGAGCCGAAGTGCAACCGATTCTGCATCCAGCTCAAACAGTGTCGGACTGGATTGAAAAGTGATTCTTACTTTGTCCGGATTAGAAAAATCCACCTGTGATATTTTACTCATCATATTTTTATCCACCTCTTTCACCTGACGGAAAAAGGTTTTTAACCGTTTCAAATGTTCCGCCTTTATCACCCGTCTACCTATAAAATCCGTCGTATCCTTCAATCCGCTTACAAGCGGAAATGATGCATGTACACCACTTACCAAAGGAAGTACCACTCCCTGCATGTCTATCTGAGATATTTCTCCCAGATTAACCAGCGCAACCGGTTTTCTTTCGATAACCTCCAGACTTATTAAACCCTGAAAATTCCTGACCAGTTTAACACTCTCCACCCAGGGATTGCTGCTCAATAATGTGTCCACTTTTTTATTGCTTATCCGAAATATCTTCATCCCCGGCTTCAGACCGCTCAACGCCAGTACACTCTCTTCCGGAATATTCACAGCACCCCTGACTATTATCTTTTTCACACTCAAAAATGCTGAGTTTTCAATTTTAGTCTTAAGCCTGATAATCCTGTCGTGTCCAAAATAAACCACAGCATAACCCAGTCCCGCTATCAGGGCAACCAGAAAAGCCTTTACCATCACTTTGCGGATAGCATGCTTTCTTTTCTTCCTCTGGGTTACCTTTTTCTTACGGGTGTTTGCCCCGACTCTTTTAGCCATTGGCAATCTCTCCCGCAAACTTCACAGCACAATCCCGGATATCCCCTGCACCCATCATAATAACTGCATCACCCTCTTGAACCAGGTTTTTCAGCCGGTCAACCACATCCTCTTTGCAGGCAACATATGTGGCTTGTAGATGTCCGATTTCTGCCATCTTCTCCACAATGGTTCCGGAAGTAACCCCGGGAATCGCTTCCTCCCTGGCTTTGTAAATATCTGTTACGAATACCAAATCTGCACCCAGAAGGCTTCTCACAAACTCTTCCATCAGATCACTGGTTCTGCTGTAAAGATGAGGCTGAAAAACCGCAACAATTCTTTTATAACCGCTTCTCCTGGCAGCATCGAGTGTAGCTCTGATCTCTGCAGGATGATGCGCATAATCATCTATCACTGTTACTCCTGCAGCCTCTGCTATTATCTCAAATCTCCTGCGTACTCCCTGAAAAGCTGACAGTGTGGAAACAATTGAACCGAATTCGATTCCCATCTCTGTAGCGGCTGCGATAACCGCCAGTGAATTAAGCACATTATGAATCCCTGGAAGATTAAGATTAACTGCACCACAGATTTCACCCTTCCTTTTAACCGTAAACGATGTACTGCTGCGGCTGAAACTGATATCTTCGGCAGTATAATCTGCAGAACTGTTTAAACCATATGTTATTACCGTCCTTTGTATCGATGGCAGTATGTCTCTCACTCCTTCATCATCACTGCAGACAATAACAGCACCATAAAAAGGAATTCTTTCGGTAAACCTGAGGAACGCCTCCTTTATACTCTGCAAAGAACCATAGCAATCAAGGTGATCCGCCTCGATATTTGTAATAATAGCCAGTGAAGGATACATGGCCAGAAAAGAACGGTCATATTCATCTGCTTCGGCAACCATTAGATTACCTTTTCCCACCACTGCATGAGAATCTGCACTTCTTAACATTCCTCCCACAAGAACCGTAGGCTTCAGCCCGGCATCATTAAACACCTCACCCACCAGTGATGTCGTTGTTGTTTTACCATGAGTTCCGGATATGCAGACAGTAAAATGAGCTCTCATAAGTTCACCAAGCACCTCAGCCCGTCTCATTTCATGTATCCCATGCTCTCTGGCGTAAACCCTCTCCGGATTCTCCTGTTTTACTGCACTTGAATAAACCAGCAGATCTGCATCTCTGACAAGATCTGGTGTATGGTTCAACTGAATCTTAATACCCAGTGATTCCAGTCTGGAAGTGGCTGGTGAACTGATTTTGTCACTGCCGGTAATCCTATGACCATGTGCATGTAAAACCTCAGCCAAAGGACACATTCCCGCGCCACCTATACCCACCATATGTATTTTCTTAACAAACTGCTTCATATCTATGTATTCAAACCTCTGCCAATCCTGTGAATCTTCTATTTTTCTGAACTGCCAATCCATACCTGGCCTGACTGGAGATATTGAGCAATATTCCCATGCTGCTCATCATAAACACCAGACTCATCCCTCCATAACTGAGAAAGGGTAATGGAATACCTGTAGTGGGCATCATTGCTGTTCCCACAAAAATGTGAATAAGTGTATATACTGCCACTACAAAAGTAAATCCAAATGCCATCATCTGCCCTAATTTATCCGGCGCTAGCAATGAAATTCTCATTCCACGGTATATAATGAATACAAACATAGCCAGAACAATCATCAGACCCACAAATCCTATTTCTTCACCGATAATAGAAATGGCAAAATCAGTATGTGGTTCAGGCAGATAGAAAAATTTCTGTTCTCCTTTACCGATACCTACACCGAAGAGCCCCCCGTTACCCAATCCAATAATCGATTGAGTAGCCTGATAGCTCAGATTAGCCTGCTCACTTGACATTTTCATAAAACCCTGTATACGCGCCATCCGGTAAGGAGTTTTTAAAACAAGTAAAATGGCTAAAGGAATCATAGAAACCATCACCCCTCCAAGATGCAAAATATTGGCTCCGGAGAGAAAAAGCATAGACATCGCAGTAATCCCCAGCAACAAAGATGTGGAATAATTGGGTTCAATCAGAATCAAACCACACACTATCCCAGTCAGTATCAGACATCTCACAAGCACATTCCAGTTTTTTATCTCAGGTCCGGCCTTCTCACAATTTCTGGCAAGCACCATTATGAGAGCCATTCTCGCCAGTTCAGAAACCTGAAAGTTAACCGGTCCAATTGAAATCCATCGTCTGGCCCCGTTAATAACCTGACTTCCCGGATGCACCAGTACAGCTATCAGCAAAATGACAGCAAACAGATAGATTACATTTCCCAGTTTACCCCATATATGATAATCCACATTTATAAAAAACATAAAGCTGGCCAGCGCAAGAAGTGCACGTACTGTCTGCCTGGCAAGGAAAAAATCCGATCCCCCGAAACGCCATTGAGCAAGCGCAAAAGAAGAACTGTAAACTATAACGATGCCAAACCCCAGCATCAGTAAAACCACAGAGAAAAGCCCGAAATCCATCCGGGCCATTCTGTTACTCATGACCCGGCCCTCTCATTACCCAACTCTGTAACCAGCTGTCTGAAAATAGCCCCGCGCTCCTCATAGCTGGAAAACATGTCAAAACTGGAACACCCCGGAGAAAAAACCACACAATCACCAGGCTTGCTTTTAGAATCAGCTGTGTCAATAGCATCTTTAAGAGTATTGCAACGGTAAATGGGCACCAGTCCACGCCACTGCTCCTCCATCCGTTCTGCAGCTTCGCCGATTAAAACTATATCTTTTACGCCAGCAGCTATTACATCGTTTACCACAGCAAAATCACACCCCTTGTCCTTCCCGCCAGCTATCAGATGTACACCATTCGAAAAGGCTGCCACTGCAACAGCAATAGACTCTGCAGTAGTTGACTTTGAATCATTATACCAGCTCACCCCGTCTATGCACTGTATGAATTCCAGCCGGTGAGGTAACCCCCCAAAAGAACAGATTCCCTTTCTTATGAAAACATCTTCTATACCTGCGACTTTTGCCAGAGCTGATGCAGCACAGGCATTTTCATGGTTGTGGCGCCCTTTAATCAACATATCACTGAATTTAAGAATAACCCCTGTGCTTCCTGCAAACCGGTAACACAACTGATCCTGCTCACACCAGAAAGAATCATACCCGTCAACATCCTCCCCGAAATAGATGATGTTTGTCTTCTGCTCCATCTGCTTTGACCAGGCTACCAGCCGGGGATCCCGGGCATTGAGGATCAGGTAATTTTCCTTGTTAAAATGCCGGGCTATCTGCTTTTTTGCATTGTAGTAATCATCTTCAGAAATGTATCTGTCCAGATGATTCTTCATAAAATTGAGCACTACGGCAGCCTTGGGCCTGAACTGTTCAATATTCTCCAGTTGAAAACTGGAAACCTCTGCCACCACAAAACCACAGGCAGAAAGAGAAGGAACAATGCTGATTACCGGAATTCCTATATTACCGGCTACAACCGATTCTGTACCAGCTGCCTTAAACGCCTCTCCTGCAAGTGAAACCGTCGTACTCTTACCTGTCGATCCGGTAACCGCCAGAAACGGTGCCTTGGACACCTGATAACCAAGCTCCATCTCAGACCATACAGGAATACCAGCACTTTGCGCTTTCTTTAAAATCGACAGATCAGAAGGCACTCCAGGAGAAAGTATTATTAAATCACAATCAAGGACCCGGTCTGAATGAGACCCCGACTCATGCTCGAGCCCTAAAAGCCCCTTTGCCCCAAGTGAAGCTAAAAGCTTCTGCTCTGAACAACTGTCACTTACAAATACTTTACTGCCTCTCTCCATAAAAAATACCGCAGCAGCAAGGCCACTGCGTGCCCCACCTATAATGGATACCTTCGATGGAAATTTACTTTTCATGTCAAAATGCATATCTATTATCCAGCACTATTTCAATTTTTTTGCTATCTCAATCATGTGAACTCATTATCAATTAATTCTTCTATCTAATCAGAAAAAAAACGGAAAACAAGAGTCTTGAACTGATCGGATATCGCATCCTGTTGTTTTTATCTGATTTGATATTCATTCTGATTAATCCTGTTTTTCCTTGCTAAAACTTTTCAAAAAGAGTCTCCAGATGTATACCCCTGGACCCTTTCAGTAAAACCATATCACCTTCCACAATCTCGTTTCTGGCAATCATTACCGCCTGTTCAGAATTTTCCGCCACAAAAACCTTTTTACCGGAGATCCCCGCTTCCACAGCTGCATCAGCCACCTCAGAAGCAAACGTTCCCACAGCAATGATTTTCTTGACTCCTGCATTCACCAGGTCTTTTCCCAGCTCCCGGTGAAGCCTTTTGGAGTAACTCCCCAACTCCAGCATATCACCTACAACAGCCACCCGCTTCGATACCAGCGACATATCCACCAGATATGCTATCGCACTTTTCATTGATGAGGGATTGGCGTTATAACAATCGACAATGAAGAAAACGCCGTTTTTCATTTCTACTGTTCCCCTCATGGAGACCGGTTTCTGAGCTGCAAGAGCTTCCGCTATAATATCATCGGAAATCCCGCAACGCCGCCCGATACAGATTGCCGGAAGCGCGCTGTAAATAAAATGCCTGCCAGGCATGGAAAGCCTGAATACAGTTCCATCCAGTCTGAAATAAACCCCGTTTTCATTGTCGATACCAGTAGAATCAGGTCTTATCTGGCAATTTGAAGACATCCCGTAAAAGACAGTTTTCAATCCCCTCTCCCTGGCCCCTTTCACCAGACGGGAATCATCCCCGTTAAGCAGCATGAAACCATCAGAGGAAAGCCCGTCTGCGATCTCGAATTTCGCTCTGGTGGTATTGGCAAGTGATCCAAACAGCCCCACATGACCATACCCGATGTTAGTGATAACTGCAATATCTGGTCTGACAATCCTGGAGAGCTCATGAATCTCATTCTCATGATTTGCCCCCATCTCTATAACACCAGCCCATTCATCACCCTGAAATCTGAGAATACTAAGCGGAACACCTATATGGTTGTTGAAGTTCCCATAAGTTTCACCGGTATCAAATGCCTGATTAAGTACCGATGAGATAAAGGTGCGGGTAGTGGTTTTACCATTTGACCCGGTAATACCCACAAACAGAATACCCATTTCTTTACGATAACGGGCGGCTGCCTTTTGAACTGCTTTCAGTGGATCAGTCACCCTTATCAGTTTCTTGCGAAAAGAAGCAGAGCAGACAACTTCCTTTTTCTTATTTACAATAGCAGCTGCAGCACCTGCCTTGAATGCTGCTTCCACATAAGCATGACCGTCATCACGATCGGAACCCATGGCAACAAATACACTGCCGGGTTGAACTTTCCTGGAATCATGCCAAATCCCAGGAATGCTCTTTTTGCGCTGAGTTTCAGACAGCTCACTTATTCCACCGCACCACTCAATCAGAGACCCTAAAGTCAGTCTGACCGTTTTATTACATGAACAGGACTCAGAGTGTGTATGTGTCATCAATCTTTCCTCATACTGTTAAACAATTCCGTAACCACTTCCTTGTCATTGAAATGGTGCCTGACCTCGTTGATTTCCTGATAATCTTCATGCCCCTTACCGGCTATCACTATACAGTCACCCTTTTCAGCCCGGCTCAGAGCCGCCTTTATGGCTTCCCGACGGTCAGCAATGCAGATATGAGGAAAGTCCAGAGGAATACCCGGGACTATGTCATCGATGATCTTCTGTGGTCTTTCCGAACGCGGATTATCCGATGTAACAATAGCTTCATCGGCATACTCAGCTACAGCACTGCCCATAAGCGGACGTTTTGTTTTGTCACGATCTCCACCGCAGCCGAAGACACAGATCAGATTTCCTTCTGTAAGCGGACGGGCTGTGCGCAGGATATTAACCAGTGCATCCGGAGTGTGGGCATAATCCACAATGACTGTAAATGGAGCATCAAGCCAGACCCTGTCCATTCTCCCGGGTACTGTGGTTATTTCAGCGAAGGCACTGGAAATCTGTTCAGGCGTAAACCCTAACCCGATCCCTCCGGCAATCATTGCCGACATATTATACACGTTGAAAAAACCTCTCAGACACGACTCAAATGTATAAGTTTTACCATCAGTAACGATTTCCACCCGGCTGCCATCCCAGTCACAATGCCAGGAGCTGATCCTGACTTTCGCACTTTCAGCCTGACCATAGGTTATACAACGTCTGTTTGACAGTTCATCAGCCAGCCGCTGGCCGTAGGGATCATCAATGTTTATCACCGGACAACCTTCCGGTTTCAAATATTCTGTAAAAAGTCTCTTCTTGGCCTGGTAATAGGATTCCATATCTTTATGAAAATCAAGATGATCCTGAGTAAGGTTTGTCCAAACTGCACAATCGTAGCAAAGACCTGCAATCCTGTCCAGAGCCAGGGAGTGGGATGAAACCTCCATTACCAGGCCTTCCGGTATACTGGAAGCATTACCGATAAAACGGAAAATATCAAGTGCTTCAGGGGTAGTATGATCAGCAGGATAACACTGTCCGTCAATGTGATAATCAATTGTTCCAAACATCCATACTCTGCCACTTGTATAACGCTTCATAAGCAGCTTTTCAAAAAGATGAGCAGTCGTGGTCTTACCATTTGTCCCGGTTATCCCAACTACACCTGCTTTATTAAGATTTACGTTCCAAAGCGCTGCTCCCAGCTTCCCTGGAGCAATCCTTGGATTCTCCAGCTGAACCCATGGCACAGAAAGTTCACTTTGGGGATTTTGTGATATTATCGCTGTTGCCCCTCTGGAAATCGCTTCCTTTATAAAGCTGTCACCATGCAATTTTGTTCCGGGTATGGCAATATACAGAGATCCTTTACTGACTTTCCGGGAATCATAACTGATATCAGTAATGAGCGGATCACCACTACCCCCGCGAGCCAGAATCACAAGACCTGATTTTTCAAGAATTCTGTTCAACATAGTGTTAATGTCCTAAAATGAAATAATTCGTTACAGAGTGAAACTTATTCCACCCACAGAACAATTTTCTTTCTGAAATCACCCATCAAATGAACAGTATAAAGTACATGCCTTCACCGACTCTATTGCTGCTCCGGCAGAGGGACTCTGCCTGCGAACCATGCCTACACCTACCGCATAGGGTTTTATTCCATTAAGATTTATCATGTTAATAGCATCACGTAAATCCCTCCCCACACAGTAAGGAATCTCTTTTTTTAATAACCCATGCTCACTATTATCAAGATAAAGAGTCAGCTCCGGTGACTTTTCCCCATTCCCTGGAAGCAAGGACTGGTAAGTTACTTTATTTCCGGTTCCGCAAAAACGGTGTCTAATTTTGCAGGAATCAAGCACACGGACAGCACTATCCCTGGACAAACCACACAACTGAGGCATTCTGAACTGGTTAGTTTTCTGAAGCGGTGCAGTATTTTTCCTGAGCACCTTTTCAGTATACTCCAGTTCCGGGTGGCTGATTATCTGAGTCATTATCTTTTTAAATGCCGGAGCAGCAGCCACTCCCCCCATCTCTGAATTTAAAGGCTCATCAATCATAACTGCACAAACCAGAACCGGATCCTCCGCGGGAACAAATCCTATGAATGAGGACCAGGAACGGGTTTTAGAATATGTTCCACCCTCAGGCTTCTGACTGGTTCCTGTCTTTCCGGCAACCGCCACCCCTTCAATAGCAGCATTTTTTCCGGTTCCGCTCTCTACCACTTTTCTCATCATGGATCTGAGCCGCTGCGCAACATCCTCTGACAACACCCTTCTTACCGGACTGTACTGGTAACTTTTGACCGTCTGTTCATCAGCATCAACAACTTTTTCACAAATTTGAGGACTTACCAGCACCCCGCCGTTAGCTACAGCAGCAAAAGGCAGAATCATCTGCAGCAAGGTGACACAAATTTCCTGGCCCATGGCCATAGTCACCCTGGTACGTCCGGACCAGTCCTTTACCGGATGAAGAATTCCAGACTCCTCCCCTGGCAGTTCAATGCCACTTTTTGCTCCGAATCCAAAATCTCTGGTAAAACGGTATAAACGATCGTTGCCTACATCATCGGAGATTTTAGCAAAGCAGACATTGCTGGAATAGACAAGCGCTTTCTCGAATGTTAAATAACCGTAAGGATTGTGATCCCTGATTTCCTGTTTATAAATTACATAAACTCCGTTATTTCCATAAATAATGTCCTGCTCCTTCCTGATATTATCCTGCAAAGCTGCAGCTGCAGTGATAATTTTAAAGGTGGAACCGGGTTCATAGATATTGCTTATGCATTTGTTGAGCCTGCTTGCCATAGGATAGTCAGACGGGAAGTTGGGGTTAAATGAAGGCTCATTCACCATTGCCAGAATCTTACCACTTGAGGGATCAATCACTATACACATCCCACCTTTTGCTTTCAGTGCACTTACGGTCTGCCGGATCACCGTCTGGGCAATTTTCTGGATGTTATTATCGATAGTAAGGTAGACATCGTGACCGGCGCGGGGCTCCTTGTAGGGCAGACCAATCTTACGATAACGTTTGTTGCGCCCGTCTTTTTGTAATATGATCCATCCATCTTCCCCGCGTAAATACTTATCGAAGGAGAATTCTACCCCTCCCAGACCATACCCATCTTTACCCACATAGCCCAGAAGCGATCCACCTGTTTCTCCAAACGGGTAGACCCGTCCTATTGCTGCGGGTTTGGAATTGTCTGTAGAATTAATGTCTGAGAAATCCTGCTTGATAGGTACAACAGCTTCCATGCTGGAAGCCAGAAGAGTACCTTTACGATCTAATATGTTACCTCTTTTTGCAGGAAGAATCCGGCGCTGCTGCGTCTGGTCACGGCTCCTGGTGGCATAGCGCTGATTTTCCATAATTTGAATCGTAAAGAGCCGGATTATGATGGCCAAAGTTCCAGCCATCAGCAGTACAGTTATGAACAATAACCGGGCTCTATACTGATTCATTAACCTCTGTCTCCTGAGATGGTCTTTTTGAGGTATGCCAGAAACTCTTTAGGCGTTTTGGAGTGCTTCGGACTGTCCTGTTTCTCCAACTGGATTATGACAATCTGGCTGGATACCGGATATTCGAGTTTCAATTTTTCGTGAGCTATTTTTTCGATTCTCTCGGTAGACGCATAGCGTTCGCAGGTAAACTGAAGTGAGGCTATCTCCTTGTTGAGCAAGGTAAGAGTGTCAGTCATCTTGCTTAACTGAATGGAAGTATTATTAATATAGACCTGTTTCCAGACAGCCAATAAGGGTCCGGAGATCAAGGCTATTAGAATAGCCACACCGGTTATCATGATGCGGACACGGACTATGGGGCTGGAGACGCTTTTTTCAGTTTTTTTTCTCATGGTTAACCTGGAGTCCTTTCTGCCACCCTCAGACGAGCACTTCTGGAACGTGGATTATTGTTAATTTCTGATACAGAAGCTTGAACTGCCTTTCTGGTTACTCGCTTAAGCAGTACCTTTTTATCACATCTGCAATACGGGAGGTCAATCGGACATACACAGCCCTGCTCCTGTTCCCGGATAAAATCCTTAACCATCCGATCTTCAAGTGAATGATAGGATATAATTGCCAATCTTCCTCCACTAAGAAGATATCCGGTTATCTTACCCAGAAACTTCTTAAGCTCCCCCAACTCATCATTAACTGCAATTCGTAAAGCCTGAAACACCTTTGCAATTACTTTTATCTGAAGATTCGGTCCATACTCTTTATTTAAACAACTGCGAAGATCTGAAGACTTCCGGATTCCTTTGCATGACTTAATTGCCCGGGCCATGCGGGTTGCATTATGCACTTCCCCGTATTCTGATAATATCGAGCTTAATTGCTCTTCTGATGATTGCTCAAGCAACTCAGCTGCAGAAATACCCTCAGCCCGATTCATTCTCATGTCCAGATCACTGTCCTGCATATAGGTAAAACCCCGTGAGGCTGTGTCAATCTGAAAAGATGATACTCCCAGATCGAGTAATACCCCGTTAAGTCCACAGATATTGTGTTTTCTTAACACTTCATCGAACTCAGAGAAACGGCTCTGCTCAATGATTTTGGATGGTCCCCCGGAACATAGATTTTTCTTATTCCAGTTTATGGCATCCATGTCTCTATCTATTCCAATCAATACCCCATCGCTATACAACCTCTCAGCCAATGCCCTGAAATGCCCCCCTCCCCCCAGAGTACAATCCAGATAACATCCTGATTTGTCGGTAATCAAAAGATCACAAACCTCATCTCTGAGAACCGGCTGGTGATAAGATCCTTCAATATTCATTTTTTTGATAACCCGGTTTCCACAGATTGAAAGAAAACCTGGTCAAAATCATCTGCCTGGTTCAGGTATTTCTCATATTGCTCTGTGTCCCATATTTCCACGTAATTGGCCTGTCCAATTATGGATACCTCTTTGGTTATCTCCGCAATGGCCATCTGCGCAGATGTCAGGGTGATTCTTCCCTGTGCATCGAAAGTGGTATCTGACAGAGTGTTATAGAGCAATCGTCTGTGGCGAAGTGTCTCGGGTGTTTCGGGTCGGGAGGCTAACTCTGTTTCGTATTGATTCCACATATCCTGAGGATATGCACGAAGACATTTATTGGGGCCTCTGCAAATAATAAAAGTCTCACTGGCCTCGGGGCTGAGTGCTTTTCTAAACTTAGCCGGAAAATTCACTCTCCCTTTTGCATCAATGGAGTAATCGAACCTTCCATGAAACCATCCCATAGTTGCCCCACAATCTCCCACTTTTACCTACAATTACCCCTTAGAATACTTTATTAATAACAGACAGTCAAGCACTTTTTCTGATTTTAAGAAAAATGGCAGGAACCTAAAATGGGTAAAAATCTAGAGATTGTGGCTTCAATAGGATAGACACTATTGGTGGGGGGAAGGGGTTTTCCCGGCACAATTTTCATGTACATTCCTCCAGCCGATACAATAATGTATAGACCTCCGGCTGATCCTATGTACGGATGCCAGGCCGATTCGATAATGTGCAGGCCTCCGGCCCATCCAATGTACAGACGGCCCGGCCGGACGTCTCTACATCCCATTCCCGTAATTGCCATAACAATCTCCAGATCTGAATATGCTCCACCTGAAAATTCTGGATTTTTCGAAAATTGTGCCTCATTTAATTTGTAGGCACGGTTTTTGCATGCCTGTCTGCTCAGTAATAATTTTACAACCGATAAGGAGACATCTATGCATGATTGGAAAGACTGGTTAAGGGAGGGAGATCAATACCAGTACGCCGCAAAATATCACCCCAATAAAACAGCCAGACTGGACACCACCTTTCAATACAACGTTTTTTCGCTTGCCCTGGAAAGCTATAGCATGGCTATTCTGGATTATCATAAAAAAATGCCTGAAAATCATACTTTAAACGACTTTTTGGAAGCTTTGCAGACTGTGACTCAGATAGATCCCCAGCTTAAGCAACGTATTGCCAAACATGAACAGATTCAAAAGCTTTGCTCATGGACAAATCATGACAGAAAGATAGCTACCATAGAACAGGTTTCCGATTTCAGTGAAGCCGTAAAACAGATCGGGGCACTGGCACACAGAATGTGTACCGAACCATCTGGTCAGGACTGTGTTTTCCAGCCTTGAACCCCCTTCTCCCCAATATCTCCTCCCCTCTGTCCGTAATACATTATAATTCAGTCCAACGCATGAAGTATATTAGCACGTTTATTCCCGCGTCCTGTAGAGACGTACGGTCGGCGCTTGTAGAAACGCACGGCCGTATGTCTCTACAGGTGCCGGGCAGACTTTCCCAACAACCAAATACAGGAATCTCTGTGGTAACCGAAAAAATTCGTAATTTTTGTATTATAGCACATATCGATCATGGAAAATCAACTTTAGCAGATCGCTTTCTGGAAATCACCGGCACCATAAGCAAGTTGAAGATGCAGGCACAGGTCCTTGATGACATGGATCTGGAGCGGGAACGAGGTATTACCATTAAGTCTCACCCTATCAGAATGATGTATACTGCTTCTGATGGTGAAACATACCAATTCAACCTTATCGATACACCGGGACATGTTGACTTTTCCTATGAAGTATCCCGGTCTCTTGCAGCATGCGAGGGAGCAATCCTGGTTGTGGATGCCACTCAGGGAATCGAAGCACAGACCCTTACCAACATCTTTCTGGCACTGGATAATGATCTGGCCATTATTCCTGTCCTTAACAAAGTAGATCTTCCTTCTGCACATCCCGAAGAGGTCAGAAGGCAGGTTTCAGAACTTTTGGGCGTAGACCCATCCACCATTCTGGCTTGCAGTGCGAAAACCGGTGAAGGTGTAGCGCCCATTCTTGAGCGGGTTATCACCGATGTACCTCCACCATCTGGTGATGAATCCATGCCATTGAAAGCACTGGTATTCGATTCCAAGTTTGATGCATTCCGGGGTGCTATCGCCTATGTGAGAGTTATTAATGGAACCTTGAAAAAGGGCGACAAAATTCAGTTTCTTTCCACAGGCAGAGACTATGAAGTGGATGAGATCGGCCATTTCCGCATGGGCCGTGTTCCCCTGGATGTACTCTCACCCGGTGAAGTAGGTTATGTGATTGCAAACATCCGCACTGTATCAGATATCAAGACAGGTGACACTATCACCACCCGTCTTAACGGCACAACCGAAGCCATCGCCGGATTTAAAGAAGTCAAACCAATGGTGTTCAGTGGTATATATCCAGTCGACAAGGCAGATTACGAGGACCTGCGGTCTGCGCTGGAAAAACTGCGGCTTAATGACTCATCTTTGAGTTATGAACCGGAAACATCTGCCGCACTGGGTTTTGGATTCAGAGCAGGTTTTCTGGGACTTTTACACATGGAAATCGTGCAGGAGCGTCTGTTCCGTGAATTCAACGTGAATATTATTACTACTGTTCCTAACGTGAGATATGTGGTCACTCTCAAAAATGGTGACGAGGTGATAGTCGAAAGCCCCGCAAAAATGCCCTCTGTTCAGGAAATTGACAATATCAAAGAACCGGTTTCCAAAATCCAGATCATCACTCCTACAGATTACGTGGGAGCAATTATGAAACTCTGCGAAGAAAAACGGGGAAAGATGGTCACTATGGAATATCTGGAAACTACCAGAGTGTGCCTCCATTATAAGATTCCGCTCTCTGAGATGATCATAGATTTCTTTGACAAACTTAAAAGCATATCCAAAGGATATGCATCTATGGATTACGAATTGGATGGATATGTTGAAGATTCGCTGGTTAAGCTGGATATCCTCATAAACGGATCTCCGGTGGATGCGTTCTCGACAATTGTACACAAGGATAATGCCTACCATTACGGGATAGCTATTACTTCAAAACTGAAGGAGCTTATTCCCCGTCAGCAATACGAAGTTGCTATACAAGCGGCTGTCGGAGCCAAAATCATTGCCAGAACAACTGTAAAGGCATATCGTAAGGATGTAACTGCAAAATGTTATGGTGGTGATATCACCAGAAAACGCAAGCTTCTGGAAAAACAGAAGGAAGGTAAAAAGCGGATGAAACAGATTGGCAATGTCGAGGTACCCCAGGAGGCATTTCTGGCAGTACTCAGCCGGGAGTAATTTTACCATGGATGACAACAGGTATAGAAAAAGACATTTTGACACTCAGGCATTTCTTTACCGTTCCATTATCCAGATATCTGTAATTCTGGGTGTGGGAATTCTTGTAAAACTGGCTTTTATCGATATAATCAGAATGTCGGGAGGACAAATGCAACCCACTGTCCTCTCAGGTGACAGACTCCTGGTTTTCCGCACTCCATATCTTCCCATGTTCAATAAAATGTTTAAACCAGGTTATAAGAAACCAGTGGTCTTCAGGTTATCTTCAGACAGCAAAAATGTGGGATGCCTGAGGATTGCGGCACTCTCGACCGACACAGTCAGCATTGACAGTGGTATGTTTATAAACACCGGCAATCCTGCTCTGACTTTTCCATTCACTGGAAAAATCGATCAGATCCTGCCTGCAAACTACTCACCCCGGGATTATTTTAACTCTTACAGGGTCCCGGCAGCAGGTGATACTATCCAGCTTGACAGCCTCTGCATTCGTGATCTTTTTTTTGCTGTTTCTGTAATGAAACAAGAAAATCCTCAAGAATCGATAGGAATAAGGCCATTACTTGTCATCGATGATTCATTGACTACTGATTACCAGGTGTCCGGATTTGCTCTTTTCAGCGGTTCGATAGATTCAGTGCCGGTTGAGCTGGCTAACGACTGGTTTTTCTGGGCGAGGCTGGAGAATTATCTGAAACAGATCAACCAGGGAAAAATGATTTCACTCTCTTTTGAGGTAAATTTTGACCGGACCAGAATCCATCAGTATATTGTAAAAAATGATTTTATCTTTTTACTGGCTGATAACTGGAGCTCAGGACTCGATTCCCGATATTTTGGACCAGTAAAAACATCCAATGTTTTGGGAAGAGTGTTCTCAATACTCTGGTCCGTCCAGCAGGAACCTGGTAAAAAGAGTCATTTAAGACTGAACAGACTTGGTAAAATTATATCATGAAAAAACAGATGAGATCACCGCAAGGATATTTCGGACGGTTTGGCGGTCAGTATGCTCCTGAAGTGCTCATGCCTGCACTTAAAGAGGTGGAAGAAGCTTTTTTGTCCTTTATTAAAGATAAAAAAACCATGGCTGAGTATGATGAGCTTCTGCGTAAATTTGTAGGACGTGAAACCCCTTTATATTATGCCTCCAGGCTTACTGAGCAATTGGGTGGCGCACGTATCTATCTCAAACGTGAGGATCTGAATCACACAGGTGCCCATAAAATCAATAATGCACTTGGTCAGGCTCTTCTTGCCCGCTATATGGGCAAGACCCGTATCATTGCAGAAACCGGAGCTGGGCAGCACGGAGTGGCTACTGCTACTGCAGCTGCGCTTCTGGGGATGGAATGCGCAATTTACATGGGCACTATCGACATGGCCCGTCAACGTCCCAATGTTTTCCGCATGAATATGCTGGGTACCAGTGTGGTTCCGGTTGACAGCGGTGGCAAAACTCTCAAAGATGCAGTAAACGAAGCATACCGGGATTGGTCCAGAACCGTTAAAAGTACTCATTATGTCTTTGGAAGTGCTCTCGGGCCACACCCTTTCCCCTCTATCGTAAGAGAGTTCCAGTCTGTTATTGGTAAAGAAGCTCGTAAGCAGATTCTTCAGACAGAAAAACGACTTCCCCATGAAGTAGTTGCCTGCGTGGGTGGCGGTTCCAATGCCATAGGAATTTTCAGTGGTTTTCTTAATGATCATTCTGTAAAACTGGTCGGTGTGGAGGCCGGTGGATTGGGGCTTAAAGGGAAAAAACATGCAACCCGACTGACTCCAACCAGTTACTCGCGACCGGGAATACTGCATGGCTCCTACTCTTATGTTCTTCAAGATAAAGACGGTCAGATTCTCAACACTCACTCAATCTCTGCCGGACTTGACTATAGTGGTGTAGGTCCCGAGCATTCGTGGCTCTGTGAATCTGAACAGGCTGTATATACCTACGCTACCGATAAGGAAGCGGTGCAGGCTTTTACCTTGCTTTGTGAAAGTGAAGGCATAATTCCTGCCCTGGAGTCCTCACATGCCCTCGCCTATGCCATAAAGCAGGCTCCACAGCTCTCAAGAGATGCCATCATGCTTGTAAATCTGTCCGGCAGAGGTGATAAGGACATATTCACTGTTGCAGATTACCTTGGAAAAACGATATGAACAGATATCAGAAAACATTCGAACTGCTTAAAAGCAGAAAAGAAGCAGCTTGTATACCTTTCGCTGTCGCAGGTGATCCGGATCTTGACAAGAGTCTGGAAATATTCAAAGCCTACATCGATGGTGGTGCAGACATCCTGGAGATCGGATACCCTTTTTCTGATCCGGTTGCAGATGGGCCTGTCAATCAACGTGCTGCGCAGAGGGCTATTGCCTCCGGGCTTAACCATAGCCGATTTTTCTCCCTGATTAAAAAAATCAGACTGCATTCAGAAGTCCCCATTGGTGTTCTTCTTTATGCTAATTCCATCTGTCATCTGGGATATGAGCAATTCTGCAGGAAAGCAGCAGATGCCGGTATTGACAGCCTGCTGGTTGCAGATTTACCACCAGAAGAATCTACCGAGTTTGCCAAGGCAACCAGATCATGTGGCGTGGGAAGAGTTTATATCATTTCCGAACTGACTTCTCCTCAAAGAATCAGGTATATTTGTGATAATGTTGATTCTTTCATATATGTTGTCAGCCGTCTGGGTGCTACAGGTGCAGGGAAAAATCTCAGCAGCTCCATTCCTGAAACTATCTCCAGAATCAGAAGTATCACTGATAAGCCCCTGGCTGTAGGATTTGGAATTTCCACGCCGCAACACGTTGCAGAGGTGGCTAAAACCGGAGCAGATGGAGTAATTATCGGAAGTGCACTTGTGTCCACTATCGAAGCCAGCCTTAACGGAGAAAAAAATCTGCCATCTGTTCTTAGAAAAAAAGTTTCATCTCTAAAGGCAGCTACTAAAACCACAGGCAGAAGAACAGACACTTTGCAGCAGTAAAAGAACACTGTCTGTCATTTGTTTATCTTCACCTATGAAATTATTAACTGAAGGTAAGAAGTATTTAGTATGAACGAACTCAGAAGTCTCGAAAGTATAGCAGCACATCTTGAAGCACTTGAGGAGACAATCATCTCCAGGTTATTGGAAAGGGCACAGTTCTGTGAAAACCTGGTGGTTTATGAGACCGGACACAGCGGTTTTACCGGTGAATCGCAGAGATGTCTTTTTGATATACGTCTGAGATACCAGGAAGAAATTGATAGCAGATTCGGACGTTTCTGTGTCCCTGAAGAACGCCCGTTCAACAAGGATCTTCCTGTCACTCACCGTCAGGTGCTTTTTTCTAAAATGGATGTAGCTATTGATGATTACGAGAAAGTTAATCTTACCGATTCCATTAGAAGCAGCTATTTCCAGCTGATTCCATCCCTTTGCAGACCTGGTGATGACGGTCAGTACGGCTCTACTGTTGAGCATGACGTTTCAGCTGTTCAGGCTATCTCCAGACGTATCCATTTTGGGTCCATGTATATTGCTGAACGAAAATACAGGGAAAATCCTGATCTTTTCCGAAAGCTTGCTGAAAGCAATGACACACAGGGTATTCTTGAGCGTATTACCAGAAAATCGGTGGAGGATCTGATCATTACCAGAATCAGGGGAAAAACCTACTCTACCCAGGCATGTATAAACCGCTCGATCAGACATTTTGTAGACCCTGAGGTGATAGTCAATTTTTATCAGAATACAATCATACCACTCACCAAAAAAGGCGAAATCTTATACATACTAAACAGATGGAAGGATTGATGACTTTTACACCATCGAAGATAACTATTTACAGTGTAGGGCTTCTTGGGGGATCTTTGGGACTGGCTCTCAAAAATTCCGGCTTTGAAGGCACAATTACCGGCCTCTCCTCTGAAAAAAGCATCGAGACTGCCTTGAATCTGGGATGTATCGATGAAGGTTACTCTTATAGTGAACTGGAAAAGGTCATATCCGATACCGATCTGCTTATCCTTTGTTCGCCTATCAATGCAATTATCAAAACCATTGGACATCTGAGCAACTTAAAACTCCCGGAAAACCTTATAATAACTGATGTGGGAAGCACAAAGCAGCAAATTCTTACAGCTGCAAAAAATCTCCCGCCTCATGTGCACTTTATCGGGGGACATCCGATGGCTGGCTCTGAAAAAAGCGGACCATCTGCATCTGATCCTTATCTTTTTCAGAATGCTATTTATGTACTTTCACCTGCAAATAGCACTCCTTCCGAGAGAGAACACTCATTTGCCCACTTTTTGGAAAAATTTCTGGGATGCCGCACACTTTTTCTGGCTCCCGACACTCACGATAAAATTGCAGCCACAGTCAGTCATGTCCCTCACCTTCTTGCTGTTGCACTGGTGTGCCTTGCTCAAAGAATGGAATCTGCAACACCGGGTACATTGACACTGGCTGCGGGTGGATTCAGGGATATGACCAGAATCGCATCAGCTCCTTATGACATGTGGCACGACATCCTATTTACCAACAAAACTGAAGTTGGAAACATACTGGATTCCTATATTGCAACTCTTCAGCAGATAAAATGCAGCCTTATGGATGATTCACTGCGAAATTTTTTTGAACAGGCTGGAGCAATTCGTGCCGGAATATCTTCCAATAGTAAAGGTTTCATTAAAAAGCTGAGTGAAGTACTGGTTTTAGCCAAAGATCAACCGGGTTTTATTGCTTCGCTCTCATCGATTCTTGCTCAGAATAACATTAATATTAAGGATATCGAGGTTTTAAAGGTCCGGGAAGGAGAGGGCGGGACAATACGGCTGGCTTTTGAGAACCAGGATATTGCCAGAAATGCAATTGCACTGCTTGTCCGGAACGGATTTACTGCAAGAGAAAGGATGTAGACAGTAATGCTTACTGTTAATCCGGTAAAAACGCTTCAGGGCAAATTCGATCTTCCGCCAAGTCAGGATCTGTTCCTGCTTGCTGTTATAACTGCTATTGCGGCTCGTCAGAAAACAGTTATTTCACCAATCAGAGAATCACCGCTTATAAAGCAGTGGTGTGGTTCATTCGGTGCTCTGACATCATTTCATTTTGATTCCGACTCCTGCACCGTCAATCCGATCACAGGTGAAGATTCGGCATCTTTTCTGATGCTGGATTATAATGATCTGCCATACAAGGACCTGATACTTTTTATTCTTCTTGGCATGGGAAAGACGGTTGCATTCCGTTCGATTTCCAGTAAGAGAATAGATTCCATTCGTGAAATGATTCGCAGATACGGGGCTGATTGCGAAATTAAGATGTTTGATGATAATCCTGGAATTACCTTAAGCAAACCTCCGTCGGTGAATGAAGCTTTCAGGGTTGAAGAGAAAGATATTTCTCCGCTCCTTGGCTTACACATTGGTGCAGGGCTTCCTCTAAAATTGCAGACCACATTTCCATTTTCTAATCCCTTGCGCCATCTGGCACCGTTTTTCGGATTCGAGATCAATTTTAAAAGTGCTGTCCCCAGAGAAACGGATCCCATTTTCAAACGTATAAAAATGATGCAGTCTGTAAAGGATCAGAGCAGCCAGGGACAGAGATTCACCCTCACTTGCGATTTCACACATCCTGTTGCTTCAGAAGAACCAGTTGGGATATCACTTCCCGGAGATGAGATTCTGAGTACTGTGATGCTGAGTGCAAAATGTCTTTTTCCCAAAGGCTCTTTTGTCATAAGCAACATGCCGCTTGAAACCTGGGCTGCACCGGCAATGGGTTTTATCCGTAAAATGGGTTGTAAAGTATCTGTTCAGGAAACTCATCGTACTTCATTTGGATCTGCAGGCATGTTCAGCATCCAGAAATGTGAACTGGTTGGAAGGAAGATCGAGTGCAATCCATCATCACTTTACAGCAGCCATCTGCCGGCAATGGTGGTTCTGGCTGCATTCGCAAAGGGGCAGTCGGTATTTCGTAATCTTCAGGATTTACGTAATGATGATCCTGACGGTATAGATCAATTGGAAACCTGTATCCGTACTCTGGGTGCCAGACACGGAGAGATGCCTGACGGTATCGTTATGGATGGAGGTAAGGATTTTGATGGTTTCGATTTGACAGGTAATATTCCATCCCATATTGCCGCCAGTTTCGCAATTGCCGGTTTAAAATGTTTGGGTACTACTACTATCGCGGATGATGCTTTGAAAATGCGCTGGCCTGACTTCGAAAATATCTTGTCCAAACTATGTGAATTAAGGCCGTAATAACTGTGTACCTGAAAACTCTCATGCAGCAACCAAAAGCAACGTATGAGCCCTGCAAGGGCGTCCTATTATAGCGAAAGGGCAACGCTCTGGACAGCGCCCTGAGCATGCAATTCATCAACATGCATTTCTCTTAGCCCTGTAAGGGCGTCCTATTACAGCGAAGGGCAACGCCCTGGACAGCGCCCTGAGCATGCAATTTATCAACATGCATTTCTCTTAGCCCTGTAAGGGCGTCCTAATATAGCGAAGGGCAACGCCCTGGATATGCAAATCATCCACATGCATTTCTCTTAGCCCTGTAAGGGCGTCCTATTATAGCGAAGGGCAGCGCCCTGGAAAGGGCAACCGCCTTAAGAAGAACAACCGTCCTAGGTACGCAAATCATTGGCACGCATTTCGCGAAGCCCTGTAAGGGCCTTATTATTCCAAAGGGCCAGTGTAATTCATAATACCTAATCACCCCTGTAAGGGCCTACCAGGGAGATCCATCATGCCTCAATCTCTTTCCCAAGTCAACCTCCACATTACATTCAGCACCCATAACCGAAACCCACTTATCCTAAAAGAACTGAAAAATGAAATGTATGCCTATATCGCCACAATCTGTAAATCCAACAAAAGTAATCCAATTAAAATCGGAGGCTCTACTGACCATATCCATATTGTAACCACTCTTCACAGAACTGTGACCATTAGTAAATTACTGGAGGAAATAAAAAAAACATCATCCAAATGGTTCAAAGAAAAAGATGAGCGTGTACGTAATTTCTCCTGGCAGTGTGGTTACGCTGCTTTCTCCGTTAGCCAATCTCAACTGCCACAATTAATTCAATATATCGAGCAGCAGGAACAACACCATAAGAAGAAATCCTTTCAGGATGAACTGCGGGAATTTTTAACCGCTAATGGTGTGGAATACGATGAACGATATATCTGGGATTAAAAAAACCAAAAATTAATCCTACAGTGCTTCACGATTATCCTACTCAATTAATTCTTCCATCACTACCCTCACAAAACAATTTCTACCTTTAAGGAACACTCTGAATATTATTAACCGTTTCCATAATTAACAAAACTACTGCTTTATACCTGCTATGTTTTATTTTTCTATTTTTGTTATGTTCTTTAATGAACTCTTATTCTAACGAAGGGTAACACCCTGATTACGGAAATATCACCATGCATGCCACAAAGCCCTGCAAGGTATATTAATTTAACTATTCCATACTATTCTGATTGTGTATTCAAAAATGAACAAATCTGAAATGAAAAAAATCTCATCATTCGGCGTAATCGCCTTCAAAGAATCCCCTCAAATTAAAGATGTACTCCATCGGATTCTAAAATGGTCTGAACAAACCTCTGTTCCGGTCTTCTTTCATCCTTTTGTGGGTAACCAACTTGTCCCTGATAGCCGAGTTTCAGCTTCAGAATGTGAATTTCTGCAAAAAAGCGATGCAATAGTATCTGTGGGTGGTGATGGAACATTTCTTTCTGTTGCACATATGTGCCGTTTTACAGAGAAACCCATCATAGGAGTTAATCTGGGTGGCCTGGGGTTTCTTACCGATATCAGTCCCGATGAAATTGAATCAACACTGGACAAAATTAATTCCGGTCAATTCAGTACCATCAGTCGTATGGTCCTGGAGGCCATTCTTTATAGAGAAAGCAATGTGTTATGCAAATTCCATGCTCTCAATGATGTCTTTATCAATAGAATTAATACACCCAAATTAACTTCGATTTCTGTCTGGTATGGAAACGATTTTATCACCGATTTTTATGCCGATGGAATAATAGTGGCTACTCCTAATGGTTCCACCGCTTATTCACTTTCTGCAGGTGGCCCCATCGTTGAGCCAAATGTCAAGGCGTTTCTTCTCACTCCCATCTGTCCCCACTCCTTGACCGAACGTCCTATTATACTTCCTTCCGATAAAAACATCCGTCTGGTTATCAATGAAAAAAATCCTGATCTGTTATTCAGTGCAGATGGTCTGGAATCGGTCCGCCTTCAGAATGGAGACCAGGTTGTCATAAACTATGGCGGAGCCCGTACAAATCTGATCCAATTGACTGATGTATCCTACTTCGAGCAACTGAGGAGAAAGCTCAACTGGGGAAAAGGCTGGAAAAAAATCTGAAATGTGTTCGGCTCATTTCTATTTTTCTCTACAATAAATAATCACATTGTAGCATTTCCGTCATTCCCTTGAAGAAGGGAATTCACATACTAACCGTAGCCCCAGATTCCTACCTATGGATAGGAATCCCACCTTCCTTATCAAAAAACAACATATCAGACAAATACAACAGCGTAATTAATTATTTTCTAATTCAACCTTAAAGTAAAATACCGACTATGATTCGAGAACTCAGCATAAAAAATCTGGCCCTTATCGAATCGCTGCATCTGGAATTTGATTCTGGATTCAGTGTTTTTACTGGTGAAACCGGTGCAGGTAAATCCATCCTTATAGGGGCAATAGGTCTTCTTTTAGGCGAAAGAGCATCGACTGATCTTATCCGCAACGGTTTCGATGAGGCTGAGGTAAGTGGTGTTTTTGAGCTCAATTCACCAACAAAACCTTTGGCAGATCTTCTTGAGCAGCTCAATATCGAATATGATGAAGGTCAGCTGATCATCAGAAGAAAAATCACCAGAAATGACCGTAACCGGATTCATGTGAACCAAATACCCATTCCCCTCAATGCCCTCAAAAAAATCGGTGATCTGCTTATCGATTTTCACGGCCAACATGAACATCAGTCCCTGCTCAATGAAGAGAACCACATTCTGATCATAGATAATCTTCCTGGAGTAAGGGAGGTAAAAGAATCATATTCGGTTCTTTATGATACATGGCTGAAAAATCAGTCCGCACTTCAGGAACTTCAGCAGAAAACCCTGGCATTATCGGAGAAACGGGATTTTCTGGAATTTCAATTCAAAGAAATCAAAAGCCTGGAGCTTCATAGTGGTGAAGAAGCTGAATTAGAATCAGAATTATCACTGCTTTCCTCTTCAACAGAGCGTACAAAATTTACCGAAGATATTCTCTCACTGCTTGGTACATCCGGAGAGTCAATTCAAAAACGAATCTCTTCCATCCGCAAGAGGTTGGATTCGTTACAGAAGTTTGATCCTTCATTTACTCAATGGATTTCCGATATTGAAAACACAATAAATGTTTTCAGTGAACTGGAGACATTCTGTAGCTCTTATCTGTCAGGTATAGCAGATACTGCTGATCCTGCCCGTATCGAATATATCAATTCACGTCTGGCAAAAATTCAGCGGCTAAAAAAAAAGTACTCCTGTGATGTTGACAAACTCATCGAAAAACAAAAAAAACTGGAACAGGATCTGGCATCGATCGAGAACTTTGATGCTGATCGCGCATTTCTGGAAAAAAAGACTGAAGCAGCACTGAAAGAGTGTACAGATGCAGCACAGAGACTTCATGAGGCCAGAAAGAAAGCCTGCGAGGATTTTGACCTGAAAATCACTGCATTGATGGAAAAACTGGGATTTAAAGGTGGTCAGATGCAGACCTCTTTTGAACAGCTTTCAAAACCTTCCCCTGATGGAATGGAACTTTGCAGATTTTCAGTCAGGACTAATCCTGGAGAACCATTTCTTCCGCTTTCCCGTACTGCTTCCGGGGGAGAAATCTCCAGATTGATGTTAGCTATCAAAAGTGTACTTGCAGAACAGGATCATATACCTGTGCTGATATTCGATGAAATTGACACTGGAGTTGG
>JAEZKP010000079.1 GCA_023436145.1 Fibrobacterota bacterium | reverse complement strand
AAAACTTACCTCACAGTCAGATCTTGACGCATTACAACTCGAAATGGATGAGCTGCTTGGACAGATTGCTGCTGTGCAGGACATTGAACCGGAAAAAGAAGAAGAAACCATAGAAATACCTGCCCATGCTGTTTTTGCAGTAATCCTTTGTTAAATTAATCGGACACTACTGAATAGATGAGTTTATAACATTATTTCTTTTTCTAATCACTGATTTTTCTGATTTACCTTATTTTTTTTAATCATTTTTGTTTAAAAAGTGATCTCCGAAGTGCGCCAGCAAAGTTTTTAAATATTTGGGCTATACTGGAATATCGCAAATTCCTGTAGATGGGCAAACCTTTACAATTTGGATATTGAAACCCGCAAAATCTCAATGCCAGGATTCGAGCTCCAACATTTTTCCTTTTCATCAATTGAGATGGCTGCATTAAACTCAGATCCCTTATCGCAAACTCTTTTTTACCTATATAACCAGCATTTATCGCTCCATTCACAGCTTCTTCTCCTTCAGCTGTACGGATCATTATCACATTTCGTCCTTCTCTTTCATCAAATACAGGCTTTCCTTCTTTTATCTCCCAGGCATCCGCAAATGTGACATCAGAAAATATCCCTATACCATCCGGACATATCTTGCACCTGAAATGAGCATGCTTGGATAAAATATCTCCCCACGATTTTTCATATGACAGTATCTTTTTCTCCTCTGTTTTAGTCACTGCAGTTGCATACCCCGGCCAGCCTTTTCCGCGATACCAGAAATCTATCACCTCCTCAGGATTTGAATTAATCTTCTGTAGGAGTATATCTGTCGCATTGTAACTTGGAACTGATGCACAGAAAAAAGAGATTAGAAATTTGACTTTATTTTTATACTCCGGATGCAATCGAAGATAATGCCGTAAAGCCATAACATCACATGGTCTGCCAACAAAGGCGATTTTATATTTTTTCCCGCTTAGTATTTCCTTTATTGATGACAATGGACTTGTGGGACAGTATCGAGAGCTTGCACATCGAAGCACATCTTCTCTGGTGAAATTAACATATGTAGCAGTTCGCAATGGATTATTCTTTTGAGGGCCTATCTGAACTATAGCTTCCACAATCTGCTTTTCAAGCAGGTAGATTAAAAATGCACTTATTCCCCCTCCTGACGAACCTAACCAGCGTATTTCTTCAGATTCTGCATATCCAAGAAAACATTCTTTTATAGGCCCCCAGATTTTTTCCTCATATTTTTCCAGTTTAAAATCAGCTTTACACTGAACTCCAGGGCAAATCTCTTCAAGTTCATTCCAGTTATCATACTCCGGTTTTATTTTTGGATGTAAAAATCCATCCACCCCTTCTACCATCTCTGCTGAAACATCTTTGGAAAAACTGGTACAGATACCACATCCTATACATAGCTTTTTCTGGTCGATGGCCTTTGTTGATTTCATCATCAATCCCGTCATATTGATCAAGTTTATATGGGTAATACCTTATTTCCTGTAATTGTTTGCTATTACTTAGTTCTTTTTTTAATAACCTGTTTTTTATGTAGATAAATTAAGTTTATTTTTATATTATTATAGTATGTTTTCATTACTAGTGGTAATTACATAAGGTTATTTTATGAATATGAAATGCTTAGCGACATTTTTTTTTATTATTTTAACAGCTCTCTTTTCTTTGTGTTCAAAAAGTAATAACCCGCGAGAAATCCAGAAATTTCACACTGGAAAAATCCCGGTAATGCATCATTTAGAATCTGATTATGCCGAAATACTTTGGGATAAACCGATTAATGCCAATGACATTGCTAAATATGAGATCTTTTATAAATCATGTAACGTAGACCACGGATGGAAATTAATCGATTCTGTAAGTGTGAATAAGAACAATTATATCGTAGGCAGAAATTCGCTTCCCCTTAACGATAGCATCTTCGAGATAGCTGTTCGCTCTGTTTCAAAAAATAAAAGTTTCTCAAACATGGTATCTTCGGTAAGCGATTCGGTAGGATGGTATATATTTTGGAAGTAATCTTGCTCTCTTGTGTCACGATTATTCAACTGAAACCTTGAATATATTACTAATTCTCTGAATTTGTTCCCTTTTGTAATATGTAATATATTCAGATGATAACTGCCTCCTGTTTCCCTTGATATTTGCATGCACAAAACCCGCTAAATACCCTAGGCCAAAAAGAAAATACGGTTTCCAGAAAAGCCTCCGGATTCCTTTTACTATTGCAAATATCCAGATAACTCCCAAAGAAAAATCGCCAACTCCCAGTCGATACGATTTTTTTAAAGACCCGACAATAGTTACTCCCTTAGGTTTAAGATGCTCAAATTCAATATTGCGTACTGTTTTTGTCTGCCAACCATTTGCCCTTGCTGCAATTAAAGCTGCAGAATCCTCCCCAACTGTATCTATCTTTGGAATACCTCCGATTTCATCATAACAGCTCTTCCGAAAAAACTGGACTGCACCGATTACATGATGAACACCGGAACTACTTTTTTCTTTTTTACCATTTCTTATCTCGATCATTGTTCCTCCGATAACACCTAATTCCGGTTTTTTTTCTAATTCGAGAATCATATTCTGATAATAATTAACAGGTAAAGCAATGTCTGCATCCAGTATACCAATATAAGTAAGATTATATTTCTGAAGAAACTTATACCCCTCATCGATTGCCTTAACTTTTGATGCTACCGTTCTTCCGGTTTCCTTTCCCAGGCAAACCAGTTTTATGAACTCATATTCAATCAAATAATTCATGATTATATCCCTGGTTCCATCAGTAGAACCATCATCAACGATCACCCATACATCCGGTAATATGCTTTGATTTGTAACACTATTAATTGTAGCCTGAATGTATTTTTCTTCGTTTTTTGCAGCAGTTATTATTCCATAAGACATAAATTCCATTTAATTTTCTTCCCTGATTTTTCCTAAACCATTGCTGTTTGTTTATCATCATATTCTAGTATATCTTCTTCGTTATGATATAAATCGGATATAACTACACAAAACTTTCCACTTGAAGAAAGTTTCATTTCATCCACATACTCAATATTCACTTTCATATCCCCTAATCCTTTTTTCAAATTTTCAATAATTGGAGCGATCTCTCTTTCGTCAGGATTTCTCTTAACCTTAAGCCTCAATATTATGTTATTGATATCAGGTTGGTAGATTTGAAATCTTTCCAACCAATTAGTTTCGTAGAAAGGTTGAAAGTGATTAAAAAAAGCTCCATGAACTTTACGACCATCCTTACAGGTTATATAATCTCTTTCCCGTCCCTGTAGTTTAATGATTCTATTCAGCCCACGACCACATTTACATGGAGTTCTGTCTATTGCACCTAAATCACCGGTAAAATATCTTAATAATGGCATGGCTCTCATAGCCAGATTGGTTACCACAATCTTTCCAACCTCGCCATCTTTAACCTGCCTTCCATGTTGATCAACTATTTCCACATAGCAAGTTTCAATTCCCACATGAAAACCATTCTTATTTCCACACTCAAAGGAGTATATGCCACCATCATTGCACCCATAAGTATCAATCACCTGGCAATTAAACGCATTTATGATGTTTTTTCGTGCATTTGTGGATAAACATTCACTAACTGTTACAATCCCATTTAAAGATATCTCCTTTTTTTTATCTTTAATATATCGGGCCAGAATTTCAATACTCGTGGGATAACCATATAATAACTTTATCTCATTTTTCATCAATATTCTGGTATATCTTTCCAGGTTTTCTTCTGTTAAGTGATAACTGGGCATATATAGAGATCTGCACATTCTTAAATACACTTTCTGTTTTAAACTTACCTTTCCAGGTATCAGTGATCCGCCAGACAAACTGGCATAAAGATCACCTGGTTTATACCCAGCATTAGACCATCCTCTCCATATATGAGCCCATTCATAAGAGTGTGACTCTCTATCAAAAAAATAATTAAAAGGTTTACCTGTTGATCCAGAAGTGCTTTTTAATCTGGGGCCCCACTTATTGATATTTGTTGATTTTAAATCATTAAAATTATTTTTGGCGATCTCTTTGGTCATGACAGGAACTTTTGATAATTGGTTAACTCCCATTTTCATACCAGGATAAATACCCAACTTTTTAAATTCCCGTTTATAATAAGGAACATTAAAGCAGCAATGTAATAATAAATTTCTTATCCTTTCTTCCTGAATCGACTCAAGTTCACTAGTTTTTAGCCATTGTGAATCCATTAATGGGTAGTAATACTTCAGAGCATTTGTGTCTCGAATCATTTCCATAAGCTTGATTGATAACAGTGATACCATATTTCAGTCACCCCTTACTAACTGTTGTTTTTAATTTACTTCCTCTTAAAATTACAATAGAGCTTCCTTTTGTTAACAGCTTTCTGCCTACTACAATACGCAGGCCTTTTCCGGGGAATTGTAAGTTCATCTATTCTACTCTTAATTTTTGTCCTTTTATTTATTTTATACTTACTTTGTGGTTACGGATTAATATCTATACCTTTTGCAAGTATCTCATAAATCGATTTAAGAACTTCTGGAATTTTGGATGCCAGATATTTTCTTGTATCATTCCTTTTATCAAACTGTTCCATTATTTTTTCTATTATTTGCGCTTCCGTTTCAGCCCTCAAATCTACTATGCTATTTTCTATACCTATACTTTTCATTACTCCTGAGTATTTTTTGCTGTATGCCAGTGATACTGTCGGTATTGTCTGTGAAATTGAAGCGATACACGAGTGCATTCTGGTGCCGATAAAAAAGTCAGTTAGACTAATCAGATACTTTACTTCTCTGGCGTCAATTTGTTCGTCAAACAATAAAATCCTGTTTTTTTCCTCCATCTCTGTCATTATTTTTTTACAGGCATCTAAATCATTTTCCACACTGATTCCATACACATGTGGTACAAGTATTATTTTTACATCTGTTTTTTGGAGAAACATGCCTATAATTTTTTTACACAAATTAAAATAATCCACATTTAAACCGAACTGATTTTTTCCATTGTAACCACCGTTTTTTAAAAGTCCGCTTACATTCAAACCCACTAATATCGATTTATCTGAAAACTTCTTTATTACCTGCTCAATTTTTTCTGATTTTTTCGACTTCAGTAAAAATCCGACATCATAACAGAAAATCACTTTCGAATCTGCTTTTTTCCACCGGCTTATTATCTGATCAGCAAATTTTTGGCTGTCAGTGTCTCTTGTGAATACCACTTTTGAATTCATCATAACAAATCCTGCAATAAAATGTGATATTTTGTACTTATAAGGGCCTATAGTCTGGGGTAAATGTACCAGAGGCTTTTTCAACGTAATAATCAGTATTTGAATCAAAACTGTATAAAAAAATCTCCTTATACCATAAATATCACTGAAACTATCTCCGCCAGCAATACTGAAGGCAGTTTTAACTTTTTTTATAGACCCAATTACCGGAAGCATATCTTCAATGAAATTACGTAGTATCCTTATGGGTAAAATTCTGTAAACAACAGCTCCCAGAATAAGCAATACGATATTGTTCCTGTTTGCAAGTTTCCAGGAAAACCTGATACATGACCTGGTAATTTTTACATCCTTATTGTTTATTTCCCTGGTTAGAGTTGTTTGCTTTTTGTAATAGTCCAGTAATAAAATTGATGCTCCTGGTTGACATTCCAATATAGCATCTATTGCACCATGAGCCAGTGCAGATACACCTCTGTTAATGTGATCTATTTCAGCACCGGAAACAGAATAAATATTTGACATAACTTGTACACTTCCCTTCATAGCTCTGAATAACACAAGAATAAATACTGGATCGTAATAATTTTTCTTTTCTTTAGTTATCGGATTGAATTTAGATTCGATAGATCTGACTCAATAAAATATGCAGTTCTCAAACAAGTTATTTTTTCTTACATTTTGCCAGCAGCAGGCTTTATTTTTAATTTTGAAGGAGCTGGGACTCCAGGGAACTCTACAGCACCAATATCATATTTTCCATCGCTGCCTCTCATATTGCCATTTTTATCTATTCGAAAATCAAAATATGGAAACTTATCAGCCGGAGGAAGTAATGAGGTTAAATCTTTTCCCTGATCAACGCATACGTCCCCAGAATCCAATTGATACCCCTTTTTGCTCAACTCTTTAAATATACTGTCTGCCTTTTCCGGTTTAATTTCTCCAATTCCTGCGCTATCCTTCCAATCCTGATCGTAACCTGTTGCAGTATAGCAATTGTATTCAAGCTTCACCTCACTTCTCATATTTCTGATACCAACTATTCCACAAATTATATTATTTGCGATATGGGAATTTGTAACAGATTTTGGAACGATAATCCCTACATTATTACCTGACTCAACGATAGTGTTGTGATAGATTATTGCCCTGTCTACATCTTTATAAATAACCAGACAACGCAATCCTCCCTTTGCATTAATAACATTTCCAATTATAACAAGATATTTGTTAACTTGTACTGTCATAGTATAATTGGGGGATTCAATATCATTGTTTATTAAAAAGCAGCTATCACTGTTATAGCAGGTCATACCATTTGCATGCCCACTCTTTACATCTTCTACCTTGTTACCAATAAACGCACAATTAACCGACCCCCGTATTGTCATACCTGTACCACCTGGTTTTATTACTTTGTTGTTGGAAGCAATACAATTGGTATCACCCATGAATAGTATACCTCTATGATTAAAACCATTTGTAATTACATTACCATCCACAAGGCAATCTCTTGCGTACCCTATATAAATTCCTCCATACCCACCTCTGGATGCATCAGAAATATTCCGTATTATATTATTCTTAATTGTGATATTACTGGTGGAGATTTTCGGTGTTGTTCCTACGGTTCCGATGCCAATACCAGTAGCCATCTCATAACCAGCTGCCTTTTCTACTATAAATCCCTGAACAATAATGTGATTGCACCCGGTCACTGAAATCCCATAACGTTTATTCGAATAGGTTATGTGCTCACTATCAGGTTTTTCTGTATAAGGCCAGATAAACAATTCGCAACTATCACCAGATTCATAATAAAATGCGAATTGCCCTTCTTTATTAATAAATTTTACACAGTTGGCCAACGCGAATCTTGCTTTTTCTCCAGAGTAATATGTTCCTGATATTTTTTCAAAGAATATCTTGTTCTCATTTCGTATAAATTTCAGTATCTTTCGAGGTTTTACAACATTATTACCTTCATATGTCAGAACATAGTTATTAATTAAATCATCTTCGTTTAATGAAGACAAATATGAGTGTACCAGAAATTCATCTGCCATTTGTTCCTGGTTAAGATAATTTGCCAGATTGTCATAATAAAACAGTTCAGGTTGTGACGGATATTGTGCCACAAAATAAAATTTGTTTCCATATTGGATGTTGGTAGAATATGGAGTAACTGGCTTGGGAACTCGACATCTGTAGAGATTTTTATATGCTTTATTCCCTTTGGCCTGTTCTTCTGTCAAACATTGTTTCCATCCTTTTATGACTTCAGATCCATCAATTATTGCCGGAGGTTCGCCCCACAAATCACCTGCAATTACAATCTCTTTCCCTTTCACTCCATTTGCCTTCAGCTTAATCGATCCCCTGTATACTACACCTCCTTTAAAAAGTATCGTATCACCTGCATTTAGAATCGTTTGGCTTGGTTTATCAGTAGCATTTGGATCACCAGGCGAATGTTTCCAGGCACTCGAAGGCCCCTGCCCCAAATTGGTGTCATCACCCTTTGAAAAATCGACATAATATGTACTTGCCCATACGGCTATATTAAAAACTAATATAGCAGGTAAAACTTTGCAGATTGAGTTCATATTTTTCCCTTCAATCTATTTAATTAAACTGATTTATTCTTGTAAAACATGCTAAACCCATCAGCATTCAAACTCATATAACGAAGAAAGACATGGATTCCCGATAAAACAACTCTGGTATGATGTATTTAGAACTTTTTGAATCGAAACTAATTAAAATTATACCGAATGATATTCCTCTTTTACAATCATTTATTGAGGCTTCAGATTACTTTTTGTATTATTAATTCTCCTTGAGATTTCGCCAATTCCTTTTTATCCTCTTTTCAATGCGCAATCTGGCGAGAATTTGTTTTCCCAACGAATTTAAGTTATTTGAAATAAAACAGGCTAAAAACTGTATCACACTTTTCATTCTATAATTAAAGAAGATACAGGTGTTTTCCAGGTACCTTTCATTACAGAACATTTCTTTATAATCAGCTTCTCCTATTCCAAAATCTATAAAGTTGACACACTTTAATCCAATAAGGCTTTCAAGCATTTTAAAAAAAAGATAATTACCAATTCGAAAATCCTTGAAAGACGGATCAAAACCTTTTCCCTGTAAAAAATATCCATCTTTAAAAAGAAAACCCAATTGAAAACACACCGGTTTACAATCTATGTACAACACATAACTGTGTAACCATCCCATTTCTGCAGCTAACATAAACCTCTGCTCTGTGAGAATGTTTTTTTCAAAACCTACACCGATTCCTCTCTGGTAGGTTTTTTTTGCAATTATCTCCACATCATTTAGTAATTTGTTTACATCATCGCTTATTTTAAAGCAATACAGATTTATATTTTTATAGGCTTTGTTAAGTTTTTTTTCATAATAAATATGATTTTTGTAAATTCCTTTTGATTTTGACTTGAAATACTCTTCCATCGATCCAGGTATTCGCAATTTGTAATGAAATCCTGGCTTTGAATAGTAATATAACCGGGAGATGGGGCTGCTTTTTAAATATTTATATAAGCTACTGTTAACCCTCATGGCATTAAATTTCAAGTTATCAACTTTCAGGTTTCTCATCATTTTCATGATTTCACTTACATACAACCGGTTAATTTCATTATTCCATGCTTCATCAAGAGTCTCTACCAAGCCTCCATAAATAAAAACCATAGCCAAAGATTTTATAGTAAATAATTTTTTGTATCCTATGTTAATCGAAATAGTGTCTTTCTGTATTCTGCTCATTAACATTGAAACTGGAACATCATCTTTATATCCTATTATGATAAAAGGAGCTATTATCTCAGGGCTGTTTGAAACAACACTTTTAATATGCTCAATGTGCGCATTTGGATCAAATTCAGATTCGGAGCTGATCAACTTTAAAATATCCTCTTTATAGTCATCAATCTCTTTAAAAGAAATTATTGATTTACAATATATTTCTGATACTTTAGTATCCGCAATTGCATTCATACTTATAATAACTACACTTTTCTAAGATTTCAGGACTTTTACCATGATAATTTTATTGTTTACATAATTAACTGATTTGAAACCGCATTTTTTATATAAGCTGATAGCTTTTTCATTTAACACATTTACAGTTAATGAAATAAGTTTTTTCCCACGATCTATAGCAATTCCAAAACAATGATATATCAGCTCCCGGCCAATTCCACACCCACGATAATCATCTTTGACTGCTATCAGTTCTATCCAGCATCTCTCAGACACAGGCATACTTATCTCAACATCAATAGAATTGTGATAATTCCGGCACAATTTAACATGTTTTCTCTTTTGGACCATTCTTCTTATCACAAATACCGGATTAACCATTACATTTAGAAAATTCATTAATCTACCATATTTGATTTTTTTTTCAGACTTCCATTTTTCCTCATTAAAAACTAAAACAGTAAAACCTGCAACAGTTCCATTTCGTAACATAACCCACACCTCAGCGGAATCTGTGGTAATTGCAGAACTCCACCATTTTAAAGCAATCATTCTTAACCCATTCCATCGCAATGAGTTTACAAATCCAGTTCTGCATATATCCACAATTTGAGGTATATCTTTTTCCAATGCCCTTCTGATTTGTGTCGTTTCAGCTGTGGTTATCAGGTTGTTGTTCATCAGTTCTTATTACCTACCGTCTATTTTTTCTATGAATTTCAACCAGGACAATTAACAGGGCTGCTACATAATTCATGATGGGTTTCATTTTTCAGACAATATACAGAGGATGCCATAGCTAGTGTCAAATAAATAAACATAACCGACTGATCAAAATAAGCTACCGAGATAAAGGTTGCAGCATGGCAAAACAATGCACTCCCGATTGCCCAGATTGTGATATTGCTTTCAAAATCAGGATTATTTTTTACCGCAATGCCCACATATTTGAAACCATATATAATCAGCATCACAAATAACAGGAGATTACCCAACCCTCCATTGACACCCATTAAAATGTAATGGTTTGTTATATCAGTATGGTTTGGACTCCAGCTGACCCCGGTAGGCATCCAATGACGTGTATATGTAGTACCCAATAGCCACCATTCATGGAAATGCTCGATTGCTCTAGATATAAGCAATGCTCTGTGAAATCCTGTACTTCCACCGGTTAAATCAATTCTGGCAATTAAATACCAAACGTGTGCCTCCATAAATATTTCCAACATTATAAGTGACAAGTATATCATCACCCTGATTTTTTTCATACTATCCCGAAGAACCCAGCAACTCATCCCTATAAGACTGAATACAAGTGACATTATAGGACCACTTGAATGACAAGTAACCACTATTGCCATAACAGAAAACAAACTGATCAGACAAAGCTTTTTACTGTTTACGTTCCATAATGCTGAAACATATGGCAGAACTGAAGCAGCTGCTGATCCAGCTAGAATTGAATGAAGAAAAGGGCCATTCGCCCGTATCGCCCCGTTTCGTATCGCGGAGAATTCATTAACTCCTCCGAAAACAGAGAACATGTTACGTCCTGTTTTCATCTCCAATAGCATGAATATGGATAAAGGTATGAAAACTATTGCAATAGACTTGTATGCACTAACAAGTTCATCTTTCCGGTTTATAAATGACCTTACTAGAAAGTACATGCAAATCGTATCAAAAGCCAGTCCAGATCTGTTAATAAATCCATCCATATTTCCATGTAGTAGTGTTCCACTGATAATTCTATACAATGTCCAAATAATTATCAGTTTATCTAATTTGGTTAATATTATCGTTTTATATTCTGATCTCGATATAACCCGAATTATTCCGAAGATTGCCAATAATCTGTTTACTGTAAAATCCGCTCCAGCTATTACTAATCGTGGACCAACCGTTACATAACATGTACCCAGCAATAACGGTATAAGTGCAACTTTTTTTGGAAGGCTCAAAAGCATAATACCTAAAAAAATCAATAAAACAATTGTGGGTACTGTCATTATTTTAATTCTTTTATCAGTTCAGCAGCATCGGGTTTGTTTTCTAATATTTATACAATCTTAAATTTGCTATAACTGCTTTTTTCACTTACCAGTCCAGCTTTACCTGTTTCATTTGATAGTTCGGCTGTTTTTTTCATTTTTAAAAATGTTTTGACTGATAATATCCATGGAATAACACAGAAGGACAAGCCGACAATAATTTTCGCGTGAGGTGCTCTTATTTCATGTGAAAATAAGAAAGCCAGAATCAGAACTGCTAAAGAGAGAATGAAAGGTACCCCGAATGCTTTTAAATAATCGGCGATGTTAATTCCAGTTATGGAATTTATTTTTCTGCACTGAAAAATAAAAGCAATACACATTGATACCAATCCAGCCGCTGCAGCCCCATTCAGTCCATAAAATCTGACTGCGGGAAAAATTAAACAGATCATTAACACTGCTCTGACTAAGGTAAAAAACCTGTGATACTGTGGTTTTCCGCCAGCTATAAATGCAGTTGTGACAGGTGAACTAATCATTTGTAATATTGTAACAGATAAGATCACTGCAAAAGGAACCGCCATTACCATATATTGGCTTCCATATATTATAGATAGTAATTCTTTTCCAAAAAAGATTGCCAGTATAACAAATGGACTGGTAAGAGCACTTAAGGCAAATGTTGATATTAATAAAATGTTGTTTGTTTTTTGAAAACTATCCTGGTGTTTAGATAATAATGGCATTAATAAGGGGCCCACCAGAACAGATGTCAACAATGTCGGATTCCTTGCCAGAGAGCGAGCCATACCATATAATCCAACTTCATATTTTGAGAAAAACTTCCCCACAACAAATATATCCGCACTTTGATATATAAAAAACAGCAAAGGTAAACCAATCATTCCTCTGGAAAACTGAAGAAGTGATTTTGCATAAACAGGATTGATTTTCAGTTTAATTTTAAATGGACATAGAATAAAAGAAAGGATCATTTTAAACCCGGCTTCACACACATACCCAATGATCAATCCCCATGGATTTTTACAGATGTATACGATTATTATAGTGGTTAATACACCAAGAATCGATCCGCCCTGCGAAATAATCACCCATTTGCTGTAATTCATCCTCTTGAGTGACACGAAGGCAGCTGGACTAATAATATTAGCAAATAATATGTGCAGAAATGATACCACTAAAATAATCGGGGTGAAGGAAATATTGAAAAATTTTACCAATAAAGGTGTAATTGCAATTCCTGTCAATAATAATGCAGTAGCACGGATAAAAGATAACCACCAGGCGGCATTCTGAAATTCTATGTTTTCGCTTTCAGAATTCTGAATTACCGCTTCTTTAATTCCTACCTGAGTGAAAGCCTCCAGACCATTGTTAATGCCCAGAATAATAGTCATCAATCCCAGGTCATCAGGACACATCAATCTGGTAAGAACAATGTTTCTGGTAAATCTAAGCCCCTGTTCGGCAAAATTACCTCCCGTCAGCCATATGCTGCCGCGGGCTAATTTACTTCTCAGACTTTTTCTTAATACATTTTTTAAGAAACCAGTTTTATCTATTTTTTCTTTAGGCATGAGTCTGGATAAAATTTCTGGGCTGATTTTTTCTCATTGTTGATTGCTGTTTTCTTGTAATTGGTTTTGATAACCTTTTCTCCAAATCGATTCCTTATTAAGTAAAAAAGCTATCTGCTGTTTTTTTACATACTTTAAAAGCTCTTTATCTTTGATACGATTTCTTTTCACATGCCCTATCATATATCCCCAGAATAACCCTAAACCATCGATGAAATAGGGCTGTGACCAGACTCTTTTTAAACATTTGAGCATCATGAAAAGATGCTCATATCCTGTATTGTAATTACACTGACCATTTTTTACTGCATTACGCCAGAGCCCGTATTTACTTCCAGTCTGATTTAGATGTAAGACGTGAATATCTTTTAAGGTCCGGGTTATCCATCCGCATTGATGAGCTTTCATCAGATCAATTGTATCCCATCCAGGTATCTGGAGTAATCCACCAATATCTTCCCAACATTTGCGTCTATACATTTTTGCAGCACCGCGGACATGAAAATCAGGTGCTTTAACTATTGATGGAACCCCGTCAATTACATCAAAAACTTCTCCACTTGCTATACCTAATCTTGATTCATTTTCAAATCTCTTTAAACAATTTTCAAAATAATCCTCTTCAAAAGACAAATCCCCATCCAATTTTACTATATAACTCCAATCGCTATTCTTTATCCTTTTATACCCTTCATAAAATGCAGTAATTTCACCTCCGGCAGAATCCCTTTTTCCTCTGTCAGGAATATTAATATGTTCTATCCATTCTACCTTCTCACTCCATCGCTCAATAATCTCACCAGTCCTGTCACTTGACCCATCATTAACTATAATGAATTTTTTAGGAATAATTGTCTGTTTTACCACTGATTCAATTGTAATCTCTACAAATTCCTCTTCGTCCCGGACAGGTGAAATGATGATATATTCTTTCATATACAATTCCAATGAAACTCTATTAAACAAATTGTTTTAGTTTTCAGTTCAAAACCCTTCATAATCCGCCATTCCTGGGTTACTTTATCAGACTTTTGTCTCCCGCCCACTGTAGTAGCACCCTCTGCAGTAGATTTTTATGGAAGTGGCGGAGGGATTTCCTCTGCAACTCTGCACCCTGAAAAAACCCATATAAATAGATAAATCCATTTTTTTAAGGAGTATGCTAACTGTTGTTTGCTAACCAGCAAAAACACAGGTGAAAACGTTATGATTAACGATAATTTGACAATAGCAGTAAGCAACACTGATATCTTATAGGCTACTGCGTGTAAAAAACCATAGTTGAGTTGAATGAATTTCATCCTGGATTCAAAGATCATTTTTATACTGAACTCTTTAACAGGATGAAGACGGGAACTACCACCACCATAGTGCATTATTTTACATTTATTAGTAAATTTTACTTTCTTACCTCGTTTCTTTACCCGATAACAAAGCTCAACCTCCTCAGAGTACATGAAATAGGATTCATTGAATCCCCCGACTTTAAAGAAATCATCCCGATTAATTGCAAGACAAGCACCGGAAATCACTTCAACTTCCTTTACAATCACCTTTTTTCTCTCAAAAAGTGCACTATTACCCCATAAATTAAGCCAATAGAATCTTTTCATAAGGAATTCATTATCAATAATCTCTCTGAAGAGTGTCGGGAACTGTAAGATTGTGCTTAATTGAACACTGCCGTCTCTATTACATATTTTGCAACCAGCAATTGCGGTGTCGTTATTTAATAGAATCAATTCTGCAAGAGTATTTATAACATCAGGCTCAATTTCTGTGTCAGGATTGAGAAAATGCAAAATTTTCCCCTTTGCTTTTTTACTGCCAAAGTTATTTGCTCCAGCAAATCCAATGTTTTTATCTAATTGAAAAAAACGAACCTGCGGAAATGATAATTTAACCATCTCCTCTGATCCATCATAAGATGCATTATCTACCACTATAACCTCAAATGGCAATTTGGTCACCGAATTGAAAACTGTTCTTAAGCATTTAGCCAGAAAATCTTTTGAATTCCAATTAACGATAACCACACTTATAATGATTTGCTTATCATCACCCATGAATGATTCCTGTGTTTGCTTTTTTTGTATTTTTATATCCATTATATCTGGCAGAAATATGAGGTGTTAATTTCCCGAAGAGGATTTGTTATGAAATTTTTTCTTAATGAATTGCAGAGTATAAAGCCAATCATACCCTCCCAGAAGTTTAGCTTTAAAAAAACTCAGATCATCAAATTCATTAACAGGTATTCTCTTCAAACAATGCCTTGGATCATTAATTGATGTCCTTCCAATCTTTGTGCTTACACCCAACTCATATCCGCTCCTTTCGAAAACCTCTCGAAATAACCTGGTGAAAGCGATATTTCCTTCCGGGAATTTATAAGGATATGAGAATAATGTACACTTCTGATCGAGCCGCTGCTCGATTTTATTCTTCGACTCAATTAATTCATTTGCTAAATGTTCTTCCTCCAATTCAACCAGCAACCGATGAGTACAGCTATGTGAACCGATAGAAATACCTTTTTTTTTACTTTCTTTAAGTTCACCCCATGTCATCAATGGTTTGTCATTAAATTCAATCGATTCTGATTCTCCAATCAGATTAGTCGGGATAAATACTGTTGCAGTTAGATCATACTTCCTGAGTATAGGCAAGGCATATTCATAAAAGTTCTTATATCCGTCGTCAAATGATATAATTACCGTTTTTTTAACATTTCTGTTTGTACTGACATGTAAGTTTATTAAATCATTTAAGGCTAAAACATTCCATCCATTTTTTTTCAGAAATAACATCTGCCTTTCAAATGTTTCAGGCGATGTATCGATACAATAGTATGGATGTCCCTTTCTTTTTATGTCTGGAGTAATGGAATGATACATAAGAATTGGGATTTTTTTTCTTCCGGATACTTCAGAAAGACGGTAAAAAAATAGAGAGATAATTCTGTCAGTTCTCATTTTTTTTAACTTTTCTGAATTTCCAGTTCTGGACTTTTCTGAAACCCACATAACCGGTCTACAATATCCAGATATTTATACTTCATATTATCCCAACTGTTTTCTGTGATGTAACTGAGTGCATTTTTAATTAATTCATCTCTTCGTTTTTTATCATTATAAAGAAGGATTATTTTTTGAGCTAAACTCTCTTCATCCCCAGGCTTAAAAAATTCAATTATAGAATCATTGAAATAGTATCTGTCTATTTTTGTTTCAGCTGCTATAACGGGTATTCCCATCATCATAAATTCACATATTTTAGTACTGAAAGCTTCATTTCCAAATCCATCTGCTCTTTTTGGAACTATTCCCAGATCTGCATCAGCCATTTTCTGTGCTACCATCTCCAGGCTTATTGCTCCTTTTAAAAAAACATTTTCTTCAATATCCAACTCGGTTATCATTTTTTCAATTTCAAGCAGTGATGGACCTATCCCATAAATGTGAAACTGAATATTGTTTGTTATTTTTTTCACTCTATGTATTGCTTTTACAGCAATATCTAATCCCTGGTGATAGTTTAAAGTGCCCGGGTAAATTGCAATAAATGGGCGATTCACATTTTCACTTTTCGGTGTCATCCGCTTGAATATATTTGAATCAGGATAATTTATTATAGAGGTGCATTTTGTTTCGTCTACAGATCGATCAGTAAGTACCTTTCTCCATAAATCATTAGATATTATCACATGGTTAGCAAATTTACAACATATCCGCTCGATATAAATTAAAAGCTTGATGATTATATTATTCTTTCCTTTTTTAAATTTACCTGCATAAAATTCTGGTACTATATCGTGAATATCCAATATCACTTTAGCCCCTGTCAATTTTGGAAATATAGCAGCAAATACCTCAAAATCAGGTACAGAATGAACATGTATCAGACTGTATGGTGAATGAATGTGTTTAAACATCAGATAAATAGCGGATTTGAATAAAAACAGAAGAATACGAAGCAGATAATCGATTTTTCTTTTTTCATTTCGCACCCGGGATTGTATTCTGTATAATTTTACATTCTTTATTACCTCACTTTTCGGACAGCCTTTCATTCCTATCGCTATGACGTCAACAGAATTACCGTTCTGTGCTAATGTTTCTGCATAACGCCTCACTCTATTGTCAGACTCATAATAAGAATATGATAACATGCAAACTCTCATAATATTTCCCCATCAGAACTCAATTTTATTAACTGCCTGAATGGCAAGACTCTATTGGAATTATTTTCTTGGCCCATTTCAATTAGCGGGTACGCAAAAATCCGTATACCCTATATCAAATAGAGCTAAAGATCTGTTCCAGTAGACTCGTTTTCTTTCGGGCTAACTGAATTCAGATTTATAAATTTTATAGTACCCAGAAATGAGATATTTACAGTATGTATCAAAACATATCTATTTATATCTGTCGTTCTGCTTACTTCAAACCTGAATCCCTACTTGTTTGCATGCAATATTTATATTGATTTACTTTATCTATAATATTTTAATTTTTATTTCCCCAAAGATAAATGTGAGTAATTCCAACATACGGTCAAAAGTCATTCAACCGAACATTGCTGAACTGTAATCCTGCTTTCAATTATAGAAGCGTTTTTATTGAAAATTTCTGGTATATTTTTGTGTCCCATTATCTTTTTCATCATCTTTAAATACTTTTCCCTTATATAATCTCTCAATGCGACGGTATAAGTCCCTTTACACGAAAGTACATTTTGTATACCTTCATCAGAATACCTGCACTCTTTCAATGGGCAAGGCCTGGCATACATATCGCGAATAAATGTGTTCTCAAATAAATTGCCGTAGCTTCTCAATGTGCTTGAACACCTTGTCAAATTCCCATCTCTGTCCATCACCAGATATAGCTGACCAGCCATACATATGTGATTAAAATTCCTGTATTTTTTTCCTTCTTTTCCAGGTAATGTCACTCCATCAATCAACACTTTAAAACCTTTATTTTTCAAGTATTCTATTTTTCTGATATTACCATCCACACTGTATTTTATTTTATCCGCTTCCTCTTTATCAACTTCGGTGTTAATAAACAGACATCGGTTTGGATTAATTCTATCTGCAAACTGATATACTTTTTCGTCAGGCAACTTTGTATCCAGTGCCACATAGTTTTCTTTTGTTATCTCATGACAAAGTTGAATGATATTATTTTCAAAAAAAGGTTCTCCTCCGGTTATATAAAAAAGCCACCCTTTTCCGGTAAAATCAAGTCCTTGTGATATTTTATCAATGTCTATTTCAGAATTATATGCTGAAATGTTATTACATACTGGAATGGAACTTTTATTAATGATCCATTTAATTATTCTCAACTCTTCGTTAATTCCTGCATATAACATATTTCCACCGAAATTTTGATTTATCCTTATCTGCACAGTTCAATTATCACAAACATTTTCTCATTCAGTTTCCACTATTCATGATTAACAATCCAATATGCTGCACATAATATTTTACACAAAATACAAGCCTACTACTTACTGCTAAACAGTAAGAACAACCTCTCGAAAATACCTATATATTAATATTTTCTTTTGTTTAGCTGCTATTTAATATTTAATATTTATTTTTGGATACACCTTTCCCCCGTCACGGTCCCGAGTGTGAATCGTCATGTTGAACTACTAACCTTAACTGAATAAATTGAATCTATTTGACCTACTAGAATCGCTCGGAATTGCGATAGAATCTATATCTATTGTAGAATTAGCTTTAATATCAAAAAATATACGAGATCAATATGAGAGAAAAAATGGACCGAAACAGGCACTGAATCTAATTTTCTGTTTGTAATATAATTACTGTTTCCTTTCAAATGGGAATTTTTTTAAAAAAATATTTTTCTTCAATCCTGACTCTATTTTAATTATCAGCCCATGCCTGTTCTATTACCCATTCGGTAATCATTCTTCTTCCTATTGCCTTAACCAAAGGCACTTCTTAAATACATATTGTAAACACCTCTAAATTTCAACAATAGGTAAAAACAAACAGGATTATCTTGGTCACACCCAGGCATAGAATTTCCGATTCTCTATCCATACTCCTGTTCCTGTTTCGTATTTCATATTTCGAATTTCGTATTTTCCATTAGAGCTTCGGCCAATGGGGAGAGCTGATGGGCGATAATGTTAGAGCGACTGCAACACTCGATCGGCTTTTACACCACACAGAAATCATTATCATGTAAGGAGAAAGCTACCAGTCCCAAAACGTTCGAAACTGGGTATAATCCTACCTTTCCAGCTGTCTTCTGCAAAGCAAAATGGTAATAGTTTTTCGGTGAATGTGGGAAATATTAAATCGGTTTCAACAATTGAACTAAAGAGAATTATGCATTTTCCATTTCTGCATGCAACTCCTATGCCAATAAAGCAAATAGCTGGAAACCAGATTCACATTGATTTTAATCGATGTTCCTCCATTGTCCCCGGTTACCGGTTCGGTTATAATCAACGATGTTGTTTGCGGATCAGTTCTGGTGATAAGGGCAGGATTAACCAGTACTACAGAGTTCAATAATACTATCAATTAATACCCTGCCTTTAAGAAAGAATTTTAGGACTGCTCCTTGTTGACGTCAGCAATGCTCCAGACAGCAGCAAATATAATGCATTTTATTACAAAAGTAGGCAGAGGCCCGGATCTGAGAAACCGATATTAGTGACAGAACATGTTGAGGTAGGAAAAAAGAGGCTGCTGGAAGTTGAAAAAGATTTGTGTGGTTTGCGTCTTTAGAGTAGTAACACTAAGGTATGTTTTTTAGGGATTTCTGTTCGGAAGATTTCCAAGGGGTACCTCGTCAGAAGTCGCACTGGTACGATCCCCAAAATAATAGATTGCTCCTGCAGCTGCTGCCGCTCCTGTGAGTACACTTGTTGTAATAAAACCGATTGCCCGTCTCTTACGTTTGCTCTTCTCTCTTGCATTTGAATCAGAAATACCGGATTTTCTATTTTTAGCCAAGGCTTCCCCGGAGGTATGATTTTTCTCCTGGGCTGCCAGTTGAGATTCTTTAATAAGAGTGTTTACCAGCTCCGGAAGTTCGAGATTTAAAAAGTCCTGCCTGCTGAGTAAGGTTGTTATTGTTTGTTTAGCAAGCTGTGCCCTGTCACTCACCCGTATTCGTAAAAGTTCAAGTGTAATCCCATCACTATCTTTAATTATACTTCCCCCGATCATTTCATCAGCGGATAGAAGAAGCCCTGCAGCGGCAAGCCCCTCGAAACTTGAGCAGATACCATCGATAACTGTAAACCCCTGTTCCTGAAGAACCATAGGGATAAATTCTCTTTGAAGAACAAGGTATTTTGAAGAGTTTTCGACCTGAGTGGAAATTCTGTTGCATAAAGTATCGATTGCCGCTTCTCCTATCCCTCCCCCATTTTCCAGTCCCAGTACTCCGATAACCGGTTTGTTTTCCTGAGCAACCGGTCCAAAGACAATATACAAGGATAATATTACTATTACCATTTTATGAAAGTTGGAAAGCAGGTCTGATACGACTATCTTACGCACATCACTCTCCTGTTTAATATTTTAGGTATCCCCTGATCTTCCAGATGAACTTTCATTTGCAAAACATACAATCCGGTAGCCAGCATCCTGTCCACTTTCATCGTTGATGGCCCCGGATGAATATCAAGAATATCCTTCTGCCATGCTACCTTCCCTAACAGATCATACAACAGAAATGTGACTTTTCTGGTTTGGTAAGGTAATGAGTACTGTATGGAAAATGTACGGTTAAATGGATTCGGATAAACAGCCCTCAATGCCAGAGTATTTCTACGGACAATCGAACCCAGATCTCTGAAATACTGTTCATTGCCAACAGCAATTACTTTCACCAGCCTCTGTTTCGGTTTTAAATTCACTTCCATTGTGTCTTGAGCATTGATCCAGATATCTTTTTCAGAATCATACCATTGAACAGAGAATGACTGCTCAATATCAAACATTTCTCCAATCACAGCACGAACAGTCGTCGCATTTGAAGCATTGTTTTCAAATAATACTTCAAAGTAACTACCTGATTCCGATCCCTTTGGTGAAACAACTATTCCCCAGGTTTTCTTTCTGCTTTTGTCATAAATGGAAATGCCTTGCGAAGAAAACGATGGAGACAAAGGACTTGTTATCTCCTTTGACAGACCTGAATTGGTTCCCAGGTACACTGATGCATTATTAATATTATCTGAACCCCATGATTTAATTCCCAGGCTCCATTGGCGGACATCTTCTTTTTTAGCCAGAGGTTTCTGTGTTTTAACAAGTGTTGAGGCACCTGTGCTTACAGCTGGTATGTGTAAGGAAACCGGTACGGTTGATCCGTTAAAAACTGTATAGGATTTCCAACCTTTGATTGCCACACTTGGATTGCTATAATCATCCAGAGCTTTAAAATATACCAGATTTGCACCATAAGACTTATTTAAACTGTCCTTGTCCCAGGAATAAATCTTGAGTAAGGAATCGATTGCAGGATTCGAAGTTGCATAAAAAATATCACCCATATATATATCAAATGGAAATGGATTGGAAAAATCAGTCCACTGCTTGGGTGGCAATGTTATCGTATCAATCGCATTTAATTTGGGGACTACAGCCCGGCCAAAATCCAGATTGAAACGTTCTTTAGTTTTGATCCAAAGCAGCTGACCCGGCTTTATTTGAAACAGATCATTTTCAGCTTCATTATATTCCACCCATCCGCCTTCAAATGCTTTCGGATGCCCGGGAATCCATTTGATTATCCGCATCTCATTGGTTTTATACTGCCAATTACTGATTTTATAATGGGAATTCATGAGCGACCTTACACTTGAACTCTCCGGCAAAGCACTTACCGATACAGGAGTCCATTGCAAAGTGTCAGTTGTAATATTATCACAATTCCATCCTTCACGAATAACAGATCTTCCAAGATCAACAATACTCTCATGAACCAGATCTGAGATAGTAAAATGCGATCTGAAACCAGTGCACCCGTCCACGACCACCTGCGGGACTGTTACTCCGAAAGTCTGACTTTTACTGCTGGTATCGACATAGAAAGAGAGATCCACAGGACGCTCATCACCGGTACCTGCCATAAATTTCCAGATACAGTTTTTTACATTATCTGTTACTGTTATGTTGTAGTGTATCCGCTGTCCGGATTTTACCGGAACTTTACTGCTATCCAGAAAGCTGATAACTGGCTTTAATGTATCGATAAGAAACATAAAAGGTAACCAGGGAGATGAGTTTCTGGCACTAACCACACTTTTTGTCGTATCAACGATAACGGAGTCCCGACTGACTGTCCATCCCCCCTTATTTATGTCAAAACTATACAATCGAATATTTATTGGACTGACAGTAAAGGAAGTTTTTATGTATGGGACCTGAAACCATAAAGGTTGCGAAATTTTATCTCTATTTTTGAATGTAAACCCAGAACTTATAGAAATAAAACCATTGAGTGAACCTTTCCACTGCTCTACCGTGTCAGAAATAACAATGTTTGAAGTATTCCAGACCCGTAGAGAATTATTAAACAGGTTGTGAGTATCGGATGGAGTAATTGTAACTGTGTCAAATACTACCCTGCCAACACTTACGATAGATTTCGGTGTCGTTTTTGACCATTTCCCTTTATTATTCCTCACTAACAGTCCCACATAAGTTAGTCCTTCAGGATCAGGCATCACAAAAGAAGAGGCAGCTACCGGAAACATACGGATTAACTCCACACCCTGATCATTGCGATCAATAAACTGATAAGCACATTTAAATATACCAATACTATCACCAACCGAAGTGGCTGTGGTCGATTCATTCCAGTTCAGATACACCGTATCCGATTTTGTTACTGCAGTAAGTATGTAATTATTCACGACTTCAGAGTCGTCTATTGGAGATTCTGAGAGAGCCTTGACTGGATATAATGGTGAAGTAGCCGATGCCACCTGACCGTTCCCGCTCACTACGACCTTGAATCTACACGATCTGACCTGCCTGGGCACAGTCCAGGAATATGTCTCATTTTTCTTTATATAATCGACATTGTTTACCGGTTGGACATACCATTCTGATCTGTCATTAAAGCTGGCAAAGATAGAACAGGCTTCAACTGCTTCCTTTTCCTCTGTAGTCCAAGAAATAGTGTAACTCGAATCTGCGATTAAGGTATCAGCATTAATCCTTACATTACTCACTCTTATGGCCGTTGTTTTGCCTGTAAAATCAATGCCAAAGTGATCACAACCGGTGCCAAGCTTTGAATAAAGGTCAAATCCTATATATTGGGCGATAAGACTGCTATATCTGGCATCCATCTGGATCTGATGTATTTTAAAGGGAGCATTGTTTGACACACGCACTATTATGGCTCCCTTGGCAACCAGCCAGTTATCCGGATCGTTTTTTTTATTGGCATTGAGGAAACTTCCCATAAAAACCGTATCATCTACCCCCTGGTATTGCAGCTGAATAGAATCATTGACCCTAATAATTATGTGGTCATACCGATGATAAGAGCTGATCTGATCTGCAACCGGAAAAACAAAGTGCATCGAGTCTATTCCATTATAGGGTTGCGAAAGTCTGATCTTCTCAAGCCACGAGCATTTTTCATAACCCGGTGAGCAGTTTATAATATTCGCCGGTTTGGAACCAAGAAATGTGATTTCCATCGAATCATCCGAAGTTAACCAGTCAGGTAATCCCGGAACCTGAACATCAGCCTGTACAACCAGATTGTTATTAGTCTGTTTTTGCGATTTAATTACCGCGGATAAATTATAACCATAACTGTAAGCAGAAGTATCTTTATGAGTCCAGGAGAAAAGAGAAAAGTGTTCCTGAGGACTGAATTGAGGAAACGAAAAAATGTCAGTAAAACCCAGAATGATAAATGGAATCAATAAATGGATCGCTTGCAATGATCCGGACAAACTTCTATTATCTCCAGATTGATTCCTCATCACTTTGCCCTGCGTTTTCTTGAAAATGTATTTTTATGCAGCCAACTACCATGATCAAAGGTTGTGAAATGGCAGATGCAATTTGATCTATATGATACTCAAACGATGCTACTGCCAGAATTTTGCCAATACTGCTCAAAATCCAGCCATAAAATTATTCCCTGTCTGCCAAATATCCTGTTGGAAATAGTAAATGAGCGTTCATTTTTAATTATAGTATTTTAAAAGTGAAAAAACAATTATTTATGTTCACATAGCTTTATTGAAGCCGGCATTTCATTTTGTAAACCATAAATCCATTATACAACTGAAGCCATCTTTGCTGCAAGGAGCAAAATCAGCCCTCCCTAATCGAAATGCTGTCACCGGGTTTTTGGTTTATCTGCTACAGAATTCCGATCAGAATGCGGAATTTTTTCTTCTATTCAGCACCAGACTCCGGCGCTATCCGATCAGATGATTCCGGTCCTATTCGGCACACCTTGCTCCATAGCGAAGCAACATGTTAGCTAAATTATAAAATCGGGGGCAGGAAAAAACTGTACATTTATCTTTTAACCAGCCAGAGGCAACCCATTCTTTTTATAGGACATAATGTGCTCAAATTTTCAATTTGTCCGCTCAGATAAGCACTTGTCAATTTTTGGCAGCTTATAAAGATTTTGGCTATAAGTCCATCATTTCGTTTTTTCAGCTACTCACAGATAAAAAAAATCCCCCTGACGATTTAATCGGCAGGAGGATAAGAAAACAAATAAATTACACAATGTTGTCTAAATTAGACAAACAATTACGGAACCAATTACTGTAACAGTAAGAAAAGAATATGAGTTGAGACACCACTATTTTAGTTGTTGTATTGCAGTGGGTAGCAGAAATTGTTAGTAAAGTGTCCCTTTGAGTTGGTTAAGTGATAAACCGCAAGCATCGCCTGATCTATAAAACGCTATGAAACTTTATTAATCATCAAAGAATCTACCGGTTCAGGTCTAAGAACTTTATCAGCGGTTTTGAATACAGATTTATTGTTTTTTTAAGGATCCCCACAATAATTTCAGGTGCCCCTTTTATCAGAAGAAATAGTGATTCTCTGTATAGATGTTTTTTAAAACCTTTTTTACTCCAGTTAAGGATATGGCCTGCTATAAGAGTAAGCCGTTCGATTTTTCTTCTCAAACCTCCCGGATATTCACCCTCCCTCTCCAGCTTAATGATATAATGAAGTCTTTCAATATTTCTGGAAATATCTTTAATAGAATTGCCCTCATGATACCGGTATCCAACAGTTTCAGGGCTTCTGACAATAATACAATGATTTGCAGTTCCACTTCTCAGCATAAAATCAAGATCATCCACCGGAAATGTTCCTTTTTTGAAATTGGTACTGCTGCACCATAATGACTTTTTAAAAAGCAGAAAGCTTGTGCTTAGCCATACAGATTCTCTTTTCGAGTAATAATCTTTAGTGCACGAATAACAGATCTGTTGCTGGAAACCACCTTTCAGCGCAGAATATCCGGTTTCTGAATTAAATGCCTTTCCTTTAGCAAAAACCAATGCCGGATAGCTCTCATTTTCGATTATCTTACTATAAATCGACAAGGCACCTGGTAACAGTATGTCATCACTATCCAGGAAAACCAGATAATCTCCTGTAGCATGCTCTACTCCGGTGTTTCTAGCAACCTCTGGCCCCAGATTTTGCTGATTTACGGTTTTTAATGTTGTTCCAAAACTGTCAAGCACCTGCAATGTATTATCTGTAGAACCATCATTAACCGCTATTATCTCAAAAAGACTATAACTTTGATTAAGTACAGATCTGATAGTATCTGCAACCAGATGTTCTCTATTGAAAACCGGGATAATAATACTGAATTTGATATTCTGTTTTGTCATATAGCTCATTTCATGATTTCAAGCAGACTCCTGAATTCACTTTTCTGCATATGTTAAGGCTATCTGGTTATTTATGGTACCATAGCAGAAAATATCATCTGAACACTGTTATTACTGAAGAGCTTTTTCCAACGCTATAATAATTATAATCCCCAGCTATTCTTATCATAGGCGTACAGTTTTCGATTAAACAGAAACGGTATTCATGAGGTTTTCCCCGGAAATCTACAGTCTGATAAACATGCAACCATATCGGCTATTCATTACCTAACGCCTTAAGAATAAATGAATTATATCATTCTCCATAAAATATTAGTTTGAGAAAGATAAAAGAAATAAAAATCAGAAGCACGAAATTAACCTTCCTGTCTGAGAAGGTTTCTTCAGTAAGGCTTGGCTACCCGATGCAGAACAATTTTTTTGGTATGATTTTCGGCCAAAGAAGCTGTAGTAAAGATTACTTGCCATCCAGCAGACTGTTGTAAGCATTTTTTCAAACATGATTCTACGTACCTGCGTTGAATCTTTAGGCCATTTTGAAAACAATCAGGTAGAAAGAGATAATAGATTTTTAGCATTAATTTTATTGTATGTAGTAATATAAGTTCCTTCAATTATTTTTTTGAATTCCTGTCCCATAAGAAATTGATATTCCATTTTCCATATTGGATGTGTCATTACTTCAACATTTTTCTTTCTGGAAATGGCATTTATTTCTGTTATTGAATTATTTTTAAGGATGTCAGTCAATGAGAAAAAATAATCAGTAACTATGTGCCTGCGCATTATTTTCATATCTATGATTTTGCGATACAGACGATTGAAAAAGCCTTTTTCGTTTTTCACAAATGTAAAATTTCTCCGAACTGGTATTCCCTTGGGTAGCAGATTGAACCATATTATATTGGCGCATAGATGAAAATGGTGGTGGCCATCAATATGTGTTGGATCTTTACCAAAATGTTTTCTGAATTCACATAGCTGCGCTTGTATAACACTACTAAATTCATCCTTGAGCCTCGCATTATACATTATCAATGCGTATTTTGAAGATTGCAAGTAATGACTGATTTTCTCCTGTTTTTTTATTAACTCTGAATTAACAGAGGCTCCATTAAATGGTAAATCAAAATTCAGGTGTAATCCTAAATCTAAACCACTTCTTTTGGCTTTATTTATTGCCCGATGTGAATCAGCCATAAATACCATACACGTTGCAGATGAAATTCTGCCATTTTGGAAGCATTCCAATGTAATATCTGTATGCTGTCTGGACAGTCCAAAATCGTCAGCATTTATGATAATCAATTTTGCCCTTCTTTTTTGAGTATTCTATAACTGCAGCGGTATTGTCGAATTTCTCTTCTGGTTTGGTTGAAAACTGCGATCTCATTAAGGGGTGTCCCCCTTCTAAGTCATCTATTTTCACCTATTGCAATCCTGGTTCGTGGCACCCCTGGTGTTTTTTTCGGTATTTAATTGTTTAATCTCTGCAACCATTGTCACTGCATTATTGGCTTATGCTCTAATATAAAAAACTTATTCAGCTTTTCTTTATAAAATACTTATTGATAACAAGGAAAAGTATAGATATCAGGAGAGCGAAATTAACCTTCCTGTCTGAGAAGGTTTCTCCGGGAAGGCTGACTACCCGATGCAGAAGAGTATTTTGGTCTGTTTTCAACCCAAGTAGCGATAGTAAAGATTGCTTGCTATCCAGTAAACTGATGTCGGTACTTTTTCAAATATGATTCTACGCACCAGAAGACCAAGTCGACTGTCCTTTACATCAGTTTTGTTTTTCTGTGAAACAGATGGGTAGATATAGATCGGAAGGTCTGAGATTTCAGTTCCCCATCTTTTCTTGTATTCCATCAAACCTGTATTTTTAGGATCGGTTCGACCGAAATCAAAAACCGAATAGCCTTGTGCATGTGCATATTTTATTGCTTCCCAGTACAGACCTGCGACAATGTGTTCTTTTGTAAATTGCTGATCCCATCCTAATGCTTCTGCTGAAACGCGATTACCATAAGCCAGAAACATTAATGCAGCAGCGGGTTGCCCGTTCTTTTCTGCAATAAGAAAAACCACATTTTTCTGTGGCGAGTATAACTCCCAGATCGAAGTAAAAAAAGAGAGTGGTATTGCAGGCAGCAGCAGACGTTTTCTGGTCATACTGTAAAGGTGAAAAAAGGATTTTATATCATCCAGAGTAGACGCAATCCGAAATACAACTCCGGTATCTTTTGCGCGGTTTACATATCTTCGAATAACGGAACGGTGCAGACTCGCATATATCTCTTCCAGAGGACGCATCAGATCAAGATGGTGGCATTTGAAAACACTGTCTGCAGAAAAACGGCCCGATAATTTATCAGATAAACCAGGTGAGGACACCCGTATTTCGATGTTTGATGCCCCATAATCCTGTAGACTTTTATCGATGTAGGACAAGATTGTATCTATATCGATCTCATCTGAAAAAAGTGGACTCCCCAGAGTGGCAAAAGGTGTACTTACCAGGCGTCTTCCGGAGACAGGGCTATTGATAAGGTATAGAGGAAGCACTCCGAGAACCTTATTTGTTCCATTCTCAAGGATCACCATCGATTTGTTTTGTATATGTGTGAAGCTCTTTTCGAGAACGTTTGCCCAACTGGACAAGGATGTAATCCATCCATGCTTCTGCTCATACACAAAGCGGTCCCATTCTACGATTTTTCCGTATTCGGCAAATGAAAGAATATTTACTCTGGGACTGGTCAAATTACATTATCCGGAAGTTGTTGAATCTATCTGACTTAAATCTATAAGTTAAATAAAATTATCTTTTTTCCAGAGCTATAAAAAGAGATTTCAAGAAGAAAGATGGCGACAATACGGTCTGCCCAGCTCTCTTTTACACGTAGTAACAGAACTTTAGCCCAGGGATTTTACAGCCACACCTGGAAATCTTAACAAGTTTAGGGAGTTATTCTATGGTAATAGCATTGCTAAACCTGGAAAAGCAGTGGAAACAGCTCCATCAATGGAGCTTTTCACGACGCACTGATAACCCTGAAGTGTGATTGTGAATTGAGGAAATGTTTTACTTACACAGTCATAAAATAAACAGGAGCATAAACTTGCGGGTAAAGAGGATGGCAAATTAATTAATCGTTTTACTTGAATTGACATGGATCACATCTGCTTTCTAAGATAAGACAATTTTCAGCAGGATGTAAGGGTTGACATCCCATTGTCGGTTTTTTTTACAATCGTTAAGAGTTATGATGAAATTAAATAGTGATTTTGAAGCAATTCAGCCCTCAAATATATTGGCAAGGTACTTGCTTGTAATGGGGAGCAGAAATCAAAATGCTAAAACTTGAAATCATTGTTTTTGGTAGTTTTGATAGATATCAATTTTTCACTTTTCTCAAGGAGTTTTTATGAACAAAATATTGGCGCTGGTTGCTTGCCTTAGCGTTGGAGCTATGGCTGCTCCGATCGAAATCGGAAAAAATGCAAATGAACAATCTCTCCAGCAAATTTTGGACAGTATTACTGTAGGTGGAGTTTCAAGTATTGATGTTCAAAAACATCAGCTTTCTTTTGATGAGGTGTGGACCAACACAGCAACCGGTGGCTCAGTTGCTACGTTTATCATTGAAGTTGCCGGTAATGCAAGTACCAATGCATTTGGGATCTACGATATATATTCAGATTCCAAACTTGAAGTTTTTGCAGGAAAACATACTGCTGGAACACAGGCGACAATTTCGTTTCTACATGATGGAACAGTATATGTATATGGTGCTGGTATAGCTGGAGACACTGCAATTTTCAAATCGAACTTATTTGGATTCTACCTGGAAACCGCAAATAATGGTATCTTCTACTCTCAAGCAGACAAAAACGCCGACGGAATCGATCATATGGTTGCGTTCCAAGGAAATGGAAAAGACAAAGTGAAAATCACCCCTTTTGCTGCCGGTACTTGGTCTACTAATGAATACATTCTGGCATGGGAAGACCTTCCTGCTTTTGCTAGTGGCTTTGATGGTGACTATCAGGATTTAGTGGTAATGGTTGAATCAGTCGAAGCTGTACCTGAACCAGCTACCTTGTCACTCATTGGAATCGGTCTGGTTACAATGCTTAGCAGCGGTATGATCAGACGCAAGAGATAAGCATTTACTTAATTTGTATTAAAAAAAAAAGAGGAGTTTAAACTCCTCTTTTTTTTACCTTTCACTAAAAGCACTTTTTTTCTGCAGATCTGTTATCCTCTGTCGCAGACAAATTTTAATTGTCAGTAATTGTTTTAAAACAACAGCCCCATAATACTATTTTCCTGAAATGACTGCACTTATAAGAAAACCGGTATTTCTTTTCATACTTGTGCTTCTGGTTACACTTTTTTTCGGATTAAGACCTAAAGGTTACAGTTTCATAAACCAGGCGAAATGGTTCGAAGACCGGAATGGGATTTATTTTGAAAAGTATGGCATAATACATAGTGAAAATGAGCTTCAAAAATTAACCATTTTCGATGAAATTAACATCGTAATGGCACTTCGCCCATACCATATCGATAAGAAATTGTCAAAAATCATTACCATAATTGATAAGAAAAATAAAGAGATCCTTGCAGTGGAACAGTGGACAGATGAGCTCATGGTTACTGTTTATTCCAGTAAAATGAGAACTTCAGTGCTTGGATTCTCGGGAGCATTATCAAAAGACACTACCAGGTCCGCCTTTATTTCGGTTAACAGGGAAAGCATTTCAATTTCTATTGACTCTGTTACAAAAAACAGAAGACACAGGTTTTTATTGCCGGAAGATTTTTTAAAAGAGGGCAGATTAATTGTCGGGGCTTCAGCAGAAGGCAGAAATCCATGGCAGGGCGAGATTTCATACCTGGCGATATTCAACAGTTTTATGCCTGACACTATAAGAGACAAACTACTGCTAAATGCCACCCAATTATTAAATGAGTTTCAGTCCGGTTTCAGACCAACCGCATTATTTACTTTTAAGACTGAAGAAGGCACCACAATATCAGACCGGTCCGGAAACTCCTGGAATTTAACAAAACCGGTATTAACCAGAGTTTTCAGAAAAATTTATCTGAAATGCATTCCTGAGTTTGATCGGCCTGGTAGTTTTCTTTCGGATACTATTATCAATTTTCTGGGTTTTATACCACTGGGTATCATCTGCCATATTATGCTTACCCAATTTATTAGAAAAGGAAAGAGGTCTTTATTCCTTACAACATTGGTGTGTTTTTTTATAAGTTTGGGAATTGAACTGGTGCAGGTATATATACCAACAAGGACATCGCAATTACCGGATATTATACTTAACAGTGCAGGGGCTTACGTTGGAGCAATCATGGCAGGAAGCAGACTCTTACCACGGTGGTTGATGGAAAAGATGTGTACAGTTTATGTTAAGACGAATAAAAACACATGAATAACAGAATACAAATAGATAGTTATGGGCAGGGAAAAAACTATTTCTGGTGTGAAATAAGGAGGGTTGCCAGAACAGGTATTAAATTAAACCAGTTGCACAGTCGGGATTACCAATTATATGCTTAGTATAATGGACCTGTTTTAGTGACAATCGATTGATAAAAAGAGGAGCGGCTTACTTCTAAAGGCCGGTTTAAAGAGAAAAATGAAAACTGAGCAGTTTTATCTTCTGCACCTATTAATAATGCTTCTTTTACTAATGATGTGCGGACAGTCTGGTAGCAGGAAAGATGCAGTGGTTTATAAACCAAATAATCCGTTTATGGAGGTGAGAAATTCCAGAACTGTTGCTTTAGCGTGGACTCCACCAGAAGAAAATAAGGATTCCATCGAATCTTATGAACTATGGTATAAGACGAACAATAACCAGATATATAATTTACTGAAGAATGTAACTGCATCTGATTCGCCATCTGTAGTGCTGAACCGTGATTCGATACCTGACCCTGATTCGATTTTTTACTTTCGTATAAGAACGGTTATGAAAAACGGGTCAAAATCAGGATACCATTATACTACCGATACAAATGCAGTTCCGCGGGATGGCTGGTTTTTATTGTGGAAATAAAATAAAAAAAAGAAAATTCGAAATTCTAAATTCGAAAATCGAGACTAAGAAATCTTTTTGTTAACAATACATTAAAATCGTAAAGTTCTGTAAACTTAAACTTCACAAAATAAGAGTATTGAATGTAACTGGTCTTAAATCCTGGTTATTTTTAAGAAGCCGGAAAAAATTATCTACATTGGTATCGGAAATATGTTCTTTAGTATGACCGATCAGTACCACAGTCCGAGTTCCTTCTTCTTTCTTATAATATGTTTTTAAAAGCCTTAAAAGTTTTTTTGCCTCAACATTATGTATATCGAATTTTGTGGGAGCTTTTTTCAGAAGAAAGCGTAGGATAGAGAGCGGATTTTTGGAAACACCGATCTCTCTGAGAGTTTCCTGCTGTTTTTCTTTTGGAACATTTCCGGAGAATTTAGCCTTGATACGGTTGTAACTAAGCTGCTGAAATCTCCATTGCATTTTTGAGCCGATCGGTATCTCAGTAATCAGGCCTTCAGAGTTTTTTACAGCTACATCATCCATTACACGCCAGAAAGTGGAGTCCGGTACGAATCGGAAATCGATTTTACCCTGCCCATAAGTGCGGTGCAAACCTTTTACAACCGAGCTTTCATACTTTATTCCATTTTGGTATAGTGCAGGAATAAGTAGTTTACCTGGTTGAGCGCAAAAAGCACCAGCTCTGAAAGCGCACAATTTTCTCTTTGGATCAACGGTTTCAAATAGTTTTTCCAAAGCGTTCTTTCGTGTCTTTATGTAATCGACAGTATCCTGAATATCATTGAAAAGGGAATCGATGTTATTTACATCTCGATTGAGAATCCAGGAGCCATTTTCAAAATGGGCATCTTTCCATTGCGGATGAATATGGAGCTGGACATCATGCCCTCTGCGCACTATGTCACCGACCTGCTTTCTTACCATCTCTGCAGGATCATAGCCCAGTTTTTTGGTCAGTTCACTGGAATATCGCTCGAAGGCCAGATACTCCTCGATCTCTACAAAAAAAGTAACAGGTATATTGTACTTTTCACCCAGGGTCATCAGCCTGTTGGCAGGTTCGATCATGTGGGTGCAGACATCACCTGTACCGTTGCCAAACAGTTCATAGTCGATTGTGATAAGGATGTTCATATAAAATTTTAAGTTTAATTTCACATAATAAATCAACAATTATTGATCATAATGAAAATCTATTTAAAAAGCAGGTTTATTATCTGACTGAATATTGAATTTTTAATTTTACTCTTTTAATCAGAAAACCAATCTTTTTATAGAATTTTTAAAACGAAAAACATTTTACTTTTTTTATCATAACAAAATAAAGCAAGAATGAAAAATCCTGAGAGAATAAAAATAACACTATTACTTTCAGGAACATTAGTTTCAACAAAATTTGCGTTTTTAAAATTTATATGTATATAATTCAGAGGGTCCATCTCATTTCTTGAAAATAATAAACTTTTTGTTATTAAAGAGTACTTATGCCCATCTTCCAACTTAAAATTATAAAATCCGTCGTGATCAAAATAATCAGCATATGCTGAATAAACGTTTTTTAAATCTGTTAAATCCCAAAGTTCGACGTTAATACTTCCCGAATACGTATAGTTTTACCATAAAATATCCAGACTTATATCATCTCCTTCAACAATAAAAGTTCTACGCATTTCAATCGCTGCTGAATATGACCAATAAAGTTCCTTTTCGGGGTGAAATACGCCGTTAACAGTCAGGATACCTCTATTTGCCCATACACACCATACAATTCATTCTTTACTTATTATATCAGTTTATTGACCATTTATAAATCCTGATATATCATAATAGGTGAAACTACAATATCTTTTAAAAATTAGATTTTATCGATACCAACAAATACAGTACTATTGCATCAAAACACTACGAGTATATTTTTCAATAGACTCTCCCACTCGTTCCCATGTAAACAGTTCACACGCTCTTTTTCTACCTGCTTCTCCCATTTTTTTGCACAACTCAGGAGATATTAAAAGCCTCTCCAGTGCACCTGCAAGTGCAGCCGGGTCGCATGGAGGTACAAGGTAGCCAGTCTCATTCTCAACCACAATTTCCGGCATAGCCTCGATATTTGAGGTAATTGTTGGAAGTGCAAAATGCATTGCTTCTGTCACTGCAATACCAAAAGGCTCTGATCGTGAAGGTAAGCAGAAAATTGAAGCATTCAACATCTCTGTCCTAACCTGCTCAATACTTACCCGTCCGATGATTTCGACATTCGTATATGATATTTTTGGACTACAACCAATAATTCGCAAACGAGTATCAGGAAACTTTTTTGAAACCAGTTTAAATGCCTCAAATAGTTCTGGACCACCTTTTCTTTCCCAAGCGACACCAACGAATATGATAATCCGGTTTTGATAACGTACTACATTACAACCTAAATTTACGTTCCCATCGATATTTGAACCTACACCGACTTTAACAACCCGCGCAGCTGGAATACCATAATCGTTTATTACTGACTGGCGTACATGCTCGCTCCACGTATAAACCTTGATCGCGGCATTGTATATCGATTTCTCCATTGTAACCCACTGCTTGCCCCAAAACTTATTACTATTCCACTGTGGAACAGTAAAATTGACTAAATGGGTATGATCAGTATAAATGAAATGTGGTACTCCAGAAATACTTCCATCAAAAAATGACTGTGTCTGAAAACTAAATAACAGATCTTCATCGTGGAATAAATACTGTAGACGCTTTTTAATAGTGCGTAATGCCAGTGGAGTATGAAGTGAAGCATCAATCAAATCCTGGTGTCCCTTTACAATCAAATGAAAATATTTAAAAAAACCCCAAAAAAGGATACGAATATACAACAAACGATCATCTACAATCATTCTCCACACATCAATTTCAACCACTTCGTTCTGAGGGAAACGACTTTCTAACACGTTGCGGATTCTATGATTTACATGAGAAAACGATCTGAATTTAAGGATAACTATTTTTTTAGACATAAATTGTACCTATTATAATACACGTACACTTTTAAAAATTAATTTGTTGAAATAAATATCTCATATCTTCCTTAATATATTGGTTTAAAAACGGGGGAAGTAAACGAGAGTACCTTTTATCACTATTAAAATTTTGAATACTTTAATTTTTAGTTAGAAAATAAAAAACTTAAAAATGTTATTCACTAACGTAAAATATATTTTTTCACTGAAATTTTCATGATTTTATAGAATAAAAAATTAAGATTAACTACCACTTTGGTATTTACAACACAACAGCTAAATAACACTTCAAATTGTTCAATTTCGCTGATATCAAGTAAAATGTATAAATCAAAATAGCCCCATACCATTCTCCGAATAGTTGTGAATGAACGTGGGGAAAATGTTCCTTTCCATTTACTCTGTTATATTATGAATCGTAAAAATAATATACGGAATAAGTGCCACCCCTATTAACCACTGTACAGCATTTTCACTATACCATGGAAATCAGAGAACTTTAATACCTGTTTGAGTCGCTTAAAGAACAACTCAATATTCCAACGTGATTATATAGCTCTGTTATAGTTGATACTACAAACTTGAAATCATCAATTATGAATTCAATTCAAATTAGTTGGTCATCCTTGACAACATCTTTCAAAATTAATCTGAAAAATCTAAGTATTTCCATATTACTTTAAGATCTATCATCTTTATTTCTGTGTCAATAACACCATATTGTTGGGATAACTATAATATTTTTTTCGAATTTTAAATGGAATATTTAAATTAACAAGAGTGACTTAAGAATATCACTTAGTATTAGCTCAAAAAGATGTTTGAAAATCTCATAAGTTATAGTAAATACCACAATCTAAATATCGCGCAAATTGGTTATACAATACGCATATCATAACAGTATTATGAGATTATGCACCTGAATCAGTATGATCTTTTGCACGCTTTATCCTTCGTGGGTTAAAATGAAGTATTTATCTTCCAAATTTAGTGAAGCAGTTCGAAAAAATATGAGAGTACATTTTAAAAAAGCTCCTCTGCCATACAGAAGCGCCTTACAGTCTTACCATGAGAAAACCGTTACGACTTGGCTAGTTGCATTACGGGTAATGGCGCTCCCTATAACATCAGGGGGCTGTGGCATGAAAATAACCGCATTCAAATGTAAGATAATACCTATTCCATTACGAACTAATAGATAACAAATAATCCATAATTGTGTTATTTTATTGAAAATTTTAGAACTTTCTTTTCAGACATGATTTATTTTTTTTAGAAAAAGTCCAGTAATGAAAGATTATATATAAATTTTGGGATGTTTTTTCCTTGTATCTACAAGCAATTCAACTTGGTCAATTCGATGGAATCTCCCGATTAATGTTTAACCTATTTAAGTGTACCTATTATGAATTTTGTGATTTATGAGGACCGTGAATCTGATTTTATTGCTGTACAGCTCCTGTTACTCTCAATTAAAAAGCATGTACCAGGAGCTGAAGTTAGCTTGTTTACAACGAAAATTCCAAAATCAATTTTCGATTGGTGCTCAGCACTTAATATTAAGCAACCAGAGATTATACCAATAAGAGAACGACTTGGTTGGAATTCTAAACCAACATGCCTACTACATTTACTATCTCGAGGTTACCAAGATGCTACATGGATAGATTCAGATATAATTCTATCAGGCCCACTGCCACCATTACTAACTAATAAAACATCACCTAAAACTATTATTGCCTCGGAAGAAGCTCCATGGCTTAGAAATCAAGGTTCTTTTTTACGAACAAAAGCATGGGGATTTCCGATTGGGAGAGACATATCTACAACTGTAAATACCTGTGTGTTAAAAGTTACCACTGATCACATTCCCTTACTTGAAGAATGGAAAGACCTACTTGCATCACAGGAATACGTTACTTTTCAAAAAAAGAGATGGGAACAACGTCCTCTACACATGAAAGGTGATCAGGATGTATTTACCGCACTACTTGGGTCCACTCGTTATAGTGATATACCTCTAAAATTTTTGCTCAATGGAATTGATATCGCACAATGCTTCGAACACTCAGGCTATACAATACGCCATAGAATTATTGGATCTCTCACATGTATACCACCACTAATCCATGCCCAAGGGGAAAAACCTTGGCGTTTGAAAAGTACTGTAAAACGACCACTCTGGTTACAAGTTTCACCATATTCACTTGTTGCTCGTAAATATTTGGATTTGATACCCGAAATGAATAGCTGGATCAGACCAGATTCTTTCACGGGTCAATTATTAATAACTTTATCTAAAGGTAATCCAGCACTCGCTGGTATTCCGTGTGCATTAGCGCGATCAACAGTTCGAAAACTTATACGCTTCATAGAAAAATTTGCACCTTCGTTTATTAATAAATTGCGAAATAAATTTTAAAATTGAGTTCTATTTCTTTTGTTTACTAAAACTACGGAATCTGTTTTTAAGAATTTATATGTTTAGGTGTTTTTTTCAACCTATACCATACAAAATAGTTTTTATTAAAAAAATTGGTTCCTATTTTCGAATAAACCATGCTCTTGCTACACTTGTCACCATATGATTAATGTTGAGCATTTATATTGACTATTAAACACATTTAAATAGTCCAACAAACATGTAAACCATCCCTCCATTGTTCGACATTTGAATTTTACCTAACTACAGCCTAAATTATCGCAATCCTCACAAATACCTTCATTATGCCTTTTATGTTTACAACCGTGCGTTATAAATTAGCATTGGTCTTGAGAATATAATGCTTCACATCCCTCTCGGTTACCTAACACGAATTTCTGTTCGTTAGGCCAAAATATTACCTGCGCACTCATCAGATTCCTCCTAACTCAGTGAATATGATTACCGAAAAGGATTACTTTTTGACAATAGTGGACTTACACCATGAATTATCTACACCAGCAAAGTGCTCAAAAACAATCCACTAAACAGAGATGCCAATTAGTTTATTTATTTTTTACTCTCATCCAATGTAGATCCCTAAATCCTCGATTAACTTCAAAAGTTGTTGCTCTAAATTCATTGGGTATATCGAATAAACAATACAAAATAAATACTTAAAATTCACTACCATCCCACAGGTTTTCAATAAAATTGACAAGGAGGCTGGCCACATGACATGTTAATGTTCTTGCAAAACTTTAACAGGATTGTCAGATGCGACCAGCCAAACATAAATTTACTATTTTCAAACAGATTGTGGAAATGATTCCTGCATATCTTGTACCCAAACTTGCCAGGAAGCACGATGTTGAAAGGCGTTGCCGAACATTTTCAGCATGGAGTCATGTCGTTTCAATGCTTTTTGCTCACCATTCACATGCATTGAGTCTTAATGATATTGCAGACACTTTGCGATTTCATAAAGGTGCACTGGCAACGCTGCGTAATGCTACACCACCCAGTCGTAATGGATTATCGCATGCGAACCGTGTTCGGCCGGCATCCATGGCAAAAGAATTGTTCCATGAAGTTGTTTATTATCTATCAAATAGTTTTCCACAGTTCGGTCGAATGGATACAGCATTTAAACTGCCACGGAAAATTAAAAGGACAATTAATCTGGTAGATTCAACTACGATACAGTTGTTTGCCAATTGCATGAGCTGGGCAAAACATCGCCGCCGCAAGGCAGCCGCAAAATGTCAGATGCTTCTTGATACTCAGACATTTCTACCCAGATTTGCCGTTGTAAAAAGTGCCAAATCACATGATGCTGTTATGGCAAAAACATTGTGCAGTGGTCTCAAAGATGGCGAATTTGTTGTATTTGATAAAGCCTATGTTGATTTTGCACATCTCTTTGAGCTTATGCGAAGAGGGATTCTTTGGATCAGTAGGGCAAAAACAAATATGGCTTACCGTATAGTGAAAAAATTAAAAATCACGAATAAGAGTATCATTTTAGATGCAAAAATAAAACTCACAGGAATAAAGAGCAGTCAGTTGTATCCAGAATGTTTTCGCTTGATTGTGGCCGATGTAATCAGAGATGGCAAGTTAGTTCGAATGGAATTTATAACCGATGATTTGGAACTTGCAGCATCAACCATTTGTGATCTGTACAAGGCTCGCTGGGACATTGAACTTTTTTTTAAACAACTCAAGCAAACACTCAAACTCTCAGATTTCCTTGGATATAGTGAGAATGCGGTACAATGGCAAATATGGATGGCGTTGCTGACATATGTTCTAATGAGGTTTATAGCATATGTTAGTAGTAAGCATTCGGTAAACCCCGTATTTTAATCTAATTCTGGAAAAACCATATTTCTGTCAAAAAAGGAGAAATATGGAACTAACAGACGAAATGCTTATCCCCACATTTAAGGCCAGCGGGCTGACCC
>JAEZKP010000050.1 GCA_023436145.1 Fibrobacterota bacterium | reverse complement strand
TATCTGAAACTGAGCTTATTTGTTACCTCGAAAGATTCGCCAAATAACCCATCGCTGTAATTAGTTTCTGTTCAAAATAAACGAATGCTAATTGATCTGGAGCTGGAATCTATCTTTTTCCTGTATTCTTTAGGATGGATGCCCGATAAAACAACTCGGGCATGACGGATTTAGTGCATTTTGAACAGGAACTAATTAGTTTAATCTTGTGTCACGAACAATGTGCAATAAATGCTCTGAATGTTAAAAAGTAAAAGGTCAAAGGCTAATGGTACCTGAAAACAAGCGAAACTTTTTTATAAATATGATAATTCTGGTTTTCATCCTGCAATGTCATAAAGGGGATGAAAATGGATTAAAAGCTTCGGGTAGCCAGCCAATAAATCTCTCCAATACCTTTTACTATAATACTCAGGCCCTTTCGCTTGACCCGACCAATATTCCGGAATCGTTACTGGCTCCGTTGACTATGGAGCAGGACAGGGAAATGATGCAAGCCGATTTTGAACAAGAACTTATTAAGGGTAAAATAAACACCAGCAATTTTTACAGATTCGCTCCGGTACTTTTTTTTTACCGGGACTGGAGGGTTGCAAAGCTGTTCAGGGAAATAATTGCAGATACTTCCGTTCATTTATTTTTCAGAACTCTTGCGGTTTTTTCTCTGGGAGAGTATAAAGATAGTAAGAATTTCGATTTTCTTTTTAGCCAGTTTTCACATTCTGATCCGGTATACAGAGAATATATCGCTTCGGCTCTTGTTAAGCTTGCTGATTCCACAAAACTGAAAAGAATCGGATCTTTACTGGCGAGTGAAAAGAACGCATACGTATGTAAAACACTGATGGCTGAAAAGAAGAATCTTCAAAATTTTGCGGCTATATTGCCTGTATTTGATACCAGTGCTTTAGATAGAGAGATGTTTTATCCCAGTTCCCGTAGATCTAAAAGTTTTGAGAAATTTTCTTATCAGGAAATAGATGACAGTTTTTATACTCCTCTGGCTAAAAAATGCATCTATCCTCATCAGCAGTACAAACTGAACCGCGCTCTCTATAATATTTTGAATTATCCGGTTATTAATTTCGGTCTGGAGGACAGTTGGGGAAGACATGTCGGGGAGGATTCCGGATGGCTTTTTTCTGGGATGCCAGTCCATTCAATAATGGATGGTGTGGTGGTAAAAATTCAGCATGAATCTACCTGGGGCTGTCTGGTGGTGATTCAATCCAGGTTAATAGACAGCAGTTTTGTTACTATATATTATGGCCATTTATCTGAGAAATTGAATGTAGTTGTAGGAGATAGGGTCGCCATGGGAGATAAGATTGGGGAGATCGCTCTTTCCTTTACTCTGACCAATGGTGGTTATCTATCTCATCTGCATCTGGGAATAGAGAAATCTGCTTATAAATCTGCGCTGATCAAGGGTTGGTTTGATACTATGGAGAATTGGTTTAGCCCTGTTGCATTCATAGCAAACTACGGTAAAAAAAGGTTGTAATCAATTTTGTATGAGGGTGGGTGTTAGCAGGCCAACTGGGAGAAGAGTTTTGGAATAAATGGCTTTGGGCTTGCAGGGGAGAGTAAGTAGAGGTAAAAAACGGGTTGGAAGATGAGGATTCTACATAAATGTTGACTTCACTGTGGTTACGATTATATATTCAACAGACTCTAAATTTAAGCTAAATGTACTGAGTTCGATAGGAATGGTACTATCATGAAAACTGTAGTTGTTGACACCAAATCAATTAAGCGTGATTGGTATGTTTTGGATGCGACTGATCAGGTGTTGGGGCGGCTTGCTTCTAAGGCGGCTCAGATTCTGACAGGAAAAAACAAGGTTGCTTATTCGCCCAATCAGGATCATGGCGATTTTCTGATTATTTTAAATGCAGAAAAGATAAAGCTGACAGGGATAAAAGCGGAAACAAAAGAGTATTTCCGTCACTCCAGGTATCCTGGTGGGGGCAAATTCCGTTCATTTAAGGAGCAGATGGAGCTGGATCCTTCAAAGGTTCTGATACATGCGATCCATGGGATGGTTCCTAAGAATGCGCGGGGAAGGGCAATAATGAGAAAACTGCATATTTATTCCGGTGCATCTCATCCGCATGCTGCTCAGCAGCCCAAAGCATTAACATTGTAATCAAAAAGGAGCTGGTCATTTTGGAAAACAGGTATTCTGCGACCGGTAAGCGTAAAAATGCGATTGCGTCAGTAATCGTTCGCTCCGGAAAAGGTAATCGGTTAATTAATGGTAAGTCTATTCAGGAATATCTCAAAAGCGATGTGCTGGTGATGGATGTTGAGCAGCCCCTTAAGCTGCTTCAGATCAGTGAGTCCATGGATATTGTGGCAAATGTGCGTGGTGGTGGTTTGAGTGGGCAGTCTGGAGCTATCAGGTTGGGAATTGCACGTGCACTGGCGTTGATCAGTGAGGAAAATCGTGTTGCACTTCGTAAAGGTGGTTTTCTTACCAGAGACTCTCGTGTGGTTGAGCGTAAAAAATATGGCCAGGCTGGAGCCCGCAGAAGATTCCAATTCTCAAAACGTTAATTTTTCCTTTCTATACAAAATTTAGCACACGGTGTTGAGCGGAAGATGGGTGCCGTTTCCGATTATGTGAAACGGTAGTCTTCTGTAGTGATACCCGTGGGAGCATAACCCATTTTAAGGAGATTAAAAATGGCTATTTTGCAATTGCAGGATCTGCTGGAAGCAGGAACTCATTTTGGTCACCAGACAAAGCGCTGGAATCCCAAGATGAAAAGGTTTATTCTTTGTCCAAAAAACGGTATCTATATTATAGATCTTAATAAAACTCTTATCTCCCTGGAGAAATTTGTCGAACGGGTGCGTAAAGAGGTGGCCAGAGGTGGTAAGGTTCTTTTTGTAGGGACTAAAAAGCAGCTTAAGGATTGTATCCGTGAGGAAGCTGAGCGTTGCGGAATGCCCTATGTTTCTGAGCGCTGGCTGGGTGGTATGTTGACCAATTTTCAGACCATCCGTCAGAGTGTGGCGAAACTTGAAAAGATTGAAGCCATGGAATCGGATGGTACAATAGAGGCGCTGCCCAAAAAGGAGCGCGGAGTATTAGCAAAAAGAAAAGAGAAACTACTCAGTGTTCTCAGCGGTATCAGGGATTTGCGTAGATTGCCTTCCATAATTTTTGTGGTTGATACTATTAAAGAGCATATAGTGATCTCCGAAGCCCGTCGTCTTCACATTCCTATCGGGGCAATTGTGGACACCAACTGTGATCCTGATGCGGTGGATTTCCCTATTCCCGGAAACGATGATGCAATCAAGTCAGTTCAGCTTATTGCCCGGTCGATTTCTGATGCGATTCTCTCGGAAAAAGAGAAAGTATCCCCTGCCGAGCTCTTAGCCGCCACAGAGGCTGCGCGGGAGGAAAGCGAGAGAAAAGAAGCGGAACTGGAAATCGAAGATGAAGATGTACCTGAAGAAACAAAACGCAAACATCGTGTAGTTCACAAAAAAATAGTAAGACAATCAGAGGATGAATAGTTTCGGTAAGGGTTCTTTTGGAATCCATTACCGGTCATCTCTTTGGGTTTCTGAAGTAAGGAGATCTTATGGAAATTAATGCTGGACAAGTAAAAGAATTGCGCGAAAAGACCGGTTTGGGGATGATGATCTGCAAGCAGGCTCTTATCGATGCAAACGGAGATATGAGCCTGGCAATTGAAAACCTTCGCAAACAGGGGCAGGCTACTGCTGCAAAGCGTGCAGGCAAATCAGTCAAAGAGGGTAAAGTCACTATCGTTTCAGATAATTCTGCATCCATTGTTTTTGAAGTTAATTCTGAGACCGATTTTGTGGCACGAAACGATGATTTTATCGCATTTGTGGATAAACTGGGTACTGTGCTTCTTGAGAAAAAACCTTCGGATCTGGAAAGTGCCAGAAAGATTACATCGCCGCTTTTCGGTGATATCAGTGTTGAAAACCGTCTGACTGAACTCATTGGTAAAATCGGTGAGAACATCACATTCAGAAGATACAGGAAACTGGAGGTGAATCCAGCCGAGGAAAGAATTTTTTCCTATCTTCACGGAAATGGCAGAATCGGTGTTTTAGTAAAAATAAAGGCGGACAAGGCTCTGGACAGTGAGGCTATGGCTACTTTGGGAAAAGACCTGGCAATGCAGGTTGCTGCTGCAAATCCCATGGCTGTGGACCGGGAGAGTGTTTCTGCCGAGGTGATTGCTAAAGAGAAGGAGATTTACCAGACTCAGGCTCAGAGCTCAGGAAAACCTGAAAAAATCTGGGACAAAATTGTGGATGGTAAACTTGAGAAATTTTTTCAGGAATTTACTCTTGTGGAACAGGCTTTCATCAGAAATCCAGACATGAATATTACCAGTCGGATTAAGGAGACTGAAAAGGAAACTGGAGCAAAGATCAAGGTTCTGTCGTTTGTACGTCTTGAGCTGGGTGCGGAAGAATAATTACCGTTATGAAGCCACTGTATAAACGCATTTTACTTAAACTCTCAGGTGAGGCTCTGGCTGGAAGCAGGGGATTTGGAATCGATCCTCAGATTACCGGGCAGATTGCTGATGAGATTGCAGAGGTTCATAATGCTGGTGTGCAGATTGGTATTGTTATCGGGGGAGGTAACTTTCTGCGGGGTGCTACTGCAGAGGGGATTCCCCGGGTGACTGCTGATGGCATGGGAATGCTGGCTACGGTGATAAACTCTTTGGGGCTTATGGAGTATCTGGAGAAAAGGGGATGTCCGGCACGGGTTTTGACTGCCGGCAATCTTCAGGGAGTCGGGGAGCTTTTCTCCAGGGACAAGGCCCTTTCTTATCTGGAAAAGAATCAAGTGGTTATTATTGGTGGGGGTACCGGCAATCCTTATTTTACAACCGATACCGCTGCTGCCCTCAGATGTGCTGAAATAGGTGCAGAGGTGATTTTAAAAGCTACAAAGGTTGACGGGATATACGACAGTGATCCCATGAAAAATCCAGGGGCGGTCCGCTTTGAGCAGATCTCTCATAAAGAAGCGCTCTCCAGAGATTTAAAAGTGATGGATTCAACTGCGTTTTCCTTCTGTATGGAGAACTCCATTCCCATTATAATTTTCAAACTCATGGAAAAAGGTAACCTGTGCCGTTGTGTTGAAGGACAGGCTGCTGGATCTATAGTCAAAACTGGAGGATAAAGCATGGGTGCTTTGGATTCTATAAATTCCGAGACTAATCAGCGAATGCAGAAAGCAATTGACAGTCTGAAAAAAGATCTGGGCCGCATCAGAGCTGGCAGGGCTACTCCGGCGCTTCTGGATGGTATAACCGTTGATTATTATGGTTCTTCGGTACCAGTTAACCAGATCGCAAACATTTCGGTTCCTGATGCCAGAATGGTTGTTGTTCAACCCTGGGAAAAGACCATGATCTCTGCTATAGAGAAAGCGATCAGAATTTCTGATCTGGGGCTTAATCCTCAAAATGATGGTAATCTGATCCGTTTACCTATTCCTCCGCTTTCTGAAGAGAGGCGAAAGGAACTTTTTAAAAGCTGTAAAAAGATCGCTGAAGAAAGTAAAGTTGGTATCCGAAATATCAGACGTGATTCCAATGAAAAATTAAAGAAAGCGGAAAAAGACAAGGAACTGACCCAGGATGAGTCAAAAAAAGGGCTGGATGAAATTCAGAAACTCACCGATAAGTTCATCAAAACCGTTGATGATCTTCTGGTCCACAAAGAAAAGGAAATTATGGAGGTGTGAACCATTGTTTACAACCTTCTTTTTTATTAAGGGACTTCCGGATATACCGGCGGTCCCTTTTTAATGTTTCCACAAATAGCTTTAAATTATATTTATGCACTTGATCTACAGTGCACCTCATGCAATCATGTGGTATCAATTTGACTCATCAGGATTTTATTTCTCCTAAAGAAGCAGGTGAGAAGTTTCAAATTATGAATATTCCCCGTCATATTGGAATTATTATGGATGGAAATGGTCGTTGGGCAAAAAAGCGTGGACTGGTTCGTACTGCCGGTCACAGAGCCGGGACCGACGCCACCAGGAAAATTGTTCGTGCCTGTGGAGAATTGGGAGTCCAGTATCTGACTACTTATGTTTTTTCTGCAGAGAACTGGGGACGACCCACCATTGAGGTTTCCATGTTGATGGACCTTCTGGTGGAGATGACCAGAAAAGAAATCGCGGAGCTTAACGCCAACAATGTCCGTTTAAAGGCCATTGGGGATCTTAACCGTTTACCCCCAAAAACCCGTCAGGAGCTTTTAAATGGGATTGAAAGTACCAGCAGTAATACCGGTTTGACATTAGTGCTGGCTATAAGTTATGGAGGAAGGTCCGAGATTGTGCATGCTGCAAAGGAGTTTGCCAGGCAGGCCTGCAGCAATCCCTCTCTGATTGACTCCTTTGATGAGAGTACCTTTAGAGGCTTTCTTTTTACCAGAGATATTCCTGATCCTGAACTTATCATCCGTACCGGTGGTGAGAAAAGAATCAGCAACTTTTTGCTTTGGCAGTCTGCCTACGCCGAATTGTATATGACCGACATTTTATGGCCGGATTTTGACAAAGCTGCTTTAATGGAAGCAATTGAGGATTATAACAAACGGGACAGACGTTTTGGAAAGGTAAAGGAATAAATGGCCCTGTCCAATCTGGGCAAGAGACTTCTTTTTGTTCTCTGGGCTGCTCCCCTCGGGTGGTGGGTAGTCAATTCTAACTTTCTTTTGTGTCCACCTTCAGTTGCGGTGATTTTTCCAGGTCATGTTGCCATCATTTTCCTTATTATGATGGCCTCTTTTGAATACAACAGGATGCTTAGTATCATTTTTCCCAGAAATGGATTCTGGCTAAGCTTTGTAGCGCTTTTTTCTCAGTTTGCTTTATTTCTTCTACGGGATAGCTTTCCTTTGAACCTCAGTATTTACATTTTACTGGTGGTAGTGGCTTTTGAAGCTTTTGTCTGGGGACGTAAAAGTGTGCAGCGGCGCTGGATGAGGGCCAGTCTTTTTTTCAGTGGTATGGCCTTTTTGTACATAGCCGGCATTTCAATGCTAAATTTTTATCAACAGCCGTTTCAAACCCTTTTCAGAAAAATAAGCGATCATACCATGCTTTCTCAGATGGGGATAGTCATTGTTTTGACATCCATATTTATGTGTGATTCGGGAGCTTATATCGTAGGTTCAATCTGGGGAAAAACTCATTTTAGTACCATAAGTCCCAAAAAAACCATTGAAGGCAGTATCGGGGGACTGGCGGCTGCGGTGATCACTTTCAGTACGGGATGGTATTTTTTAGGTGCTAAAACACTTCCTTTCTGGCTTGGGCCGCTCTTAGGGCTTCTTATTGGTATCTTTGCTCAAATTGGTGATCTTCTGGTTTCTTTAATGAAGCGGTATTTTCGTGTCAAAGATGCTTCTGATATTATTCCCGGGCATGGAGGGATACTGGACCGCTTTGATTCAGTGTTTTTTACTGCACCAGTAATTTCACTTTCTTCATGGATTATTCATAGAATTTTCGGTTAAGTTCAGCTTATGATTCAATTCCCAGCTAAAATACTGCTCTTAGGTTCTACAGGATCGATTGGTACCAGTGCATTAAATTGCATGAGACGATACAGGGATAATTTCACAGTTGCTGGGTTGGCTGCTGGTAGAAATCTGGAGTTATTGCAAAATCAGATCAGGGAGTTCAGACCGGAGGCGGTCTACATTGCTGACCGGCTGGATGCGGAAAGGCTGAAGAGGGAATTTGAGTGGATCAGGGTTTATAGCGGAAGTGAAGGGCTGGTTGAACTGGTCAAGCAGACCGAATGTGAGATTGTGCTTAATGCACTGGTCGGTGCAGTTGGGTTCAGACCCACAGTAGCTGCGCTTCAGTGCAACAGGCGGGTGGCATTGGCTAATAAGGAAAGTCTGGTGATGGGGGGTGACTACATCTGTAAGTTGCTTTCCACAGGTAATGGAGAACTGCTTCCGGTTGACAGTGAGCACAGTGCTATTCTTCAGTGTCTCAATGGGGCTGAGCATTCTACTGTTGAATCGATCATTCTTACTGCTTCGGGGGGGCCTTTCAGAAATCTTTCGGGGGAGAAATTCTGTTCTATCACACCTGCGCAGGCTTTGAATCATCCCACCTGGACTATGGGCAGAAAAATCACGATTGATTCTGCCACTCTTATGAACAAGGGTTTTGAGGTTATTGAGGCACATCATCTTTTTTCACTTCCTTATTCGAAGCTTAAGGTTTGGATTCATCCCCAATCGATTATTCATTCACTAGTTGAGTTCCGTGATGGAGCAGTGTTGGCGCAGCTGGGGATACCGGATATGGAGTTACCTATTCAGTATGCACTGAGTTTCCCTCAGAGATTTGCCATAAAAGGGAAGCGGTTATCGCTTCCTGAGATCGGGAGGTTGGATTTTTCAGAACCGGATCTTGATCGATTTCCCTGTTTGAGGTTGTGTATTGAGGCTGGGGAGATGGGTGGAACTGCTCCTGCGGTGGTTAACGCATCAAATGAAATTGCTGTTCAGGCTTTTCTGGAAGAAAAAATAAAATTCAATGAGATTGCGGAAATAGTGGCATATGCATTGCGTACTCATAAAAACGCTCCTGCCGATTCTGTGGAAATAATCGAAGAAGCAGACAGGCTTACCAGACAAAACATTCTTAAAAACATACTAACCAAAAGGTGAATTGTGATCTCTATATTGTCAATTATTCTGGGTTTGCTGGTTTTAGGATTTCTGGTTTTTATTCATGAATTAGGGCATTTTCTGGCGGCCAAATGGTGTGGTATAAGGGTGTTGGCATTCTCCATCGGATTTGGAAATCCTATCTTTAAAAAGAGTTTCAAGGGCACTGAATACCGGATAAGTTCGATCCCTTTTGGTGGTTATGTTAAGATGGCGGGTGAAAATCCGGATGAGGGCAGAGTTGGAGCTTCTGATGAATTTCCATCCAGACCGGTCTGGCAGCGAGCACTCGTAGCCATAGCGGGTCCACTGGCAAATTATATCACCGGAATGCTGATGCTTTGGGTGATGTTTATGTATGGAGTGCAGCAGCCTCTTTACTATGACCGGCCGATTATAGGAGCGGTCGCTGATACTTCTGCGGCCAGCAGCGCCGGATTGTTGGCTGGGGATAGCCTTATCTCCATAAATAAACGACAAATCAGGAGCTGGAATGATGTCGATGCTGCCTTTGCGCTTCAGCAGCAGCACTATAAAATTGTAATATCCCGCGAAGGTCAGCAAAAAGAAGTGGATCTGTCTTTGAAAAAAAATGACGAGGCATTTCCAAAAGATTTAACCGGAGGGATTCTTCCACCCTTACCTGCAGTAATTGCAGATGTAGGCAATGGTTCACCTGCGGAAAAAGCTGGCTTAAAGTCTGGCGATACGGTATTAACCATAAACGGTGTCCGAATTCACTCCTGGTTTCAATTGTCTCAGATCATTGGTCCTTATAAGGGGAAAGAGCCTCTTAAGATTGTTGTTTCCAGAAAGGGTTCGACCCTGGAAATGGACATTCTGCCTGAATTCAACGAGCAGACTAAAAGAAACCAGATTGGTATAAGAGTTGACGAAGGTGAAAAGAGATTGGTGAGTTATTCCCCGGCAGTTGCCATGGAAAAGGGACTAGATAGGACTTGGGAGTACACTACCATGATTTTTGATGTGATCGGGAAGATGTTTGCACGTGAAGTTCCGGCCTCTCAGCTTTCCGGCCCCCTGGGTATTATCCCGGCATCCGGATTTATGGCTTTACAGGGGATTTCACCGATTCTTCAACTCATGGCTCTGATAGGGATTCAGCTTGCAGTGCTCAATCTGCTTCCGCTGGTGATCACCGATGGTGGGCAGTTGCTTTTTCTTCTGATTGAGGCAGTACGAAGGAAACCGGTTTCGCTTAAAGCACAGATTATCGCTAATAAAGTGGCAATTGCCTTTTTCCTGCTGCTTTTTCTTTTTGTAACTTTCCACGATATCCGCCGCCTGCCTGAAATGTTCCGTTTCATTGGTAAGTAATAAATGCACAATAACAGGTGATAACTATTACCTGTTGTTGTGAATCAGTTCCACTCCAGGACAGCTATACTCCAGAGCAGCTATTATATTAAAAAAAAGGCTGTACGATTCAGCGCATGAAATCAGAATTGATCTTAACGTTACAGAGGAAAGGTGATCTTTATGAAAACTGTTGCTCTCATGATGATAGGGGCACTGCTGCCCTTAACCGCTTTTACCCAGGATAAGACAACTTCGTTGCAGTTTGATTCTTTGCCGTATGCATTTAATGCACTTGAACCTTATATCGATGCGAAAACTATGGAGATTCATTACACCCGTCACCACCGCGGGTATTTCGACAATCTGAAAAAAGCAATGCAGGAAGCTTCTCTAAGCTCAAAAACATTACCGGAGCTTTTCAGCAGTGCCAGCACTCTTCCTGCGGCTGTACGCAACAATGCTGGGGGCCACTATAATCATAGTTTGTTCTGGAAAGTGATGAGCCCAAAGGGGGGGGGTACTCCAGAGGGCCCTTTGGCAGAGAGGATAACTGCCACATTCGGTTCGTTTGACAAATTCAAGGAGGAGTTTAAGCAGGCTGCAGTCACACGTTTTGGCAGTGGCTGGGCATGGCTTTGTGTTGGTGAGGATGGTTCGCTTTTTATCAGCTCCACCCCCAACCAGGACAATCCGCTGATGGATGTATCAGAGAAGCGGGGAAATCCAATATTAGGTCTTGATGTGTGGGAGCATGCCTACTACCTCAAATACCAGAATCAACGGGGTAGCTATATTGATGCATTTTGGAATGTGGTGAACTGGCCGGAGGTCAGTGCCCGTTATTTGTTATTGGTTAAGAGCAAGAAACCAGAGGTGAAAAAGTAATTTTTCCTGTTAAAATATTATCGGTTACTGTGGGCTACTGGTTGTTGGAGGTTTCTTCAGTTTCTCAGGATTTATAGTGTCGGTATACCAGGCAACGATGCTGGTAATAAGAAGTACCACCATCAATGCTACAATCAGGTAGTACATGAATTTGGTGTATCCGCTGTAAGGGACTTCCCGCCCTTTCAAGAAAAAAAGCAGTACCAAAGCGACAAGGATAATAACGATGAATATTACCCAAAGCATGAGCACTCCCTTCTATCGAGCTTTAAATACAGGGTGCAAATAATGTGCCGTGCAGTGGGTAGGAAGAAAAGAGGCCAAAGGCCCGGAGGTGAAAAGTTTAAAGAACCATCATTCATCTCTGGGGCTAGGGGGGCTGTTTGTTAAGTGTATGATGGCTATGATCGGGAAGCTTAAGAGGTATTACTCTTTTAACAAACGTTCATTTTTGCCAAAATCGTCTCATTTAATCGCGAAATTTAGCGGTTTTTACTAAGCTTTTGACAATGTTCATTCTTGCCTAAACCTTCTCATTTGGGGGAGGGTTGTGGGTTAATGCGGAAAGAGGCAAAGGGTAGATTGTGCATGGAAAAGCCAATCTGTGTGTGTCCCCGGAGGTGAAAGCTTAGATAATCATCATTCACCTCTGGGATAAAGACCGCCTTTGTCTATTGATATATAAGTTAAAGCAGTTAATCGGTTTACTTTTGAAGACCAAGATCGCGAAATTTAAGCGGTTTTACTAAGTTTTTAACATTGTTCATTCTTGCCTAAATCTTCTCATTTAAGGGAGGGTTGTGGGTTAATCCGGAAAGATGCAACAGGTAGAGTTCGCACGGAAAAGCTAATCTGCATTCATCACTGGGCAAATGCTGTGTGAGTGAAATTATTTGTAAATAAATTCTTTTCAATTCCGATTATATATTTGTATAGTGATCTCAAGCTTCCTTCTTCAGTTTTCTTTGACTGTACACCGGGCTATAATAATGGATAAGATTTCTCCGACATAAAATTCGTATTGGCAAAGTCTTTTAGTATAGAGAATTTAGGTGATTTTCTGGTTGTTCAAGAGGACTTGATGTGAATTCAGCATTAACCATCTTTACAAAAAAATCCTTACACTCAACACTATTAAACCTACTGATCATTCTGGAAACCGCAGACTCGGTTACATTAAGATGTCTGGCCAACTGCGCTCCTGAAAAATCAAAACGAAACTTGCCCATATATGCAAAGAGCTCCCTTGCAGTAGACTTCACATCAAATAGACCCTGCCTAAATATCTCTCTGGCGGGAAGACACAGTGATTTGGTCACTTCCTCTACAATTCTTTCCATGCTCACATTTTCTTTAACATAACGGGCAATCCGGGCACGTCTGCTGCTATCCAAATCTAAGATCTGTTTTACAAATTGTGGTTTCCCCAGCACCCAAACCTCCCGTTTGTGAAAGCTGAGTTTTCCGCTATTGGCATCTTTAAGGTACTTTATAAGCTGTTCATTCTGTTTATTCGATGTGAATTGCTTTATGTAATCCTGATAATTTTTTACCGGTTCAGACATGTCAAAGAGGTCAAGCACGTATTGAACGTTAAGAAAATTGGGGGGCTTATTTCCTATTAGGGAATAATGGCCGCTCCACTTGTAGTTATCGAGCTGCTCAAGTGAGCATTCACCATTAGCCACCGGTTGCAGATGAATAAAACTGACCAGTTCCTTTAATTTATCCTGCTCAATCACCAGTGCACTGAAACGGGAGCCGAAAACGGTTCCATGACGCTTCTCAGTTTTATTAAACTTTTTGGCAATAACGGAATTAAAATTCTGCATTGCAATTGAGATTGATTGCTCACTGGATCTAACCAATAGATAGTACTGGTTTGCGGTTAAGGAAAAAGCATAACAATCGAGCTCATATTTATTGCTTATTCGGGCTAACTGGTCGATGAAGAATTTTTTAAGTACATCTTTCCCAAAGAGTTGAATCTCTTCTGTGCCTTCAGCAGTTATTTGGTAGACGACCTGTGGGACGATTATTCTGGGTTTGGTGCTCATGTTTTAGTATCCTTTTTTGAAGGGTGAAGTATCAGAAAAACTGAGCAATATCAGTTCCATAAGTTTCAGATATCTTTAGATGACCAATATTAAGTGCACTGCTTCAGAAATTTGGCGAAGAAAGATTCCTTTATCATTGCCAAAAATGATTGGATGATTTTAAGATGTCGTTTTTCGAAGCTATCTGAAGGTAATTTTCCCAGAGATGAAATCCTTCTCCGTAAAGGGTTCACCTCTGGGGAAAAGGCCGGAAAAAGACCCCAGCCCAGTCAACCCTATGTACACTCCATTAAAAATATTTCTACCTCTTCCTTTTTTTATCCGGATAAACAGGGGTTTGCAGCCTTCCTGTCCATTTAATTGCTCGTTCAAAACAATAAAGAACTATTACCGCCCGAAGTCACTCCTTTTTCAAACAACCGCTCTTGTAATGTACTGTATTTCGAGTGATTACAGTGACTTATGAGCAAGGAGGTATTATGAAAAAGCATGTAATGGCAACTGTAGCGATTACCACTTTTATGTTCAATGTGGTAAATTCATCAGCGGTTACCATAACTGCAAAAAGTGGCAACAGAGAAGACATTCAATCGGCTATCGACAATGCCCCTGAGAATGCTACTGTTGTTATTCCAGAGGGTAACTTCAATTTCAAAGGCCCCAAACTCGAGGTGAAAAAAAACATTACCATTTCCGGCTCCGGTAAGAAAAATACGGTGCTTAAGCAGACCTCTCCTCTGGACTGGTTTTTCAGAGTGGTTAGTGATGGCTATTTCAGGTTGACTAATCTGGTTCTTGATGGAGGGAAAAACGGTAACGGGGTCAAAATCACCAGTGACAGCCTGGAGATGAGAATCGATAACAGTACCTTTAAAAACTTTAAAAAAAGAGCCATAGAAACTACCGGTAACATTAAAGGGGTTATTGATAACAATCAGTTTCAGGAAAACAGCGTAACAGATATTGTCATTTATGGGGACAATGATGGTGCCTGGAAGCGGCCAGTAAAACTGGGCTCTGATGATGCCATCTATGTGGAAAAAAATCAGTTCGAGCATAAAAATGTAAAGGGGGCTATTCACTCCATCTCTTCTAACCGTGGTTCCAATTATGTATTCAGGTATAATACTATCGATGATGGCAATCTGAATACTAATCCTATTGATGCGCATGGCAACTTTTTTTACGGTCGGGGGAGTCGCAAATATGAAATATATGGGAATAAGATCAAATCTGGTGGGAGCTATCAGGGCATGTATATACGTGGAGGGACTGGAGTAATTTACGATAATGAATTTATTGGCAAATTTGATTATCCTATCGTGCTGGAGAATTACCGTTCCTTCAGGAATGCTTCTACCACATATCCGGCTCCGGACCAGATTAATGATCTTCACATCTGGGACAACAAATATGATGGAAAAAACGCCGAACCATACATGAGAGATCGCGGCAAGGTACGGGAACACATCAAAAAGAACCGGGACTATTTTATGAAGAAAAAATCCGGATATCAGGCTTATCCATTTCCATACCAGGATGCAGATGATCAGAAAGAGATAGGGCTGGTGGGTTCACTTCAGAGGATGTTTTCGATGTTCAAGAAAAAGAATGCCTGAATTTGCCCCATCTGGGGCATTTTTTTAGTTGCCTCAGACATACATCTACCTTCTCACTCCACTTTGGTAATAATCACTATTTTTCTCTCTCCTATTAAGGGATTACTGGCATCAATAATTTTGGGAGTTTCAAAAAATGCCACATCATCCAGAATCCGGCTCTTATAAAGAACCAGTACTCCCTTTTTTTTCAATAGTCTCATCAGCGGTTTTCGAAACTCAGGGAGCATCTTTACCGACCTGGACACTATAACATCAAAGGAATCATTTAATTTTTCTGTAATCTCTTCTATTCTTATATCCAGAAAGGAACAATTGGACAGGTGTAAAACATCTACAGCCGATCTGAGCGCCTGGATCTTTTTTTTCCGGGAATCCAAAAGTGTGACAGATGCATTCGGATATACTATTGCCAGAGGTATTCCCGGGAACCCTCCTCCTGTACCGAAATCAAGAATGTTTTTGCCTGAAAAATCCACATGCTTAATAGACAATAGCGAATCAAGCAAATGCTGTGTCCAGATCTCATCTGGGCTGGTCTGCCGGGAAATCAGGTTGATCTTGCGGTTCTCTTCAATTAACCATCTATGATAGATTTCAAAACTTTTGAGTAGTTCCGTGTAATTATGCGGAAAACTCTCCTTTAAAAAACCGATAAATGCTTCCTTTTGCATTTTCTCTTCATTAGCTCCATTTATTTATTTTGACCCTGTTTTTAATCCAGTTTTTTTGCACTTATAATATAGCAGGTGGAAAAGTGGCGTACTGCTAAAATCGATTAAGCAGGAATTTTTGGAATTCCAATCCACTGGAATCTAAGTTTTTAAGTTATTAGCAGATTTCTACGATGAGTGAATGATGTGAGTTTATGAATCGTTTGTTTCGTTTACTGACTGGAATCGGATTTCTTCGGTTAGCTCTTGGCTCCCCTCCAATTTCCCCAGAGGTGAAATCCTTCTTAGTAAAGAAATCACCTCTGGGGGATTACCTCCGGTAGCCTCAGATTTCTCAGTTAGAGTGAGTGGATTTTCTTTTTCGAAGAGATGTCGCCTGAAGAAGTCTGTGATTCAACATGGATTCTACAGTTATGAAATGGTGTGGGTTTATAAGTCATTTGGAAAAATTCGTTCACTGGCCGGAATCTGATTTTTCGGGTTAGCCCTTGGCTCCCCTCCAATTTCCCCGGAGGTGAA
>JAEZKP010000044.1 GCA_023436145.1 Fibrobacterota bacterium | reverse complement strand
AAAAATCCGAAATAGGTATAAAAAAGTTTATGTTTCTTAACAGAACCATAGCGGAGATGTTTTTTGTTAGCTATATTAAAAAGCATTGCATAGGAAGTAGGGCATGCCGCAATTCGTCATTGCGGCCGCTAACGGGTGGCACACTGCAGTGCAGTGTGCCACCCGTTATGCAAAATTATGCTGGCTTAAAAGATGCCCATCCATGGGCAATAAAGAGAGTGACAATAATTTGTTATATTTTAATGTTAAGTTGTAAATGACATAAGGAAGTAAGACGGAATGAATGATGTTAAAAAAATTCAAATTGAGTATGTGGAATTAATAAATTCTTATTTCGGTGGAATTAAACACCACCTAGGCCAAAGCTTGGACAGTCATATAGATTTTGGTTACAATATGGCAAAGTACCCATTAATATCCGATTTAATACTTGATGCAATTGATGATTTAGGTGATGAAATAAATACTTTTTGGAGTAAGTATACAAAGAACATTTTCGATTTTTGTAATCAAGAGTCTACTTTGAAATGTCTTTATTCTGGAGATATAACACCTGTCATTTTAGAAAATTTCGTAAAAAAATCAGCTTTATATCTCGACACTGTAATTATTGCTGACCCTATTCTTAATCTAACATTTATGCAAAAAAATTTGATCGATGATAAAAAGTATTACCTTAACAAATTATTGCGACATGTATTTAACATTTTCAAAATGAAAGAAATACTCACATCCAAATCAGATGAAAACATTATTTGGGTGCTGCCAACAACAATTCAAATGGTTGACGAAAATGATAAAAAAATATTGTTTGGCCATGCAAATTCTAATTTTGTGATTTACTTTAATACTTTATTTGGTCAAAATTTCCAAGATATTAAAGAATGCTTTGGCTTTGCAGAGCAATTAACAAATAGTGATCAAATATTAGCAATTGTTAAAAACATAGAATGTTTACCAAATGAATTTAAAGATAAAAATCGGCTGTCAATCTTTCTCGATAAATTTAGAATGCCAGAAGGTTCAATTAATGCTCCAGATAAAAGTTTTGGTTGGGATTTTTGTCTTTATATTCATTCACAATTCATACGTGTTCAAGAACACAAATACTTTTGTGAACGAATAAATGCAGAACCTATTTACGACTATGAATTACCTTGGTTCTGGTTTAATTACGAAGTGGGTGGTTTGAACATGGATGCCGCGATAGCTAATTCGTTACAGCAAGATCAATTTAAATGGATTACAAAAGTGCCCTTAGAAGCTATCAATGTTTTTAGGGAGGAAAACAAACTCGAATACATGCGCAGTTTGCTTAGAAACAGCTTGCATGATATTAAAACAAGAAAAGATGATGTTAGTTTAAGTCACACTTGTGAACAAATTGAAAAAAACTTAAACGAAGCATTCAAACGCCAACAAGAAGAAATAATTGAATTAGAATTTGCAGTAAAAGAAATTGTTAAAAAAGAAATTCCAATAACTACAGGCGGCTGTTTAGCTGGTTTAATCCCTGTATTGGGGAATATCATATCCTTTCTCTCTGCTGGTAGAGATATTAAAAATCATCTTGAAAAAAGAAAAAAGGCAAAATTTGAAATTGATTATCGTAAAAATAACTTTATAAACTTATTATTTAAATCTTACGAGTAAAAATATGGAAATTGATCTTTTTGGTGATGGTATGCGGATTTTTATCGATTATGTAATAAGAAAAACAAAACATAACCCAGATTATAATCCACACCCCCTTATAAGAGCTTTTAATTGTGCAATACAAGGAATCCAAAAAGCTCAAGAAGGTGAAATAATAGCTGGACTTTCACAAGAAGGAACATCAGATGCAATATATGAACCATATATTGTACTTTTGCAAAAAAACAAAGATGGGATTGAAGTTAAAGAAATAAAAAATCTTAGTGTAAATAAAACAGTTCCAACAGATATAATGATTATCATTTTTCGCTTACAAATATACCTGGATAAAATTGTTGGCGATACAGTAAACTCTCAACAATTTACTAACGCATTAAATCATGTTATCCCTGGAGATGTATTTTTTGATTTAGGTAATAGATGGGTTGATGCTCGCGATGAATTTAAATTTTTATTAGAGAAACGACAGTTAAAAATACCTAATGATCCAAAAATAATAGAAGAGCTTAAAAGGTTGAAACATTATACACCTTGGGAAGAGTATTCAAGTGCATTGCGAGCACTAATTGGCCCCTGCATTCTTTCAAAACTTGGCATCAAAAAAGAGTGCTTCGTTATCACAACACCATCAAAATATCAAATAGAAAAATATAAAGTTTTTGATACGGCAATGCAGTTTTTACTTGGAAAACCATCGGAATACCTTAACTTGATATTGAAAAAGAGTCGGTAAAGGAACCTAAAGAAAATAGTAAGAAATGATAAATTATAATAAGGCACATCCATGTGCCATAAGCCAGCATAAAATCGCCTAACAGGCCCAGCACAAAAATTTACTCCGTTATCACTACGTAAATCTTCGTGCGAGTGGACCAACCTGTTATGCGAAATTATGTTGGCTGGGAAAAGAATAGCCCGCGCGGAAAGAAATTAATTAATACTAACCGGAAACTTGAAATGCATTTTATAGGAATGTGAAATATTAAAATTCAATTTATATCTTTTACACTTTTAAGGAGTATATGGTGAGTCTTCAAAACCAATTCAACAAATTTGATGGAAATATCTACTTAACCTGGCAAGATGAGAAATTAAAAAAAATAAGGGAAAAAGATGAATCGATAAAAGAAGATATCATAAACGATTTTAAAGAAAAAGGGTACCCCGTTATTGAATCTTTTAAACAAGGATCATATATAACAAATACGACGATTGAGCCAATTGATGGGGAGTATGATATTGACGTTGGTATTGTAATATCCGCAGAAAAGGCACCTGAAGACCCTATTGATGTCAAAAAGAGTTTAAGGGATGTATTGTCGTTAAGAAATTTTAAAGAACCAAAAATAAAAAAGCCATGTGTTACAGCACAATACTATAAAGCAGGCGAAAAACACTTTCACCTTGATTATCCTGTTTACAAGAAGAATGATAACAATATTTATTATTTAGCAGTTGGTAAAGAACATTCACAAAAGGAACAAAGATCTTGGGAAGAATCCGATCCCAAAGGGTTGATAGATTGGTTAAATGATAAAAATGCCTTTGATAATGATGATTCTTACCAACAATATAAGCGCTTAATTCGATACACGAAAAGATGGAGAGATTATTGTATCCCAGAATCAGAACAAAAGAAAATTTATTCAATTGGGCTATCTGTAATGATTAAAGAGTCATTTGTAAAAAGTATTTCTGCAGATGGTGACATAAATGATTTGCTAGCATTAAAGGTAACAGTTCAGAGAATATTAATTAAATACTTTAGATGTACTGATTATGCTGAAAAGAAATATGTAGTCCAAGTAAAATTACCAGTGAGACCGTATCGTGACATTTTTGAAAAGCATGGGAATACAGTAGGAACATTACTTTACAATAAATTTGAAAAACTGAAGGAAAAATTGGATTCGGTATACGAGGAACCATCATTAGTAAAACAATGTGAAACTTTAAACAAAGATATTTTTGGGAGTGACTTTCCAATTCCTGATGATGATGATGATACTAAGTCAGCCAATAAAACATTCAAAGAACCTGGGTATATTGCATCACCACAGGGAGCATAATGGGAGATGTTAACATTTCTTCTATTGTTGAGCATTTACGCAAACACGGTTATGAAGCAGATTGTTCATCAAATACTATTTTAACAAACCATTGTGTTAATGGTAAATGCTATCAAATTGAAGGGACTTTCGAGAATAATTTCCCTTTTGAACTACCAAAATTGTATCTTCTTGACAGGAGATCGTTTGGTTCAATTGCGCATGTAGGGTGGGATAATAAGTACAACAAGGGAATTATATGTGAGGGTGTTTCAGTTAATCGTCATATTGATTTTTCAAGACCAGAAATAGTTTACTTAAAAGCACTTGAAAAAGCGGTCGCAACAGTTAATACCGGTTTGGAGAGCGAAGAAAGTAATGCAAATGAAATTGAAAAAGAATTTACAGCACATTGGAAGTTTGCTACAGAAAATGATAATACTAGTATAATAAGTTTTGTCGAGCCAAGTGACAAAATTAAACTGATAGAAAACTTTACTAAAAACAATACAACATTTTTTACGGACTCATCCACAAATATAATTAATGATAAATATGGATATAAAAAGGAAAACCGTAATAAATCACAAACTATTGGCAAAGCATTTTATTTTCCAATAAATCAGAATGTTTTACCTCCTAACCCAAATACGGTTATTATTGAATGGTGGAAAAATGTATTAACAATTTTACCAGAGCTGCAAAAAAACCAGCTTAAAGATATTGCAAGAAAAAATAAAGCCAAAACAATCTGGATATTGGGATCAATTAATATAGGAGATGGGCAACACGGTTGGTTTTGTATCAAATTTCAAAGCAAAGTTAAATTAAATGCACCATTTGATAATGATCAAGATTTATATCTTTGGTCTGTAACACCTTTTTATGTCAAGCTTCATTATAAGGAATATTTAAAGCCGCGTGGTGGAGCAACGGTAAATAGTAACCACAAAATTACAATCGTTGGGTGTGGATCAGTTGGAGCAGAGATCGCAAGACAATTAGTCTGCTCAGGAATAGATAATTTAGACTTAGTAGATTATGATGAATTAACAACTGATAATATTTATCGACATTATTTATCATCGCAGCATATCGGTTCGTTAAAAAGTTCTGCATTAGCCCATGATTTGGCAATAAAATATCCATATGTTAATATACAAGCCTCAAATAAACGCAAATATTTAAAAGATTGTTTAGATGCTGGTTATCTAAATAGCGTTACAGGGTTCATTGTAGCGACAGGTTCACCAACCGATGAACGATTCTTTAATGAAAAATTATTTAATTTGGAGAAAAAGCCTTGGGTGGTTTATGTTTGGGTTGAGGGATATGGTGTTGGAGGGCATTCAATATATGTGCACAGTAAAGGGAATGGATGTTTGAATTGCCTTTACAGAGACAGGTATGGTAATAAATCACTGGAGGCCATTCAAAATTTCCTAAAAGCAGAGCAAGAAATTGCTATAGACCTATCAGGGTGTGGTTCACATTTCTTACCTTACTCTTGTATAGATTCTATTCAAACTGCGATTTTAGGAGCAAGGTTAGCGCTTTTAGCAATGAACAATGAATTGGATCATTCTTGTCGGATTTCTTGGAAATCATCGAATAATAAGAGCTTAACATTAGAAACTTCCTATAGATATAATAATTTTAATAATAACCTTATAGTAGAAAATTTTAGCTGGGATGGATGCGATGTCTGCAACCCAAAAATTAAATGAAAATATTAATGTAGTTATTTCTAACAATACTTTGGATGTATTTGCAAAATACAGACAGATCAAATCTGATCATAATGAATCATGCGGGATACTTATAGGAACGCATTCTGTAGATGGGAAAAGAATAACTATTACTTGTGTCACTGAACCTGATGAAGTAGATGTAAGAAACAAGTTTTCATTTAGACTAAGGTCTGTCAAACACGGCGATATCCTAAATAAAAGATTTCAGTGTTCGGGAAAACAAGAAGTCTATTTAGGGACTTGGCATAGCCACCCAGAAATGGTGCCAACTCCATCCTACTGTGACATTAGCGACTGGATGAAACAATTTAAAAAAAACAACCATATATTCGATATGATGGTATTTACAATTGTCGGTACAAGTACAACGCTGTATTGGCTTGTCCTTAAAGGAAAACTTTATCAGCTTGACGAAACAAACATTATACTTAGTAATTAATAAGTAAATTAATAAAATTAAGGAAAACGAGTTATGGAATATAAATGGCTTCATATCTCAGATTTACATTCGCTGTCATTAGGAATAAAAACAAAAATAATGCAGGACGCATTATTAGATGAGATTCAGTATATTAAACAAAATTCTGATTTTACATTTATTCTTATTACAGGTGATATAAGTGATAAGAATACTGGTTACACTGAAGCAAAAGCATTAATCCAAAAGATTGCAAATAAGGCATCTGTACCAATTGATAAAATATTTATTGTTCCTGGTAACCATGATATTGATAGAAATGTTCCAGAAAAAAGAATTGATATCTGTAATGAGCTATGGAATATTAGTATTCTTGATTCCAAAGAAGATTATTATATAAACAAATTAATACTTGGCCAAAAAGACTTCTACTATGCATATAATGATATATTAGGAAGGACATACCCGGATAAAATTCACTTCTTAAAAATCATCGACGAAAAAATTGCTATTATACATATAAATACAGCGTGGATGTGTTGTGATTCAGATAATGAGACAGGTAAACTCCATATTGGTTTAAATACACTTAATAATATTTTAAATGATGATGAGATAAAAAATATTCCTATAAAAATCGCAATTGGACACCATAGGTTTTCTGATTTTAATAAAACAGTTGAGAACCATTTACGAACAATGTTAAAAACAAGTGATATCGATTTATATTTAGGCGGCCACTGTCATGAATCTAGTATCATTTATGACCCATCTATAAATACTGAGTTTTGCTCTTGTAGGCAAGCCAGAGCTGAAGACATTGATTACCCTGCTGGTTTTATCGTTGGCAATATTAATACTAATGATGATCAAAATTATTTTGAATTTTACAATTGGGATAGCACACTATCAAAATGGACATATGATTATACAGTGAATTCAGCAAAACATGGTAAGTATTATTTAAATGGTGACAAATTTAAGAAGAACAAACTGGAATCGAGAGATATTTTAATTGATTTTAAATTATTTGGAATGAATTTAGAATTAAACCAAATCATTTATAAGTTTGACATTAATAAACCTGTAATATACAGGACAGCATTACAAGATATTCATCCAAAAACAAAAAAGGAATGGAAACAATGCATTTTAACAGTTGTTAACTTTTATGAAAGTATTATAAAAGAATCTGTTAATAGGATACATGTTTTCCCTTTAGCTCCAATACCACTACTAGTTTCTTTTGGCTACTTGATGCAAAATAATTCGTCCAATATAATCATATATCAATATTTTGAAAACTCTCAAAATTGGGTGTATAATGAGCATTGCGATAATATTGCTTTTCAGGTAAAATATATCAAAAAAAACAGTAAGGTTTTAGCAATAATCCTGAGCGTAAGTGCAATTGTAAAACAAGAAGATGTATCAGCTGCGCTTGTTAAAGAGTATGACTCAATAGAATTTTCAATTGAAAACCCTAAGTTATCTACTTTAAACTATTCTGGAGATGTTCAGCAATTAAAAAATGGAATAAAAGAGAAATTAGATGAAATTCATACACAGTACGATGAGCTACACTTATTCTTCGCAGCTCCTGCCGGATTGTGTTTAGAAATAGGCAGGGTGATTCGAGAAAGTATGTATCCAGATACATATGTTTACAATTACAACAGACGGCAGGAATTAAAGTATGAAAAGATATTAAATTTGATGGATTTAAGGTAGATACCATAAAAATATAAGAATTCGGAATTTAAGCGCGGGCAAGAATTAGGAACGGAGCCAACATAACAAACGCATAACAGCTGCAAGTTGTAATTGTCAAAGCCCAACTACAACTGTGCAGCGACCCGTTGGTACGCCAAGAAAGCTTGGTGTCTCTTATATAGTGACCTGTCAAAGAGTATATTGACAGGAAGTCCATATCTGGCAAGGGCTAGCCACCCACCAGTACCGAGTCTTGCGTG
>JAEZKP010000001.1 GCA_023436145.1 Fibrobacterota bacterium | reverse complement strand
CAGCCGCCCGTTATTTTCCATCTCTGGCTGTGCGGAAACAAGACGCGCGCGGAATGGGAAAATTAATTTAAACGAAAATTTATTATAGATAATTGATTCGGAAAATACGGAAACGAGGAACTGTTCAGAACAATAAGAGAAAAGATTAAATAAAAACATGACTAAATAGATATTATCCGGATAAACAATAATCCGGAAAAAAGGTAGAAAGCAATAAATTTTGTTGGGGCAAACGGAAGTGAGCCCCTTTAGATGCTGATAATTAATTGGGAATCCGCCCCGATAACTGGCGGTGAGTGCTTTCACCCGCTCTTATTTTCCGCGGCCATTGTTCGAGTCTTCGAGTTTTTTGGCCGCTCTGCGGGTGGAAGTGCGAACAGAAAAGCCAGTGCGGGGCTCCCAGGGCGTTCTTTGCCTACTTTCTTTGGCCCTGGAAAGAAAGTAGGTCGTCGAAGACATCCGGAAAAAAGGAAATTACAGGAAATCATTTAAAGATTTTCTCATAATAGAAGTAAGAGAATAGAAGACAATCAGAGATTATTATTAGGAGAATAAAAAGGAGCCATCCCTGGCATTAAAAGAACGCCATCCTGGCTACCTATAATAAACGGATAATAGATAATCAGGAGCGCGCGGGAAACATGAGCACAGCCAGACACGGGCAAACAACAAACCCAGGCTGCAATTCAACTGCAAAGCACTGGGTACAGTGCATTACAGTTGCACTGCGGCCGTGGGCCAGACGTTATGTGAAATGCTTGGGGCTAAATTCATACAGAAGGAGGATAAATTATGAAAGCAGTAATATACGATAAAAAGAGCACTACGGATAGATTGATTTACTGTGATGTGGAGAAACCTATCCCTAATGAGAATGAGGTTTTAATAGAAATTCACGCATCGTCAATAAATGCCGCTGATTATAGAATGATGCAAATGGGGTTTCCTCCAAAGAAGAAAATATTTGGAGCTGATGTTTCTGGTATTGTCGAGTCTGTTGGGAAAAATGTCACCAAATTCAAACCGGGTGATCACGTCATTGGCGAACTTTCAAACTTCGGGTTCGGAGGTTTTGCAGAGTATGTTGCGGCCTCAGAAAAAGCTTTCATTTCCAAGCCACAAGAGATTACTTTTGAAGAAGCAGCGGCTTTGCCTCTTGCTGCGACAACAGCCCTGCAGGCTTTACGAAATAGAGGTTTTATTAAGAATGACTATCAAGTATTAATTATCGGATGCAGCGGTGGTGTCGGTTCATATGCACTTCAATTGGCTAAATATTATGGGGCGGCCTTAACCGGAGTGTGCAGCTCAAAAAATGAAGAGCAAACACGGTTAATAGGTGCAGACAATATAATTGATTATAACAAAGTAAATCTATCCCAATTAGATAGCAGGTATGACCTTATACTTGGAATTAATGGTAATTATTCACTGAGCCTGTATAAAAAGCTTTTAAAACCCAATGGCAGGTATGTTATGGTTGGCGGAAGCTTATCTCAGATTTTTAAATCGATTTTTTTGGGATGGATGATGTCATTTGGCTCCAGAAAAATGGCTTTTCTTACCGCTAAATCAAATATTGATGACATGGAGTTTATAATTAAGCTTGCAGTAGATGGGAAAATACGCTCTGTGATTGATAGAAGCTTTGGACTCAGTGAAACGGCTGCTGCAATTAGATATATCAAAGAAGAACATGCAAAAGGAAAAGTGATAATAAAAGTCAAATGATGGATAGGATGAAAATTTTCAAGCACATCACACAACAGCGTGTAGCCGGTTCGGGCGAAGTACGCCCTCTCCCAAATTGCCTCCGCTATACTACGGCAACTTCGGCTACACGCGAAACGTTATATGTAATATACAGCTCAAAGAATGCCGCCGAAGAGAAGAATAATGAAAATGAAATTTCTTAAATACTTGACGATTATATTTTTTGTAAATCTGAACTGTAAAAGTTATAAATTACGAAATGGAGATATAATATTTCAGTCATCAAAATCAATCCAAAGTAAAGCTGTTGAACTTGCAACAAGATCGCCATACAGCCACATGGGAATTATTTATATTACGAAAATAAACCTTATGTCTATGAAGCTTCTACTGTTGTAAAATTAACAGACTTTAAATCATGGGTTAAAAGAGGGAAAAAATCAAAACACGAAATTAAAAGGCTAAAAAATCCCTCTGCTTTATTGAATGAAGAAAAAATGAAAAAACTATATGAAGCAGGAAAAAAATATCAAGGTAAATCTTATGATTTGTATTTTGAATGGTCTGATGACAAAATATATTGTTCTGAATTAGTATGGAAGATTTACAAAGATGCATTAGGAATAGAAATTGGTAAGCTTACATATTTAATTGATTTTGATTTGACAAGTAATGAAGTGAAAAAGAAATTATCAGAAAGATATGGAAATAAAATACCAGAAGATGAATTGGTAATATCACCTGACAATATGAATAAGTCAGAACTTCTGGAATTAATTTATAAGAATTGAAATTTAATTCTTTACTATCTAGCATCAAAGAAGATTGGCGGCGAAGAGAGAGCTGTTTACAACATATAACAGCGGCAGCTTGGCCAAAATTCTTGAACTGCTCCTCTCAAGACAGGGCGCGGGGAAGACAAAAAGACCATGAAAAAGAATAGTACAAAATATTGTTTCACTGCTATTATTCTAATACATATTTTTGTCTATTTTTTCAAAATCGATAAGGATGTTTTGCACTTCAGGAATATGTCTACCGACCAAATCAAAACTATACAGAGCAACCTCTTTCTAAAATTGTTTCATATTTTGATCATTCTTTTTCAGATTTTTTCCCAATATCTAAATCGTTTAATAAAACGAACAATAATCAAGAATATATCGTTATTTGGAATTATATTTTGCTTTCATATAATTCACGAGTTCATTATTTACTGAAGCTTAATGAATTATATTTTGCTCCAACCATAAAAACCATTACTGTTTTATATAGGCATATTTTTATCGATAATTCCTCTGAAGATGAAAAACTGGAATATGGTTATCTTGCATAAAAGATTATTCCATTTGAACAACTATCTTTAACTTTTAAGAGGAAAATACTATGTCTATGAATAAAGATATTACCGAGACAATTGCGAAATCTGGTATACGGAAATCTGTTATTTCCCGAATTTTGAAATACTTGCTAATCTTATTGGGCTCAATAACCCTGTTAATTTTATCTTTGGGATGTTGGATTTATTTCTCTCTCATTGCTGGTCCCGGGCCTTTCGAGATTAATGACTATCATCCCTTTAAATCTCCCAAAGCCAAAGCAGAATACTTGGCATTTGAAGAAAAGATGGCTAAGATTTGGCCGGTTATTTCTGAAGAAAAAATTGTTCAGACTTCTTTTGGCAAAACATTTATGAGAATCAGTGGGCCTATTGATGCTCCGCCATTGATTTTATTACCTGGTGGCGGTTCAAATTCTTATATATGGCATGCAAATATAGAAGCGTTTTCCAAAGATTACCGAACTTATGCGCTTGATAATATTTACGATTGCGGTAGAAGCGTTTACACCCAAAAAATTGAAAATGGACAAGATTTTTCCAATTGGCTTGACGAATTGTTTGACACTCTTCATTTTGAGAATACTATTCGGATTGTTGGATACTCATATGGTGGTTGGGTTGCGGGCCAGTATGCACTTTATCATCCTGAACGGCTTAATCATGCTGTTCTGATTGCACCAGCGTGGACAATTTTAGATGTTCCAAACGAATGGCTACTGCGAACAGCTAAATCTTTGCTGCCAATTCGGCACTTTAAGAAAAAGATTATGTATTGGGTATGGAAAGATCTCGCAAATACAGGGACTTCCGGAATAAGATTGGTTGAAGATCGGATAGATTATTATGAATTGGCAATGAAATGCTTTAAGCTTAAAACCGGTGTACAACCAACAGTTCTTACTGATAGTGAACTCAAAAAAATAAAATTGCCATTGCTATATTTGGTTGGGGAGAATGAGACAATTGGTAATGGGAAAAGCACCGTTAATCGTCTCAATAGAGTTGCTCCTGGAATTGAAACCGAATTAATTCCTAATACTGGTCATGATTTAATGTTTACACATACAGAAATAGTGAACAAGAGAATAATTGAATTCTTAAAAAAATGATTAGGAAAGGATAATAAAACAAAGAATCCGCGCCCGAAGACAAGAGAGGAGCAGTTCAAGAACTCTGCGCTTCGCTTGCCCTTCGGGTCGGCCAACAGCTGCATTACGCCATGAGTACACGACGCAATGCAGCAACCCTTGGTGGTAATTTGTTAACCACATTCAATTATAGTCGCACGCTAAATACCCAAAGCATAAATTTCAAAGAACAAAATCGAAAACGGGCGGGGGCAAAAGAATTAAATGCGGCACTGAAGAAAATGAAATAATCTTGCGCTGGAACAAGGCCACCCCATCGTGGCGCAGTCAAAGAAGAGAATAGATTCCTCGAACAATTCCTTTCCAAAATTACCAGTATCATACGACCGTTGATGTTATTCTTGCATTGTTATATATTTCTATAAATGACGAAATGTAGAAACAACTTGAAAGAGCAATATTTCTATGGAAGACATCATTAACATCGCAAAAGCATTCTCGGATAGTAACCGTGTGCGGACACTTCTTGCGCTTCGCAATGGTGAACTATGCGTCTGCCGGATAATTGAACTGCTCGGTCTTGCCCCTTCAACCGTATCCAAACACATGACAGTACTTAAACACGCCGGACTTGTTAAAAGCCGAAAAGAAGAAAAATGGATTTATTATCGCCTTCCTGATTCTGCGGACAGAGATACAAAAATCCAAAGAGCACTTGAATGGGTATTTGGTTCATTATCAAAAGACGAGAAAATTATAGAAGATTCAGAGAATCTTATCAAAATTCTTAAGCAAAGTCCTGAAGTATTGTGCAAAAAGCGCGTTGAAAGAAAACGTAAGCAGAAAATCAGAGAGGCGAACAAATGACTTCAACATCTGCGGGGTGCTGCGACTCATCAGCACAGGCCACATCATGTGAATGCGGATCAAACACTGGTTCAAAGGGTGATATTCCTGCTCTTCCACCAGTAAATAAACGTGGTGACATGCTGTGCAGGCTTAGTGACCGATTCAGGATGCATTACACAGTTGCTCCAGGCCTCTATTCCATTGGCAATCCGGATGAATTATCACCTGTTCTTGTTACCGCAAACTACCGGCTTACATGTGATCATCTTCAGAAAGCGATGAAGGGAAGTGACGTTTGGGTTCTGGTTATTGATACCAAAGGCATCAATGTATGGTGTGCTGCAGGGAAAGGCACATTCGGAACTTCCGAGATTATCAACAGGATTAAATGTACAAATCTTGAAACAACTGTCAAACACAAAAGTCTTATTCTACCGCAACTTGGCGCTCCCGGTGTATCGGCGCACGAAGTAACAAAAGCCACAGGGTTCAAAATCGCCTATGGTCCTGTTCTGGCATGTGATATTCCGGCTTATCTGAAAGCTGGTAATAAGGCCACAGATGAAATGAGAACTGTAAAGTTCCCGGTTTGGGAACGATTCATCCTGACGCCGATGGAACTCTTTCCTGCCCTCAGAAGATTCCTGTGGGTGATTCTTGGAATTGTAGTAATCATGGGGATACAACCGACTGGGATTCTTTACAATCCGGCTGTTCTGCACTCCTGGCCACTCATACTTCTGGGGATTCTTTCGGTTGTTATCGGCACAGTTGTTTTTCCTGTGATGCTTCCGATTATTCCGTTTAGAAGTTTCGCTGCAAAAGGTGCGCTGTTAGGAATAATTACAATAACGCCTTCAATATTGATAATCAATCAACTATATCTTGGAAATATCTTTTTTGCATTTGCGGCGATCCTTTTTAATATCATTCTGGTATCATACCTTTCACTGAATTTCACTGGATGCACACCATTTACCAATGTTTCTGGTGTCAAATTGGAGATGAAATTTGCTGTGCCCGTATATGTATCCGCATGCATTTTATCGGCGCTCCTGCTGCTTGTTTTCAAATTACAGGAATGGGGTATCGTATGACATATCTGAAAAATGTCGTTTCTCTTAAATTTGACAAAGTCAAATGTACCGGATGCGGAAGATGCATTGAAGTCTGTCCGCGGCAGGTTTTCGCTTTAAAAAACAACAAGGCGGAAATAGTCAACCGCGACCAGTGTATCGAATGCGGCGCATGTCAACGAAACTGCGCATTCGGCGCACTATCGGTGAAATCCGGTGTCGGTTGTGCACAGGCTTTTTTTAAAGCAATGTTGACTGGCGGCGAAGCAGTATGCGGTTGCAGCGACAATGGCAAATCTTCTTCGGGTTGCTGCTGATGGATAAAGTCAGGATACTTTTTCTCTGTACTGGCAATTCGTGCCGAAGTCAGATGGCCGAAGCATGGGCGCGGAATCTCAAAGGTGATAGTATCGAGCCTTATTCGGCAGGCATTGAAGTGCACGGACTGAATCTTCGGGCCGTAAAAGTCATGGCTGAAGCAGGCCTCGACATTTCGAAACAAAAATCGAAAAGTATCAGTGAATTAATGAGTGTACATTTTGATTACGTCGTTACCGTGTGTGATAATGCGAATGAAACCTGCCCGGTGTTCCCCGACAAAGTGAAAAGATTGCATATAAGTTTTGATGATCCGCCTCGTCTCACCAGAAGCATGCAATTGGAAGAAGAAATTCTTGATGTGTACCGACGTGTAAGAGATGAAATTAGAATGTTTATAGAAAAAATACCAGACATCCTGTCAACAGAAACTTCTAGAAGCCATTTCACAATTAGTTCATTGTAAACAAGTTATTTCAAAATAGAACACTATACAAAAATGTCGGCAGGAGTTAAATTCAAAAACGGAGAGTCTGTGATTAACAAAGGAGGACTCTCTACCTGCTAAACGATTTAAAACCGAATTAACTGACAAACAATGGAAAAAAAATATCTCCTTTTCTGGAAAAAAGCGAACACCGAAAAGGACGAAGAAGAATTTCTGATCGTCGCTGTTTTGAAGGAATTTTATGGGTCCTTCGTAGCGGTGCCCGTTGGAATGATCTGCCCTCTGAGTAATCACATGAAAGCTATCCCTATGCGAATAGCATTGGTCTTTTCTTTATAATAAAGCAGACTTTCTGCGTAGCCGTAATAATACTGGACCATTAGTGATGGAATCCATTTCAGGTTTTTTCCTACCAGAGGATTATAAAAAAGGGAGATCGCGATACTATTGATTTTTGTATTATCTGAACCAAACCGCATATCCATGCTTGTGCCCCATTTTGCAATGCTGTAATTGTCAAAGTGCCAATATCCCATTTTTATCTGCATGTTACCAGCATATTTTCTGATATCATGGTTATTGGAAGAGATATTAAAAGGTTTCCACAACCCAAAAGAGCAATGGTATTCAGTAATGCCATACTGCCCTATCTCCAGAGTTCCACTTACTTTATTCCATCCCCGGTAATTAGTTCCTTTCTCCCAGTTTGATTCTTTGGAGACTGATGCTTTGATTGTGGGAATATAAGGATTATCGTTTTTAGTTAGCCATTTCAGAAGGGCAAAACGAGCGGAAATTTCTGGATTGAAGTTATTATCCATAAATGGTTTGCGGGGATCTGATTCTTTCCAGAATGAGTTCTGATTATAGCCTAAATAGAGTCCGCTTCGTTCATTTTTGAGGGCAAGAATCCGGTAATAAAGAGAGATGTGCAACTTGAGGCGGCTTTGGCTTTCAGCTGAAATCGAGGGAAAACGGTCAGAATTTTTTAGGGTGTAGATAAAATAATTAGGCTCAGAAAATCCGAACTCAGTCGCCTTCTGTTCTGAAAAGGCAAATATTGTCAATGTAAAGAATAAGCAGAACAGGGCATTTTGTGCGCTCTTCATAACTCCTCCTGATCCGGCACTCGTCTAAGTGCCTGTCATCAGGCATGTTGCGCAATTTGTGTGCCTGTTTTCCACTTTCCTCATTCTTAGGGAGAATTCACAGAACCGGATGGAATAATTCTTGGAAAAAGTTGGCAATTGTGTGGAATAGCTTGCGTTTTTTTGAAAACAATCCTGAAAGGTTAACCGGAAAGAAAAAGGCTTGACTATTGGATTGTGAAAAGCAATTTTATTCCTGTTTATGTTTTTTACTAAAACAAGAGTTATTTTAGAGCAGAAAAATTCACACGCTTATTTCATTTTTTGAGTAATCATAATTACACACAATTGGTGAGTCCGCCTGCAAAGCAGGCTTCCTTCCATGGGCAACCTCTGCGGCTCCGCGGCTCTGCGTGAGACATCCAGGAAATCGGGACAGAGGGGGGTGAAGGCAGGCGTTTTAAAATTCCTTATGCTTTTATTTCATAATGTTTTTTAGCATCGGTATAATTTTCCGGACACTACTGATGCTAAATCGAAAGTTACTATCCAGATCCCCATAAAACAACTCAATTATGACAGATTTGTCCTACGGATTATTCCAATCACCTGCCTTTGGATCGTTTTTTGCATTATCTCTCCCAGAATACGCTCATTTTGTCCCAATACCTGAAATAGACTTGCCTGCTTAACCGGAAAAACGCCACAAGGATTCCTCATGAAAAATGCTCCAGGCAAAAATGATGAGAATTTCCCAAACCAACAGATAAATAACGAATTAATCAAACAGAAACAGATCCAGTTTGCCAGCGGCCTTTTTCAGGAAAATATCACTATCCATACGCTTCTTGAATCTCTGGCCCAGGGGGTGTTAATTATCGACAAATCTTTGAACATTCTACTGATTAATTCCCGGGCCGAACAGATGTTTGGTTACTCCTCCAGAGAAATAATCGGTAAACCACACGACACGCTTGTTCCTTATCGATTCCGGGGTAACCATAAAAATCTGATGCTGCATTATTTTGAACAACCAAAGATCCGCCCCATCGGTATCGGTATGGATCTTTTTGGACTCCGTAAAGACGGCACCGAGTTCCCGGTGGAAATCAGTTTAAGCTTTGTAAACACCCCCAATGGTCTTCTTGTGATGTCCCTGGTAAGTGATATAACTATCCGAAAACAGATAGAACAGGCTCTTCAGGAGCGGGCAGACGAACTGGCCAGAGTAAATAAGGATCTCGAATCATTTTCCTATTCTGTCTCACATGATCTCAAAGCACCGCTGAATACCCTGCTTGGATTCAGCCGGTTAATCCAGGAAGACTACCAGAATAAACTGGATAACACCCTCAATGATTATCTGCAAAGAATAGAACACAGTGCCATACAAATGAAAAACCTGATTGACGACATTCTGAATCTCTCCAGAATTAGCCGCATTGAAATGACCAAGCATGACACAAATCTTTCCCGGCTTGTCTTTTCTATCATAGAAGAACTGAAAACCTCCCACCCGGAGCGTAATGTACAGGTAATAATCGCGGATGATGTATCTGCGAAAACCGATAGTAAACTGATCCATATTGCCTTGTCAAATCTGATCGGAAATGCCTGGAAATTTACTGAAAAAACTGCCGGCGCCCGTATTGAATTTGGAACTATCAACCAAAACGGGCAGATAATCTATTTTGTCAAAGATAATGGAGCAGGTTTTGATATGAAAAGATCTCAATACCTCTTCACTCCTTTCAGACGGTTGCATACTGATCAGGAGTTTCCAGGAACAGGGATAGGTCTGGCTATTGTCGAAAGAGTAATAGAAAGACATGGCGGTAAGATCTGGGCAGAAAGTGAAATTGGCAATGGTGCCACCTTTTTTTTCACTCTGAGCGAAGATTAATGCTTACTGTTCAAAATTCCATTACCTGATCCACACTAAAAACAGTTCCTGCTCAAAATGCACTAATCCGTCATGCCCGAGTTGTTTTATCGGGCATCCATCCTAAAATATACAGGAAAAAGATGGATTCCGCTCCAGATCAATTAGCATTTGTTTATTTTTATCACAAACTAAGTAAATAGTCAAAGTATCAGATCTGTTTTCTGTCTAAATGAAAGACCCTGCGAACAGCCCATTTTTATTATCCAGAAAAAAAAGATTTGCTTTTTAACCTTTTTTGATTTATTTATATCGATATGAAAAAATCATTGATTTCAACAGTAGTAGTGGTGAAGGTGGTCGTACGGTATACACCGTAGGGGCTTTTCATCTATTACTATGATAAAAAGCCCCTGCCGGTAAATACTGACAGGGGCTTTTTAATTATCAGATCAAATGTTCGATGAGAGTATTACTTAATAAAGCATTCGACAAAGTGGAAAAGTACTTATGAAATTTATTTTTTCCAGCACATTAACGGCTCTGACAGTAATTGCTGTGGTAACAGTGGTTGTGGTAAACTCATACACTCCACCGTCAGGGCTTTAACAGATCTGCAAACCAAACAGTAAAGCCCCTGCCGGTGGAAACCGGCAGGGGCTTTTTTTTTTAAAAGGAGGCACATTTATGAAATATTCCGGAGCAGAGCTAATAACTCATCTGCTCGAACGGCAAGGTATCGATACCATATTCGGTATCCCGGGAGGGGCAAATCTGCCTTTGTATAATGCTTTATACAAAAGCAATCTCAAACACATTTTGACCAGACATGAACAGGGAGCGGGTTTCATGGCTCAGGGAGTTGCCCGTTCGACTGGTAAAGCAGCAGTCTGTTTTGCCACCTCAGGACCAGGTGCCACCAACCTGTTAACCGCTATTGCTGATGCTAAGCTTGATTCCATCCCGGTTATTGCCATCACTGGGCAGGTTTCATCGGGATTGATAGGTACAGATGCTTTTCAGGAGATTGATACTTATGGCATGTCTATGCCTATCACTAAACATAATTTTCTGATCCGTTCTGCCGGTGAACTTCTGGAAGTAATACCCGAAGCCTTCAGGATTGCAGTCTCCGGCCGCCCCGGTCCGGTTCTTATTGACGTACCTAAAGATGTCCAGCAACAGTATGTTGAATTTTCATCATGGCCGGAACCCGGATTCAGAATAGCATCCGTTAATCCTGACCCGCAGGATATTAAAGTTGCTGCAGAGATGATTTCCCGGGCAGAGCGCCCCATTCTTTATATCGGTGGCGGGTTGATTCATGCGGAAGCCTCTGAGCTTGCCATAAAACTGGCTCATCGAAATTCGATCCCGGTGGTTTCCTCCCTGATGGGACTGGGTGCATTCAAATCTGACGACCCCTGTTTTCTGGGTATGTTAGGTATGCATGGGGCACGATACACCAACCAGGCACTTCACAATTGCGATCTACTCGTGGCCCTCGGAGCACGGTTTGATGACCGGGCAACCGGAAAACTAGCCGATTTTTGTCCCCAGGCTGAAATAATTCATGCCGATATAGATAATTCTGAATTCGGTAAAATCAGAAAACCACAACTCACACTGCATGGGGACCTCAATGATATTCTTTCGCTTCTGTTAAACTATATTGACACAAAAGATCGAACCATCTGGATGAACCAAATAACTGGTATCAAAAAGAATTTCCCACCTGCGACTATACCCGATGACCAGTTCTACCCAGCCAACATTATTAAAAGTGTTGGAGCTCTGGTAAGCTCTGATACGATAATATGCACAGATGTCGGGCAACATCAGATGTGGGTTGCACAGATGTACCCGTTTTCACAGCCCAGAACCCTTTTGACTTCCGGAGGACTTGGAACCATGGGTTTTGGACTGCCTGCTGCAATCGGTGCTGCAATTGCCAACCCTGACAAAAAAGTGGTTCTTTTCACCGGTGACGGCTCTTTATTAATGAATATTCAGGAGCTGGCAACCCTGGCAGATCTGAATCTGAACATTACCATCATACTTTTCAATAACGGTCATCTTGGTCTGGTTCGCCAGCAGCAGGAACTTTTCTATGACCAAAACTATATAGCATCCCGCTTTGCTACCAATCCGGACTTTAAAACCATTGCAGAAGGGTTCGGTCTGACCAGTTATGATCTGGAAGGACAGGATTCTGTAGTACCGATTCTCTCCAGGGCTTTTGCTGAGCAGTACCCAACCTTTATAAATGTACCGATTCATCACAGTCACAATGTGATGCCTATAGTTCCCCCGGGTGCTGCTAACATAGAATCTATTGAGGAGTAAGAGATGAAAAATGTTTTAATTGAGCTTATTGTACAAAACCATGCAGGAGTCATGTCTCACATTACCGGCCTTTTCTCCCGCAGAGGCTTCAACCTGGAAGGAATTCTATGCGCCAAAATCGGTGATGGTTCCAGAAGTAGAATGTATCTGCTGGTAAATGATGATGAGCAGCTGGAACAGATTGAGAAACAGCTGGGTAAACTCTATGATGTCTTATCAGTTAATATCATAGAAAGGTTTGATGAAACTGTTTTTGACAAATTACACGAGTACATTTTAAAGATTTGAGAATTGAGGTCAGTAGTGTCCGGTTAATTTAACATATCATATAAATCGCTCAAAAAGACTTAATAATCGACAGTCTTTTTGAAAAGAAAACAAGAATTAAAACGCAAAGGACGCTGAGCACGCTGAGGGTTATTCTCGACTTCGCTCGAATAACGAGAAAATGCAGAAATACATATCTTTTTAACATAAACCCCAATATTTTCTTATCTCTGTGAACTTCGCGTGCTCTGCCCGCCTTCCGTAGCAGACTACTGCGGTGGACAGGCGTTTTAAAATTCCTTATGCTTTTATTTCATAATGGTTGTTTAGCATCTGTATACCAGAAAGCACCAAATCACAAATCTTAAATTCCAAACAAAATCCAAATTACAATACCCAAATTCTAAACAGGAACAGGAATATGAATGAGAATTCGAAATCTGAAATTCGAAACAGGGTTGGCCGGTATCGCTCTTTCTTGTTTGGGTTTTGAATAATTGGTAATTGGGAATTGTTTAGGATTTGGTGCTTGTGATTTGGAATTTATTCGCGTGCCCTACTTCTTATTTATTAAATTAACTGTACACTTCTGATTGAGATTTATGATCTGAGACTTGGGGATGGATGCCCGATAACACAACTCGGGCATGACGGATTCAGAGAATTTTGAACAGGAACCCATTTATGATCGGAGATTGTAAATTGAGGATTCCGGTTTGCAATCCTCACATTTCTGTCAAACAGGAGTCAAATTTTTGGAAAAAATTTAATTGCTGCTATTGAGCAGCAATCAATATGATTATTGATCAGATTGCAAATATCAAACAATACACATTCAGGTATCAGTTTGAGACTTGTAATTTGCATTGAACTATTGTTTTATTTTCCGCAGCTGGAATATACAAGGTGACTGAAGGGATTTCAGAGTTATCAGTTTCCAGGACTGCACCGACTTTTTTCAGCAGAGTGTAAGATAATGCCATGGTGGATATTTTTTGAAGAGTTTCATTACACCCCTCAAATTTCTGATTGTCACTATGAAATCGGTTTAAGCCTTCAGGTGGAAGTAAAATGTGGATCTTCAAATAATTACAATCCAATCGAGTCAGACCGGATTGTGCCTCTAATAAATTGGATATGTTTATGGTTAACTGTCCTGGTCCACTGATATTATTATGGATGTGATAGAATACTGATCTGAGGATATGGCGTATATAGTCAGGATCGGGTTCCAGATTTTTTAAATCTGAGTCGGCAACCAACTTACATTCCAGCTTTGATTCTGAGAATACCTCTTCAGCCACTTGCTTCACAAGAGTACATGGATTGCTATCATCTTTTCCTACCTCAGCTACGGTTTTTTTCATCTGTTTTATCAGAAGTACTGCTTTTTCCACACTGTTTTTTATAGCTTCTATATTGGAAGCCACTTCTTCTTTTCCTTCGAGATGCATCTCTATCAATTGCAGATTGCCATAAATGCCGGTGAACACATTACTGAATGCATGAGACAGAGCCTGGGATAACAGATCAAGCACATTGTACCGTTTGTTTATATTAGCAGTTATGGAAGCGGTCCCCTCACAGGTAATATCATAAATGATTCCGATAGTACCCCGGAACTCCATTTCACCTTCAGCTCTGCTTTTATACCTGCCGGCAGCATTTACTTTACACAATAAAACCAGGTCTGTTTCACTACTCTGTGCTGAACGGGCACATAGTCTGAGCTTTAAATCAGATGTCTTTCTGGGATTTGACCTTCTTTCATCAAAGAGTTTCGGAGCTTTCTCACTTCCTGTAGGAATTCCAGCAAATCTGGGAAGTACGTGCCTGCGGCTGACAGTATCAACATCTTCAGGATGAATAATAGAACTGAAATGAGTTCCCAGAAGATCACAATGGGAATAACCCAGGATCGAATGAAGTACTTCACTTAAAAAGATAAACTTTCCTTCCTCATCAAGAACATACACAATACCGGGCACAGTAGAGAGCAACGTGTGGCAATGATCTTCCATTTTGAGAATATCTCCGGAAATTTTCTATTGCGAGTAAAATTGGTTATCAGTGTTCAAATACATCACTTTTTTTCCAACGTCAAACAGAATGCCGGTTCCAATTCTTTTCAAACCGCAGTTAAATCCCGATCTGAAATCAATCAATAGAATATCATAACATTATGAAAATAAATTGTCAGCAAAAAAATTAAACAATAATTGGGCTGTTCAGAAAAGCATGTGGACAGGGTGGGAAAATTCAACGGTACATTTTGACTACCAGAGGACCTTTAGTCTTGTTTTCCTGAATCATCTTATCAAGAGAATAGATTGAATCGCTTCGCATGTCAACTCTGGTTACCACTTCACCGCGGGCATTAAAGAGAACAGCTCGCTGGAATCCCTGGAGCTTTTTGGCATCGGGACGGCTACCCCAGACAGAGATAAAAGCCATATCCCGGTTAGAGGAGTATGGTTGTGGTTTAAAAGCACCCTTTTCAACAGGTGCTTTTTTTATAATTTTGTTATCGGATTCAGAACAAAAAGCAGAAAAAGCGAAAGCCAGATTTAAAAAAGAGGCCGAAATGAGTATAAAAAACCATTTGTTCATAAATCTGCTCCGTTACAGTGATCTCATAATAATATAATCACTTAAGCAGTTAAAGCACAGCTATTTTTAAACTGTGCATCACAAATGCATACTCAGGAGCGGAATGCCAATAGTCTTTTGCTTCGGGATGAGTGCTTCAGACGCCTTAAGGCCTTCTCTTTGATTTGCCGGGCTCTTTCTCTGGTGAGATTAAATCGTTGCCCGATCTCTTCAAGAGTATGAGAAGTTTCCTCACCTATACCGAAATACAATCTAACCACTTCCTTTTCCCGCTCACTAAGCGTCTCCAGAGTGTTGGTAATCTCTTCCTGTAAAGAGACTTCCATTAAACCATTATCCGGTTGAACCTGATCGTCGTCCTGCAAGATATCCATAAGCCTGGAGTCTTCACCATGCTGCAAAGGAGCATCCAGAGACATATGACTGTTGCCGATTTTTATGGTCTCCTGTACTTCGCTCTCTTCGATGTTGAGCTCTGCAGCCAGCTCCTCCACATTGGGCAGACGCCTGAATTTCTGCTCCAGCTTACTTTGCATTTTACCGATTTTATGTATAGTCCCTACTCTATTAAGAGGAAGCTTAATAATACGGGACTGCTCAGCCAAGGCCTGAAGGATAGCCTGACGAATCCACCAGACTGCGTAAGAGATAAATTTGAAATTCTTTTTCTCATCAAAGCGCCTGGCAGCACGAATCAGCCCCAGATTCCCTTCATTTATTAGATCGCTTAAAGGAAGGCCCTGATTTTGATAGTTTCTGGCAACACTGACTACAAACCTAAGGTTAGCTTTAACCAGCGTTTCAAGCGCTTTGCGATCCCCCTTTCGAATTTTAACCGCCAGTTTCGCCTCTTCTTCAACGGTTAAGCTTCTGTTTTTACCGATCTCTTTAAGATAGAGCGCAAGCGATCCCTCCTCAGGGAGAAATTGTGTTCTTTCCATACTCTCCGTTTCACCTCATGTATACATCCAGCTACGATTTACTATATACTCTGGAAAATGTTTTAAATATAGCAAATTACTCCTCGGTAGTGCAATAAATCGTGCCGATGGTTTGCACCCGGTATAAGTATATCATTATGGCGAACCTGTAAAAAACAACATTGTCCTATTTATACTAATAAAGAAAATCAGCTTATAAATTATGGAAAACTGTTTATGAGTATAAAGCGTTGAAGCCCTTGAGATGATAATTAATAAGAAATGTGCGGAAATTGGAGGCTATAATTGAATTGAAAAACCACTTGCTAAAGCGAAGCATTCGGCATTCTCTTTTCCTTCTGCTATAAGCATCTTCGCTTCTTTCACCAAAGCATCAACCTGCTCATCACTACGTTGATTATTGATATGAAAAAGTCCCAACCTTTTTACCTCTGCCTCGATTGCCAGTCTGACCGCATCGCTATAAGTGGAATGCCCCCAGGATTTATACCCGGGATATTCTTCCGGCTTAAATTCTGCATCGTGTACCAGCAAGTCTGCTCCCCTGCAAAACTTTACATAGTGGGAAAACGGACGGCTGCCGGCTACCTCTGTACCCAACTCATTATCGGTAAGAAAAACAAAAACCACCCCGTTTTCTTCCAGTTTAAAACCCAATCCCCCATTGGGATGGTTTAATAAAACAGGGCTGATCTTAATGGAACCTACCCTGAAAGGTCTATCACCGATTTCAGAATAGCTGATCTTAGACGATACCTCTTTCAAATCAACCGGGAAATAGGGAGGACGCATCATACCGTTGAGAGCAGCCTGAAAACTGGTATCCCCGAAGGAACAACCGTAAATATGAATATGACTTTCAGAATTATATAAAGGAGTAAAGAACGGAAGCCCCACTATGTGATCAAGATGAAGATGGGTGAATAGCAGATTTATTTTCCGTTTTTTCTCGTTTAATAGTATTGCCCCAAGATTGCGAATACCACTTCCTGCATCGATTATCAGTATATCATCGTTGCCACTTCGCACTTCAATGCAAGTAGTGTCACCACCATATTTAGTGAATTGAGGCCCACTGACCGGAATCTGCCCTCTGGACCCCCAGCAGCAAATTTGCATACTATTTTCCCTCATATAGAAAAAAGAACATAACTGATTATAGCAATTTGTAATAAATGGTGCGAGGGTAAAATAGTTGCTGTGGATAAACTAGTTAACATTATCTGCCCAAAAAAAGAGTCTTTAAAAATTTTACTGGTATATAATTTGTGCCCGGATTTATATTTGAGCATCATTTTTGATTTATTCTTCTGGAGGAATTATGTCCAAGACTTGCGAAATATGCGGCAAACATCCACAAGCTGGTAACACTATCTCTCATGCTCATAACGTAAATAAGAGGATTTTCTACCCCAATATCCGCACTATAAAAGCGGTTGTAGATGGTGCATCCAAAAAGGTCAAGATCTGTATGAAATGCCTCAAAGCCATGAGCAAAAACAGATAAGTCTTCTAAGGTTCCGTTATTACGGAGCCTTTCCACTTCCCAATTTTTATTCTTTTTTCCCAAGCCATATCTTCTTTAATTTTTAAAATCAAATTTGATTGCAGATTTGTTTTTGAAGAAACAGTTCTTCCCATAAGATCGACTATCAAAACTTTTTTACCCGCGTACTTTATTTCAACATCTTTTCTGCTGACTTTTCTGTTTGAAGTTTGCATACCTGTATTCATAATTTCAAACTTATCGAAGGAAATATCCAGGCTGGAAGAAACAAACAATCCTGCACCCGTTACGTTTCCCCTGATCTCCGAGCATTCCCCCAGTTTTACACCATTAGCATAAAAAACGAACATACCTTTATCTCTGATCAATTCAAGAGTATCATAGTCAGAAGCAGTTTTTTCAACCGGAGACTGATGACAAGCCGTCTCCATAACCTGGTTTCTGCTTTTGATTATAAATTTCTTTTCGGCTGAAATCGCGAACTGGTAGAAAGAAAGAGCCGTATCGCTACTATCAGCCGCCTTGATAAAAAAGCCGTAAAAAGAACTGCTGTCGCCCTGATTATAATGGACAACAGTTTTCATGTTAAACGAATTCAGGGGGAGATCAATACTGTTATAGAACTCCTGAAGATCACCGGTCTGAATCTGCAGGTTACTGTTTAACCAGTCAGTTTTGGCATTACCGAGACTGGTCCAGCCAAACCGGTTTTTTTCCAGAAAGTCATCCAGGAATGGGTCAAAATGTGAAGTATCTGCGATGCAATTTTCAATAATTACATCATCAAAGGAAGCTTCAGAACCAGGAGGAACAATAAGTGCAATGTCACCGGAAAAGAATTCCTCATCCTTAACACCGCAGACATAATATCCATTGCAGAACACATAGATTTTTCCGTTTATCCTGCTTACTGCGAGCCGGTTTTCTCCAAGTTTTACAAACGCACTGGGCTGACTGCCAATTACACTTACACTTTCAGGATAGAATTTATACAGGTAAATTCCATCATCACTCAACAAAGCAGCATAGCCCCGGTAACCATCCCGCATGTCACCAAAGCAGAAATAAAGACCTGAACCTGGGAATTCTGAGTATACTTTCGCAGAGACTGTAAAGGTGGAAAGCTCCTGATAGAATTCATGAACAGCCAAAGCAGAGTAGGTTTCATCGGGATTGATGATAGTCGCTTTATTATCAACGAATTGCAGTTCATTGGCACCGGCACTGATAAGTGTCCAGTTCTTCGCTGAATATCCCGCGTTCTGAAAATTATCTTCAAAAAGAACAGCTGCCCTGGCACAAATTACCAGCAGTAAAAGCATTATGCAGCAGATTTTACAGTATGAGTACATAGAGCCAACCTGTAAAAAGGTTACACCATCATACTTTAATTATAGAGAGAGTTTCAGCAAATTCCAATATGAATCAAATATGTCCGGTTAATTTAACAAAAGATTACTGCAAAAAACAGCTTGAGATTTGGATTTTCAGACCAGAAAGCACCAAATCACAAATCTTAAATTCCAAACAAAATCCAAATTATAATACCCAAATTCTAAACAGGGACATGAGAATGAATAGAGAATTCGAAATCCGAAATTCGAAACAGGATAGTGACCTCTATCTGCTTTTTTTCTTGTTTGTATTTCGAATAGTTGGTAATTGGGATTTTTTTAGGATTTAGTGTTTGTGATTTGGAATTTATTTGCGTGCCCTGCTCCTAACGCAGTCTTTATGTTTGTTAAACTAACCTGACATTTCTGATATGGATCGGATTTCATCATCTGGTAATTTGATTAAAGAAAAACCTAATACCAGATTAACAGATCTGTAATACCGGAATGAGAAGAAATGAATGCTTTACTGGTTCAACGAAGAACAGTTCAGTGGTTAATCTTTGATTTCCCGCCGGTTATAGCTTGGCTCAATCAACTTTCCCATTTCATAGGAGCCCAGAAGCCGGTAGAAAGTAGTAAGTTCCTGTAAATGATCAATTGCATTTCTGACTGCATCCTGACGCATATCACCTTCCAGATCAAGATAGAAAAGATATTGAAAACCCTTGCCATGAATTGGTCTGGATTCTATCTTGAAAAGATTGATATCCCGCAATGCAAACACAGCCAGGCATTTAAAAAGTGCACCGGGAAGATCTTTGGTAGAGAAAACTATTGAGGTCTTTACTTTTTTAGGATCGGCACTGGTATTATTAGTCCGGGCAGAAATGATAAGAAACCTGGTGGTATTACAATTGTGGTCTTCAATATTGGATGCCAGTACATCCATGTTGAAATCGATGGCTGCCTGCATGGAAGCGATCGCTGCTGCATCGGACAATTTCTCATCTCTGATCTTTTTTACAGCTGCAGCAGTATTTGAAAATGGCACAACCTGAAGTTCCTTGTGTTTTCTAAGGAAGTTTTTACATTGGGCTAAGGCCTGCGGATGGGAAAAAACACTTTTGAGATCCTTCTGCTTTACATTTTTGTTGGTAATCAGGCAATGACCTATTTTTAAAAGGATTTCTCCGGTAATCTGAGTGTTGCTTTCCAATAGCAGGTCATAATTCTGATGAATCGAACCAGCCAGGGAATTTTCAATGGGAATTACACCGTAATCACAGTTTCCATTTGCAACTGATTCAAAGACTGTGGAAAAATCACCTACTGCAATGTACTGACACTTTTTACCGAAATATTCTATTGCAGCCAGTTCGGCGAATGCACCCCGTTCGCCGGCATAAGCGACTTTCATTTAAAAATCCTCCGTATCATTGCCAAACGTTTTTTATAATAAGGTTCGCGCAAGTCACTATATCTGACTCCATGCTTCACACTTGCATGAGCGAAACGACCCTCTCCCATATAAATGCCAACATGTCCTATCCTGCCAATCCTGTAATTTCTGAAAAAGATCAGATCACCAGCAGAGGCATCCTTCAATGAGATTCTTCTGCCACAATGTTGCATTTGTGAGGATGAGCGGGGAAGTGAAACATTGAAAACCTTTTTGTATACCAGGCAGACAAACCCGGAACAATCGAATCCTTTTGCAGACATCCCCCCCAGACGGTAAGGAGCACCAATATAAGATGAGATGACTGACTGCAGCCGGTCAGAAGGAATGCCGGAAACAGATATATCACTTACCAATTCATCGGTAATTTTTTCAGAATAATTTTGCTGCCCGGTATCCCTTTTTCCCAGCGCAGAATCACGGGTGTAACGGATTGATGGTGCACACCCTGTGATAATCACCAAAATCGCGCAAAGAATGCACCCCCCGGCATAAATTCTTTTTGCCCCAGGCATGAGAATCATCTGTCAGATATGCACTGAGCAGCAAATCCAGCTTTGAGAATCATATCTTCCCTCCAGGCTGGAGCCATAAATTGAACGCCTACAGGTAATCCATCCACAGAAGCGCAAGGCACACTGATACCCGGGAGTCCGGCAAGATTTGCAGATACAGTGTAGATATCCGTAAGATACATCTGCAGCGGATCTTCTGTTTTTTCCCCGATCTTAAAAGCCGGAGTAGGAGTGACCGGAGACATTATTATGTCACATTCCCGGAATGCATCAGTGAAATCCTGAGCAATTAAGGTTCTCACCTTTGCGGCTTTCAGATAATAGGCATCATAATAGCCTGAACTGAGCACATAAGTCCCCAGCATTATTCTGCGTTTCACTTCATCTCCGAATCCCTTTTGCCTGGTTTCGGTGTACATATCCAGCAGATTTGCAGCTGAAACATCTCTAAACCCATACTTGACACCATCATAACGGGCAAGATTTGACGATGCTTCAGCGGTACAGACAATGTAATAAGTAGCAATTGCATATTGGACATGGGGCAGGGAGATTTCTACAGCTGTGGCGCCAGCACTTTTCATTTTGTCCAGAAGCGCATTTAATTGATTCCGTACTACATCGGAAAGACCATCACCGAAATATTCTCTGGGAAGTCCTATACGCATTCCCCTTATGTCACCGTTGTAAATAGAAGAATCATCGGTAAAAGGTTTACCGGCATTGGTAGAATCGCGTTTGTCTTTTTCAGAAAGGATAGAGAGCAACAGGCCGGCATCCCTGACATCCGAGGTAACAGGCCCAATCTGATCTAAAGAGGAAGCAAATGCTACCAGTCCATAACGGGAAACTCTTCCATAAGTTGGTTTGAGCCCTACTACACCACAATGACTGCATGGCTGGCGAATTGATCCCCCCGTATCCGAGCCCAACGCTGCAGGCACAAATCCTGCACTTACAGCCGCAGCACTTCCTCCGCTGGAACCACCTGGAATTCTTTCGGGATCTACCGGGTTGCGGGTAATTCCGGAAAATGAAGTCTCAGTACTTGAACCCATGGCAAACTCATCCATGTTGGTTTTTCCCACAATCACAGCACCTGCATTATTAAGCATCTCCACCACGGCTGCATCATAGGGAGGAGTAAAATTCTCAAGCATGCGGGAACCGCAGGTGGTTTTTATCCCCATAGTGCAGATATTATCCTTAACCGCAACAGGAATTCCCAACAGAGGCAATTTTTCCTTTTTGTCAGCGGGAAGCTTATCAAGCAGCTCTGCCCTCTCAATTGCTTTCTGCCGCTCAACTGAAACAAAGGAATTTATGTTGCCGTCTCCGTTCTCAATAAGCTTGAGTGAACGCTCAGCCAGATCGCAGCAGCTATACTCTCCTGCACGGACCTGCTTTACCAGTTCGGAAATTGTGCCACCGAAGAATCTCATCGGTAATAATATCCTTTCATTACAAATACCAAATACCAAATACCAAATACCAAATACCAAATACCAAATTACAAATACCAAATACCAAATACCAAATTACAAATACCAAATACCAAATACCAAATTACAAATACCAAATTACAAATACCAAATTACAAATACCAAATACCAAATATCGAATATCGAATATCGAATATCGAATATCGAATGTCGAAAGCAGAAATAGGAAATCTAAAATTCCGGCTCTTAATCTAAAATTCCGATTCCCTGATCTAAAATTCCGATTCCCTAATCTAAAATTCCGACTCCCTAATCTAAAATTCCGATTCCTAATCTAAAATTCCGGCTCTTAATCTAAAATTCCGACTCTTAATCTAAAATTCCGACTCTTCAAATCTAAAATCAAATATCTGAAATCTCACATTCTCTTATCATCTGTACCAGCGGAAAAAATACAAACTGATAAATATTCCGATAATGGACAGTAAACTGAACTCAATCAGGAAACCAAACTGGAATCTAATGGCATGGAGGTTAATTAATACAGGTTTGTTGTTAACGAAATCTCCAACGCCGAATGGAATACTATATGTGAAGAATGTTTTGACTACACTTTCTCCGCCTGGCAACATTTTGACGATACTGTTCAGATATGAACCTATGAGAATTCCTATCAGCACGACAATTATCAATGTTGAGATTCTTTTTTCTTTTAAAGGAACCGCCATATCTGTCCTTTCTCCGATCTGATTGAAATTATTTGGTATATTCTTTCAGTATTAAATTCATCTGCATCTGTTTAGATTTTCTGATTATAACCATATTAACACTGTCACCGACAAAATAATCCAGAAAGAATCCATCGATATCCGCATGAGTCTGGATCATCCGGTTACCCATTTTTTTCAGGATGTCACCGGGTTTCAAGCCGGCTTTTTCACCCGGACTGCCCGGTTGTACACTGACTATTACAACACCGTCTGTACTTTCATAATCCAGAGCAATAGCTATGGAACGGTTAAGATCCTGCACAGAAATACCGGTCCAGACCTGGCGTCGTTTTCCATACCGGATCAGCTCCTCGGCCACTCTACGGGCACGTTCGATGGGGATGGCAAACCCGATACCGATGGAGCCCTTGTTGGAGTTTGAGCCGGTGAAGATAAAGGTATTAATACCTATCACTTCTCCCAGTGCATTTACCAGCGGCCCGCCACTGTTTCCGGGATTAATGGCTGCATCGGTCTGAATCATACCCTGATAATATACAACGCCTTCCGAAGGTGCGAAATTCCTGTTCAATGCACTGACAACTCCTACAGTTACTGTTGGATGTGCATCATTGATAAAATTAAGAAACGGGTTTCCTATGGCGATAGCCCATTCGCCGATCATTACATCTTCGGAGTTTCCAAAAGATACACTTTTAAATCCGTTGCCGCTAACCGAAATCACAGCCAGATCAGATCTCTCATCAACTCCTACTATTTTACCTTCTATCCTGCGTCCATCGGAAAAATTCACGTACAATTTTGCGGCATTCTGGACTACATGGTAATTTGTCAGTATCATTCCGTCGTTGCGGATAACAAAACCGGACCCCATACTTTCAACTTCACGGTATCTGGGCATAAGTTCGGGCCCGAAGAAAAAATCAAAAAAATCATTGGTCTGATAAGGATTTTTAACCACCTGAATCTGGGTAACCACGACTCCTACTACACATGGAGCAACCTTTCTGGTGGCATTAACGATTGCATTTTTTCGGGTATCCAGGATATCCTGCTGAACAGTTTTTTCCGGCTTGGTGGTATCTGCGACCCGGACAGAGGCATTGCTTTCCAGAGTGTCAGCATGGGGTTGTTCCTTTACGAAAAGCGAATTAAACTGCCCACTTGACAGCCGTCGCATAAACTCTCCGCCGGCGATCAGCCCAAAGCCGATACCAAGTACAAGAAAAAGCAGATATACTGCAGTTTTACCATCAGAATTTCTTCTCATATCACCTCCTGGTAAAAAACATTCTCCAGAAAAAGGCCGAAAGGAGGTGCTGTTTCACCTGCAAGAGCCCTGTTTTTACCAGCGATAATTTCCTCCATGGATGATCTGATCTTACCCCGCCCTATTTCAACCAATGTTCCGACAATCGTTCTAACCATTTTGTAGATAAATCTGTCAGCTTCGATAGTAAAAGTTATAAATCCCGACTTTTCTTCCAGTGTCACACTCTTAACTGTACAGACATTGTTGGGCGTGTCACTTCCGGATGCACAGAATGAGGTAAAATCATGAGCACCCTTGAGGAAGTCAATATTGTTTCTTATCTGGTCCCAATCGATCCGGTAGTAAATCATCCATACCTTCTCAAAATTCAGCGGCCGTTTCCTGGTACACATCCTATATATATAGCGGCGGCTGGTAGCCGAGTATCGTGCATGGAATGAATCACTAACCGGCTGCATATTATAGATTGCGATCTCCCTGGGCAAAAGGGCATTGACTGAAAGTTCGCAGCGCCTGATATCGATTGGTTTTCCGGAATCCAGATGCGCTCCTTGTCCCCTGGCATGCACCCCTGCATCAGTACGTCCTGCGCCGACTATAGAAACAGGTTCCCTTAAAGCAGTCTGAAATGCTTTTTCCAGCAATTCCTGTATGCTTACAGCATTTGGCTGTCGCTGCCATCCACCATAACTGCTTCCGTCATATTCAACTCTGAAAAAATATCTCAATCTGTAATCCCATCCCTGAGCAGTTCGGTGACTCTGTCGATTTTAAAGCAAAGCATTTGTAAATCCTGCTGTGTACCTTCGATCTTCCCGGTCTTAACCCCGTAATCAAATTCAAGAAGCCATTTAAGAATAATTTTAAGTTCCTGATCTGTAAAATTTCTGGCTTGAGAAACAATTCCGGAAGCAATTATTACCGGATATACTTTTCTCTGTTCACCATTACCCAGAAGACCGGCAGCCCGTCCTATGGCAAAACCGCATTCATTCTGATCAGGGTTGTTATAACCTTTTGCGTTCTGAAACCGCTTTACCACCTGAGGATTAGCACTTGCAAAGCATCTGATCCGAAACAGAGCCCAGAAGTGTCTGTAAATGGCAGATACAATTGCAGGTACAAAAGCGCTGGTATTAAAAAGTGAATCGATTATCTGCAATACTCTGGGAAATTGACGTTCAGCCAAAGCTGCAGCCAGCTCGAAAGCGGTCATCTGCCTTGAGGAGCCGACAATCTTTTCAATTATTTCGTGTTCAACCGGTTCTCCTGCTGAAAGATGAGTGTCAATTTTCTGCAGTTCCGAGTAAAGTAAGCTTAAATCATTTCCCACCAGATCAACCAGGAAATCAGCATCAGTTTTGGTGATAGTCCGGTTAAAGAGTCGTGGCAGCTGTTCTACCAGCCATGCTCCGATTCGATATTCGGCAGGTTTCGGGAATTCCAGGAAAACACAGTCACTTTGCTTAGATTCGCATCTTTTTTCAATCTTGAATTTTTTGATCGCCTTATAATCGGTCTTACCTTTTTTCTCCTCATCGATTTCGATTATGATATATGTATCGGGTGGAAGAGAATCCAGCAATTTATTTAGTTTTTTAACTTCGTTTTCGCCTAGAAGGTGAGCGCGATGAATCTGGAATACCCGTATATCCTGAAAAAGCGAAGGAGTGAGCAGGCTTTCCATAAATGCAGAGATGTCATCAGTATCAAAATCGAAGTTTTCGATGGTGATATTACCATGAAGCTCTTTGATGCTGTTTAGAAGCTTCATTTTAGCCCGTTCCCTGCCTACAACTTCATCACCACAGAAGAAATGCACATGAGCGGTCATGGTAATAACGGTCCCAGTACAGATTGACTTTGATTAATTTTATCCATAAACAGCAGCTGTGCCTGCATAAACTTTTTCGGTTCCCTCTTAAGTACATTTGCTATCAGATCAGCCAGCTCCAGTCCATTGTGAGATTTGAAACCCACTCCGTTATCCACGAGTTTTTCACATCCATCAACTTGTGTGCGGTAGTCAGGGCCAAAAAAAACCGGTATGGCGAAGCGTGCTGCATCCCAGACATTATGGCCTCCGACATCTGAGAAAGTTCCACCGATTATTGCCGCATCAGCGATCATATACATGTCATCAAGAATCCCCATTTTTCCGATCACACACATTTGCCATTTGCATAAAGTGGTGATATCATCAATATGAAGCAGGCCTTCACCAATTTCACCCATCAGATCCGGTATTTCGTTAAGATATCTGGGCACTATGATCATTTTACAGTTAATTCCATGGTTCTTCAATGTATCAAAACACTGTCTGATCACATTACCTTCACCGCGGTGTATACATCCGCAGCTTATCACCAGATCATCCTCAGTAAGTCCCAGTCCCCGGCGGATGCTTTTCCAGTCATGCACCGGTGGTCTTTTGATAATGACATGACCTTTAATATTACCTGTGACATGAATACACTCATCTCTGACTCCAAGAGCCCTGAACCGATCTGCATATGTTTCATTTTGCGCCAGTATAATATCGAAATCTTTAAAGAAATAATTCAGAAGGAACCGGAAACGCTGATACCTGACAAATGAATCCTCCTCAATGCGCCCGTTAACTACACCCACCGGTATTGCCATATGTTTAAGAGTCCAGAGCATTGATGGCCACAGTTCAGTTTCCAGAAGCCAGACCCTGCAGACATGGTAATGATTGATTATTTTTCTCACCAGGGCAATCGTATCCAGGGGAAAAAAACCAATAGCACACACAGAGTCAGGTGAGTTTTTCTCCAGATATTCAACACCGGTTCTGGTTACCGCTGTCACTAAATACATGTCCTCAGGATTACGCTGCTCAAGAATCAACAGAAACTTGCAAAGCAGCTTTGCTTCTCCCAGTGACGCAGCATGAACCCATACGACTCTTTTCTGACGATAATCTCTCACTGCAGCCGGAATCTTCTGTCGTCCCGAAAGATCCCATTTCCTTTGACGGTCCACATTTTTTAGAAAAGGAAAAACAATAAAACGAATCAGTGTTAAGAGTGCACTATATCCATGGACCATCAATGAGATAATACTTTCAGAGACTTTCATACTGTAAGATGACCCAGTGAAACTCTGTTTTTACCATTTCGCTTTGAATCATACAATGCTGCATCCGCAACAGCTATCAGGTGATCTTTTTTCACCGGCTCAGTACCATCATACACCACAAATCCGATACTAACGGTGTAATTAATCTCATATTGAGAATAAATCAGCGGACTGGATGATACTGAGGTGAGTACTCTGGAAGCCAGAGTCTCAGCACCAAAAAGGTCGGTATCCGGAAGAATAATCCCAAACTCTTCTCCACCATAACGGGCGAGCACATCACCTGTACGGATAATAGAGGATATGCGTCTGGTCAGATCTATTATCACTGCATCACCCACCTGATGCCCGTAGGTATCATTAATCCTTTTAAAATTATCGATATCGATTAAAATTAAAGAAAAGTGGCCTTTTCTACGGTTTGCACGGGCTATTTCCCTCTCCAGAGTCTGATGAAAGAGCCGATGGTTGGCTATACCAGTGAGGCTGTCGGTTTTAGCCTGTTGTCTGGCTTGCAATGCAGAGTATCCATGCTCCACTATCGATGAGACAATCGAGGAAAAGACATACAGAAAAAGGTTCTGATCCTGATGGGATGTGGCAGGATCCTCGAAAAAAACCGTCAGTGTTCCTATGGGCCGATCAGTAACCATCATGGGAACATGCACCGGATATAACGAAGCAGGATCTACCGACTCACCCTGTTTCCCTTTGAAAAGATACAATGGAATCTCCCGATTGATAAATTTATCCCAATCGATATGCTGCTCACCCTTTTTATAAAACCTGAAAAGCAGTTCCCACAATAGTTTTTCATCAAAGTCCCCAGTTGCAGGCATTGCAAAAAGCTCGGAAAACCCCAGTAGATTCACACAGATAACGGAGAACATAGCGCCGGTCTTCTGGTTAACTTCTTCCAGCGTAATTCTCATGATTTCAGAAACCTCCAACGAAAGCATCAGTTTGCGGAGAAAAAAATACAGAGAGGTTATATCTGAAAGATGTCCTTTGGCCTCTGGTTCCATCATATCAGACTGTTGCATAAGCCTGATACTTTTCAAATGAAACAGTCTGGTGGCCACTGCCCGTTCCACCTGTATCATAAATACCGGAAGAGACAGCGGCTTCATCAGATAAGAATAAACACCCAGATTAATTGCCAGAGTGGCAGAATCCAGAGAGGCAAATCCGGTTATCACGATAACTTCGGTATACTCATCCTTGCTTTTTGCATAACGGAGCACTTCAATTCCGGAAATGTCTGGCAGTTTCAAATCAGTAACTACAACATCAAAATCTATTTTATCTATCAGAGCAAAAGCCTCTTTCCCACTCTGACAAACCTTTACTTTGTACCTGGCTTTCAGCACATCTTTGAGCATGTTACTGATCTGCACTTCATCATCAACAATCAGTATATTGCACTCTGAAGGTCGTTTATTTGCTATATTTTGCATACAAGTCCGGAACGAAAAAAACTTCTTTACCAGTTGCGGTACACTATTTATCTGGAACTACTTTGAGTTTTTAATAATAACCGTTGAAAATCCTGTTGTGCTGAAACTACATTATATAGCTGTCCGATTATCTTCGGAAAATACTTAATGAGTATGCTTAACTAAAAGGCGATTTCAATAAATATTTAATTTGAGGCAATTCTGAAGGTTGGAACCGGCATTTCTATTGCTCAGAACAGCTGAAATACCGTTATAGAAATGAAGAATTTAAAAAAGAGCAGAATCTTTTGACTTCTTTGAAATCGTGATTCTATTTTTTCTGTCACATTATATCCCTGGTGCTGATCCGCTGTACCAGAAAATACCTTTATCACCAGTTCCCTCGGCAGGTGCCATGTTAAAAAAAATTAGTTGTTCGGTTACCACACTGTTATTAATGTTTCTTCTTTTCTGCTCACGGTTTGATGAGACAACCGGTCTGGGAAAAGACATTATCCGGGATATTGATCCCTCATTAACCGAAGTGAATCCCAACTTCAGGAGCTTCAATTCGCTACCTGTAACAAGCGCATTTAGTACTCCGGATCAGAATGATTCTCTCTTTGGAATCCACAGGTCAGTAATTTCTGTAGGAAACAAAGATAACGTAAGCGCTTCTGGTTTTGTTGAATTTAAATTCAATTCAGAAATTTTGAACGCCTTCAAAACAAAAGCGACTGATAACACCAGTCTCGAAATTGATTCAATCACTCTGCAATTTTCCAATTTCAAGAACACCGATAAAAATTCCAGTTTGCCTGTAAAATTAGATTTGTTTGCCTGCACTGATGGTGACAGCACATCCCGCGCTCCATCCTCCAGACAATTACCACTTGCTTCTGTTTATCTTAATGGGGATTCAACACAGTATATTGGCTCTACATCCAACCAGCTAATAAGAGATTCTGTTGAAAATATCGTCTTAAGTATCAAAGAAACGATCAAAGCCTGTAATTCTGACACCTGTGTCAAACCTGTCTACCTGAGATTTTATCTCTTCAACGATGAGCCCGGCAGCCTGGCACACCTCTCAGCCTCTGCGACATTGAAGTTCTATCTCCGAATCGGTTCTGATTCCATCATCGCCAATCTCAAATCCAATTACACCAATTTTGTAGCAATGGACCAGAATATTGATTCACTCTCAAAAATACCGGTTTCCTCTTTTGCCACTCAAAGAACTGCTGTATTTAAACTGGATATTGGCAGCCTGCAGGATACCCTTGCATCTTTAAAAACTTTCAGGATACTTTCTGCAGGATTTTCAATAGCCCCCAAATCTTATAAAGGTTTCACTAACGACACAGCTACCCAGGTAAGAATTCTTTATCACCTCTCAGATACACTCTTTGATAACAACAAGGTATTTCTTAGCGGTAGAGTACTGAGGCAAATGGAAATGACAGTTACTGTTGATACAACAAAAGCACCAACCGATACATTTTTCCTCAGAAACCTGGAAGATATACTGCAGAAATTTTCAACTGGATCTCAAAAAACTGCATACCTTTACATTCAGCTTTCCGGCAAAGATGATTATACATGGAAGGAAATCACCTGGAACAATCCTGAATTCAAAGCGACCTTAACCACTAAAGAATAGAATGAATGACATGATAAGAAAGTATTCTCTTTATTCCATTATAACAATCGGACTTCTGTCTGTTGTTTCGGCTAATTCTCAATCCATGCTGGGGCTGCGCTACCCATCAGGAGTTCCTTTTCAGGCAGGTACAGGCTTATCTCTGTCAATGGGTGGAGCAGGTATCGGAATCAGTAACGATCTGTTAGGAATGTCAGAAAACCCTGCAAATCTTGGCGCCTTTAACAGAGCAGTATTCTCAGCACACGGCTCTCTTGATTTTACAAACATCAAAGAGGGCAACAATGAAACCAACCATCTGGCATTCAACCCTCATATCCTCTCTTTCTCCTTTCCCATAAAAAAATGGGGAACAATAGGTCTTTCAATTAGCCAGACCGGAAATGCTGATATGAAGTACCTGATTGAAAATGATACAGCCAAGATAGGTCTAATTCGTAAAGGTAGTCCTATTGCCTGGCGTGCCGGCTGGGGCTATGACATTAAAAAAATTGCCAAAATTGGTATAGCCTATCAACGATACTATTTCAATACTGTAACTGAAAAACTAAAATTTTCGGGCGGTCCTTTTCCAGGTGAGATATTAGATTCCACTTCGGTCTCTTTCGCAGGAAACAGCATCTCCGGAGGTATTCAGGTACCCATCAAAAAACTTACCCTGGGTATGTCCGGACAATACTTCTTTGAAGATGATATCAATGAAATTCATAAAATCAACAATGCTGCTATATCCGACTCACTGGAGGAGAAAGCAACCAGCAGAAGTTATCCGATGAGGCCTGCACCTACCATTGGATTCGGAGCATCTTATCAGATTTCGCCAGAATGGTTATGCGCTGCTGATTTTGAAACTGAAATCTGGAGTAAATACTATCCACAATCCGGTGAGGAATTTGACAACGCCTTCGGATTTTCCATTGGTGCACAGTTTATTCCGGCGCCCAATCTTCTCACCCCCAGGTATCATGAAATTATGCAGTATCGGGCAGGTTTCCGATTTAACCAATTACCCGTGTCAACTGCTTCAGAATTCGGAATTACACTGGGAGTAGGTCTGCCTATGCGCCAGGGTGGAGGTCTGTTTGACATCTTTTTCGAATACGGGCAAAGATGGGACAGCGATTACAAAAACAACAAAGAAGAATTCTTGAAGATTCAGATAGGAATTAATGCTGGTCGGAAATGGTTTCAATCTTCTGATACTAACTATTAATTCCTCTTGCACCAGGCTCTTTTCGCGACACTTCCGGATTTACAATGGCCAGAAAGTCAGGTAGAAATTTCCGTAAAAATATTATCCCCAGAGGTGTCGCTTCCAAAGCTTTCTCTCGAATAACCAAAAAACGGATGCGCAGAAGGCATAAGTTTAAATCTCATTCACACAGACTGGTTCTTTTAAAAAAGTATTTTATTAAATCAGAAACCGGAGCTGATAGTTTAGTTAATCAATGCAAGGCTCCTGCATACCGTTTCAGCACTGATGTTCCTGACTTTTATCAGGAGTCGTATATTTGCGCGCTGCCGATCAATCCCGAACTCATGTTTACATATTGGGAACTTGCCCCGGAATATCTGAAAAATAGTATCGATAGTATAGAAACTGAATCGAAGTTGATCCTTCGAATCAAAAACAGATCATATCTGAATGAAGATCTGAAGAATTTTCCGGAACAAATCCAAACAGATTGTCCAGATGCTTCTGAGACAGAAATAGTCGACTACCAGATCACGGAGCCAAGTGGTGAGATGATTTTTGCAGTTCCGCAAACCGAAAAAGATCACTTTACCCTGGAAGTAGTCGCTTTAGATTTAACCGGAGAAGAAACTGTTTTAACATCCCAGGAAATAATTAAAAATTTTTCCAATATTTCTGAAACCTTTTTTGATTGCAGTGATGTTCCAATCGATGCCAATGAGTATTTTGATGAGAGTGAAGAAAATGACGGGGAAAAAGCAGTAATAATGCCACCTGTGGATTTGGATTTGAGGTCAACTACCGGAGATTACAATCAGTATCTAGGTTCTGCATCATATGAAAATCAATCCTGAAACGGACATATTTCCATTATGAATCGATATGAAAGTAATCCCAAAGGCTATCTGTGCCTTGTTCTGCATGCACATCTGCCTTTTGTTCGACATCCTGAATGTGACTACATGATGGAGGAGAACTGGCTTTATGAGGCATTAACCGAAACGTATCTGCCGCTTCTGTCCATTTTTGACAACCTCATCGATGATGGTATCCCTTTCAGACTCACCATGTCTCTTACCCCGCCACTCTGTTCGATGTTAAGTGATTCATTGCTTCAGGAAAGATACCTGCGTCATATAAATAAACTGATTGAACTTGCAGAAAAGGAAACTGAACGCACCGCTAAACAACCGGAATTTCAAAAAACCGCCCAGTACTATTTAGGCAGATTCCTGATGTGCAGGAATCTTTTTGAGAATATTTATGGTGGTGATGTTCTTCGGGGGTTTAAAAAATATCAGGATTCCGGATATCTTGAAATTATCACTTGTGGTGCGACACATGGTTTTCTGCCAAATATGCAGCTCAATCCCAATGCGGTACGGGCTCAGATAATTACTGCAGTAAACTCTTACCGTAAATTCCTGGACAGAGATCCTGTGGGCATCTGGCTACCGGAGTGTGGTTTTTATCCCGGTCTGGAGAAAATCCTCGCAGAAGCAAACATCAGATACTTCTTTGCTGAAACACACGGGATTCTTTTTGCAGAGCCCAAGCCACAATTTGGGGTTTTTGCACCGGTCTATTGTAAAGGTGCTCCGGTAGCGGCGTTTGGCCGTGATGCCGAATCATCACGTCAGGTATGGAGTTCTCAGGAAGGTTACCCTGGAGATCCTGCCTACAGGGATTTTTACCGGGATATTGGATTTGATCTGGAAATGGATTATATCGCTCCATATATTGACCCAATCGGGATTCGCATCAATACAGGAATTAAGTATTACCGCATAACCAATAAAACTGCCGATAAATTGCCGTACAACCGGGATGATGCCATGCGGGTTGCGGCTATGCATGCCGGTAATTTCATGTTCAACCGGGAAAAACAGGCTGAATATCTCTGCTCAATAATGGACCGTGCTCCCATAATCGTTGCTCCTTACGATGCCGAACTCTTTGGTCACTGGTGGTATGAAGGACCGGAATGGTTGAATTTCCTGATCAGAAAAATTGAATTCGAGCAGAACACAATTCGGATGATTACCCCTTCAGATTATCTCTCCCTTTATCCCTCAAATCAGGTCGCTGAACCATCTTTTTCCAGCTGGGGTGAAGGAGGTTACTCTGATGTCTGGTTGCATAAAAATAATGATTGGATTTACCGGCATCTCCACCGCATGGAAGAGCGAATGGTGGAGGTGGCCAGAGCAAAGCCCCAGGCAGAAGGTATTTTGAAACGGGCATTGAATCAGATGGCTCGCGAACTGCTTCTGGCAGAGTCAAGTGACTGGGCTTTCATAATGAAAAATGGCACTATGGTTCAATATGCAGTAAGAAGAACCAAAGAGCACATTGCCAACTTTCTGCGACTTTATGAGGATGTCAATTCAGACAGAGTGGATGAAAACTTTGTTTCACTCTTGGAATCGCATAACAATATTTTTCCCGAAATCGATTACAACGTTTACAATTAAAAAGAATACTCTGAAAAGGACAGTTTATGTGTTTTAAAAACATTTTCTGGGTTCTGGTTTTGTCTGCTCTGGTTTCCGCGCAGAAAAATGAAACGCTTAATGTCTACGGCTCCATGGGGATTGGGATTTCTTCCGGTGGTAAGCTGTATTCCTCTATCAAAACCAGTACTTCCGGTATTACAATCGATACCTCCGAGGAAAAAGATTCCTATTTTAATTTCGGCCGGGGTCTAAAAATGGATCTGGGAATACAATATTTTCTGATGCCCAATATTGCGCTGCATGCGGGGCTGGGATTTTCCGGCAATATACCAAGATTAAAGACTTTCCAGGAGTCTTCAAACTTAAAAGTCAACACTACCTACAGATCCACCCTTTGGGGACTCAAAGCATTGGTCGTTCCGCACTTTGAAGTACTGGAACTGATTACAATGTATACAGGCGTGGGGATAGGTTTTTTCTGGAACTCCTGGAAGTATGAACAGAAAATCGTTACTGAAATAGCCAATTTGTCAAGTAATGAAACAATAGATGGAAAGATTAAAACATCTCCGAAACTGGGATTTCTGGGTTTGGCAGGAGCAAACTTCCCGCTCTCAGATCTATTAACCTTGTATGGTGAACTGGCTTTCGAGCAGGTTAGTTTTACTACCAAAAAAAGCATCGAAGGTAACAATACCACTGTTTACGAGAAAAATTCGAACCTGCCTGCTCCAGAAAGAATCCCCGGGTCAAACTGGCAGTTTCGGATCGGGGCTCGTATAAATGTCCTGTAATTCTACAAGGTTTGATTTTACCTGAAGAGGCAGATATATCCTGCCTCTTTTAGCCTCTGAATCAAATTCCCCCCAAGACGATTCCCTTCCGGCATCCTGTTTGCTTTTGTTTCTCTAAAAAAACTTGTTTTCATTTTCCTAATCAAAAGGATGCTTATCCCATGGCTATTGATAACACCCAACCCCGCTTGTATTTCGCTATTCATAAGCACATGCATCAGCCCTATTATAGAGCTGCAGATCCCAGCTTCTGGAATGGAGAACTGGAAGCGATATTCGGTTCCAGATGCGGTAACTATACCAGTTTTATTTCTGATGCCATAAATAATTATCTCAATGGGGATCTTCCTTATGCAGGTATCTCTACCAGTTGGAGTGGCAGTCTTATCGAGCAGCTTCAACGCTGCGAAAGCGAAAACCTCTGTGGCGGGTGTTTTAAAAACTGGACCAGTTTACTCAAAAAGACTGCATCTGTTATCACCAGGGGACAGTATAAAAGACTCAACTTTACCTCATTTGGATTCTACCATCCTATCATGCCCCTTATTCCCAAACGGGACATCATTAAACAAATTGCACTTCATCGCGATATCATTAAGCATACCTTTGGAACGGATGTTTCCAGTATTCTTTTCCCTCCGGAAACCGCTTTTCACGTGCGGATGATTCCCGCACTCAAAGAAGCTGGAGTAAGCGCAGTAATCTACGATTCCATTCACCGTTATCGCTCATGTAAAGATTATCCTTATGCGGGACTGTCAGAAGGATTACTGCCACCTAATCCGGCAGATCAAAAAAATCCACCCTCAAAAGACTGGATACAATTATCAAATGTCTGGGCTGGAAGTAAAATCAGTCCATCGTTGCTTAAACCAGAATATGTCAAATATGAAGATATTGATGGTACGGTTTACAGCCTCATCGGTATACCTGCAGAGCGTTATATTGGCAATGAAGATGGACGGGGTGGTTTTGGTGCTTTACAATATCAGGACGTGCTCTCCCAGGTGCTTGACTGTATAATCCGGTTCGACACATTCGATCCTGCTCACCCTCCATTTTTCATTCTTCACTCCGATGGAGATAATCATGGTGGAGGAGCCGATAGTTACTATCATCACAACACTGAGCGGCTGGTAGCCTGGCTTAAAACCGACCCCCGTTTTGAGCTTACCACCATAAAAGATTACCTGGAGCGCTTTCCTCCCGATCCATCACAACCGGTCCATCTCGAACCAGGGGCCTGGAGTGGTGCAGATAATGGAGATCCGCAATTCAGAAAATGGTTCAGTTACAGTGAAAATTCATATTCTCCCGATTTAAACTCCTGGGCTGTTCTTACCGCTTTACAGAATTCTATTCACAGTCTCGAAGATTCCAACATCTCAGATGAATCCTTTAAAAAGGCACTGAAGTTACTTTTAACAGCAGAAACCAGTTGCTACTGGTACTGGACCGGGCAGCAGGTCTGGGATCAACAGGTAACTCTGGCAGCCAATGCCGCATACAGTTTAATCAACACCTCCATAGATTCTCTTGTAAATAAAAACCAGGAGCAAACCGGCCCCACTATTTTTCCACCCTGGATCACGCCCGAAAATCCCGGTGGGTTAACCTGGGGACAGGGGTCCTTGCGAGATGCAGACAAGACAGGAACTGTTCATACCTTTGTTTATGATATCAGCGGGCTCTCCAGTGTCGAACTGGTCTTAAGGACTTCCAAAGGCGAAAGGCGGATGCCTATGATTTCCCATGGAGCCTACCCTTCCAGAACAAGCCCGGCTTTTGCTGCAGATTATTTTACTCTTGAACTGCCGCCTTCATTGGGTGAAGTCAGTTATTATATTGAGGCAACCGATAAGCGGGGCAACCGCTCGTTCTCTACACTAGAAAGGATTTTTCTTGGTTGACAGTGTACAATACTCCACTATACAACCTTAAAACAGGGAATCTTCTTTAATTCTTTAATTCTTCAATTCTTCAATTCTTCAATTCTTCAATTCTTTAATTCTTTAATTCTTTAATTCTTTAATTCTTCAATCTTCCAATCCTTCAATTCTCCAATCTCCAATTCTGAATCCCCCAAATCTAAAATCAAATATCTGACATCTGATATCAAAATGTTTTATTTTCCCTTATTAATCTTGTTAAGTTTCTTTTCCACCCCGTATATTCCCCGGTTTTCGAAATCAGGAAAAAGCGGAGGTGGGGTATCATCGTAAACACCAATCCAATTTGCCTCCATAGAGGAATCAAGAAACATAATCCAGGCATTTTTAGTGATTTTAAACTTTCTCAGTTTACTTTGAATTATCCGTGCGCCTCTGGAGATATTTGAGATCACAAAATCGATATAGGCATATTTTAAACCGGTTCCAGCTCCGGTGACCATTCCCATTTTATTTTTACGTAAACCCATATTCAGTTCATCGATTAGTTTAACTTTGTATTCCTCGTTTTCCATTTCATTACCTTCCCGCCAACGCTCCATTTTCAGATAACAGAAAATCTCATTAAAGTTGGTAAAGCGTTCGGAGCAGAATCTGAAATCATTATGGTAGCTTTCAATGACTTCCGGAAGCATGGTGCACATGGTGACCATGTCAGAGCGGCCAGTGTAATCACAATTTTCAGCAGGATCAAAATCAATTCCCACCCACTCCCCCATGCCATCGATTGTTCCGTATGGTTCTTTGGGAAGTCTTTTCTGGGCTTCGTTTATCTTTTCATCCACAAATTGGGGCAATGCACGCAGGGGGAACACTTTTTCATCTCCTGGCACCTGGGAGATAATATCGAAGCTTCCAATCCATGTCCTGTGTTTTTTCTCTCCAATCAAGAAACTGAGGCCTTCGCACAACTCATCAATCGCTTTATATTTATTTTCCAATGAAGTGGCGTTTTTATGGATAAACAGGATATTTATCCGGTTCAGATTATCCAGCGAACCGGAAAACTGATACTCATCAAGATTTCCACCAGTGCGAACATCAACCAGAAATTTGACAAGCTCATATACTTCACGCTGCCTTCGGAAACAGAAACCCCAACGCCTTCCGATAGTTTTGCATTTTTTCCACATCATATCGACCAATGGGTAAAGATCCATTCTGGAACCGATCGAAATTACCAAATCCAGGTAATTCATGCTTCTGGGAATGAAGTAATATTCCAGATCAGGGTGGACTTTTTTGAGAATTTTAGTCATGAACTGGTGAGGCTTAAATTCGTTTTGCCCCTTAAATGCGGGTACAATTATTGAGGCATTTTCCTGAAATGCTTTCCAGAATGCATCTACTCTTTTTGAATATTTCTCTTCCTGGTAAAAATGAACCAGCTTTTTTCTCTCCGTTTTTTTCATGTCTTTCTGCATGAGTGCTCCTGATACCACTTTGGATGATTTTTTATGATTCTTATGTTTCCAGCTATTTTTTAGAATGTGAAGAATAAACCGGAATGAACTCAGGAAACAAACAAATGAGAGAAATGAGATATTAGTCAGATTCTGTTCAGAATAGCGAAATTTTAAATTATCTGATTCTTGGGCAAGCAGATAACGAGTCATGAAATTTTAGAACAGATATTAAGAATTTAAACTGTTGTAATGTTAAATGCAACAGGTTTAGATGTAAAAAAAATCATATTCATTTTTATAAGAGTTTGCAGCATTATTTTTCCTCATTAATAGCAGTTTTGTCAAAATATCCATCCCTGTTCACACGAATCCTATTAGCATAATTGGAAAAGAATGTTGCTTCAGTTTCAAATCTTAATCATTCGATGGAATTATTGAGCAGCAGCAAGAGAGCAGTGGTCTACCCGATGATTCTTAATTTAGTAATACTATAGTTTAGCTGCACAGTTATATGTATTGGTTTAAACTTGCGCAGACCATCGCAAGAATTCATATTCAAGGGTTATTTTTTTTTGACATGCACTGGAATGGCATAGATTCCAAGCTTAATCCTTAAAAAGATTACACCGTTTTCATAATACTATATAAGGGGAGAAATGACCGAGTTAACCATATTAAGAATTCCAGCGATTCTACTGGCTTTGACTATCCATGAATTTGCTCATGGGTGGATGGCGCTGCGGCTGGGAGATCCCACTGCCAGAGATGCAGGGCGACTGACACTCAACCCTGTTGCGCATCTGGATATTTTTGGAGCACTGATGCTTTTATGGGGCCCTTTTGGTTGGGCCAAACCGGTTCCGGTAAACGGCTACTACTTTAAGAAGCCCAAAAGAGATATTCTGCTGGTCAGTGCTGCCGGTCCGGTTTCCAATATTTTACTGGCCATTTTTCTTGGTTCCATCCACAGGATACTCATGGCTCATTCTCCAGCTTTTATCAATTCCTTTCCTCATCTCCAACAGTTTCTGTTATTGACCATTCTTATAAATTTAGGCATCTCATTTTTCAATTTATTACCAGTCCCCCCACTGGATGGTTCTAAAATATTAGTAAGCCTGCTTCCTGACAAATGGATACCCGGATATCTGGAAAAAACTAAGCATATGCCGGTGATTTTTATGGTATTATTATTAATCGACTGGGTGTTTAATGTACCGGTTTTCTCAAAATACTTCTTTATGTTATTTGAGCCTTACCAGTCATTTTGGATGTACCTTATTTATGGAAAGCTAATCTGATGCACCAGACAATGTTTGTTCCCGAAAGAATTAAGCAGATCGTAAAAAAATTCAATGATACCTCCATAATAGTTGTCGGGGATATCATGCTGGATGAGTATCTCTGGGGAGATGTCAGAAGGATTTCTCCTGAGGCACCTGTACCGGTAGTGCATGTGGAATCGGTCAGCAGGCGGCTTGGAGGTGCAGCAAACGTTGTTCAGAATCTTCAGAAGCTGGGGATAAAGCCGTTACTGGTATCAGTATGCGGACAGGATGAAAATGGAAAGAATCTGATTTCGATTCTTGAAGAGCAGCAATGTTGTGCTTCGGGAGTTTACTGCTCCGGTTACCGGCCTACCACAATTAAAACCCGGATAGTTGCGAGAAATCAACAGGTAGTTCGGGCAGACCGGGAGCTGGTAGCGGATTTGGATGAAAAAGAGAGAGAGTATATCTGGAGTCGTTTTGAGGAGTTTTTCAACGACTCTCAGGGAGTTATTATTTCAGATTATGGAAAAGGGGTGGTGTCTCAGCCTGTTATTAATAACATTCTGGAAAAATGCATTACTAACCAGCGCTTTGTAGCCATAGATCCCAAAGATCGCCACTTCGATCTTTACAAGAAAGTTTCCATCATGACTCCTAATCTTAAAGAAGCACATGTGATGGCTGGGTTGACTTACAGAAACTGTTCCGATGAGGAGATTGAGCAGCTTGGATGGAAACTCCTGGATCATCTGGAGCTTCCCTATCTGCTTATCACTCTCAGTGAGAGAGGGATGGCTCTTTTCGAAAAAGAAGGCCGGCTTTTTACCCACCTTCCCACGGTAGCCAGAAAAGTATTCGATGTAACAGGTGCAGGAGATACAGTTATCAGTGTTTTCTCAGCTGCATTCACCTGTGGGGCCTCCCCACTGGAGGCAGCATTTCTGGCCAATCATGCTGCAGGACTCACCGTTGCAGAGCTGGGAACTGCTTCAGTCGATGCGCAGACAATCCTTGCAGATTGCGGCATTCAATAATCTGGCTCAGGTTTTTATTCTGGATACTTGCAGAATCGGTGGTCTGAAATTATTTTCTTTCCATCTGGGCCCATAACTCAGTCGGTTAGAGTAGCGGACTCATAATCCGTTAGTCCAAGGTTCGAGTCCTTGTGGGCCCATAATCAATCTTTTGGGAGGTATTTTGCAGCCCTGCCTGGTTTGCATAAAATCTATAAATTTTAAAGCTTAGTAGTTCTCGATATAAAAGCACCAATTTGTTGGTGCTTTTTTTTTTTGTTTTCCGGCTCTCTCTCTCATGGAGGAATTATGATCGAAGATTTAGTAAATCTCAAACTGCTTCAGGAAATAGATCTCCGTATCCGTCAACAGGAACTTGCTCAGGAACAGTTTCCTGCTACGGTTGAAGAACTTGAAGGTGCTATAAAAAAAGCAAAGGAATCTCTGGACAATTGTTCACAAAAACTGAATAAAACGCAATCCGAAGTCGATTCCTTCGATGAACAGGTACGCAAAAGCCGGGAACTTCTGGAAAAAAGTCAAAGCCGTCTCAACTCCATAAAAACCAACCGTGAATATGATGCGGTTCATGCTGAAATTGAAAACCAGAAAAATTCCATTAACAATGTAGAGATGCGCAAAAAAAACCTCCTGGATGAGATCGAAAAACTTAAATGTACAGTTGAGGAAAAAACTAAAGAATACGAACAGATCAAAAGCGAAAATGAGCCCCAGATTGCCGAACTTAACAGCAAAATTGCTGCAATAGATTCAACTATCGCCACTATAGCTAAAGAACGGGAAGTAATTGTTCCAAAAATCAGTAAGCCTATCCTCAGAACATATGATCTGATCAGAAAAAAAAGAAAGACTGGAAGAGCTTTAAGTAATGTCACTGGTAAAACCTGCGCAGTCTGCTACAAGGTCTTGGAGCCGCAGCTTTTTAACGAAATCAAACGCGGTACCAAAATGATTCTTTGTCAGAATTGTGGTTCCATCTTCGTTTGGGGGGGTGACTCAAACAAGTAGCAGTTTCCATACTGCTGCATGTTCTCTGAAGGTCTTTTATGCTTTCTCCCGCCTTTTTCAGTCTGGTTGTATTCTATAGGCAGAGCAGGGGAAGTTATCAATCTGCTTTGCTTTCAAGTTTAAACTTTTAACATTCACAAAACAGAATTACTGGTTTTATACTATGAGTGCATTTAAATTATACCGGCGAATGATTTCCTATCTGACAGTTTACTGGCAATACATAATTCTTTCTGTAACCTTATCCTGTCTGGTAGTTGTTTTTGAAGGGCTGTCCTTGTGGTTTGGCGCCAGTCTGATAAAAACCTTATTTACACCGGAAAACCAGGTCACTTCTATCTCCCCAGAGATAACATTTTCCAACCTTAATGAGCATCTGAAATACTGGACCTATCAATTTGTAAAGCAAGACAGTCCATTAAAATCATTGCAGATAGTCTGCGGTATCATGGCTGTAACTTTTTTCCTTAAAAACATACTCATCTATCTTAAAGCGCTGGTTACCGCCCGGCTGAATCTGAATGTGGTGCGGGATATGCGCAACCAGCTCTACGATCATTCACTGCGCCTGCCGGTAACCTACTTTGACAGAAATAAATCCGGAAACATCATCTCTTTAATCGTAAACGATGTGGAAAATATCAACAATTCCATGACCAGTACCTTCGACAAACTCTTTGTGGAGCCGCTACGGGTCATCTTCTTTATCAGTCTGCTCTTCGTCATCAATGTTAAACTTACACTCACCGTCTTCATTGTCTTCCCTATCATGGGTGTTCTGATAAGCCAGATCAGCAGAGCGGTTCGTCGCAGAAGTAAACGCGTTCTGGAATACATTGCCGGGCTTCTGTCCATTCTTCATGAAACAGTAAGCGGAATACGTGCGGTTAAGATGTTCAACATGAACCAATACGAGGTGCAGCGATTTAAAGAGGAGAACCGCAAATTTATTCATCACTCTTTCAAGGCTACCAGCGTTGGAGCGATCTCAAGTCCTCTCACCGAAGTTTTAGGTGTAGTGGTGGTTATAATTCTGCTCTGGTACGGGGGGCAACAGGTACTGATGAAAGGAAGCTTTGGAGCAGAAGATTTTGTGCGCTTTCTCATATTTCTTTTCTCCACATTTACTCCGCTTAAAGCTATTACCGCTATAGCCAACACCCTGCAGAGAGGCTTTGCTTCTGCAGAAAGAGTGTTTACAGTTCTGGATACTTCCAGAGAAGATCTTAAAGTGGTGCAACCGGAAAATATACCGGTTTTCAAGGATTCCATCAGCTTTTCCAATGTTAATTTCAGCTATCCAGGTACTAATGAGCAGGTGCTGAAAAATATCAACTTTACCATACCCAAAGGTTCCATAGTGGCTCTGGTGGGATCAAGCGGGTCCGGAAAAAGTACCATTCTTGACCTGGTACCCAGGTTTTACGATGTTTCTTCAGGTCAGATAACCATTGATGGCAAAAACATTAATGAAATAGACCTTTCCGGTTTACGTCAGCTTTTCGGAATCGTTTCTCAGGATACGGTACTATTTAACGATACTGTCAGTAATAACATCAGATACAGTTTACCTGATGCCACATTTGAACAGATAGTTACAGCTGCAAAGGCTGCCAATGCTCTGGAATTTATTGAAAAATTGCCCTCAGGCTTTGATACAGTCATTGGAGAGCGTGGAGTAACCCTCTCAGGCGGTCAGCGCCAGAGGCTTTCTATTGCCCGGGCACTTCTTAGAAATCCTCCTGTTCTTATTCTGGATGAAGCTACATCTGCACTGGACACTGAATCTGAAAGGTTGGTTCAGGCTGCCATAAATAATCTTATTGAAAACCGGACAGCACTGGTAGTGGCGCACCGGCTCTCTACTATAAGTCATGCAGACCGGATTATTGTGCTGGAAAATGGTGAAATTGTGGAAACCGGGAGCCATAAGGAACTATTAGCGCTCAACAAAAGATATAAATATTTCCATGATATTCAGTTTGCGCCAGCTGCTGTATAGAAACCGGCACAGCAATAATTGAAATGCTTATTTCAGTAGATAATTTAATGTATCTATTAACTAAATTATTCACCAAAATTTTGGTTTTTGTATTCATTTTTAAACCAGTTTTTTAAAGTATCAGGTAAGGAATCAAAATTAAAATTCTTCTGGCCACTCAATAAGATGGATGTATAAGGATAATATTTTGGAGGACTCAATAGTTGCATAATGTCTAACGGAAGCGTAGTAAGGTTATTATATTCTATACTTAAAGTTTGCACCCTCAACTTACCGATTTCTTTAGGAAGATGAGTAAGGTTACAATCTGATAGACTCAAACTGGGTAGTATTATAACCGAATCGGTTCGTACCTCTATGCTGTCAATATAGGCATCGTAAACTATCCCACCATATGGCGCCGGCTCGTAATGTACTCTTAAACTTTTGCCAAGAGAAGTCAAGACATCTGATAAATCCAGTTTTCTTGGTGTTGTATTCTGCTTTGGAAATGTAAGAAAAAAATCCTTTCTAACCGATTCATTAGGCCATTCTTTATATACATATCTTACAAAGCTGTCTATTGCCATATTTTCAGGATAGCCATTTTCTACTGCAAACTTTCTTATAAGCACTTTTTCATGATCGCTTATTACAATGTCATTAGATTGATAAGGGGGTAGAATCTGACATCCATTTACCATAATTAAAATTATGAAAATTACATTATCTAATTTAAAAAATGATTTCATATTGCACCCCAGTTACATAGGGGTGTGGCCGACCACCTATGCCGCACATGGATGTGTGAGTAGCGCAGCGAGGAACGGGCTTATATTCTATTTCTGTGCTGCATGTTTCACTAACCAGTTTTTCAGACTGTCAGAAACATTTTCCATTGATTTAACTGCACCCATATCGTAATTGATTGTTAAAGAATCCCAGTAAAATGGAGGTTCCGATAGTTGCATAAGTTCGTCAGGAAGAGACTTTAGTGTTTTATAATTATAGCCAATATCCAATGATTTAATCCTCAACTTTCCGATTTCTTTAGGAAGATGGGTAAGATTACAATCTGAAAGACTTATGCCAGGTAAAATTATTACTGAGTCGGTCCTTAATTCAATACTATCAATATATGCACTATAAATGCTGCCTCCATAAGGTGCAGGTTCATAGTGCACCCTCAAGCTTTTACCAAGCGAAGTCAAAACATCTGATAATACCAGCGTTCTTGGTATTGTATCCTGCTTTGGAAATGTAAGAAAAAAATCCTTTCTAACCGATTCATTAGGCCAGGCTTTATATACATACCGTACAAAGCTATCTATAGGCATTTTTTCTGAGTAGCCATTTTCCATCGCAAATTTTCTTA
>JAEZKP010000060.1 GCA_023436145.1 Fibrobacterota bacterium | reverse complement strand
TTCACTTCTACAAAAGAGATTACCAGGATTGAATTTGGGACTGTTTTTATTGACAATCGACCTGTTTACTTTATCAGAGACAATGGTGTGGGGTTCGATATGAAATATGCGGAAAAAATATTCGAGCCGTTCAGGCAGGGACACACCGAAAGGAATTTTGGCGGCACCGGAATCGGTTTGTCGATTGTACAGAGGGTAATAGGGCGCCATAAAGGTAAAGTATGGGCAGAAGGAAAGCCAAATGAGGGAGCTGTTTTCTTTTTCACATTAGTATAAAACCAGGAAATCATTGTGCCGGTTCATTCGTATTCCGGCACAATATTCTTTTCTGCAGATCTTAATGAATGGCAAGTACTCCATTGGACACATCAGACCCCTTTTGTTTGGTACTATATACGTTTAGAACATATGTTCCCTTTGCAACAGGGTATTCCTTCAGATCAATACTGATTGATCCGTTGTCCATCTTCGGGAACCATTTACGGATAAGTTGCCCGTTCATATTAAACAGAGAGACATGGCTTATGGATGCATCCGGGTCTGATATTTTTATCAGGGAACCGGCTCTGCAAATCTTGAACATTCCTTTTGAGATTTTATCTGTGATGACAGTGGCATTTGGTAAAGGATAATCTTTTTCGATCCCCTGCGGATTGGAAGGATCAACATCAATACGAGGCCAAACCAGATTTCCTTTCCTCTGTTCTTCCACTTTATATTCTGCACCCAGCTCCATCGAATTGAGATCCAGCCATAAAGCTACTCTCTTGAACTCATCATCAGTTAAAGTGGCCCCATGATGAGATCCATCCAGATGTTTTATCAGTTGGGAAAAAGACGCTCCGAACTTTCCTGGAGTAGTTCGGGAACCGCCTTTAACCGGTGTTTTGATGTCTCCGTTTATAAACGGATTACCATCACCACAAAAATAGAAAGCATACTTTTTCAAACTTCCAAAGCTCATATCCGGAGCCTGTGCTTTACCTTTGTGACAGGGAGTGCAATTTTTGTCAAAAACCGGTTTCACCAGGCGGGCAAAATTTACCGGTTCCACCCCGCCTGCATCAGGTGTGAGAGTAGAAGGAGCTCTTTTAAAGGCAATTTTTTGAGTTCCAGAGGGTGTGGCTTTCCACTTATTCTCATGACATCCCAGACAAGACATCTGTTCACCCTCATGAACATAGGTCGCAGAGCGCATCGAATGGACAGCCAAACCCTTTTCATCTAATAATTGAAAATAAATGATCTTTCCTACAGGGGCTTCACAGTAAACACTGCCATCAGATTCAACCGGGACCGTACCAAGTGACATACGGATCAGAGCTTCTGAAGGATACCCGTTGCGGGGCTCATTAATAAGTCTTGTTTCTTTTGGAAAGACCTGAACAATGCGCATCGATTTAACCACAGCGTTTTTCGGCAGAGGCATATCTGATGTGTAAACATCGGCTACCATGATCGTAGCTCTGTGATGGTCTGGCGCGTCTTTGCGCTCTCCCTGCCATGTACCAGTGGCTATTGAAAAAGGCTTTGGCCTTGCTTTTACCGGTATTGGATCGATGGGTCTCCAGGAACTGTTGGAGTATATCAGTTGCTCGCCACCAAATCTGTCACGCAGAATAATAGTATTGTCTTTGTTGCAAATATAATAATCTTCACTTAACGGCCAGGGAGTACCATAAGGCCCCTGCGCATCGGGCCAGTTCGTCCAGGCACTGGTAATTCTCTTTACTTGGGACACTTTTCCGTCATCTTCTATTAATGGATCAATAATTATAAGTTCACCAAAAGAATAAGCATGGTGACCAGTTGCAGTAGCGATATATTTGCGTGAATTGGGAATTGCACGAATATTTAATTCTGCATTGGGACGAGCCCCTCTACCATCGCCCGAACCAGTGATTGTCTCAAAAGGGTGAGGATAATTCCCATGTGGAGAACGGGGATTGCGACCATCAGGATAGCAGGTCCACAAATGATGCGCTATGCAATCATCACGATCAACGTAATCCCAGCGGGTATATACAATCTTACCGTCATTGTCTACACTGGGGTGCCATTCATTAGTTTCATGATAACTCAGACAAATCAAATCACTGCCATCGTCTTTCATAGAATGCAATGTAAAAGTCGGTTTCCCTTTTGTATGGCATCGTCCATAACCACCCCGACGATCCGAAATGAACACAATACGTCCGTTTGGAAGCCAGATAGGATCAAAATCATTATGATTATCACCAGGTAAAAATTTAAACTCCGATGAAGACCCATCTGTCAGCTGTACCAGATTTGTCCCATCAACATTAACCTTGAAGATGTGATAACATTTATCGGTGGAAGGTGACCAGGCAAAAAGAATCGTTTTTCCATCAAAGGACAGATCAGGGGAAAGAAATGCTCCACCGGATAAACTTGTTCCGGCAAACCTTCCGTTTTCTACCTTTGAGTTTGCTAAAACATTTACCAAAACCGGTTCTGTTTTAAAATTTTTCAAAATATATAATCCACCACCTGTTGTGATATTCCAAGGGTTATATTGATCGCACATGTGCCTCTCATTTATAGGAAGCTTATAGCCCACAAAAAGAAGATCATCAAAATCCAGCAATGGATTCTCAAGTGCAATTCTCTTATTCAATGCACTGATTTCCCGGAATAGCTCTTTATCCCCTGCCGTATTTTGTGCTGATGATGATTTGGCCAGTCCCTTAAGGTTTTTCCCCTGCTCCAGTTTTCTTAACTCCTGCTCCAGCATTGTCCATTTTGATGATCTTTTCCTGCTTTTTAGATCCTGAAGCAAGAGTCTGGTGCGCCGGAGAATGACATCCACAGGTGTGTTGTCACTGGTAAGGATCAGTGCATTGGTATCAAGCATATCCGTCGGAGCAACAACTGCTTTGGCCAGCGATCTCTTTTCCATTTTCTGTTCCAATTCAATGTACTGCTGCTCCCAGTAAGCTGTAATTGTAGCAGAATCTGCAGCATAAGCCTTACATTCAATTGAAACGATACCAATTATGATACTCATAATGCTAATCAGAAAAGCTTTCATAGGCCTCCTGTCTCGTTATATATATAGAATCAATATAAATAAATTTGGTTCTTTATTCCAAAACTGTTACCCTTTCTGTGTAGACATCATTGTCCTTATATGCTTACCCATCTGCTGCTTCCTGACAGCCAAGTGAGTGGTCTGCAGGAGTTACCAGCACCTATATATCAGACTTCATTCAATAGTCAACTTATCATTATCAAAATCAGCTATTATGAACTGAATCGAATTCATTGTTATTTCAAGTGATTAAATTTATTTTGTAGATTGCTTATCTTCACCGCCTTACATGCTTTGTCCAAACTAATTTAAACAAAGGAGATATACACTTCTTTTCGCAAACACAATTCTTTTCCTTTTATCAGTGGTTATAATGAGTACACATGCGAACCTCATCGTTAATGGCTCTTTCGAAGATGGTGGTTTCTCTGGTGTGCTGTCAATAATTCCTGGAAAACGTAATCCCATGGTAATAATAGCTTATATGGGTGGAAAATTGGAGAATATGGAGTCGATTGGCATAATCTTTTTAAATGATGTTTCCTGTTGATGGGGAGATGTTCGTTGATCTGCTGCATAATACTGGAGTGCAGGAGATAATTTCACAAACCTTTAATAATGAAGTCGGCCAATGGTATTGTCTGGAGTTTTACCTTGCAAGTCCCAATCCCTCATTTCATAATCCCAGATCAATACAAGTTTGTATTGCTGATGAACAGAAAGTCTTTTCCCGAGTAGCCAGCCAAATTGGAATCTATCCTAATAACAGCATTTTAACTGAATAATGCACCTCTCAAGTTTAAAATGTGACGCATGAGTGAATTTTGGTGACTCACATGTCACAATTGTGTTGCTTTGGCCTCTTTTATTTTGTATTATATAAAGACATCTACCGGAAAACCCAAATAAAAAGAGGAATTGTCATGAAAAATATCATCCTGCTTATTTTGCTGATCATACCATTAACTGTGTGGAGCAAAGAGCTTTCCAAAAAGGAGATACTCCAATACGCATTTTCACATGCTGAAGAACTCAATCTGATTAAAAATGAGATAGCCTCAGCCCAAAGTGTGGAAAAGGAATACCGGGGCAAGGGGTTTCCCGCTATTGAAGCATCGGTAAATTACCAGCTTACACCCAGACAATTCATTCCCTACTCTTTTGACATGAGTAGTGCGGGCGGAAGTGGTATTTCAAGCTATCTGGATGAGAATCAGCCTGGGTTTATTAATGATGCCACCATTGCCAGTGCAATCGACCAGATAGTCTCCTCTTTTTCTGACTTTGATTTAACACCTGGCAAGAACACTATTGCTTTGGGACTTTCTGTCACTCAGCCCATCTTCGCCCAGGGGAAAATATCCAAAGGGCTGAAGATCGCCCAGATGTATTATGGATCTTTGGATCTGAAGTATAAGAGCACCAAGTTCACCCTGGCAAAAGAGATCACCAATGCTTACAACAGTGCATTGCTGGCCGAGCAGAACAGACAAGTGCAATTGCAGGCAGTAGCACTTGCAGAGGAGACACACCGGCTTACCAGGGCACGACTGGAGAGCGGTAAAGGCAATGTACTTGACACTCTTAATTCCATGTTTTCTCTTCAACAGTCCAGATTCGCGCTAAGAGATGCAGAAAAAAACCGGCATCTGGCTATAAAAAATCTGCTTACCATTGCATCTATGGATGATGATCCTGATCAGATCAGTCTGACCGATTCACTTGTGGTGATAGAATTCAATGTGACTGAAGAGGAGGCCCTGAGACGTTTGATAAGCGAAAATGTTTCTATTCAACAGATCGACAAGGGAATCCAGATGCAGCAGATGCAGATAAAAATCGCTAAAGCCGATTATTTGCCTACCGTATATGCAGGTGCATCGGTTTCAAGAATAACCATGTTTGACAGAGGTGATGAGCCGAGCTGGGGTGATGACCAGAAGATTTTTATCGGCGCATCCATCCCGATCTATTCCGGCGGGCAGAGACTGCAGAAAGTCAAACAAGCCGGTTATGAAGAGCAGAAAATGCAGGAGACAAGAAATAAAACTCTCAACCAGCTCAGCCTTGCATTAGCCAATTGTTATGAAGAACTGGCGGTTGCCAAGGAGGAGTGTGCTGAAGCGCTGCACCTTATTGCACTTACCACCCAGGGTGCTCAAATTGCCTCTGTAGCATATGAAATAGGACAGATTACCCAGGTGGATCTGACCAACAGTAAGCAACAGTTAAGCCTTTCCAAACTTGCCTATAATAGCGCTGTACATAAACTCAATACCGCAATTACCGGAATAAAAATGTTAATTGGAGATAATTCTTTATTATCAGCAGACCAGGAGGAAAAATAAATGCGAGGTATGTTATTAACCCTTATTGTTCCTGCGGCATTAATGTTTGCAGGATGCAATAACCAGAAAAAAGAGGTGAGTGCCCCCCGGACCATCCAGCAGATCCAGGCAGAGAAAGGCATACCGGTTACCACCATTAATATCGGTCAAGGAGTGATAAGAAGAATAGAACGAAGTAATGGTACTCTTCAGGGAGCGGTGGAAGCCACACTGGCCAATGGTCTTGGTGGTACAGTAAAAGAGATAAAGGTAGCAGTGGGCAGTATAGTTAAAAAAGATGATATCCTGGCAGTAATGGAAATCGATGGCGGTTCACCCATTGATGTAGCTCAGAGTGCATTTGATTATGCCCAGAAAGCTTATGAACGTGCAAAGAAGCTTCAACAGCAGGGTGCCATTTCCAAAGAGCAGGTCGATGGAGCACGGGTACAATATGAAGATGCCAAACGGAACCTGGGTCAGGCTACTGTGGGAGTAAACGTAACTGCTCCATTCACAGGAACAGTAATCGAAATTTATGAAACTGAGGGCAGTAAAATCGGATCTCAAACCCGGATGGTAAAGATTGCTGATTTATCAACTATGGAGATACAGATGCAGGTAAATGAGCAGGCTGTCAATTTTTACAAAAAAGGGCAGAAATCTTTCCTGCTGGTGGAAAATGACACTCTGTGGGGAGTCATAGACCATATCGCTCTGGGCGCAAACGGGCTGGCACACAGTTTCAAAGTAACAGCACGATTTCCAAACAAGAACCGCATTCTTAAACCGGGTCAGTTCAAACAGGTTCATACAATTGTAAATGAAAAATCAGATGCATTATATGTACCTCTTGAAGCGGTCAATTTTTCCGGGACAAATGAACCCTACCTTTTCTTTGCGGTTAATGACAAGGCGGTTAAAAAGAGCGTCAAACTGGGTATCAATACCGGATATGTATATGAAATTGTTCAGGGGTGCACTGCTGATGATCATGTTATTGTCTCAGGGCTTACGATGCTCCATGACGGTTCAAAAATCAACGTGGTAAATAAGTAAAGGAGCTGCTATGAACATTGCCGGTATTAGTATCAGACGGCCGTTGATGATGATCATGTGCATTTTGGCAGTGTCCATGTTCGGAGTCGTGGGCTTTTTAAGATTACCTGTAGATAAAATGCCCGATATGGATCTGCCATATATAACAGTTCAGGTTATATATCCAGGGGCTGGACCCGATCAGATTGAACTCAATGTGGTTAAGCCCATAGAAGAGCAGCTTAGCACAATCGGTGGTTTAAAACATGTCACCTCCTATTGTATGGAATCGGCCGCTTTTCTGGTGCTGGAATTCAATGCCGATATCAGTGCTGACATGGCCTCTATTGAAGTAAAGGATAAAATCGATCAGATTCTTTATAGCCTTCCCGAAGATCTGGAAAAACCAGTTATCTCAAAGTTCAATCCTAACGATCAACCAATTGTCACCCTTTCAGTGACTGCACCTGTTTCTCCTGACAAGTTGAGAAGCTACGTTGATAACCAGATCAAAGACCATTTTGCCCAGATAAACGGCGTGGCAAAGGTTGAAGTTATCGGTGGACGGGAACGGGAAATCAATATCAATTTAAACCCTGAGAAACTGGCTGCTCATAATCTTACCATTTTTCAGGTTGCCGCTCTCATCAAAGCTCAAAACAAGACTGTTCCAGGCGGATTTGTAACCGGAAAGAACAGAGAGTATTCTGTCAAGGTTTCCGGCGAATATACCTCACTTGAACAAATCCGGGACATGCAGATTCCGGTTTTCAAGCAATATGGCACGGTGATGGAAAACTATAATATCCGGTTAAAAGATGTTGCCACAGTGGAAGATGGATACAAGGAGGTGCGTCAATTCGCCCGTTTTCAGGGGAAAGAGTCTGTTCACATTTCTATCACCAAAAGTTCAGATGCGAATGTCGCCAGTACAGCTGATCTGATTGTAAAAAAGGCAGAGCAGATCACTCCGCTGCTTCCGGCAGGTTACGTAATAGATGTAATTGAGAATTCATCAAGTTTTATTAAAAACACAGTTAATGACACATACAGTAATATTATAACCGGTATCATTCTTACTGCACTCATTCTTCTGTTGTTCCTTTTTGACTGGCGTGTCACCTTGATCGCTGCAGTAACCATGCCTGTCTCTCTGATTATGGCAATGGTGGGTATCAGTGCTGCGGGTTTTACTTTAAATACTATTACCCTTATGGCACTAACCATTTCTGTAGGGGTGCTGGTCACCAATTCCATTGTGGTCATCGAGAATATAGTCCGTCATTGCAATGATGGGCAGAATATACGAAAAGCATCAGAGGATGGAACCAATGAAATTTTCATGGCGGTTCTTGCATCAACTCTGACCAATCTTGCGGTTTTTATTCCCATTGCCACCACAACCGGGGTCATCGGGAGTGTTTTTAAGTCTCTGGGATTGACAATTGTGTTTACTACCGTCGCATCAATTTTCTTAAGCTTTACACTTACCCCATTGATGGCCTCGCGGATGCTGAAACCGAAAAAAGAAGGTATTGATGGTAAACCGAGCCGTAATCCATTAGACCGGCTCCTTTCCTGGGTTGACCGCCTGTATGAAAAATTCCTCGACAGAATGCTTTCAAGAAAAGCCGCTCAGGTTATCGCTGTCATTATGGTTGTAATAATTTTCTTTGCGACCATGCTGCTTTTAGCTCCGAGATTGGGCTCTGAATTCGTACCAGAAATGGATGAGGGAACTGTGGCCATTTCAATCGAACTCCCTTCAGGAACACCAATTGACATCACTAAAAAGCACGTTCTGGCTATAGAGGAAATGATGAAAAATCTTCCTGATCTGCTTACCATTTCCTCTTCTATTGGTGGCTCAGGAACCAAAACCGGGGTTCAGTACGGAGAGGTGCGCCTCAAGTTTACACCAGAGACCCAACGGACAGAATCAGTCTTCGATAAGATAAATACCATTCGTCCAATGCTTTCAGAAATACCTGATGCAAATATAAGCGTGATTTCAACAGGTGGAATGGCCGGCGAAAATAGCGATGCTGATATGGTTATAGAGGTTATGGGCGTGGAAATGAATAAACTGATTTCCCTTTCAGAACAGGTTATCCAAATCGTAGCACAAACTCCAGATCTGACCGATATCAGCAGCTCATGGAAAGGAGATAAACCGGAAATAGCTATCATACCAGACAGAGAACGGCTCGAGCACTACGGTCTCTCTGCAAACCTGTCACAATCAACCACTATACAAATGCTTGGAGGATTGGTCAGGTACAATATCACTGGTAATGATGAAGCCATTTACCGGGAAAATGGTGAAGATTTTCCGATCCGGGTTCAATTAGATAAAAAGTCAAGAAACACTGTTCGTGATGTTCAAACTATGGAAATTCTTACTCCCAGAGGTCCGGTACCGCTGGAAGCCATTGCCGATGTGCGTTATACCGGTGGTGTCTCCTCTATTACCAGAAAAGATAAACAGAGAATGATTCAGATAACCGCCAACCAGACCAGCGGTAACATAGGCAAGAAGATGGCTGCTATCAAAGAAAATTTTGAAAAAATAAACCTGGAACCCGGTTACAGTATCAAATTTGCAGGTATGCAGGATATGCAGGATGATTCCTTCAAACAATTGGGATTGGCTTCAGTTCTGGCTATTGCCTTGACACTTATGCTTCTGGTGGCATTACTGGAATCGATCTCAATGGCTATAGTAATCATGCTTACCATCCCTTTAGGACTTATTGGCGTCATCTGGTTTCTTTTCTTCACCAATAGCACAATTTCCATGATTTCATTGCTCTCGGTGATTATGCTGATTGGAGTGGTGGTTAATAATGCCATATTGCTTATCGATTACGCACAGAACCAGAGATTACAACTGGGAATATCTGCAAAAGAAGCTATTGTGAAGGCAGGAGGTACCAAGCTAAAAGCAATACTAATGTCGAATCTGGCAATTATAATTTCTATGGTTCCCATGGCTCTGGGCTTAGGAAGCGGGGGAAGTTTCAGAGCCCCATTTGCCATTACCGCCATAGGTGGAGTAGCAGTATCAACCCTGTTTACTTTCTTTTTAATACCCATATTGTATCTATGGACTGCTCCATCGCTAAAAAAATTAAAAGAAGAGTACGAATCTGAGCATGCTGTGTGAAGGAGATAAAATATGAATGAATTGGATTGCAAAGAGAAAAGAAAACAGAAGATAAGGGATACCAAAGCCAATCTGATTCTGGATGCTGCATTGGAGGTACTCGCGCAAAAGGGGTATTACCAAACCAGACTGGAGGATATCGCTGATAAGGCAGGCTTCTCTAAATCTGCCCTTTACCGATATTATAAAGATAAAGATGAGATTTTCATTACCATTGCTGTTAGAGAAAGAGACAGGGTCTATGACAAGCTCACTGTCGATCCACAATACAAATTAGATAAAGAAAATCATATAAGCGAAAATCTCCGCCGTTTCCTGACTGCAGCATTTACTGTATACGGTGAGAACTTCTCCTTCATTCTCACTCTTAATTCATTTCAGGTTTTCGCTTTGATTAACGAGTTGCAGAAACAGAATGATTTGATGGAAATAGAGAAAGACTTTCTATGTTCAGATTGTAAATTCGAAGAGCTGATGACCGGGTTATTTGATCATGCCAAAGAAAAAGGTGAAATAACAACCGGCTTAAAATCTGAGCTGATTTTTGACTTTTTCCAGGGGATGCTTTTCACCAAAGTCAAAAAGTGGCATCAACAGAAAACTATGGGAAATATCGATGAAGCAGTTGATGAGATATTGACATTCCTGGGTAATGGCCTGGGTTATAAATAATATCTGTTCCCAATAAAAAGGTCGGGTAGATATGGGGTTTTGTGTAATATTATAAGGGTATCGCATATATTCCGGCCTCGATCTGTCTTGTCCCTACGAGGACAAATAGTACGATATAAACCGGTTTTTCTACAATTTCTCCAGCAAAGCCTTCATAGCCCTCTGAAAAATGAGGGTGCAGTTTTCACATCTACCAAATATAATTATTATAAATCAGTTTTTTCCTGATCCCAAAGGAACATTAAAACAAAATATCATTCATTGTTCTGTTTATCTGTTGGCAATATTTCACGCACATTGCTGCAAATCACCTGGAAAATCCTTATTAAACTCATGCAGATCAGTATAATTATCATGTCCAATACATTTCCCTTCGCTGATCAAACAAAGCCGTTTTGTGAGACTCAGAAGATCAGAGAGCTGATGGCTAACCAGCAGTATGGGAATACGGATTCGGTGGTGAAGTTTCAGAAGATAGGGGATTATCTGGTTTCGCAGGCAATTGTCCACTGCAGAAAATGGCTCATCCATAAGCAGAATATCCGGGGATGAAAGTAAAGCTCTTCCAAGTGCGGTACGCTGATATTCACCTCCTGAAATACCCGATGGTTTACTTTTAAGCACATGTTCCAGCTTAAGTATGTCCACGACTTCTTCAACACTCAAAAGTTGAGGTTTTTTTTTATTAAGGCCATAAACAAGGTTTTTCGCTACACTCATATGTGGAAAGAGCCTGCCATTCTGAAAAACATAACCTATATTACGCTTGTGGACAGCGACATTGATTTTTTCTGATGAATTGAAGACGACTCTTCCATGGATAGAGATAAATCCCCGCTCCGGTTTGGCAAGCCCGGCGATTGCATTTAGTATTGATGTTTTTCCGGAACCGCTTGGTCCGTATATCCCGGTGATACCGTCATGGAATGTTTCCTTAATGCAGATATCAAACCTGCTTCGTTTAAGCTGCAATTCGACATCTATCATTGTGTTCTCATTCGTTTAGTTACCATTTCAGAAATAATCATTGCCGCAAATGAGATAAGCACCGAAATCATAACCAGACGCAAAGTTGCTCCTTCCCTTCCCGGGACCTGCATATTGGTGTAAATAGCTAATGGAAGGGTCTGAGTTACTCCTTCAATATTTCCTGCAAAGGTGACTGTTGCTCCGAATTCTCCCAGTGATCGGGCAAAGGCCAGAATGACTCCGGAAACAATACCCGGTAAGGCCAATGGAACACTAACTCTCCAGAATGTTTTAATTTTATCTGCCCCAAGAGTCCGCGATGCATCTTCCATTCCGGTATCTACCATTTCCATTGCAGTTCTTATGGAACGGGTAATGAGTGGAAAGGAAACAATAACTGATGCAATCACAGCTGCAGGAAAAGTAAAGACCAGATTAATACCGAACATCGTATTAAGCCATTTACCAATCAGACCGTGTGAGCCCAGTATAAGAAGTAACAGATATCCGGTGGTAACAGGTGGCATCACTAATGGCAGATTCAGAATACTTTCTGCCAGTGACTTGCCATAAAAAGAATAGCGGGCCATTTTATACCCCAGAATCAATGCAAATGGAAGCGATAAAACAGAGCAACAGACAGCCACCTTTACCGAAAGTATTATCGCCACCAACTCTGCTTCACTGAACTGTATTAACCGGCTCATGGTAAGTTTACCCTGTTTTATGGCTTTTTAAAATTATACCTGGTCCAGATTGCTTCTGTCTTATTAGAATTGAGAAAATTGAAAAAGCCCTTTCCAGCATCACTGTTTTTGCATAACCCCGCAAGATATACAATAGTTCCATGAGAATTTTCCGGAAATGTAGCCAGAATCTTAACTTTTTTCGATTTCAGAGCATCAGTTCTATAAACCAGACCCAAAGGTGATTCTCTCATTTCCACCACCATAAGGGCAGATCGTACATCCTTAGCCGGTAATATTCTCGTTTTTACTTTTTCGTACAATCCGAAATATTCCAGAGCCGCTTTTGCATACTTTCCTGCAGGTACATGCACCGGATCACCCATAGAGAGCCGCCCTGAACCAAGTAGAAACATAACATCTAAGGAATTATCAATTTTTATTTGGGTAAAGTGGCTCTCTTTCGGAGCAATAATTACAAGCTGGTTTCTTGCTACCGGGACAATGAAACCCTTTTGCATATACCCCAGGCTATCAATATAGTCAATCCACTTTTTATCTGCAGAAATAAACAGATCCGGTACTCCTCCCTGGGCAATCTGTCTGGCAAGTGTACCGCTGGATGCCAGATTTTTTTTTACCTTAATTTGAAATACATTCTCAAAAGAGTCAGATATTTCACTTATTGCCTCAGCCAGACTTGCAGCAGCAAAAATCATCAATTCAGCTTCGGGTCTTGAAACAGTCTTCCCTTCAGCTGCATCAGTTTTAAAAAACTGAACTGAAACAAGGAGTAAACAAACAAAACAAATAGTTTTACTATTAACTTTTTTCATAAGTTCTCCGAAACCGAGCTTATTGACATTTTAATTTTCTTGGTAAATAACCTTATCAACATATATTTAGTTCCTGCTTAAAATGCACTGAGTTCGTCATGCCCAGGTTGTTTATCGGTTATCCATTCTAAAAATTCAGGAAAAAGATGAATTTCAGCTCCAGATCAATTGGCATTTGTTTATTTTGAACAGATACTGTTTATTGATCTGTTAATTATTTGCACAGATATCTGTGCAACTTATATGCCATGTTACCAAATCCATCAATTAATCTCTGTTAAAGATAGCCGGAAGAACATCTTTGTTTCAGATGCAGGATTTAATTCAATTTTGTATTTTGGTCAGAAGCGTTCAGTTAATTTAACAAACATAAGATTGCATAAAAGTAGGGCACGTAAATAAATTCCAAATCACAAGTACCATATCCTAAACAAATCCCAATTACCAATTATTCAAAATCCAAACAAGAAAAGAAGATAGAGGTCACTCTACTGTTTCGTATTTCGTATTTCGAATTTCGAATTCTCTATTCATACTCCTGTCCCTGTTTAGAATTTGAGTATTGTAATTTGGATTTTATTTGGAATTTAAGATTTGTGAATTGGTGCTTTCTGGTCTGAAATTCCAAATCTCAAGCTGTTTTTCGCAGTAGTATTTTGTTAAATTAACTGGACACTACTGTATTTTGGTAATTGCAGAATTATCAGGGATGCCCAGATTTATTCTGAGCCCGCCGGAGCGCGTTTCTTTTAATAAGCAATCCGATCATTATTGGAATAAAAAGCAGGAAAAATCCAGGGCCGGAAACTATAGCCCACATCCTACGGGAAGAAAAGTATGCGGTAAATAGTATTGCCCCGATATGTAAAGTTGTATAGAAGGACAACCACAAAAGAATTGTCTTTAGCAAACCAATTGCTGAAGGATTCAAAGACATCCCTTTTGGCATCATTCTTCCAAAATAGTTAAGCAGAAAATTATCCGGTAGAAAAACCAGAACCAGCATAAAAACAATAGTAACACCCTCAATTATCGCAGGTTTCACTTTAAAAAACATCTCGTTTTTTGAAATGAT
>JAEZKP010000009.1 GCA_023436145.1 Fibrobacterota bacterium | reverse complement strand
ACCTTTCTTTTTCCCCCAATCAAAAATCTCTCCTCCTAATCAAAAAATCCCATTCTTTTTCCCCCAATCAAAAATCTCTCATCCTAATCAAAAATTCCCATTCTTTTTCCCCCAATCAAAAATCTCTCATCCTAATCAAAAATTCCCATTCTTTTTCCCCCAATCAAAAATCTCCCATCCTAATCTAAAATTCCCATTCTTTTTCCCCAAATCTAAAATCTCTCTTCCTAATCTAAAATTCCCATTCTTTTTCCCCAAATCTAAAATCTCCAATCTGAAATCTCATATTCTTCCTGTAGGGTGTACATATCTTGCGTACACTTTGTTTTCAATTGAAAGAAAATTATTTATAAAAAGAATTATAAGAGGGATTAATATTGTTTATTTTCCTTTTATTTTTATATTATAAAGATAGCCGAAAGACATCCCTATTGAAACCAAGGAGAAATATATGGGAAAAAAAACTATTCATTCAGTGGCATTTTTGCTGTCATCTGCACTGATCATGTCTTCCTCAGCCGCGGTGCAAGCGCCATTTGAGATTGGAACCTGGGGAAATTTTTGTAAAGCAGCTGTATCGCAGACTTTTGATGATAATACTAACGGACAGACAGGTGCAGGGCAGGAGGCATTTGATGCCAAAGGTTTTAAAATGACAATATTTACCTCCCAGGCTTTTGGTCCTGACTGGAATAAACTCAAAAGTGCTTTTGCTAAAGGACATGAGATCGCAAGCCACAGTGTTACGCATTCTCAAAACATGCCCGATGCTGAATGCCCCACCTCGCAGAATGCAGTCAGAGAAAAGGTACCAGGAGAAATGTGCGTTACAATAGCCTATCCCTACTGCAATATTCCCAATCCGCAGACTCAACTGAAAAAGTGCTACATTGCCGGTAGGATTTGTGATAACCAGATTGCAAATAAATCACCATCTGATATGTATAAGATTAGTGCAATAATTGCTGGAAATGCTGGCGTAAATAACAGTAGCAGTTTTAACAGCAAGGCTGATGAAGCGGCAAGTAAAAATGGGTGGTTGGTGTGGCTTCATCATGGAGTGGGAAATGATGGTCATGGTTATTCAAATACAGATCTCAATGCATTGAAAGGTCATCTTGATTACCTGGATGCTAATCGGGACAAATTCTGGACTGAAACTTTTGGTAATGTGGCCCGTTATATTAAAGAACGTGATGCTGCATCTTTAACTGTGGAAACATCAACCGATAATTTAATCAAAGTAAAACTCACTGATAATCTTGTAGACTCTATTTACAATTATCCACTCTCAATTCGCTTCCCGCTCCCCGAGGGATGGGATGAAAACAATGTAAGGATCACTCAGGATGGAGAAGATGTAGAGGATTCCATTGTAACTGTCAATTCCAAAAAATATGTAATGTTCAAAGCCGTACCGGATAATGGTGACATAATCATTGAAAACGGTACAATGGTAAGAAAAAATGTGTTGACACTGGTTAGCCAGAATAGATTAGTGCTCAATAAATCCATTTTGTCATTTAATGTTGATAACTTCTCTGGTCCGGTGGTTCAGGCAACACTTTTTGATCTTAAAGGCAAATTGATTGGTAAATATTCTGTAAATAAATCCGGTTCCAGTGTATCTATACCTGTCCAAACTTTGTCGAATTCGGCAGTCCTGGTGAAGATTACTGACGGAAACACCACTGTAGTAAGTCGTTGTCTGGCACAATAGTAGGTTCTTAAGAAAATTTCCTGTAAAATTCCTGGATAGGAATTTTACAGGAAAATCAATCACTTATTTACACGTCCTTAATAATATCCGATAGATTTGGCTCAAACAGGAAGCATTTTCAGCAGCAAGTCATCCGGTGTATCCGGCATGAACAGGATTTAGAAAACGTACGGATTCCCTCTGAAATATCTTTTTACCGTTCCTAATCTCAAAATGTCGGGATCTCTGAAGCTTTCTTTCAACCTCTTTTTACAGGATTTAATTTAATATTTACATTATTTGTAATTTTTGAGTCATAGTCTCAGGATGCTGCTGGTGGTGCCACAACTCTGCTTATTCTGATTTTATTGAATTAGTTATCTATCAAAATATTTATATTTATCGCATATTTTATTTAAATGGGAGCTATTCGCCTTTATAAGAATTGTCTGCGGCAGGTTACACTGACAAATTGAATGAAAAATTCCGATTTAAGCATTGACCATTTTGTTTAATCAGAATGCTGAATCACCCTTGATTTTGTTTAATAAAATCGTTTTTTTCCGGAGAGAGATACTCATGTCATCAGTTGTCACCAAAATCATTCAAATTATAATAATGACAACCACAATTGCGTCTGTTTTTTTCTGCAGCACAAAACCTGATTCTGCGGATCCATCCAAAGCTAAATTTACTCCATTTATAAAAACTTCGGATAGCATTGTCAGTGAAGGCACTTTTCTGGACACAACAGGAAAACCAATTACTATTTGTGCAGAACTTTTTCTTCCCGAAAACTTCGATTCTATCAGTCTGACTATTACCCTGGATAATCAGACAGTTCTGGATACTGTGCTCAGAGAGATCGTTTATAATGGTTTTTTTGATACAATTCAGATGACATACACCTTTACATCTTCAGGAACGTATCTGATAACATTTACCCCTTATACATCACTAAACATCAAACCTGCAATAATCTCAGCTGTAATAGCGCCTCGTGCAAATCATCAACCCGTTATAACAGTTTCTGGTAAAACGAATTTCCTGCCGGGTGAAACATGCATATTGGTATTGCAATCGAGTGATCCGGATTCCGGGCAGATTCTTACCACATCCATTGACGGACAACCAGAAGGCTCTGTCTTTCTTAATAACACATTTACCTGGGTGATTCCATCCGATTTTACAGGAACCGATACAGTTGAATTTTCTGTAACCGACAATGGAACTCCTCCGCTTTGCTCTACCATAACGGTTATACTGACAGTTGCTGCTGAAACTTTAAACAGTGCTCCATTGTGGAGTACAGATACGATTAAAGTTGATCTTGACGATACATCTGCCTGTTCGATTACGCTTTCTGATAAATGTATTGATAATGATGGAGACTCGCTTACATTTCTTTTATTACAGCGGGCCCCGGATACCGATTCAATAAAAGATGGTGTGTATTCGTTCAGGGCGACACCATCATCAGCTGGTACCTGGTATCCGGCAATTATTGCCATAGATCCCCATGGCGCTTCTGATACGCTGATCGTAAAGATGACAATAAGTCAGTTGCCCTCATCATCAGTGCTTTTAGCATCCATAGCTTTTTCAGCCGGAACATTGAGAGAGAAAGCTGCACCGGTTCCTGATACCATTTTGGATATAGTATCTTTTAATGATAGTGCTCTTACCATCACATTCACACCTTTTAATATTCAGTCTTCGATAACTGTGAACGGATCAGTAATGCCAACTGGTACAACCACTTTACCTGTGAATCTTGTGGTGGGTGAAAATGGATTTCAAGTGATACTGAAATCAGCAGATAATTCCATAAGCAGGAGCTATCAGATTATTGTTCTACGTAAACAAAACAGCATTGAACCACTTATATCTCCTCCAACCGGCTTAAAAATTGACAGTGTCGCGACCACACTTATCCGGATCAGATGGGATGATTTGCTGGATGCCACATCATATATTGTCGAACGCAGCAAAATGGATACCGGGAGTTTTGTGGTTACCGATACAGTGGGAAGCAATTCATTTACTGATACGGGTTTGGAGGCCGGAACATCATACTACTATCGGGTAAATGCTTTAAATGCTGCCGGTTCATCTCCATTCAGTGCTGCAGTTGGCTGCACTACACTTATGAAACTATCGATTACTTCACAACCTCGTGATACCACTATAGTTATAGGTAACCCGCTTATTCTTGCCTGTACTTTTTACGGACCTCCAGCACAGATACAGTGGCGTAGAAATGGTATTGATCTGCCTGGAAAAACCGATGCTTCGCTGGGTTTCACAGCTGTGACTATGGCAGATACAGGAGTTTACACTGTAAAAATATGGAACAGTGCCGACAGTGTATTATGTGTTCCTTTCAGACTGGGAGTTTTACCTGCAAAGCCTCAGGGAATAACAGCAACAGCCCGTTCTGCATTCAGTGTGGGGGTATCCTGGGAAGCATCAGATGGTGCTGCCCGTTATATAGTGTTACGATCATCAGACAGTGGTACAGCTGCTGCTATCTGCACAACCAGTGAAAGATCGATTATCGATACTATGCTTACTGAAGGAGCGGTGTACAAGTACATTATAGCTGCAAACAATTCTTTTGGCAATTCCGATACCGCTGCATCGGCTGAAGTCGCTACCTGGAAAGGACCGGTACTGACAACAGATCTTGATGCCAGGTTGACTATTGCCGAAGGGCAGTCTTTCAGACTGGTTGTGGTTGCAACCGGTGTACCTCAGTGTACTTTTCAATGGAAAAAAAACGGAGTTGATATTTCCGGTGCAACATCGAACGAACTGTTGATCGGTCCTGCATATCCGGCAGACTCCGGAAACTATATGGTGGTAGTTACAAACAGTGTGAGATCGGTTAATAGTAAACAAGTGAAAGTCAGTGTACAACCAGTGTTTACTCTGGATGTTTTGATCTCACCATCAGGTAGCGGAACGGTTTCAAAAATAAAGGATACAGCTGTTTACATTTCCGGAAGCATGGTGACCCTGAATGCTACTCCTGCACCAGGATATCGCTTTAAAGATTGGGGAGGAGATACATCCGCTACGGGTAATACTCTGAGTCTGGTCATGAAGAAGGATCGGGCGGTCACTGCAAACTTTGTCCGTCAATATACGTTAACTATGGCAGTAACCGGTACTGGAACAACAACACCATCTAAAGGGGCAACATTGGCAGTTGATTCCGGTGTGGCAACCAGCATATCTGCAGTTGCAGGAACCGGTTATAAATTCAAAAACTGGACCAGTGGTCAGAATGGTGTTGTATTCGATAATGCGACAGCTGCGAATACCGGGGTGAAACTGACTCAGGGAGATGCAACCGTAATGGCTGTGTTCAATGGTATTACGTTCAGCAGGACATTATCGGTAAGCGGAGAGTACTTCGTATTTGCAAAAGCAATTCCTGGAATAGACAGCGGATATGTGGTCGTAGGAACAGTCGATGAAAAAGGGTTTGTAATGAGATTGAATACTGCAGGTGATGTTGTATCGAATAAAACTGATCCGTATAGCTTTACAGGCATAAAATTCATAAGTCGATCAGGGGATGGGTACATTATCACAGCAACAACCTATGGTAGCAGCTCTGCAATAAGTTATTTAGCTTCTAATTGCAATTTTATATGGTCTAAGACAGTAGCTAATTATGGAAAGCTTGCTCGTAAAACACCAGATAACGGCTACATTATTATAGATGTAAATGGCATTACAGGCGAATATTATGTTCTAAAGACCAATGCGAGTGGCGATTCTTCATGGTCTATATCACTTAATCCCGGTACTTATAATATTCCTAATGACTGTTGGCCGACAGTGGATGGAGGGTATCTGATCGGTGGGTTTGCAAGTATGGGAAATAAAGCTTATGTTGTGAAATTAAATAATGCTGGTGAAAAAGTATGGGATAGCAATTACGATGAGGTCTTTCATTATTCAAATTACAACACGTATGTCAATTCTGTCTGGGAAGCCAATGATGGATATGTTATTGCAGGAAGAGGAAGTATTTCTGGTAATACTAGTATAGCTATTGGAACCTTGCTGAAAACTGATTTTAATGGTACTGTATTATGGAGCCGGCAATACAGTGATTTCGAAACAATAACAAGAGCACTCCAAATCCAAAGTGACGGTGGGTATATTCTTGCCGGTGATACATATACCAAAGGATCGGGAGGCCGTGATATGTATCTGGTTAAAACTAATTCTACTGGAGTCATTATTTGGGAAAAAACTTTCGGCACAGCAACCGATGATGAATATCTCAAATCGATAGAGGTTACAAGTGATGGAGGCTATCTTATTCTTGGCTCGACTGGCATGATTATAAAAACGGACGAAAACGGCAATGTTGAATAAGGGTAATATGCTTAAAAAACCATTACATATATGGAAGCATCTTACCATCAATGATAATTGTTAATTATATCTAAATGCCAATTATGAATATCGAAGTGATTTTTGTCCCTTCCTCATAACTTCGATATTCCTGTTGATATACTGCATGTATCTGGGTGATACACAATGCCACAACTGTTTTCTGATTTTATTGAATTGGTTATCTACCCAAATATTTATATTATCCGATATTTGGTTCCTGTTCAATATGCACTAAATCCGTCATGTCCGGGTTGTTTTATCGGACATCCATCCTAAAGAATACAGGAAAAAGATGGATTTCAGCTTCAGATCAATTAGAATTCGTTCATTTTGAGCAGAAACTATTTAAATCGGAGCTATTCGCCCCTATAAGAATTGTTTGCGGCAGGTTACACAGACAAATTGAATGAAAAATCCCGATTTAAAAATCAACTATTTTGTGTAATCAGAATGCTAAAACACCCTTAATTTTGTTTGGTAAAATCGTTTTTTCCGGAGGGAGAAACACCCATGTCATCAGGTGTCACCAAAATCATTCAAATTATAATAATGGCAGCCACAATTGCATCTGTTTTTTTCTGCAGCACAAAACCTGATTCTACAGATCCATCCAAAGCTAAAATTACTCCATTTATAAAAACTTCGGATAGCATTGTTAGTGAAGGCACTTTTCTGGATACCGCAGGAAAACCAATTACCATTTGTACTGAACTTTTTCTTCCCGAAAACTTCGATTCTATCGGTCTGACTATTACCCTGGATAATCAGACAGTTCTGGATACTGTGCTCAGAGAGATCGTTTATAATGTTTTTTTTGATACAATTCAGATGGCATACACCTTTACTTCTTCAGGAACGTACCTGATAACATTTACCCCTTACACATCGATAAACATTAAACCTGCAATAATCTCAGCTGTAATAGCACCCCGTGCAAATCGTCAACCTGGAATAGCTGTTTCCGGTAAAACGAATTTCCTGCCGGGTGAAACCTGCATATTGGTATTGCAATCGAGTGATCCGGATTCTGGGCAGATCCTTACCACATCCATTAACGGGCAACCTGAAGGTTCAATTTTTCTGAATAACACATTTACCTGGGTGATTCCATCCGATTTTACAGGATCTGACACAGTTGAGTTTTCAGTAACCGACAATGGAACTCCTCCGCTTTGCTCTACCATAACGGTAATACTGACAGTTGCTGCTGAAACTTTGAACAGTGCTCCGGTGTGGAGTACAGATACAATTAAAGTTGCTTTTGACGATACATCTGCCTGTTCGATTCTGCTTTCTGATAAATGTATTGATAATGATGGAGATTCTCTTACATTTCTTTTATTGCAACGGGCTCCGGATACCGATTCAATAAAAGATGGTGTGTATTCGTTCAGGGCAACACCATTATCAGCTGGTACCTGGTATCCGGCAATTGTCGCCATAGATCCCCATGGAGCTTCTGATACGCTGATTGTAAAAATGACAATCAGTCAGTTGCCCTCATCATCAGTGCTTTTGGCATCCATTGCTTTTTCAGCCGGAACATTGAGAGAGAAAACTGAACCGGTTCCGGATACCATTTATGATACAGTATCTTTTAATGATAGTGCTCTTACCATCACATTCACACCTTTTAATATTCAGTCTTCGATAACTGTGAATGGATCAGTAATACCAACCGGTACAACCACTCTACCTGTGAATCTTGCGGTAGGTAAAAATGGATTTCAAGTGATACTGAAATCACCCGATAATTCCATAAGCAGGAGCTATCATGTTATTGTTCTACGTAAACAGTTGCAACCAGTGTTTACTCTGGATATTTTGATCTCACCAGCAGGCAGCGGAACGGTTTCTAAAATAAAGGATACAACTGTTTACATTTCCGGAAGCATGGTGACCCTGAATGCTACTCCAGCACCAGGGTATCGCTTTAAAGATTGGGGAGGAGATACATCCACTGCGGGTAATACTCTGAGTCTGCTCATGAAGAAGAACCGGACCGTTACTGCAAATTTTGTCCGTCAATATACGTTAACAATGGCAGTAACCGGCACTGGAACCACAACTCCATCTACAGGGGCAACATTGGCAGTTGATTCCGGTGTGGTAACCAGCATATCTGCAGTCGCAGGAACCGGTTATAAATTTAAAAACTGGACCTGTGGCCAGAATGGTGTTGTATTCGATAATGCGACAGCTGCGAATACCGGGGTAAAACTGACTCAGGGACATGCAACCGTAATGGCAGTGTTCAAGGGTATTACGTTCAGCAGGACACTACCGGTAGGCGAAGATGGAGGAACAAATTTATTGGCAAATGCAATCCCGGGTGTAGACAGTGGATACGTGATCGCAGGGTCAGCTGATGGCCAGGGGTTCATAATAAGATTAAATACTGCAGGTGATATTGTGATGAATAAAAATGATCAGTATAATTTTTCAGACATAAGGTCTATAAATCAAGCAGGAGCTGGATACGTCATTGCGGGTGTATATAATAGCAGGGCTGCAATTGCTTATATGGATTCTGATTGTAATTTCATTTGGTTTAAACAAATCGGTGATGAAGGATCAATTGCCAGTGTGGCTCGTCAAACCCCGGACATGGGTTATTTAGTTGCAGGTAACATAAATATGAATTATTATATCCTGAAAACAATTTCGTCTGGAGAGGTTCTCTGGTCAGCAGTTATTAATCCAGGGACTGTTGATGCTCCTAGTGATTGTTGGCCAACGACAGATGGACAATATCTGATCGGAGGGGCTGCATATGTCGGAAGCAGTGCATATGTAATAAAATTAGACAATACTGGTGAAAAAGTGTGGGATAGCTATTACGATAATGTTCTTGTTGGGTCTGCTCATTCTACAGCAGTTATTTCAGTTTGGGAAGCCAGTGATGGGTATATTATTGCAGGAATGGGAAACCCTTATGGGAGCACATCAACGGATTTCATCGGTGGAATCTTGCTGAAAACTAGTGTCGATGGCACAGCAATATGGTCCAGGTATTACAGTGATTTTAAAACAATAAGAAGGGCATTCCAAACCCAAAGTGACGGCGGATATATTCTTGCAGGTGACACATATACCAAAGGACCAGGTGGTCGTGATATATATCTGGTTAAAACTAATTCCATAGGAGAAATAACCTGGGAAAGAGCTTTCGGTACCGCAACTGCTGATGAATATCTCAAATCGATGGAGATTACTAGTGATGGAGGTTACCTTCTTCTTGGCTCGACTGGCCTGATCGTAAAAACAGACAAAAACGGAAATGTTGAATGAGGGTATCGAACCAGATACCAATTTCGAATATCGAAGTGAGGGCTGTCCCTTTCTCAAAACTTCGATATTCCTGATTAATTTTCCAGCACCTTTCTGTGTGATACACGCAGGTATGGTTAATTCTGCTGGATGAGAATATACCTCTACCATCCATTGAGCATTTTAACCGTTCTGCTTTGTATTTCAGCACTCTGTTTGTCGATTAAAACAGGCTTGTAAATTAGTATTCCTTTCGGAGAATAGTTCAGAATCGATTCTTTATTTCCGGTGCTTCCGATATATCTGCCGTTCAGGTTATATACCTTGTAAAAAGAAATATTTTCCGGTGAGATTCTGTCAGTTTTTTTCCATTTCAGATTTTCAGTTGCAGCATTTTCAAATCCCTCTTTTATCCAGCTGTTAATTGCTGGTGCAGTATACTCTACTCGCCAGTTTGATTTGCATTGCTCTCTGACCATGGAAATAAACTGCTCAAAACTGGCAGTTTTACCCAGATGCTTCATATAAGTTTCGATATGCCGGTCCGGATCTGCAAATTTCTGATTTCCGGCAACACACTTAGTTTCTTGCGACTGCACTTTCCATGTGTCTATATCGTAAAATGTTTTATTGATTTCAAACCACTGTCCATTTGTTTTGGATGAAAAATAACTGTTGCCGGAAAACTCATAATTTTGCAATGAACCATTTACTTTTATCAATCTGCCGCTGTTATTCTGATTATTCAGAATATTGTCCTTAAACAAAATATCCTTCTTGGTGTTACCGCTATCAACAGAAATCAGCTGTCCTCCGGTATTCAGGCCATATATTACGTTACTGTCAAGAGTTACATTTCTGGTCTGGCCAATGATATTAATCCCGTAAACATTGTTCACAACAGGGTTGGTCTTATGAAGAAAGTAATTTCTGGAGACTCTTCCGCTGTCCCAGTCATTAATTTCCAGCCCCCAGCCCAGAGTACGATTGGTGGGTTGACCTCTTCCGATATCCAGCATTACATTGTTGGTTATGGTGATACTTTTAAAGCGATATGGTGGCTCTGTCTCATTTCCTCCCATGCTTATGCCGATTTCGCCTTCCACATAGAGATTGTTGTCAATCACAATATTCTGAGCACTTGCTTCACCAGAATTGGCAGTCCATTTGTTTCCTATGCTGGATGCGCGTAAGAAGAGATTTTTCCTGAAGATAACATCTTTGCAATTGGAAAAATAGGTGTTATGATTGAACATTGTCGCCTGCCCACTGTCCTGTTCATTGCCACCATCTGCCTGTTTTTTGTACCACCCGTTATGATCAAACACGTTTTCCTCTAGTGTGAGTCCGATATTGTGGGCATAAAGCCCCTGGCTGTGTGCTGAACTGCTGTAATTGTCCACTATTACATTGCGTCTTATAACTATTTTTTCCAGTTTTCCCGGGCCCTGGATTGTGTTGTTTGTGTAGAATCTGAAACGGCATCCTTCGATCAGAACGCCTGTTCCTGTAAAGTCTTCTCCCACATAGAAATTAAATCCGCTCGATCCCTCAGAGTCGCTGTATTCATCAGAATCAAAGTCGCGGGTGTGTGCATAAAAGTCCAGATCAACGAATGCTACATTGTTGAAATTTTTACAGCAGTAATTTATTCCTGACCGGTTGCCGGTTTTAAGAAGCGGGCGTTTTTGACCGGTGCCATATGAGGAAACCAGAAACGGAGCATCATCAGACAAACCATTGCGGTTTTGTAACGATTCATACCAGATGTCATCCTTCTTTAAAAGAATCCAGTCCGGGCTATTGTTTTTGGAGGCTTTATATGCGGCTGCAATAGTTTTGAAAGACTTTACTTTACCTGATGGGACGAATGGATCTGTACCGGTTGAACCGGGAGTATAAACAACTCCACTATCGTCATTGCCTTCACTGCTACTGACATATATTATTCTGGTTTCTGAATGTGGTGTAAATACTGTCCATCCATTGCTGTCTTTAAGCAGACTGTTCTGTGCATGTAAAAAGCTGGAAATTGTAAATAAAAATGTTATCGAAACCGGTTTTATATTCATAATTCCCCCATAGAAATGGATAGATTGGTTTTCCCTGTTTTATTTGTTGAAACGCAATACATTTGCTTGCATAGAATAAAAAAATGCCTGCTTAATATTATACAATTTTGCTCAATTGTTTTTCGAATAATCTTACACTCAGAGGGCATTTTCTGTGCACATATTGTGCGCATGAAATAGCTATAAATAGTTATAAATAAACCAAATAAGAAAAATGACAAGAGCTGATAAAATGCTAAAATGTGCACGCTGAGAGGATGCGTTTGAAGCCTTTGGCAACCGTTTTTTCCAGGACGATAGATGACATTAAAATTGGGTTTACCAACGGATATTTATGTCGAATAAAAACAGTGAGATAGTCTGTTCTGATTTCTGAATTATTATTCCGACAATTAAATACTACTCAACATTTTTCTGAAAACAGTACTTTATATCGATACCAGTGGAAAGGTAGCCTGGGAGAAAAAATATACTATGATGCTGGATGGGGTAGGTTCGATGGTAAATAATGTGAGCAGGGCGAAAATGCTTCGAAACGGTTCACTGATGGTTGCCGGACAGGCCTACGAGGGAAACTGCTGGAAAAAGTATCAGCGACT
>JAEZKP010000041.1 GCA_023436145.1 Fibrobacterota bacterium | reverse complement strand
GGATTGAGGATTGAGGATTGTGGATTGTGGATTGTGGATTGTGGATTGAGGATTGAGGATTGAGGATTGAGGATTGAGGATTGAGGATTGAGGATTGAGGATTGAGGATTGAGGATTGTGGATTGTGGATTGTGGATTGTGGATTGAGGATTGAGGATTGAGGATTGAGGATTGAGGATTGAGGATTGAGGATTGAGGAATTGAGGAATTGAGGAATTGAGGAATTGAGGAATTGAGGAATTGAGGAAACTGTTGACTATAGAAATAGTATCTGGTTGAATTAAGCCTAAACTATCCTTCGGGAGGGGAGTCAGTGAAAAACAGATTGCTATGTGCAGGATGCCGTCTGATGGCCTCAATGACTTTGGAAAAGTTTACACCATTGCGTTCTGCAAACAGGTTCCATTCGTTGTAAAGCGCCAGAAGAGTCGTTTTGTAGGAGTTTTCGATTATCATTGTAGTTTCGGATTCTATAGGGCGTTCAAAAACGGTCACCTGGTGGTTTTCCGGATGAATGCTTTTTAAGAATGCCTGTACTCTTCTGCGGGAATTATCGTTGCAACCTGCACAAACTCTCCAGAATTTTCGGATATTGGAAACATAATCTTTCTCGGAAGTGACTATTCCCCGAAAGCTATGTGCCAGAAGTGGTTCGTTTTCAATTTCACGAATGTCAAATTCATTTTTCAACACCGGGTAAGCCACAAACTCAGTAGTACCTGGAGCCGCCGCAGATTCAACCAGTACCAGGCAATAAGGGGAGATCTTCTCTCCAATAGCTTTCATGGTAGCCTTGAGTTCATTGGTCTGGATTTCTGTACTGAAAAGTTCACCGGGTTCATTATTCGGATCATCACATTGTGCATCAGCTATCACACAATCGGCCAGAGAGAGGCAATCTGTATTATATGTGGCAGTCAGATTCCGGCTATGGTTAACCGTGCTGGAGATGAGTTCTGCGACAAGAGGATCTGCTGTTTTGACGGGAGATTGACCTTTATTGAACGTGGGAATTTTCCAGTAGTTTTGTGCTGAGAAGTTTTGGTACCATATGACAAATTTAGAATTTTCACCATTATTGTTTTTAGAATCAGCGATAATTGCAGCCATTACAGCAGTACTGAAACCACTACCCAATACCACCACCACTTCTTTTTGCTGGGATCTGGCTGAATCCGTCAGGGTTCTGAGGCGCTTAAATTCATTTTGAAATTCATCTTTTGAGGGTAAAGTGAATTTTTCTCCCTGGGGGCTAATAGAAATAGTGCTGCTTATGGAAAAAGACATCTTAATCCTCCCTATTTGCAACATTTATCACAATCTGGCGCAATAAATTGTACTGCAAAGCTCATGCCTTTAATTTGGGCAGAGAAGTTACAGCTAAGAAAACCCTAACCAGCTTCTCATACAACTCTAACAATGAAAAGTGATATTAAATACTGGGAAACGCGGATTGTAGGCGCGGGGTAAGAAATGGAGGAGAAGAATGGTACCGGTAGTAGATGAAGAGATAAAAATTAATATAGAAAAACTGAACTTTTTCTATGGCCAAACTCAGGCATTACATAACATCTCCATACAAATTCCCCAAAAACAGGTTACCGCCTTTATCGGCCCTTCCGGTTGTGGAAAATCAACGCTCTTAAGAACACTGAACCGGATGAACGATATAATCGGGAACACCTGGATCAGCGGTAATGTTTTTATAGACAAAGTAAATATCTATAAAAATGGAATCGATGTGGTTTCTTTACGCAAAAAGGTGGGAATGGTTTTTCAGAAATCCAATCCATTTCCAAAATCAATCTTTGAGAATGTGGCTTTCGGGCCTCGTATTCATGGTCGCAAAGACCGAAGAAACCTTGAGCAGATAGTGGAAAGAAGTCTTATCCAGGCCGGGTTATGGAATGAAGTAAAGGACAGACTGGAAAAGAGCGCATTGGGGCTTTCCGGTGGTCAGCAACAACGATTATGCATCGCCCGCGCACTGGCAGTAGAACCTGAAATTTTACTAATGGATGAACCAGCAAGCGCTCTGGACCCCCGCTCAACCAGTCGTATAGAAGATCTTATAGGGAATCTAAAGGAAAACTATACCATTATAATTGTAACTCACAACATGCAGCAAGCTTCCAGAGTCTCAGATTTCACCGCCTTTTTCTTTGAAGGTAAACTAATTGAATTTGATCAAACCCGCAAAATTTTCACTCAACCCAAAGAGAGGCAAACTGAAGATTATATTACCGGACGTTTCGGTTAAGAAAAAAGGAGTCGAACATTATGTCCATGCATCTTTCACATGCAATAGAAATGCTGAAAAAAAAAGTCCTTACATTGGCAACTCTGGTAGAGGAGAGCGTGGCTGAGGCGGTGAAATCGGTGGAGAATCTGGATGCGGTGTCCGCTGAAAAAGTGATAAAAAAAGATAACCAGATAGATCAGATGGAAATTGATGTGGAGGAGGAGTGTCTGAAGATTCTGGCACTTTATCAACCGGTTGCAGTGGATCTGCGGTTTATTGTGTCTGTCCTCAAATTGAACAGCGATCTGGAAAGAATAGGAGATCTGGCTGTTAAAATTGCCGAACGTACTGTAAATCTGGTAAAGCACTGCACAGATATTAAATTGAGTTTTGATTTCTCTGCAATGTATGGCTGCACCAGTAAGATGCTCAAAAAAAGCCTGGATTCACTGATCCGTCTGGATGTCAGGCTGGCTTTAGAAGTGTGTGATGCAGATGATGAACTGGACGGCTTAAACCGCCAAATGTATTCAAAAGCCAGAGAGGCAATACTTAGTAAACCTGGACTCGTAGATCCCTTTCTAAATTTTATCGCCATATCCCGTTCTCTGGAACGAATCGGAGATCATGCAACCAATATAGCAGAAGATGTTATTTACATGGCTGAAGCCAGAATAATCCGTCATACTTCAAAACCTTCAATATGAAACTGTGCTTTTGAGATAATTAACCACAATGCGTTTTTTCTGCATTCAATTATCCCCTCCAATTTCATCCTCGGTAAATGACAAACTTTCATCCCAGGGTTTACCATCTGCTATTTGGGAAAAGAGAATGTGTGTGCCCGGAATAATGTTAATGTGTTTGAAATGGATTACTAACTGTTTACTAACAATTGATAACGATATTTTTATTGTGAATATAAATGAATAGTCAAACTGAAAAAAGGAGGTGTTAAAAGTGTCTGCTGTTGTTGGTTGCCATAAAGGTAAAGCTCTGGGGCACTGAGTAAATAAAACATTAAATAAGATCTGATGAGGGGGTACTGGAGTTGAGTGGGTTGGAGATAAGTTGGAATGATCTCAATAAAAAAAATGAATTGAAGGGGTTGTCATTTGAAAACAGAAAAAGTGATTTTCGTGGCGTTGCTACTAATGAGCAGCGGTTTTGCCAGAGAACAAAGCGAGTCTGAAAATTCAGACTCTGATAAAGAAAGAGTCATTCAGTTGGAGGATAAGTTAAAGGGATTCGAGGAATCATATCTGGAGACTAAAGGAACAGTTAATAAGCTGCAGAAGATAAAACTATCCGGATATGTACAGGCGCAGTTACGGGTCGCTACTGACACTGCGGGTATAGGTGAGGGTAAATATAAAATCGGTAAATATCAGGGGGGTGATCTTCCCGGTAGCTCCCGTACGGCATTTCAAATCCGGCGTGGCAGGATTAAAATGGCTTATGAAGCAAAATACTCTCAGGCTGTAGTCCAGTTGGATTGTGTTCCTGCTGGGGTAAGTATAAAAGATGCGTATTTGCGATTCTCTGCACCCTGGCTTTATGGTATTGGTTTTAAAGCTGGAGTGTATGACCGGCCTTTCGGTTTTGAGATCTCTTATTCATCAAGCAGCAGAGAATCTCCGGAACGTTCCCGCATGTTTCAGGCACTTTTCCCTGGCGAAAGGGATATGGGTGCATCAATCGAATATATCCCATCTGACAATCTACCATCCTGGGCGCAGCTTTTTAATTTGAAATTCGGTGTATTTGCAGGAAACGGAATAAATAATGAATTCGATGATGTGCGGGATCTGATTGGCCGGTTTGGTCTTTCTCTTCCAATAAATGAAATAAATCTGGCCATAGATGCAGGTTTTTCAGGATATTCGGGTGCGGTGAAAAGTCTTAATGATACCATGAGGATTCTCTCCGGTACAAACTGGGTTTCCAGAGCAGGCCATAGGGATAAACAGATCAAAAGAGAGTACTTTGGAGGCGATGTTCAGATTTACTATGGTAATATACCGGTGCTTGGAGGAATATCATTAAGGGCTGAAGTAATCGGGGGGCAGCAGCCTGGAAGGGCATCAGGCAATGAGTCACCCAAATCCTCTTCCCCGGATGCAAGCGTCATCTATGTACGTGATTTCGTCGGTTTTTACGGTATGGCAGTTTTAAATATCGATCCGCTCAAGAGTCAACTTGTAGGAAAATACGACTTTTTTGATCCGAATGTTGATCTGGAAAAAACCGCGGTGAGAAGCCTGGCAGACCTTTCCTTCAAGACTCTGGGAATGGGACTTGTGTATCACTGGGATGAGAATGTGAAGATAATGGCTTATTATGACAGAGTAAAAAATGAGAGTGCCGGTATCGATGCTTATAAAAGTGATGTAAATGACAACGTCTTTACTCTCCGGTTTCAGTATAAATTCTAAACAGCTAAAGGAGAAATGAATATGAAGATCCGCAAAACTACATTGATGGCTATAATTCTGATAGCTGCTTCAGTAATCGCATACGCGGCTTCCAGCAGTATAACTGTGAAAGGCTCTGATACTATGGTTATTCTGGCTCAGAGGTGGGCTGAGGAATATATGAAAATCAATCCGGATATTTCCATTCAGGTAACCGGTGGCGGTTCGGGAACTGGTATTTCCGCACTGATTAATGGGACAACCGATATCTGCAATGCATCACGACCCATGAAAGGCAGCGAACGGGACAAGCTAAAACAGCGTTACTCGACTCTGGGTGTGGAAGTAAAAACTGCAAAAGATGGTATTGCCTTATATGTTAATGAGAAAAACCCGGTTTCAGAATTGACTCTGGAACAGATCAAGGGCATCTATACAGGTATGATTACTAACTGGAAAGATCTGGGTGGTTCGGATGCTCCGATTATAGTCTATGGCAGAGATAACAGCTCTGGTACATATGTCTATTTCAGAGATATAATCCTCTCTGGCCAGGATTATACCGGTACCATGCAGAGTTTGCCTGGCACTGCGGCTGTGGTAAATGCCATTGAAAAGGATATCAACGGTATTGGATATGGAGGCGCTGCATACGGTAAAGGAATAAGATATGTAAAAATACGGAAAGATGAAAATTCTCCAGGTTATGATCCGACTCTGGAAAATATTCGGGCTGGCAAATATCCGATTACCCGATATCTGTATATGTATCTCAAAGGCAGGCCTACAGGTGAACTGAAAAAATTCATCGATTGGATTCTGAGTGCCCAGGGACAATCGGTAGTTTCAAAAGTCGGTTACTTTCCCATACGTTAACAAAACCGGTGAAATGATGAATAGTCAAATCCAAATGAGTGCAGAATTTATAAAAAACCCCAGGGAAGAAAATTTCCAGGGTCAGGTTGAAGCAATTCGCCATACAATTGGTGCAAAGAATACAAAAAAAACCTTCCGGCCAGTAGAATTCATTATCGAGCGGTGCATAAAGATTACCGCGTTTTTCTCTCTGGCTTGTATAATACTGATACTTATCTTTGTTTTTCGTGAAGCCTCTTCGATTTTTATGTTTGAAGAAGATTTCCCAGAAAAACAAGTGGTAGAAGGACCGGAGAGCTATGGGGAAGAAGCGCTGGGAGGTGATATCCTGGAAGATAACCTGCTTTTGCAGAAAGAGCCAGAGCAAAATTTCAGTCTCAGTGGACTTTGGGGAACAAGATGGGTTCCTGTCTCCTTAAAACCACAATTTGGAATATTGCCTTTGTTACTGGGTAGTATCAATGTTGCACTGATTGCGCTTCTGATAGCATCTCCTATCTCCATCTTTGCTGCATTGTACACCTCGACCTTTGCTTCTAAAAGGGTAAAAGAGCTGGTTAAACCGGTGGTCGAAATTCTGGCAGGATTTCCTTCAGTGGTCATCGGTTTTTTTGCGTTAATAATGATCGCTTCCTTGACCCAGCAAATTTTCGGACTTCAATACCGGCTTAATGCATTAGTGGGTGGAATAGCTTTGTCCCTGGCAATAATACCGGTAATTTTTACCATTTCAGAGGATGCATTGAATGCAGTGCCCCATTCCTATATTGAAGCCTCTTTGGCATTAGGTGCACAAAAATGGGAAACCGCGGTGTTTGTGGTATTGCCTTCAGCGATGCCGGGAATCTTCGCTGCAATGTTACTAGGCGTAGGCAGAGCTATTGGAGAGACTATGATAGTACTTATGGCTACCGGTAATGCTGCAATAGCTACGCTCAATCCTTTCAGTCCGGTTCGTACCATGGCGGCAACTATCGGTGCAGAGATGGCGGAAGTGGTCTTTGGTGATATTCATTACAATGTATTGTTTTTTATCGGAGTAATTCTGTTTCTTATCTCCTTTCTGTTGAACTTTACGGCTGAAACTGTGGTGAGAAAGCTGGTGATGAGGCGTTATTCATGATTATTAAAAAGGATCTCTTAAAATTTGTAATTCCGAAATTTTGCGAATTGTGCGCTTTTTCTATCATCACTGTTGTGGGAACGCTTATTCTGGTGTTGCTGATTAATGGTATCCCTAATATCAGTTGGAAATTCCTTACCAGTGGTCCTGAACAGGGCATGACTGCAGGTGGAATTTTTCCTGCCATAATAGGAACATTTCTTCTGGTTATGCTGATGTCGATTGTAGGGGTGCCAGTGGGAACTATCACCGCTATATATCTTTCAGAATATGTATCCCAGGGTTCAAAAGTGGTTAAGATAATTCGTTTTGCGGTCAACACACTTGCCGGAATTCCTTCAATTGTATATGGGCTTTTCGGACTGGGTTTTTTTGTGCAGTTTGTTGGCCTTGGCATAGACAAAGTGCTCTATGGAAGCACCATGGTAAAATGGGGGCAACCCAACATTTTATGGGCAAGCCTCACTATGGCGGTGCTAACGTTACCGGTGGTAATTGTTTCCGTGGAAGAGGCAATCAGGACTGTTCCCAAAGAGTTACGGGAAGCGAGTCTGGCTTTGGGAGCCACCCGCTGGGAAACAATAGTTAAAGTAGTGCTGCCAGGATGCAGTCAGGGGATAATGACCGGGACTATTCTGGCTATTAGCAGGGGTGCTGGTGAGGTCGCACCTATACTATTTACCGGAGTGGCTTATTTTCTTCCACACCTGCCAGCATCTTTTTCGGATCAATTCATGAATCTGGGGTATCATATTTATATAATGTCGACTCAGTCTCCTGATGTGCAAGCCACCCGAGATATCCAATACGCTACTACGCTTGTGTTACTGCTTTTGACTTTCTCGTTTAATGTTACAGCGGTTGTGGTGCGTTACCGTATGAGAAAAAAGCCGATTCTTTGAAAGGTGGTTTCGATGTTATCCTATCGGGAATATATTTTTATAAAACCACTCATAACTCACTAAGGAGAACTATGTCATCCGAACGCATTCTGGTTATTGAAGATGATGAGGATATTCAGACCTTGATAAGCCATAATCTGTCCCGGGAGGGTTTTAAAGTTACAGTTTCCGGAAATGGGACCGATGGAACAAACAAATTACGTCAGGATTCATTTGATTGTGTGGTTCTTGATTTAATGCTTCCTGGAATAGATGGTCTGGAGATATGCAGGCAGTTAAAAAAAGATCCTGATACTCAGCACGTTCCTATCATAATGGTTACCGCAAAGGGTGAAGAAAGTGATATCGTTGCCGGGCTGGAATTGGGGGCTGATGATTATATAGTGAAACCATTCAGTCCAAGGGTACTTGTAGCACGAGTAAGATCGATTCTGCGGCGGCGAAATCAGGCTATTTTTGATAATGAATCTATGGTCACTACCAGAGATATCGAAATTCATCCAGGCCGTCATGAGGTACACTGCAGAGGAAAGAAGATTGATCTTACATTTATGGAATTTCAGGTTCTCCAACTTCTGGCCAGCCATCCCGGATGGGTGTTTACCAGGAATAAAATAATTGACAATGTCAGAAATGATAATTACCCGGTTACTGACAGATCGGTTGATGTGGTGATTGTGGGGCTGCGCAAAAAACTGGGCGATAGCGGATCTTTTATTGAGACCGTGCGTGGAGTGGGTTACCGCTTTGCCGAAACCGAATAAATAATTTCAGGAGAAAAAATGAGAGTCACCAGAATCACCTGGCAGATCTTTATTGTTTGCATAGCTGTTACCTTTCTGTCTCTTTTCAGTATTGCTTTCTATGCTTCGCATGAGTACCGGAAATTTTATTACAGAAACCTTACAGAAGATTCTGTGGTGAAGTCCAATCTCATAAAGCAATTGCTGGAGTCATATTTAAATACTTCACAAAGCATGCATGCTGTGGATTCTTTGTGCAAAGCAATCGGCCATTCTATGAAAACCAGGGTAACAATAATTGAGCCCTCCGGGACAGTACTGGGAGATTCGGAAAAAGATCCGCAACAGATGGAAAATCATGCTTATCGTCCGGAAGTCAAAGCCGCTCTCAGAGGAGAAACCGGAGTCGAACAACGTTTCAGTCCCACCCTGGAATTTTCCATGCTCTATGTAGCTGTTCCGGTGATGCAAAACGGCAATGTTAAGGCCGTTCTTCGCCTTTCAGAACCTATGCAGCAGATAAAAAACCAGATCCGGATTTTCTATGTGAATGTTGGCCTGGCTTCGATTACCGCACTTGTGTTGATAGCATTGGCCAGTCTTTCAATAGTCCGTACTTTAAGCAAACCTATTCTGGAAATGAAAAACGGTGCAGAACGGATTGCCGGCGGTGATCTTGATTTCCGGTTAAGAATCCCTGAAATAGAGGAGATCCGTGGTCTGGCACAGGCTCTGAATACAATGGCCGGATCACTGGGTGAACGGATAAGGACTATCACCAGCCAGAAAAACGAACTTGATGCAATTCTTGCCGGTATGTCTGAAGGGGTTCTGGCTGTAGATGTAAATGAGAAGATAATAATCATAAATCCGGCTGCCGCTGAGTTGTTCGGAATATCAGTTGAAAATGCAAAAGGGAAGTGGATACATGATATTATCCGTAACAGTTCGCTTCAGACATTTCTTAAGGACGTTCTTACCAGCGAAACGATGCTGGAGACCAGTTTCACTTTTCCAGACATGGCAGGAGAACGTTATATCGATGCCAGAGGGAAAACTCTGGGTATCTCCGGTTCCGCACCAGATGGAGTTTTAATGGTGTTACATGATGTGACCAGATTAAAACGGCTGGAGATTATTCGCAAGGATTTTGTGGCCAATGTCTCACATGAGTTAAGGACTCCATTGACATCTATAAAAGGTTTTGTGGAAACCATTTATCATGGCGGTTATTCTCTTCCGGAGGACGTCAGAAAATTTCTGGAGATAATATCAGCTAAAACCGACCGGCTCTGCTTTATAGTAGATGATCTGCTTGCTTTGTCCGCAATCGAAAAAGAATACGAACAGCAGGAAATTCAACTCGCAACAACCGACATAAAAACAGTTCTGGAAAATGCTGCAAAAACATGCTTTGCAAAAGCGGAAAATAAGAAAATGAAAATTGATATTAATTGTGAGTCTGGCGTTGAAACTGTTACTAATGCAGATCTTCTGGAACAGGCTGTCTCAAATCTGATTGATAATGCGATAAAATACAGTCCGGAAGGTAAAAATGTTTCGGTCGAGGCTTTGAAAAAACAGGAGGAACTGGTCATTTCGGTAACAGATGAGGGAATAGGTATCCCACAGGAACATCAAAACAGGATATTTGAACGGTTTTACAGGGTAGACAAAGCCAGAAGCCGCAGAATGGGAGGGACAGGTCTGGGACTATCCATAGTAAGAAACATCTGCATCTGCCTGGGGGGCAGAATTACTGTAGAGAGTCAGATTGATAAGGGAAGTACATTCCGGATTATACTGGGAAATCAAGAGCTCACAACTGATTCCGGGATGAGTTAATCACTGGTTAACAGGACTTCCGGATAGTCACTTCTGCACACAGGGAATATTCCAAACGTCATAAGGGAATCACTGAAATCGACAAACAATTAAGAACATATGTGACTTTATGATTCTGATCCAAAAAAAACAGCT
>JAEZKP010000033.1 GCA_023436145.1 Fibrobacterota bacterium | reverse complement strand
TTAAGGAATTGCCCATCGAAAACTTTTCCGAACGATTTTGGTGAACAGATTAAAAGCACGGGAAGAGCTAATTGATTCACAATGAAATATTACTATAAGTCTCTGTTGCTTTTTTTTACGATATTCTTTTTTTATTTGATCTTCCTGCCATCCGCCCATTTTCCATCAGATACTCTTTATAGCCTGGAAACAGCCAAATCAATTAGTAAGGGTAAATTGTCTGTTTTACCAGACGAAAAGCTCCCGAATCTGGCAGTTGGACGTGAGGGACGTTTTTATAGTAAGTATGGCCTGGGATATGCTTTGATCTTTCTTCCTGCAGCATTGATTTCCAGAATTATTACATCAGAACCTGCATCAGAATATGTCTTCATAGCTCTGGCTAGTTTTACAAACACTATTGCCGCTACAGTGATTATTTTCTGTTTTGTTATTCTGTTTAGGAAATTTGGCTACAGTGGCAAAGTGGTTTATTTTTCGGCTCTATCGATAGCAATTGCATCGGTTCTTTTACCTTATTCTAAAATCAATCACACTGAAATACCCTCAACAGCACTTTTGATGATCTTTTTTGTATTGTATTCTGATTCTTCAAGACCCGGTATCCGCAGATTAATGGCAATGGGTACAATTGCTTCACTATTGATATTATTAAAGATCGGAAATATAGTTTACTTTATGACAATACTGGGAAGCGGACTGTTCATAATACTCAAAGATAAATGGTCATTCAGGAAAATTATCTCTTTTTCCGGAGTTCCCCTGATAACAGTAACGTTCATGCTGTTTTATAATTATTACCGTTTTTCCGATCCATTCAATTTCGGATATGGTTCTGAACAAAGGATGTTTGTGACTCCTGTTTACATAGGATTGACAGGTTTGCTTTTTTCTCCATCTAAATCTCTTTTTCTTTTTTCTCCACTGGTAATCCCTTCGGTGATAGGTCTGGCAAAATGTCTGAAAAAGAGTTTGTTTACAGTGATACCAGCAGCAATCATGATTATCGGTAATATCTGTTTCTATGCACGGTGGCATGACTGGCATGGGGGTTGGTCCTGGGGGCCCAGGCTTATCGTTCCGTCTATAATCCTTTTGCATATGTTTTTACCTGAGTTTATAGCAGCATTTAGAAGAAACCTCTTTGCAATTCTGATTTATATCATTCTTTTTTCGTCTGCAATATATGTCAATATTTTGGGTGCAAGTGTGTGGTATCAACAAATTTACTATTTTCATCACGATTACAATTCAGTTAAAAATTCACATGTGGTTATCGCCACAAAAATTTTTCTGCATAAAATTTCCAAAGATGACGAAATATACGAATGTAAATATTTCAATTGTGATTGTACTGCCGGACATTTCAAAAGGTTGTGGGGTGATCTGGTAGAAGAGAGTAATTCTATACACTTTAATAAATATGAGACTTTCAGGGGCTTTGCGTTTCCATGGAGCACTCTGAGAAGGAATTTTCAAATCGAATATTTATGGATCATTCCCTGTATACTGGCTACTCTGAGTGCTATTGGATCTATTCTGCTGTGGAAAATGTCAGCGGGAGAAAAAGGTTCACCTCAGAGAAAATCGTTTATTTGGATAACGCAAATAATTGTTTCATCACAATAGTGTCTGGTTAATATAAGATTGCATAAAAAGTAGGGCACGCAAATAAATTCCAAATCACAAGCACCAAATCCTAAACAAATCCCAATTACCAATTATTCAAAATTCAAACAAGGAAAGAAGATAGAGGTCACTCTACTGTTTCGGATTTCGGATTTCGAATTTTATTTATACTCCTGTTCCTGTTTAGAATTTGGGTATTGTAATTTGGGTTTTGTTTGGAATTTAAGATTTGTGATTTGGTGCTTTCTGATCTGAAAATCCAAATTCCAAGCTGTTTTTTGCAGTAATCCTTTGTTAAATTAACCGGACACTACTGATCCTGAATAATTCCTGATTATGTGTGATAAATATTCGACTATTTTAAGTGGACCTTTACTATTCTAACCCCGTATTCCTGCAGTTCTTAAGAGATTGTAGTTTTTTGCCTGGAAGATTGAGGCTTGTATGATGATAATTTTGGTTAAATGTAAAAAAACCAGACTACCTGAAGATAGTCTGGTTGTAAAATTATAAACAGGTGCTGATTCAATTATTTGGTAATTGTAATCTTTGCCTGCTCAATTCCATTGACACCTTCAAGTCTGGCAACATAAACTCCGGTGCTCAATGATGCTGGTAAAGAAATTGTAGCGTTATCGTTTACTTGAAGTTTTGACAGATTGTGCCGTGACACCACTTTACCTCTGAGATCCACCAGTATCAGATTTCCCTGGCAGGAATTCTTCAGAACCAACGCCCGCGCAGCCGGTAGATATCCGATAATGAAGCGGTTAGCCACCGGAACCGCTTTTTCACTGCTGAAGTCAACCGGTATAACAGCAGTAATCTGTGTTTTAGCCAAGTCCTTAATATTCTGTAGTTCGATATCATACCATTTCTGGGCTGTTGCCTCCAGACTCTTGTACTTTTGTGCGTCACTTTGTGACATATAAGCATCATAAGTTCCGGCATGTGGCGCTTCCAGATCAATCCAGGTAGCCAGGATTTTAATTTCATTTGCACTGAGTTTGACGTTGTTATGGCCTGCCAGAATGTTTTTAATCATCCCGCTTTTATTGGAACCGTATGAGTAGGGGGGCAACTGTGGTGGCTGTGAGAATATGGATGTGATATTGATTGCTTTGTTGCTTTTTGAAGCTCCAATTCCTTTCAACAGGGAAGTATAGGATCTGGCAAAGGATTTTTTTGCACTACTATTTGATACCAGGTCTCCACGTAAATCAAAGCCTGATTTATGGTTAGCACCGTGGCAGTTCACGCAGTGCTTATCTAAAATCGGTTGAACGAATTTTACGTAATCAAATGGTTTACCTTCGATTCCCAGAGATTTGTCAAGCTCTTGAACACCGGCAGCTGCAGCCATATTAGTTGCTGGAGTAGGTGGAGCCTTTTTCTTGTTTTCATGGCATCCATAACAGGAGAACGTTTCACCGGGCATCAGAGTGGACCAACTGCGCATGCCTGCAATAAGGCATCCATTTGAATCAAGCACCTGAAAATAAATTGGTGTTCTTGCAGGTACTTTGAATGAAGCAGAGCCATCTTCATAAATCTTTGCTTCACCAAGCACTTCTTTTGCATCCCATGAGGCACCCCATAGGGAGACCGGGCAGATATTTGGAGCAGAGAAGATGACATTAGATGGTTTGCCACCTAGAACCTGGCCGGCGAAGCCCTGGTCGCATGCACCCGAAACACGGTATTTAAGTTTTATAACACGAAGCGACTTTGCTACACCACTCTTTTTATCGATTCCTTTCATGCCTTCACCATAATAGACATCGTTCATGGTAAAAACACCCATGCTGTCGTTATAGTTTGCCTTAGGTGCGATTCTAAAAGGTTCAGATCCCCAGATCTCTTTCCAGGGTGCAACCACTACAGGGGTGTTTAAAGACTGGTCTGCCCAGGCAAGGAGTTCGCGGCTCTTACCATCAACACTTTTTAAGTATATCTTGAATTTTCCTGTATTACCGATCCTCGAAAGACTGTTCAGCTGGTTTTCTTCACGGTAGGAAACCAGATACCACTCTTCGTTTAGCGGGTAGGGATATGCAGAATTTCTGTAGATTCCACCGAACGCAAAATCATCGTTTTTATCACGGGTTTCGGTTTTACGTGGTGGGCTGATCATGGTGACATGTTCCGGTCCATTGGTAGCTTCATGATTATCAATTACCAACGCTTCACCACAGTAATGACCATGATGTCCGCTTGCGATCGCGAAGAATTTGTTCGGATTACCAGGAACCGGACGGCCGTGAATAAAGGTTTGTGGCCAGGTAGTCTGGTTTCCGAAAACTTCCGTCTGATGACTACCATCGGGGTTCATTGAAAATAATCCCATGACATTTGATATATCTCGGTCGTTGTACTCCCATCTTGTGTAAAGAACTGTACCGTCTGGACATAACACTGGATAACAGGTATGCACCTGATCATAGCCTACCTGACGCATATACTTACCTGTGCTATCCATAATGAACATGTTGGTGACAGCCTGCCATCCGCAATCAATCACCCCAAAACAACGTGAAGAGCTGAACATGATATCACCGTTAGGCAGATAGCATGGTTCGAAATCGGATACTATAGCACCGGGAGGATTGAAAGTGAGCTGCTTTACTGAGCTGGGGTCGTCGATTTTCATTTCATAGAGCAGATATCCTTTGCCCTGACCGGAGGACATTGCAAAAACGACCTTTTTACCATCCAGAGAGATACATGGGTCTTTTACACACATATCACTCTTTTTAAAAATCTCTGTAAACTGTGAATAGTAATTGCTGAACTTGAGGAGGCAGAGGGAACCTTTTGCTGCAAACTGATCATCACTGGTAAGATTCTGCCCTGAACCCAGATTCACCCAGAACCCTACAGCTATGCCACCAATGTTGTGATGTTTGGCGAACATGATGGTTTCCATTTGTGGAAACTGTTTCATTCGATATACGCGTCTCCAGTGGCAGGCACTTTCGAATGATCCATCGCATTTAGCGGCATACTCTGCAGGAAGAGATGCTTTAATTTCTTCAGCTGTTCCGCCTTGTGCCTTCCAGTCATCGAGGATCTCCTTAGGAATGCTGGTAGGCATGGCTTCATCGATCGCCGCATTTGCACCTGGCACCAGAAAACATCCTGTTAGTATTGCAGAGAGTGCAATTCCCCGCAAACAGAATGATTTCAGTGATAAAAGAACTTTTTTAATCATACTACCCCCCCCGTGGTAAGTTATTGAAATTTTTACAATGGATTTTTATTGAATCGATTAAATGGATCTCTTAAAAAAATAGTAGAAAGAATCGGTTTGTAAACTTAACTTCTTTAATTATCTTTCTTTTTTATCCTTTTTGTTCACTGTTTTTATCATGATATATATTTTGTCTATTTAGTGACGATAATTGTTCATTATAATTTAAAGAATTTTTTAGAAGTTTGCTTAAATTAAATCAGTATCGGATACCGCTTATATTTTCCCGCCCAAATAACGAAACTGTTCACCTGTAGATGTTCTTATTGAGCATACTAATTTCCTTTCCAGCCCGAGGCACAATAAGATTTTTCATCAGCGAACTGTCATTAATTTTCCTGCGTAGAGTGGTTGTCCGTCGGCGGTTTCGATCCGAAACACCCGGCATGAAGAAGTGGGTGGCACCCGGAGGTTCCCGCCGGTGATATTCACCGGGGAACGGGATAGCTGTTTTCCCGATAGTGAGTAGGTAGTGAGAAAAAGCTGTCTGTTGAAACCTGCAGGCAGCTTAACTATTGCAGACTTCCCATTGATGAAAAATTCGGCGGTTTTTGTTGATTTTCGATCTACAGTGTTAACAGGATAATATACCACTTCTACTGTTTTTGTGCCCTCCCCGGGTTCAAGGTAGAATGTGTCCAGGTAACAGCTGACCAGTACCAGATATTTACCCTGAAAACCGGTGAAGCTGATTTTTCCGGAGTCATCGGTGTATCCACCTATTTCCGTTTTCCACTCAGACCTAACTTCGCGCCAGCGCTGGCCTACAGGGGTTTCGTTGTTCATGGAATTAACAAAGTAACTGGTAAGATTGCCGGGTGCTTGGTGATCTTTGAGCCAGCTTCCCATAATAAGACCGCCGACTTTGGGGTTGGCAAAACAGGATCGCATTAGCTCCTCAATTTTATCCGCTGCCTGACTGGTATCCACATCGAATTCTATATCAGTCAACCAGACCGTTTTTTCTGTCTGCTCTGCAAGATAGTTGATTTTCGGTTCATAAGAGCTTCTGTCCATATACTCATTGAAATGACTCTGTGCACCGATGATGTCAAACTTGTTTTTTAGCGGTTTAACCATGCTTACAAACTGGTCGGCTGTGGTCTGCTCACTGGAGGTGATCAAACCACAATCATTAATGATGAATTTGGCTTCATTATCTTTTTTGCGCGCCTCATCCAGTATCCAGTTGAAAATATCGGGGTCGCCGCTTTTGGTTTGAAGAATTCCACTGGTAAGATAGGAACCGTTTTCACCGTGGCAGATTTCACTAATGAGATTCCACTGGTCAATTTTTCCTTTGAAATGATCTGTTGTAGTATAGATACGATCCTGCATGGCCTGTCTGAATGGGGTGGAACCAAGATTGCGTGTCCACTCAGGAATCCACTCCTCCTTTTCGTTTGAGAAGAGATTGTTGCCGCAGATAGAGATGTTGTTTTTAAGCATCCAGTTAACAAGAGAATCTGCTTTTGAAAAATCCGGATCGCACATTTCAGAACATTTCATCACATTTTCCCACTTCATCTCATTTTCAGGAGTCCCGCAGTCGAAATAGCTTAAAAACCTTTCTTCATATTCATATCCAAGGGAATCGAATGCACCGCCACTGATTGCACCACCGAATACGAAATCATTGCTCAGCAGTGTGATACCAATCAAGGCTCCGGCAAGTGGTACTCCATTATTAGAAACAAGTCTTACCTCACAGTCACGTTTTCTGTGACTGTAATCATAGGTCTGGGAAGAAGTTCCTGCAGCAATTTCCTGGAATAAAAAGATAAGAATCAACAACATAACAAGGCGGGCGGCAAGGTGTATGTGTAGTTTACAATTCATGATTCCCCCTCAAGAAATCTACGAAGTACTTGTAGGATTTCTCTGGTATTTTTTCGGGATTTGATTCGTCTGGCTAAAAGTGATGATCACTGATACATACCATCAGCCATACTGTAGTGCGACAGCTAATAATCTTAATAATATAAATAAAATTATCCTTGCAGGATCGAATTAAGGCCAACTGCAACCCATTTAGTGTAGAGCTGTTAATTCCACTGTTACAGGACCAGCTCAGAAACAGATAATAGAATGTTGATCCAAAACAACAAAAAAAATGGGCAACATTCAGTTACCGGAATAACAAAAAAAGGTTATTCGTATGCAGTTTCAAATGTAGCTGGTTTCGCTCAGTGATTTGGGCAAAAGCAATGGATAATGATTCTACGATGGTCAGGAGTCTATCGAGTAAATTATCTGTATACTATAATTTAAGGAAAAACACCGATCAGTTCCATAGATGCAAATATGAGACGGGAAACTTAAGGGGTTGCGGAATGATCTAGAATCTTTTGGAAAAGGTTAGAAATGGGAGTATATTATCTATTAAAATCACTGAAATCAGCTTTTGAGACTTACTAAACCGTTTAATTTGCCAGTATTGTGTGTCGTCCCTGCATCTCAGTGATGTACACGGTTAAATGGCTAGTTATTGTGGTGAGAAAGCAGAAATGCATTTGCACTTTTTACTTTAAATTATTAGCTCACGGGGGTAGTGAAAAATGGAAAAGTTACAAAGGTGTGCAGCAGCAATTATACTGTGCATTGGAACAGTATCTGCCAGTATGCCTCCCACCCGCATGGATATTTATGATGCATCCGACAATCTCCTGCTATTTGTGACATTCGAGATTTCGGCTGATGGTGTTTGCACCGGAAGAAATGTATATACAAGTGACAGTACATTTTTATATCATACTGCTGTTCAAAATGGAGCAACCGGGCCTGTAAAAGAAATCAGCTCAGATTTTATGGAAAACCGCCTGTACACTTCTACTATCACAACTTCTGGAGGCAAGACCGATTTCTCAACAGTCGATCAGTTCGGTCTTACTCAGTTCGGTTCTGCTTTAAGTTATGCTCAAACAGAGCAAAACACTTATGAAATTAAACAGGGAAGCACATTGGTCTGTAAAGAAAAATATGAATATGATTCACTGGGTATGCTTTCACGAATCATAATATTTGACAAAAACGGTGAGAAAGCATGGTATGCAAATGTCGGATATAAGGAAGTAGGAGTACTGAAACAGGGATCAGCCGGGATGTTCAATTCATTGAAGGTGAGTGCTAAAAGAGGATCGCTTGTGCTTCGGTGCAAATTAAATTCAGGACATTTTCTTTCTGCTGAGCTACTCACTCCCTCCGGAAGGAGAGTTCGATATCTGGTGAACAGTAAAGTTACCAAAGGTGATCATTCATTCACCTTATCACGTAAAGACCTGCCGGCAAATGGGGCTTATATTGTACGGGTATCCGCAGATAATGTCCCGATGCATGTTCAGAAAGTATTTCTGCAGAAATAGAAAGAGGTTACCATGTTGCATATGATAATTTTGCCGGTTTTTCTGTTTTTATTAAGTATAAATGTGGTAGCACAAAATGCTATAGAGCAGATAATCCCGCCAAGTCTTCTTCCGCAACTGCTTGCGCTTAACAGAGACCTTCCGACAAGTCAATATCCAAAATACCTTTCCCCTGCAGATCTTGCGGCATCTTCGGACGGAAAATATGTATATGTAGCATTGCAGCAGATGAAGCAGGTTGCTCAGTTTGATTGTGCTTCGAACCAGGTTGTAAAGTACTTCTCTGTTCCCAATGAACCCACCGGTGTTGCAGTAGCCCAAAACGGTGAAACTATTTATGTTACCTGTGCCTCTGAACGCTGGCCTGCCGGTACAGTTTGTGTTATTTCAACTGAAACCGGTAAAATTACCAGACGCATTGCTGCCGGGCATTATGCCAGAAGCCCTGTGCTCTCCTCCAATGGCAAAAAACTTTACACCTGTAATTGGCTTGGTAATGATGTATCCGAGATTGATCTTAACACCGGAACCGAAAAGCGTATTCCAATGGTTCGGGAACCGTATGCTGCTGCAATTACTCCTGATGGGGCTACATTGGTGGTAACCAATTCACTTCCGGAGCAGAAAGCTACAGATACAGTATCACTTACCGGAAAGGTGTCGTTAGTATCCACTTCAAGCGGAACGGTGGACGCGGTGATACCGGTGTTTCCAGTGGGTACACATTCAATGTTCGGAGTATGTGTATCCAATGATGGTAAGTATGCATTTGTCACTCATCTTGTGGGTAAATTCACTCTTCCTGCCACAGATTTAGAGAACGGGTGGGTTCATACAAATAATATGGCCATAATCGATATTGGTAAAAAGAAACTTTTAAATGATGTGACTCTGGACTATTCAGGAGAAGGATATCCCAACCCATGGGGGGTGGCACAGACCGGCGATGGTAAATTTCTTTGTATCCTGCATGCCGGTTGGCACAAAATGACTGTGATCGATTATGCACAGCTCATTTCGCTTGCCAGTAGTGATAATGATCTCTCACATGAATTTTCAGCGATTTATAGTATTAGTCGTAAAGCTGATCTGCCGGTAAAATCTCCCAGGTCAATTGCGATGGTCGGCAATAAGGCTTATATCGCCGGATACTATTCCGATTCTCTCTATTCAGTCTCAATTTTATCACTTTTACCTGGTAGAGGGAGCTCTTATGCATTGGGTGAATCGAAACCTTTACGCGGAGAACGACTCGGAGAATTTATCTTTGCTGATGCCAGTATCTGCTTTCAGAAATGGCAGTCCTGTTTTTCATGCCATCCATTCGGACGTCCCGATGCTCTTAACTGGATGCTTGCCTTTGAAAATGCCCCCCAGCGTAATGCAAAAAGCATGCTTCACTCCTGGTGGACACCACCAACAAATTGGAATGGACGTAGACCACATGCCGGTGGTATCGATGGCTCTGTAAGGATGGGTATATACTATGAACTTAAGGGGGAACCCCTCGAAGAAATCTCCGCTCCCATGGATACATTCTTAATGAGAATGAAGCCGGTAATGAGTCCCTATCTAGTAAAAGGTAGACTAAGTGCGTCTGCGGAGAACGGAAAAGCAATTTTCAAAAGGGTAGGATGCAACGATTGTCATCCGGCACCTCTTTACACTGATAATGAATACTGGAATGCTGGAGTACCGGATTCAATGGATGCAAATCTTGACTGGAACACCCCGTCTCTTATTGAGGCATGGCGCACGGCTCCTTATGGTCATATTGGTAGTTATGATAAGATAAAGGAGATAATTCAACTTCGGGCACATTCACTTGGTGCATCAAAGCTGTCTGAGCAAGAGCTCAATGAACTGGTTGAATTCGTTTCTTCTCTCTAACTTGATTGCAGGAGGTATAAGCGTATGAATAGAATGATACTGCAGATGATTGCAGTTTACATAGTAATATTATCTTTTGTAGTTAGTGCTCAGGACAGTGTGAAAACAAGCTTTATGTTCTGGTCTCGATTGACAATGGGACAGGTGGTCTCAGCACCAGATAAAGAGGATGGCGCTTTTGATGTACACTTTAAAAGAGAGTGGCTGGAAACCATAGATGGAGGAATAAAAGTAACTCGAAAACTGACACCCTCATTGACGGGGAGGCTCAATCTGGGAGTTGTTGTCAATGTAGCTACAGTGAATCCGAGTCAGTATCCGACAAATGAACATACGGCAAAAAAAGTAACGCCTGCACTGCTCGATGCCTGCCTGGAGTATCGTTCAGGGGGATTTTTACTCGAGCTGGGTTATTTCCCATTCAAATACAATCCTCAGTCGACCAATCTGGGAGAGTATCTCTTCAGAAGCGGTACGTATCCAGGGTGGCTTATTTCTGGTTTTGAACATTCAATTGATAAGCCAAAACTTGCAGGGGTACATACTTCTTACTCTTTCGGCTCATTATTCCGTTTGAAACAGGATCTTATTGTAAACACAGAAATTGAGGCTCTTCCATATAGAGATATTAATTTTACATATATTGTTTCTCCTTCGGTTGATAAAATTGTTGACATCGGATTGGGGGTTGAACTGGCGAGACTGATTGTCTTGGATCCCAAAAAAACTACTATAGGTCTCAATCCTACCTATAAACGTTATGAGCCGAAAATCGGATACTTCGATACTACCACCGGTGAAACGATAAAGTACACGTTTAAGGGAACAAAGCTCATGGGACGTGCCTCATTGGATATTAAAGCGCTTTTCGGCGGTGGTGGTGATTTTTTTGGCCGGGAAGATTTGAAAATTTACGGAGAAATGGCCCTGCTTGGAGTAAAAAACTATCCCGGCTGGTATAACGATCCCATCGAAAGAATGCCAAAAATGCTTGGTATTAACTGGTTTACAAATCAATTCCTTTCGTACTGTGTACTCCCTGGGGTAATGGCCTATGGTTTAGAGTCGGTTGAATCGAAAAAATTAAATAAAGCGATCACCATCGGTACTCCTGGGGTAATTATTGGTGTAGGGTCCTGGTTTTTGGACCGGTTGTTCAATATCAATTCAAAACTTGACATAATTTCAATTGAGATAGAACATTACCCCTCACCCTATGTAAATGCGCAGGACAATATCTGGAAAGGATCTTCTGCTGTACCATATATAGCCGGACGTCCAGCTTCAGCGATTATGGATTACAGAAACTGGAATGAATCGATGGCGGTACATGATGATGATATCAGGTGGTCGGTTTATGCAGCCAAAAACATCGGGAACCATGTACGTTTGAGTGCACAGGCAGCCTGCGATCATACTCCCAAAAACTGGTATACTCCATGGCCGGCACCTCAGAGCGCAAAGTACTCTGATATACTCTCTAAAACTAGTGACTGGTATTTTATGATGCGAATGTCTTTATTTTTCTAAGTCATAATTTTTGATATACTATAGCCGGAGTGTGTACACCGGCTATAGTATTAATCTGCTTTACTGTTACGTTTTTAAGTAATAATGAATATGCTTTAAAATAAGAAATTCCCGTTTTTTTACAGAATTCTGTTGCACTTTTTATTTACATTCCTGAATTCATCTTCCTTGGCGCACTAATTGCAAAAACTCGAGCTGGTTCTTTATCTGTAATCTCAGGAACTACAAATATGAACATGGCCAAAGCAATTGTGCTTTTTATCCTTGGACTCGCTCTGGTAATCTTCTTCGCAGAAAAGCTGGTTAAAGCTACGGTTGGGACCTCACGCGGATTTAGCATTTCAACATTTCTTATCAGCGTCGTTTTTATCGGGTTTGACCCGGAAAACCTGGCGGTGGGAGCGGTTGGCTCCTATGAAGAAATCGCCGGAATTGCCCTGGGTTCGATTATCGGAGCAGCCATGGTTGCCATTGCCCTTGCTTTTGGTACCACAGCCCTTATCATACCCCTGAAATTTGAATCTGTACCCAAAGCTATCCTTGCGATTCCTGCCGGTGCAGTGTCTCTATTAGGCATCTTGAGTGTTGATGGCACTCTCTCACGCATCGATGGGGTAATACTACTGATAGCGTATGTACTCTCAGTTCTTTTTCTTATCTGGTCAGCAAAGAAGGGATTTGATATACGTTCCGGGGGAGAAATCTCTGAAACCCTGGCCAAAGTCAGTTCTCCGGGGAAGTGGAAAGCACTGGGTTTACTGATTGCTTCGCTTGCAGGAATAATTGCCGGGAGTGAGATATTGGTGTCCGCCTCGGAAACAATAATCGCAAGAATAGGACTATCTGACACCGTTTTTGGTATGACTATACTGGCTTTTCTGATAAGTATTGAAGAGCTTGCCCGCGAGCTTCCCGCTGCCCTAAAGGGAAGAACCGAAATCAGTTTCGGTAACGTTGTCGGTTCAATCCTGGCATTTTTTTTATTCAATGCAGGTATAATAGCTTTGATTCATCCTGTTGTGGTAGAGAAACAAATCCTTGTGTTTTACCTCCCGCTTACGCTATTGACAATTGTGGTATTGTCGTTTTTTATGATACTCAGGAAAGTGACCCGCCTGGCAGGAGTTCTTCTTATCATGCTGTATGCGGTGTTTTTTGCAGGTGCTTTTGTGATAAAATGAATACCTGCTGCGGTATTGATAACTGCTTAACGATCAGAAGAAGTCAACTGTACCACAAAGTGGCATTGCACTACAAGAGGGAGAACTTGATTAAAAGTGCAAAGAAGCAGCAAACACTTAGAAAGGATAATCCGGAAACAATTCACTTTTCCCGGTTGTTGTGTTGATTCGTAATGCAGGAGAAAAAACATTTCCTGGTAAAATCAATTTTCCCTGAAGATCCACCTGCTTATGAGTAGTCAATCGTAAGGAGTTATCTGATCCCTTTTGCACAAATCTGTTTTTCAATACATTTCTGATATTAGTCGAAGGCGTATAACTTATACGATAAATGGCTCCGGCATGATCATCAGAAACTAATATTGATCCGTCTTTATAAATAAGTATATCTACCGGTCTTCCCCAAACTTGCCCTTTCTGAAGCCACCCTGATGCAAACACAGAGGTGTCGGGTGGATTTGTACGGGTATCTACGGTGATAATCCGGTATCCTACCTTTTCCGAGCGATTCCATGAACCATGTTCTGCAATGAAAATCCTGTTACGGTATTGCGATGGAAACATTGTTCCGGTGTAAAATTTCATTCCAAGAGCGGCTACATGTGCGCCCAGTTTAGCAACAGGTGGGGTAAATTCATTACAGGACCGCTGGTTTCCGAACTGCGGGTCGGAAATATTGCCAGCATGGCAAAAGGGGAAACCAAAGTGTTTTCCTGCAGTTTCAGCTCTGTTGAGTTCATCGGAAGGGATGGTATCGCCCAGGTTATCACGACCATTATCGGTAAACCATAACTCTTTAGTCTCGGGATGCCAGTCAAAACCAACCGTGTTACGGATTCCCTCTGCAAAAATGGTAAAATCCGATCCATCTGGTTTCATTCTGGTGATAGATGCAAACCGGCGATCATTTTCCAGACAAACATTGCATGGTGCTCCTATCGGCACATAGAGATACCCATCGGGACCGAAAGCGATATATTTCCATCCGTGATGCTGTTCGGAAGGAAAATCATCTCTAATGACTTCCGGTGGGGGTGGCTGGTTGATGTTTTTTTCGATATTTGAGTATTTCAATATACGTGACCGCTCAGCAATGTAAAGGTCTTCACCATGAAATGCCACACCATTAGGATTTGTCAGGCCTGAGGCTATAATTACTTTACGATCGGCTTTGGAATCATCATTGGTATCTAAAACTGCCCATACCCGTCCATTTGTTCTGGTTCCCACAAACAGCGTGCCTTCAGGTCCTATTGCCAGAGAACGGGCATCTTCGATACCTGTTGCGAATTCGGTAATTATAAATTCATCAGGAAGTAAAATCTGGTCCAATGGAAGTGAAGAGCTGGTAAGAGTGTTCCAGATGATTGTTAAAAAAGCTAATGTTATAATTTTCTGAATATTCAGACCTGTTTTCATAAGGTCCTCCCTTAACATTGAAAACCATTGATAAGTGATATCGCTGTATCTCCAGGTAAAAGTCATATCCTACACATACCACTCCAGATGGTAAGCTAAATATATGCCATTTTGTTCTAATAAAATTAATTAGGTGTAAAACACTGGACAGTTCCGGAGTAAACAGGAATTATTTTTCGGGGCCGTTTCCTGGCATTCTGGTGTTAACCGGGGATAGCTTTAATTCCTGGAAGTGCGATTTAAGGTTTGCAGTTATCTATTGTTTAATATAAATTTAAATAAACAGATATGAATAATTGCTCCGGTTAATCTTGCATAAATTTATATGCTGTACCAAGGAGATATAAGATGCTGTCTTTAAAAGAAAATGTAATTGAGACCCTGAAAAACGGCAATCCAGATTCTTTTGTGAACGGATGGGAGCCATTTCCCCAGGTGTGGGACCCAGTTTTTTTCTACATGTGTCCGGTTGCACCAGGATTAACAGCAGTCAATCCATGGGGAACAACCCTTTACTGGGGGGTGGGTGAGCCCGGTGCCATGCCCATTATTAATGAGGAAAACAAGGTTTGCCCTGATATCACCCGGTGGCAGAAGTATTGTAAGGCACCTGATATAGGGAATATTCCTTTTGACTGGTCTAAGGCGAAAAGCGAAGCAGAGAAAATAAGGGCAGAAGATAAGTTTGTCATGACCTGGATAGTGACCGGGCTCTTCGAATCGTTACATTTTATGATGGGTTTTGAAGATACACTCTGCAATTTCCTGGTTGAACCGCAGGCGATGCACGATCTTATCGCTTACATAACCGATTTCAAGAAGAAACATATTCAGCTTCTTATAGATAATTTACATCCTGATGTAATAATGTTTCATGATGACTGGGGCACAAAACACAATATGTTTATGCATCCGGATCTCTGGCGTGAATTCTTTAAGGAACCCTACAGGCAAATTTACGGTCTGATGAAACAACAGGGTGTCATCACTATGCATCATGCAGATAGCTATTGTCAACCGATAGTAACCGACATGGTAGATGTCGGAATCGATATCTGGCAGGGAGTTCTTCCTTCAAACGATATCATGCAGATCAAAAAGGAGACTTCTAACCGGCTTATTCTGATGGGAGGGGTTGAGGCATCAGTTGTTGATTGTGAAGGCTGGAATGAAGATATCGTTCGTGCAGAGGTCGCCCGTGCCTGCCGTGAATATCACGAGGGTGGCTGCTTTATACCATGTCTTACCTATGGTGGAGAACTTGAGATTTACCCAGGGGTGAAAGCAGTTATCATGGATGAGGTCAGAAAACAGAACAGAATTTATTTCTCCGGCAACTAAACTGTTAAACCGGTCATTGTGCAGAAAGATATTTGTAAAAGTTGCGATTGTCGATTACTTCCATACCGACATCGCCCTGATCTCTAAGTTTGTCAAGCAATACAGATAGACGGTTTATGGTAATGCCACTGACACTTGAGAGCTCTTCTATTGTGGAAGGGCGGCGTCGCAGAAGACTCAGAATCGTTTGTTCTGTCTGGATACCGGGAATTTCACTCTGGGGAACATCCCTTGAATTTCTGGAGATGATTTCCACTGGAAGGGGGGAGAGGAATTCTGCGATTTTTTTGAGCGTTTCAGCAGGTGCCGCTTTGACCCATTCGTAAGCTCCGGGGCGGTCAAGGCTGTTAAGCTGAACCCGTGTGGGGTTGATCTCCAACAGATATTTTTTGAAGCTGCTCAATTCCTCAGGATTATCATTTAGTCCGGTTATGATGAAAACTTCCACCCAAAGAGTTCCCCTGTACTCCAGAGAAAGAGACTTCAGGCCCTCCAGAATGCATCGGTTATCAAGGGAGGGATGAGGTTTATTTACCTTGAAAAATGCCTCATCAGAGATGGCGTCAACTGAGGGTAGTATCAGATCTGTTGACATCACATCTGCCCGGACTTCAGGTATGGAAAAAAGTGTTCCATTGGTCAGAAGCGCTGTTTTATACTGGGGAAATTGTCTTTTTACGAAACTGATGCATCTTCCCAGAGCAGTATTGAGTGTCGGTTCTCCACTGCCTCCGAAAGTTATATAATCCAGTCTAGGGTTCTGATGGAGGTAGTCTGAGAGCTCTGCAATGATCTCATCTGCAGGTATATACTCTTTTCGATCTACGGTGAGCCTGGTCGTTTTACCGCATTCACAGTACACACAATCCAGTGTACATGTCTTTAATGGCATCATATCCACGCCCAGGGAGATCCCCAGGCGCCTGGAATGAACCGGGCCGAAAAGATGAGCGTATTTCATAGTAGGTTGTTCCAGTTAAAAAATCAAAAATCTAAAATCTCAAATCATATTACATCATCGAACCTTCGACGGATACTTCCGGTTTGAGCGGGTGATTGGTTTTTATCACAAATCTTCCCTGCTGTTTCTCTTTATTGGCCAGTTCAGTTGTTATTTTCAATTTATAGGAGTAGCTGTCTTTATTATTTGTGTCTTGAGGTCCCGACAGCTTGTAATCTATATACAAAGGTAAAGATGATTGCCAGGATGGTCCGTTTACAGCATCGTTATACGATTTGAATGAAACTTCAGATATTTTCAGATCTTTGATTGTGCTTTTGACTTCAATTTCCGCCTGAAGCTTTCTTGCTGCAGTATCTGCAGACATCTGGATAAAGCTTTGTGAGAATTCAATATAGGACTTAAGTACTCCACCTAAAGAGAGCCGCAGAGCTTCGTTATTTTTTGCATTTGAATGAACAGTGATATACTTGCGGAATTCTCCAAAACTTATTCTATCAATAGCAATCTCCTGGGTTACTTTGCCAGATGCACCCGGCTGGATTATAGAATCATAATTAACCGCAGTACAACCACAGCTGGCTCTGACTCTCTCTATAACAAGAGGCTTATCTCCGGTATTTTTCAAGGTGAATGTATGCTTAACACTTTTACCAGTTCCTTCATAAACTACACCTGCATCAATATCTGTGCTGTCCACAGAAATCATCGGAGCAGCGATTACATTAAGCTGCAGGGAGATGACGCCCAACAAAATACCGCTATTAAAAAACCTATTCATGGAAACCTCCATCCTGCATATTGCATATAACTGAATTGATAGAGAGAAAAATAATAAAATACAGCAAAGCAATTACGTTCTATTATGCTAAATATTTAGAGAGTGCCTTTTCCCTTTTAATTCTGAAACTGTTTCTGAAATAGATTATTTTTCCAGATATGTCCCTATTAATCTGAAACAGGATAAAAAGTGATCGAATCACCACTGATTGATAAAAAAAACGCTTCAGACCGCTCAGCGATTGTTACACTGCATAATAAGGGAGAGTTCTGGAAACCTTGCCCGGGAACTACTCAGGGATACCTCTGTTGTGGTTATCAGATCCTCACACCTTCTACCGGATGTGGCATGTATTGCAAATATTGCATTTTGCAGGCTTATTTTCCGCATCAGTGCCAGATTGTATTTGAAAATTCTGATGATTTGGAAAAAGAAGTACATTCCAAGCTGAGTGGAAAATCCGGTGTGATCCGTTTTGGTACCGGGGAATTCGGGGATAGCCTGTACTCGGAGCATAAAACCGGAGTGGCAAGAAAAGTTGCGGCTCTATTAGAGCCATACCAGAATGTGATAGTAGAGTTTAAGACAAAGAGCACTAATATTGCACCATTAAAGGACATAAGAAAACCTCAAAAGGTGATTATAGGATTCTCCTTAAACACTCCTGCGATGATAGAGAAAATGGAACGGGGTACTGCCCCCTTGCATCAGCGTCTCGAGCTGGCTGTACAATGTATAGAAATGGGATTTTTTGTGGCATTTCATTTTGATCCTATGTTTGTATATACCAACTGGCAAGATGAATACCGTAAGGTGGTAAGGGATATATTCCGGAAAATTTCTGATCCATCCAGAATCGCCTGGGTAAGTATGGGTGGATTCCGGACCATGCCAGCATTGAAGACTCTGCTTAAACAGAAAAATGAACACCTTGATCTTTTCTCTGGTGAGATGGTTAGCGGCATGGATGGCAAATTACGGTATTTGAGACCCCTGCGTACAGCGCTTTACAGAGCCATGGCTGAAGAGTTTGATGCACATTATCCGCAAATTACTCTTTACCTCTGTATGGAGAGTCCGGAAATCTGGCATGATTCCGGAATGCATAAGCGGATTCCACATGGGCTGGTCAAATATCTGGACAGTCGGGCTGAATTTATTCTTGGTCTGAATAAATGATTTTGTAAATAACAATTTATTACCGGAAAAATGGAGAGATTATGGTCAGGATAGGTAGTTTGGAGTTGGGGAGAAAGCCGGCAGTAGTTGCTATAATTGACGAAATGATTTCTATGGAGGAAATCTCGGCTTTAAAAGTAAAAGGGATCGATCTTATCGAATTGCGAGTCGATTGTTTCGCTGCCCCATTGGAGGAAACTGTATCTTATGTCAAAGAAATCCGGTCAGCCGTTGATATTCCCTCCATCGGAACCGTTCGTGAAACCGATTTCAACAGAGGTAACCGTCTGGATTATTTTAAAGGTATCTCACCATATGTAGATTGTGTAGACATAGAATTGGGGACACCCTTATCGAATGAAATCATAGCCTGTTGCAAGGGAAAAACGATTCTGGTTTCAGAGCATGATTTTGAGAAAACACCAACTGATGAGGTGCTGCAGGATATGGTTGAGCGGGCAATAATACAGGGGGCGGATATTGTAAAAATTGCAGTGATGGCCAGGAACAGATCGGACGTAACGCGACTGTTAAGATTTACCGAAGATTGCAAGATACCAGTGGTGACCATTGCCATGGGGCCATTGGGGACGGTTTCCAGAGTAATTTCTCCTCTGTTCGGTTCACTTTTCACCTATGGGTTTATGCACAGACCTGTTGCTCCCGGCCAGCTACCGGCTGAGAAACTGGTGGAGGAGATTTCTCTTTATTTCCCTGGGTAATGCGTGTCAATTGTGATTAATAATTAAGTGCTTTTACTCTGTTTGCACTGTAATCGGGCAATAAAACCAGATCCCAGTTATCGAAGTCGTATCCGATAGCGAATGTAAACCTGTTTCCACCTCTGGGAGCCTTCTGATCCAGTCCCTTGTCCCAGCGCAGTTTCAGAGCGAAAGGAAGACTGCTGAATGTCTGGGCTTCCAGACGCAATTCCAGACCGAAAGCCAGCAGCCAATCATCACGATCAAGATTTTTAAAATCGGAGGGGTTATCCCAAGCAGCCCCGCCTGATAAATTGATCGCTCCATATAGTCTTTCCAGATAGAAAATTCCGACTTTCTTATCGATAAGATATCTGGGCCATAATGGGAATCTGTAGGAAAGTTCTCCCTGTATGATCGCTTTTCCACTTACCTGTGCTGTGTCGTATTCGATTTCAACAGTGTCTTTTTGAGTGATTCTTTTGATTTTTTTATCCCGGTAATAATAGGAGTAACCTGGAATCCAGGCTGCAGGAAGTAGAAATGAGGGGATTGGTGTGTCCTGCTTAATAACCTTGATTGCTGTTCCCATGAGATCCAGATGCAAATCATGACGTGCATACCAGGGGGCAGGTAATCCCATTTTGGTGTGACCGGTTACCTGGTGATACTGATAATCATCATATCGCTCCTTCAGTGTACCATCATCTGTGGAAAAGCTGTTTTCTTCTTTCAGAGCATGTTGATCCCAGAAATCATATTGCAGTTTTGCAACCATGCCCACTGGAGAAATAGTACTTTTAGCTTCCGATTTCTGAGTTCCAAATGTGCTCATTACACCGGTTCTAAAGGCTTTATTCAGGTTGTATTTAAAAACGAATACATCATCCAGTAAAAGCCGTATATCGTAGAAGTCAAAACCACCCAGCAGATGGAGCCCAAAATGTTTTCTGGCGTTTTCGCTGCCTAAGATGTGGGAGATTTTAAAATTAAGGTCCTGGATCTGGGCGTTATAATAGGTAAATTCAGTCTCCTCCTGCACTTCATTGAAAAACCAGTCTCTGGCGGCAATGCCCCGCATGGTGTAATCAAAGGAAAGTGTCAATGGAAGAAGCTGGGTAGACCCGAACAGTCCCAGATCGTAATTGTTCTTGACATCAAAAAAGCCCTTTTTGAAACTGAGCATGTCGATAATGTGACTGGGTTGCAGAAACAGATATCCGTTTAATTCAGAACCCATTCCCGAGATAGTCCAGGGGTCGATCAGATTAAAGATAAGACCGGTTTTTACAATCGTTTTGCCTTTATTTACATTATGATCCTGATTAACGGTTTGTTCTCCCAGGAGTATGGGCATTACCAGCAGTTGTCTGGGTACACCGCGGAGTGCTCTTTGCGGTGTGCCGGCTTTGGAATTTGAACTTATTGGATGCCTGGTTAAGGGCGTGAAGGGATCGTCAATTGTGGTTTCCGACAGAACTTTTATGGTGTCAATCAGATAAATACCATATCCGTCCCTGGCATAACCGGCATAAACCATCTTTTTTCCATCAGGAGATAAGGACGGTTCGAATCCCCCTCCTGCAACATTGGTAACCTGCTCAAGTTTCTTTGATTCAAAATTGTAACGATAGATGTTGAAGATACCGTTTCTGTCTGAAGAGAAATAGAGAAATTTTCCATCAGGACTGAATGACGGGTCTCTCTGGTCAAAGTCGCTGCTGCAGAAGACTTTACAACTTTTATCGGTGGTGTCATAGATAGCTATCTTGCGGTTTTTCTTATCCATGAAGCTGAATGCGATGTCTTTACCGTTAGGTGACCAGTCCATACTATAAATGTATTTTATTTCAACACTGTCAGATTCTCCGGGGAATACCTTCCGGTCATTTTTACCGCTGGTATCGGTGATTGACAGGAAAAAACGGTCGACCGACCTTTGGGAGTAGGCTATTTTGTCACCTGTGGGGGAGAATGATGAATTGAAGACACTTTTTTTCCGGGTGATCTGACGGTCTGTTTTGTGAAAAAGTTTGAATTTCTTCTTTTCAGGAGGAAGTGTATCTATGAACAAGTCTAGGACTCGTGTTCCACCCTCGCTGGCAGACAGCTGAGATTTGGCTGAATGAGCACTGGAATAGCAGATTCTTCCTGTTGGGATGTGGATATCGTAATTGTCGCTTATGCCCATTTCCAGCCGTATTCTCTGTTTCTCTTCAACTGTATCACTTAAGGTGTAGGAGAAAAGGACTTTCCTGGAGTAATCACGTTTCCCGTTTGAGAGGAAAAAAATCCTGGAGCCATCAGGAGAAAATTTAGGCCATAGATTAACAAATCCATCCTTGTTGATTTTTTTGCCGTAAACCTGCGTGCCAATATCTGCAATTTTTTGCTTGTAAATTTTCTGCAGGTGAATTTTCCACTCCTCATATAACTGTTCTCCGGATATTCCAAGTACAGCCTTTATTACCCGGTCAAAATCAAGCCGGTTGATTTTTGTACTCTCACGCACCATCAGTGCGATTTTATTATAACCATATTTTTGGGCAATATAGGATACCAGGGCAAAACCATGGTTATAACTTTTTTCGTAATCATCACCCTTGCCGGATCCAACCTGCATGTGTGCCCATGAAAGAAGTTTGTCAGAAAGGACCAATGTACGTAGAATCATGTCTCTGTGAGAATCCCAGCTGTCTGCACCATGTCGTGAACTCTCATACTGGGCGATACCTTCTGTAAACCAGAACGGAAGAATATCTGTACTCAGGCTGTGAAATATCTCCGTACGGTTTTTTTCATTGGGATGCGAAAAGAAACCGAAACGCAGATCAGGTATGGTGGGGGAAAGCTTTAGTCCGGCATTAATGGAAACAATGTGTGCAAATTCGTGAGTTATGACATCCTCCCACCAGTCATGTGTTCCTCTGAGTTCGAAATCTGAATCATGACTCCACAGGGTGATGGTATTGGTATATGCAAGTGCCCAACCGTTACTGTAATCACTGTCTAGGATTATAACGTCGGTTTTTGAGGGCAGAGTAAATCCGTAGGTGTCTTTGTAAATGCTATAAAGCTGCTCGAGTTTTGTACTTACTTTTTCAACAAGATAACCGCAATTTTTCATGTAGGATATTCTGAAGTGCTCGGTATTAACAGTTTCGAATTTAAGTCCGAATGCATTGAATCTGGCTGCAAAACTGTTCAAACAGAATGTAAGTATGAGTAGGAGAAAAAGAGCCGCTTTAAATTTCACAATAAATCCTGTCCGGTTTCTATTTAATTACAGCCATTTTCCAGAATCTGGAATGTTTTTTACCATTGATAGTTGCTTCCAGCCGGCATCTGTAGACACCGGGACCGAACTTCTCAATCGAGACATTGTGTTCATTCCAGCTCGGATAACTTCCAGTTAATTCTTCCGGTGGATTTCCCATCTTTTTCTTTGAGTAAACTACAAATCCGGTAATACTGAATATATCGAGTCTTACATTTGTAGCCGGTCCTGAAAACTGGTATTTAATTGTCACATTTTTGATACCTCTGGCCGGGTTGGGATAACTGAAAAAACTGATCGGTTCACGTGTTACTTCCAGAACCGGAGGGGCAATTCCACCGTAGGTGAATGAACGTCCGTTATTGTATCCGGGCATTGGCCAGAAAAGAGAATCCGGAAGGATTTTCCGGGCAATCTCCCACCTGTAAACCCAGCCTTCGCTTGACACAGCTATCAGGTCCGGAGTCTGGTCCTGGTCCATGAAACAAAGCATCGGTGAGCAGATAAGAGGAGAACCTGCTGTTAAGGGCCAGCTGGATTGTAAAAAGGAATTGGTAAATTCAGAGGGCCGTTTTGCCTCTTTGGTAAGTGCATCGACGAGGCCTCCCGGAGTGATATCATGGGCAATAAGCGAATCATTGTAGTTCAGGATGGTATCCATCTGTGCTCTGGTAAAATCTGTGATACTATCAAGTGCCCCGTTTTCCAGGTAAAACCAGACAGTGCCAGTGTTCAGATCGGCCTTAATCACCTTTGCGGCTCTGAATGTAACATTTTCGCCGGTGGCAGAAGAGAACAAAACCAGGGGTTCTCTGTTGGTGCCGGTCACAATTGCCGGGGATGATTGGACGCTACCGCGCTGATACCAGTAACGGGTATCAAGATATGCCGGCCACCCGTTGAGTAAAACGTTTTTGTAGTTGAAAGCATAGATGCCATTGGTGCCACTGATGACTATGTCCAGATGGCCGTCTTTATCCAGATCTGCAAGTGCTGGTGCGGAATAATTTACTGGTAAAATTGAACGGTCATTTTTTGAATGCTTACTGGTATCTATATAAGTGTAGGTTGAGGGCCAGTCGGTGGGCTTTACAGTCCATCCTTTGGCCAGTTTAAGGTCTGCTTTGTATACCCAAAGGCCATGTCTGCTGTCTGAAACCACTATCTCCAATGCATTGTCCCGATCCAGATCTCCAGTGACCAGAGTATAAGGAGCAATTCCAGGTACAACCGTCGTTAAGTCGGCTGTATTTTTGCCGGCAGTACAAAGAGAAAGTGAACCATCGCTTTGGATAACGGCTATGGAACTGCTTGAACCTTTCAATGATGCAATAGCATTGACTGCACTGTCGGATTTGAGTTTGACGGAATTAAGGGGCTCCATGAAATTGCCAAAGAAGATAACCCCGTTTTTACAACCTACAGCCCATGCTGAATCTGCATAATTACAAACATAGCAGGATGGTATGGCGCTGAGTCTGATGGTGTCAAACCGGGCTTCTGAAGGACTGAGTGAACTCAGCGAATAGATGCATCCATTAGCAGATGGCATGAAAACCCGGTTGGCAATAACCGAGGGCATACCGCTAATTTGTGGCAGACTGTCCAGAAACCGGATCGTGTCAGAGTTGTAAAGGGTATCCCCTTTAAGGTCCACACGGTTAACAAACAGCAATTTTTTATTATATCCCTGGTGGAGTAGTGTATCGGCAGACCAGGCATAGATTTTCCCTGATTTACTCACCAGAACAAGTTCCTGTGTTTCTGATGAAGGATCAAAGTTTCCACTTACCGGTTCGAAGAATTCTTCCGGAGCGGCTCTTCTGGGCCAGGAGGGCACCAGATAATCCCACTGGACTGAAACCTTGAACACGGAATCGGAAACATTGGAAGTATAATGATGATGCGATCCTCTTATCAATACAGAATATTCCTTCTGCACACTGTGCTGAGGAGTAAACTGAAGCTTTATCCAGGTATGCCCGCCATCATTACTGCGTGTTGATGGGCTGGTATATGGCCCAAAACCGATTACCCGGTCAATTTTAGAGGAAGAGTCGATAACCGATTCATAGGGGAAGACATCCTCGGCTCCACCGAAATCGTAAACCTGTTCACCCAGAATATTCTGGAATTTTACACTGATGTCCGGTATTCCATCTGCTTCCACCAGTCTCACACCTTTATAGGTAGAATCAGAGTTAACCATATTATACTGAAGTCTTTGTCGGATAAGGTGTTCGTCCACATGCCAGACAAGTATACCGGAAGCTGGTAGCCCTATATCGTTATTTTGTGGCAGACTTACCGTACGGGAGGGGCCGATGGTTTTAAGCACAGAATCCAGATTGACATGAAACGGATAGGAGGCGATTGGTTTTCTGATTTGATCGCTGGTATCGTATTTGAATAGGTTCCTATTTCCGGAGAGATTGCGCTGGCGATTTTCAATAAGGTAATATTCATGTTCGTTAATGGGCACCATCAGGATTGTAGTATCATTACTTTCCTTTCCGTTTGCAACGTTTTCCAGTACGGTTGACAACGCTTTGACTGAATAGGAATTGGCTACCCCGATAGGGGCTACTTTGGGCTCATCCCATCCCATAAAGGCACGTACCCAGGCTGAAGGATATGGTGGAATAAATCCATTACCATTAAAATCGGCACCTATATCCATAATACAGAAACCACCCACACCTGATCCAGAGCTGGCCCAAAGGTCTGGAATTCCCAGCTGGCGGGCGATCTGATTGACTAAAATTCCCTGTATACCGCAATTAAGACTGTCCTGATTTGCTGTCTCTGAACAGATCATGACTTCGTCGATAAGCAGAGTATTTTTTCCCTGCACCAGAATTCCATTCTGAGCAAGTCCCAGTGAGTCCCGGTAATACTTGTAGTAATCTGGAGTGATAAAAACATCGTACATGTCAGCTTCAGAATCCCTACGGGAGTCGGTGAAGTAAGTCGCTCCTGCATGGAAAATCAGAAAAACGGTTTTAAGGCCTGATTCATCACGGATTGTGCTGTCTGATGGCTGGAAGCTGAGACGGGAAAAAGGAGATTTATCCGGTAATTTACTGACTTCCACTATGGCATCTTTTGAAAAACGAAGCAGACCTGTTGATTTTCTTTCATAATACTGCTCCAGAGTTTCACCTTTCTTTTTTCCACCGGGAGAATATTTAGGAAGGCTGTTAGGAACTGTATACTGTCTGCCATCCGGGTCTTTGCTGTAAACAGAGTGTTTGATAACTAATTTGCCACGCGAGACTTTCCGAAAGTACTGGGCAGCAGTTTCGAGCTGGTTAATAAAATAAAGGGAATCGTGAGGATGGTCATCGAATTTGTAAACAGTGTCTTTACTATTGAAATACCATCGAAATTCATCCTTTTCCTTGTCCCCTCCACCTCTCATCTCGAATTTACCATTACCGGTGGTCAGGTAGGAGGTATCGGTATCAAACTCCACCATAAAAGCCATGATGTGGATTGTATCTGGCTTAGCTTTGTGGAAATTGATGGACCATTGATGGTCGCGTGCCGTTTCCACCAGCCGTTTCTGTGAACTTGTTCTTAAGAGTGCTTTTTGAGCGAAACCAGCAGATGCGGTAAAAAACAGTAAAGATATCAGAAAAACATGAAAAATTGAACCCTTATAATGCATTTACAATAATCCCGTCCAGTTTCAGATCCCAAAAATTTCGGTCATAATGACCGGATTAAATCATATTAACAATCAATAATCAAACATGAACGATATTCGCCATTGTCCATCACGAACACCGGTTGCACCATCTTTGGTGGAATTGATATTGCGTAAGAGCCCCTTGAGAAAACCCTCAGGTGCCACTATATAGGAAAAGTCGAATTTCATCGTACCGTATTTAAATCCCAACCCCAGGTTCAACTCATATCTCTCTCCAATGTAATCAAAGAGAAGTCCACTGCGAACAGCAATCACGTTGTTATACCAGTATTCCATCCCCAGGTTTATATTGATCTCCTGTGCTTCCTCTTTATAATTATCCGCCGTATCGGTAACTAAATCGGTAATGAAGGCTTTCCAGAACGGATCGGGTTTCTTAGTGAAATAGTTCTTGACTACTTCTTTGTGCAAATCAAGGACAAATTTCAGATCGTGAATGGGAGTCTGAACAGCACGGTATGCCAGACCCAGCCGCAGAGTAAAGGGAATTGGATCAACGTTATCCCGGTCGATATAAAAGATGTGAGGACCCATATTCTGAAACATGAATCCCAGATCGAAATTTTTCAGAAAAAAGTTTCGTTTCAACACTGCCACATCCAGAGCAAACGTATGTCCTACACCGTCTCCATCTTCTCCTCCGGGGGCAAGCGCACTTACCACATATTTGGCATTCAATCCTAAAGAGAGATCCTTTTTGGAGATAGGGAAGCCGTAAGATAGGTTGAAAACACCCTCCCAGGATTTTACAGTCCTGTCCTTATTACCCAGTGCATCATAGATTTCATTTTCTCCCATGAACAGGTAATTAATTGACAGACCGATAGTTCCCCAATCCTGAGTCGGGAAAATCTGCCCTATGTAAAGATGCCACAGGTCTGGAATATGCAGCTCGGGCAAGAGTTGTTCGAAAGCGATATATGACTGCATGTTTGCTTTGTCATACTGGTTCAGAGTTTTCTCTGTGCCAATCCAGATGTCATTATCATGAACATTGATCGAGGTAACACTGTCACCTTTAAGAGAATTTTTTGAATGGAACGAGTTCCATTCCGGGGCACGCTCAATCGAGTTTCCATTATCATCAGTTTTGGGTTTGCGTGCTTTGTAGCTGATTGCGCCTTTATTAGTTCCAATCCAGACGACTCCGCTTTTTTCTTCAGAAATTGAGCTGACGATGCTGTTTGGGAATTTGTAACGTTTCCATGTGGCTTCATCATAGATACAGATTCCGTTTTCACCACCAATCCACAGTTTATTGTCTGAATCCACCATCAGAGCATTAACTTTGTTTGAGAGAAGGCCTTGAGTAGTATCAAAAATGGTTACTGTGCTGTCTTTGATTTTGAAAAGGCCGCTGTTTGTACCTATGTAAACTGCCTCGGATTTGTCGAATTGAACAGCGTTGACTTGCGATAGCGGTTGTCCCGAAATCGTATCATAGCTTTTCCAGTTGCCGGTTGAAGAAAGGATGGCTATTCCCTTATCGGTTCCAACCGCAATATCACCTCTGGGGCTTAGTGCCAGCGAGATAATATTATTGGATGGCAAGCCGTCTGCCATTGAGTATGATTTCCATTCCTCTTTGTTGTAGCGCCATAATCCATTGGCAGTACCAATCCAGATACGATCTGAATTGTCCAGGATTAAAGTATTTACCCTTTCATTTACCGCGATTGAATAGGGTATTCTTATCTCGGTCAGACTCTCCAGAGTGATATCTTCAGTTTTAAGAATACTGTCGGTTTTTTCGGCCAGCGAATTTATGGCAAGTGAATCCAATGGCGTGGTTAGAACTGTAATGGAGGAGTCAGATGTGCCCGAAGAGTCCTGAGTTGATATTGAGGTGTTAGGCAGAGTTGTGTGGATAAAATCAGAAACAATTTTTGAGATTTTCCCGGAAGTACGCTCAAAAGAGGACAGGTCAAGAATTTGTCTGGCCAGTATTGAAGCGATTGAATCAGGGTTTGTCGAGTTTTGTTTTAACAGAGCTTTTTTCACCAGCTCTTTAGTCTCATTAAAGCGCTTTATTTCTATTTTATTTTCGAATCTGATTGCCCAGATCGCTTGTTTCAATTGTTGTTCATCATCATTAGTCAGAAACTTATTAGCAATATCCTCAAGATCGTCATCAATCTGGATAAGATAAATCTCGTATGATTCCCAATGCTTTCCATTAAAGTGGATAAGCCCCTTGTCGGTTCCGGCCCAGATGTTGTCTTTGAAACCGAAATCTTTTTTCTTTTTGGAAGCGATTGCTGTAATAACCTGATTAGTGTTATTCAGATGTGTTTTCCAGGAGTGTGCTAACGGAGCCTGTCCCAGTCCTGCAGGATTGTAATAAGTAGCACTGGCATCATCGGCAAGGCCTGTGAATGCTTCTCCCATACCGGTCGCTCGTGCGCCTGGAGGAAATATAAGCGTTATAACAGCCGACTCACCTACACCAGCCCAGCAATAACTTGTAATTAAAAGGGCGGTTACTAGTGATGCTTTCAGAAACATGCTTTTTGATAGTGTTGCAATCATGCAGATATACCTCATAAAACAGGTTGTTTATTAATTATCTTCCAATCAGGTAATGGAGGTGGTGATTCACCGGGGAAAAGGGGGCGCATACCCTGTTCCGTGGTGTCTTTGAGACTCTCCTTGCCATGGTGTGGAATAATACAACAGGTGCAGCCTATATGAAAAGGCGGAATTATTCGAGGGTGATGAAAAATTTCCTGTCTGGTCACAAAATTTCCTTTGCGTAAAAAATTCAGACACACCGGACATTCCACAGGAGTGAAGTCATAGAAATAAAATTCAACGCCATCTTTATCACCTTGCTCAACCGTTTCAATATTACGGTTAACCGATTTATCCCAATGTTCAACCAAAGCATCTATACCGGTAAACGAATTGTAAGTAGCTTCAATAAATTCGTTTTGCGAAGAGAGATATTTTCGGATATTTTCCGATGATGGCCTGATTTTCAATAACTCCTCACGCGGGCTGCGACGCAAGATGGAGTAAATTCCACTGGCATGGATCAGAGTAGAAGGTTCCTCCTCCCGGACATTCTCTCTGTTTAATCCGATCCTTATTGCCACTAACACTAAAATCAGAAACAGGACAATACCAATAACGGCCAAGACCATAATTTTTATCCTTTCTGCCAGTGGTGAATAAGTTATGCTGCTTGAGCTGCCCTTACATATTGGCTACGATCTCTCTGCCAAACTGTGAACAGGAGACGGTTTTTGCATTTTCCATAAGACGGGCAAAGTCATAAGTAACTGTTGCTGCCGCTATAGTTTTTTCTAATCCATTTATAATAAGATCTGCAGCTTCAGTCCATTTCATATAGCGAAGCATCATCTCTCCGGAAAGAATTACCGATGCCGGATTTACCTTATCCAGGTTAGCATACTTTGGTGCAGTTCCATGTGTGGCCTCAAAAATGGCGTGTCCGGTTTGGTAATTGATATTTGCTCCCGGTGCAATTCCTATGCCTCCAACCTGAGCGGCTAAAGCATCGGAAATGTAATCACCATTTAAATTCATGGTTGCCACTACATCAAACTCATCTGCACGCAGAAGTGCTTGTTGAAAAAATATATCCGCAATTGCATCTTTCAACAGGATTTGCCCCTGAGCCGGTTTTCCACCGCATTCATCCCAGGCTACTACCTTTCCCTTGTACTCTTCAGCAGCCAGCTCATATCCCCAGGCTCTGAAAGCTCCTTCAGTAAATTTCTGGATATTTCCTTTATGAACCAGTGTAACACTTTTGCGGCCATTTTCAATAGCATAATCTATCGCCGCCTTGATTAACCTTCTGGAACCGCTTTTGGAGATGGGTTTTATCCCGATTCCAGAGTCGTCGCTAATATCCCAGCCATACTCATTTTTTAGAAACAGGCGCAGCTTAGCTGCCTTTTCACTCCCGGCTTCCAGTTCCTTTCCTGAATAAACATCTTCAGTATTTTCCCGGAAAATTACCATATCCACTTTATGTGGTTCTTTTACCGGAGATGGAACACCATTAAAATAACGGACAGGTCGCAAGCAGACATAAAGATCCAGAATCTGGCGGAGAGCAACATTTAAAGAGCGGATGCCTCCACCTACCGGTGTGGTAAGCGGTCCCTTAATTCCCAGAAGATATTTTTTAAAAGCTTCGACCGTTTCATCGGGCAACCAGTTGCCTGTCTGGTTAAAGGCTTTTTCCCCTGCAAGCACTTCTTTCCATTCAATAGAACGTTTGCCTCCATAAGCTTTCTGTACTGCCTGTTCCAGAACAAATCTGGATGCCCGCCAGATATCCGGCCCGGTTCCATCACCTTCGATAAAAGGAATAACTGGGTTATCAGGTACATTAAGCACACCATTTTTCATAGTAATCAGTTCTGCCATAAAAACTCCTCAGAAATCTTCAATTGTATTATCATAGGAAGGCATAAAAATAATCCATGAAACGTCGGATTTAAAGAAGTTCAGTTCAAAGGACAAAAGCCGTTAAAGTTAAAGGGTATCTGTTCATACTTCAACTTAGGCGTTTAGTCGTTTGTTCACAAGCGAGTAAGGTCCACCATTTTATAGCAGAGATCTATTGACAGAGAACTCAGTGGTGATTTATCTTACAGAATTGCGCGGGAGTAACTCAATGGTAGAGTGTAACCTTCCCAAGGTTAAGGTTGCGGGTTCGATCCCCGTCTCCCGCTTTGTTCCTCAAATTTAAATCTAATTCCTTTTTTTTACTGCCTCTGTTCCCACTTGATTTCAGGAAGTTTCTTTATATTGACTTTGAAATAGAATCCAGGATAAAGTCTTTCCGGTCGCCACTGAAAATACATATCCCAGCATTCCAGATCGCATCGGAAGGTGAAACTATTCTGAATCCACTGATCTTCGTTGAAATTGTAGGTACCGCTCCAGCTTACAGACCAGTTTCTGGTAAAATTCAAGGAAGCAGAAGCTCTGAGATCATAGCGTTTTTCCGGCGTAAACATTTCTCCGGGGCTGTTACGCCGCAAAGAATAGTTATATGATGGGCTGAGGCTGATCTGCCAATCCTGGGCTCCTTTATTTCCATATTTCAAAGGATCATCAGTATCCAGTGAATCTAAAACCAGAAGATCTCCACCCCAGAATTTTCCTTTTGCACTCAGAGTTCCGGTGCTGAGGCTTACATTCATGTTTTTCATTATGGGCATGCTTAGCGAACTGTTTTCATCGTAGAGCCAGAAAGATGAGGAGTATCTTATATTAAGACCCTTGATGGTAGTATTTGCCTCCAGACTAAGATCACTCCATCTTCTATCATCCTTTTCGAAATCATAGCTTGTGTTGATGTTTACAGAGAGCATATGAAACTTGTGTTCTTCCGGTTTTGCTTCCCCTTTTTTCTCTCTGAGGATTTTTCCATCAAACTGGTTTGAAAGCGAAAGATTAAGCAACTGGGCTCTCTTGCGGCCTCTGGAATATGGTATCCCGATATCAAAGAACTCCTTATCCTGATTGTGTTCAGGAACAAATCTGTAACCGATGCTGGGACTTAGAGTGTGGCGCAGTCCTGCAAAGTTAAAAATCTTCATAGGGAAGATTCCGTAGATGTTAGTTGACATATTCACACCGGTTTCCCAGGTGATATCATGGGCAAAAGCAGAATCGTTTTCATTTTTCACAGCGGTGATTTTTCTCCGCTCCCGCCTGACCTCTATTGTATCAGGGTTGCCACGTTGATCGGTAGAAATGGTGTCCCTGCCAATTACAGGATAGTTGTAGTCGTCGTAACGGGTATCTCTGAAAGAGCCGGAAAGCCTGTAGCTAATGGTGTCTCTTAAAGTGTCATACCTGACAATTGCAGTATCCCGGTAACCGTAGAAGTTAGACATGTTTACAGAGATGCTGGGAGTGACATTTATATACTTGAAGAGTTTCTGAGTGGAATTGATGCTCAGCGCATGATTCATTCCAGGATGCCAGGACTCCTCCGGTAAATCGTTTCTTTTGATTTCGTGCTTTACAACACCTCTTGTACTGTAAGTGTAGAAAATTGAGTTATACCATTTTGAACTGTCCGGGCTCACTGAATCGGGCAGAGGAATAAGTGGCCGGTTCTGTAAACTGAAATTAAAGGAGGGCAGATCCTCGTTTATATTATCGGTCTGCAGATCGTGGGTACGTGCCCAATTAAGGTTTGCACTGGCATTTATACTTTCAAACCGTCTGGAAAGTGACATGTTTGAGGTAAGTTTCTGATTAACCAGCTCACTTGAATCTTCGGAAAAATCCTTGAAGAAGTTTTTTGTGGTGATAAGATTACCTGTACCGGTCAGTTTGGTAAGCCCATCAGGTGTCAAGTTCTGATTGTGATAATAATTAAGGGCGAACTCGTGATTATTGGAAATGCCTTCACTGTATCTTCTGCTGTACGCGTACCGTGCAGAAATACTTCCGTCCAAAAGGTACTTCTTTACATATCTGCTCTGTACTTCCAGGACGAAGTCATTGAACTCGGCTACTTTACTCCTGAAGAGAAAATCCACATAGTCATTGGGCGCAAGATAATAGCCGATGTTGTCTATATAACCGCCTCTGCCGAAATTACCTCCGATTGCCGGGGTTAGAAATCCGCTGCGGCGATCCCGGTTCAATGGAAAAATAAAGTATGGAAGCACTGCAACAGGTGCATCACCGATATTCAGTACAATCGGTTTAGCCACTATTTTATCTTTTGGCACAAGCTTGATTTTCTGTCCATAAAAGTAATAATGCGGAGTGTCAACATGTGCACAGGTGGTATAATCTCCCTGGTCTACATATAGTTCATTTTTCTCTGACTTGATTATATTCTGTCCTGTAAAATAGCCGTCATCCAGATGGGTCGAGGCATACCGCACCCGGCCTCTGCGGGTTTTTATGTTGTAAACCATATAGTCACCCACTGTGGTATCTGAACCCTCAATCAGTTGAGGTGAACCTGATGCAGTAAAAAGATCATTGTTTATTGTGTAAACTATAGTGTCTGCCTGCAGGGTCATATTCTGATACTTTATCTCTGCTTTACCTGCAAGGTGGAGTATCTTTCCCTCTGCATCATAACTGATATAGTCTGAGAGATAATGGATTGTATCGGTAATGCCTTGTGATTTTTTTTTAGGACTGTAATTTAAACTATCGGTTTCTTTGGGAAGGTTCAATGACTTTGAACTATCAACTTCCTCAGCTGAAAGCGAAATCGCAGCAAAAAAAATCCAAATTATTCGAAATTTTGTTGATTTGAAAAATTTCTGGGGCATTATAGGGTCCAGACAGTACCGTCCCATCCTCGGTTTTTCTATAAGGTATAGTTCTATGAAATCCTGCGTGTTACATCATTAATGGAAATGGTCAGGTTAAAAATAATTCCTGTTGTACAATTATAGTAACCCAACCGTTTTAATATGTTGAGAAAATACTACTTTCAGGGCAGATTGTATATTAAACCTTAAGCAGAGGGTTCTTTAAAAGATTTTTTCATTAACAGCCACTGACTACCGGTTTATATTTAGGTTATTATGAATAAAATACCATTCTTTGTTTTCTTCTCAGGCTTATGTCTGAAACTGGCCATAGCAGCAGGTGCTGATCCCATTCTGAAAGTCGATACCCTTTTATCTCCCGATAGCTTAAAAACAGAACTGCACTCAGGTAGTATGAGTGAGAAATCCACTCTGATAATCAGTACAGAACCTTCTGAAGCAATAGTTTTGTTAAATGATTCTGTTCAGGGAGTAAGTCCGGTGATTATTTCCGGGGTTGATACCGGAGTGCATATCATTACTCTGAAGAAAAAAGGATGTTATCTGAAAAAAGTAGAGCTGCGGATCGATTCAATTCAGAAAAAAGAGTTACATTTTGTGCTTCAGCAGCCATCCAGAATTCATGTGATAACCGAGCCTTCCGGTGCCACTGTATATCTTAATCAGAAATCTGTAGGCAAATCCCCATTTTCTATCAACCAACTTAAGCCGGGAGATTATGTTATCAGTGTGGACATGGAAAACTATGAGAGCATTAAACAGAACCATCTGCTCGAAAGCAATGTTTCAGATACAATTAGATTCACACTCAAACATTCAGCGGCTTATCTGGATTCTATCAGGGTTTCTGAAATCCATGCACAAAAACATCATAAACGTTTTACCGGAATTCTAACAGGAGTTGCATTTGCACTCTTTGGTCTGATATTGCTGATTATTGAAGCTAAAGAGTGAATTTCTAAATGATTTGCCCGATGATCTCCAAATTCTTACTCTGGCAATTTCTCGTTCTTATAATGTTTTCACAACTTTATAGCCAGTATATCTCTTTGAGTGAAGGGACTTATGTCATGGGAAACTCTGGAGATGATGCTGAGGAGGATGAGAAACCAGAGCATGAGGTTTCACTTTCTGCTTTCAAATTAGGTAAATACGAGGTAAGTGTCGCCCAGTATGATTCCTGTGTTCGTTCTGGAGCTTGTACTCCGGCTCATTATGACGATGGGAAGTGTCTGGTCTGGAACGGCAGCAGATTTGTAAGCGTCACGATTCCTGAGAGCTATCGAAGCCCGGACAAACCGGTGGTTTGCGTTACGTGGCACCAGGCTGCAGCATACTGCAGATCGAAAGGGTTAAGACTTCCATCTGAAGCTCAATGGGAGTATGCCGCCAGAGCAGGGACCCTAAACCGTTATTCCTGGGGTAATTCATCGCCATCAAAAGAAAATTGTGCTTTTAATGACCAGCTTAAAAATGCTGGATCTTATGAGCCAAATAACTGGGGCTTTCATGATATGACAGGAAATGCCTGGGAGTGGACCAGGGATTATTATGATAAAGATTATTATTCGATGTCACAAAATAAGGACCCATCTGGTCCGGATGCCGGTTTTTACAGAGTCATAAGAGGTGGAGGATTTTACAGTGGCCCGGCCCAGCTCCGCATTTCAAACCGTCACTGGTTTTCTCCCGATTATGCTGAAATAAGTGTCGGGTTCCGTTGCGCCAGATAATGATCTGAAGAGACGTTTCAGAGGAAAATTTATGTTCCTATTAATGCTTTTCAATATTCTGCTTTTATCTGCAGGTACACTTGCCGATCAATCCATCACTGTGGATCATCAAGGACGACGAATACAGCTGGATGGCTTTTTGTTAGAATGGAATGCCCAAAATGCTGTTGTCTGGAAAAATAAAGATCAGCTCTGGTATGTAGATGCCATTATTACTCCGGAAGGTTTTTCCGGTTACATTCGTTCGGATAGTGCTGTGAGCTGCTCTTCCTGGACATTTTTTTTACAGCAGCCTTCCGGTACTAAACCTATTCAGTTTAAGATCCCATCCTCAGAAAGCAGCATTTACAAGGTTGATCGCAAAACTTTTGACAGTCAGGGAATAATCAATCTTGAGTGGCTTATCCCCTGGGAAAGCATTAATCTGGATAGCGCAGGTAATTACAGATTTGTGCTGACTGGTCAAAGCGACTGCGGCGATTCGCTATCACCATTGCAAATATCCGGTTCAAAAAATGGTCAAAAAGAGGTGTCTTTAGGATCACTGATTCTCCGGGCTGTGTTAATAATTATTCTGATCGTTATCTATCTTGTTCTTAATGCAAAAATCCGGGAGAGAAAAAACAGAAAAAAGTTGCCGGGTAAATAACAGGACTGAGTCTTGAGAAAAAGACTCACAATGAAGTGGTTATTGGGTTACTCCCGGGAAGACTGTCTAATGTAGTAATCAGTTCAGAAAAATTTCAGAAAACAGTTCCCGGTTGGAAATGTTCAGGATTTAGACTCTACTTCTTCCATGATTATGGATTCATCGATAAGCAGAATTGGAATGTCTTCTCTGACAGGATAAAGATATTTGCGGTCTTCTCTTATTAGACCTGCATCTATTGGGTCTTTTATCTGCTCACCAGCTCTGTTTTTTAGTGCTCCTTTTTTGATCAACTGGTTTATTTTGTCGATTAGCCCCTGATCGGCCAGCTCCAGATCCTGTTTAGTCTCAGGACAACAAAGGATGTTCAGCAATTCTTTATCCACCATAGTTTTACTCCCCTTTAAATATGGTTGCAGAAACTGTTTTTAAGTGCATTATTCTGCTAAAATGTGAAATATAGTGCTTGTGAGAACCATACTGCAACGCAGAAGCAGTATTTTGCGGTTAAAACTGAAGTGTGGTGGACTGGATTACTGCATAGTTGGACTGGATACTGGTGGGTGATTCAATGAACCACCATTTAAAACGTGCCAACATTTATTTTCAAAGATTGTAACTTAAGATTCCTGAAATGTACATGTAAAGCTAGCCGATTCGGAACATGAAGGTGAATAAACCAGGTGCACTGGATTTTATCGATTATATAAAAAAGCTTCCATCACAGTGGGTAATAGAACATTTTCTGGAGGGGGTAGAGGGCCCAAGAAAAATTCTTTCATCCAGTATGATTGAGGATGCGGTCAGAAAATTCAGTACTCCGGAAGCATTGAGGAAAAGATATCTGCAGCTGCCTCCTGATCTGCAGCTTCGTTGTGCACAGGTCTATCTCAGTGGCCACCATGGAATCACTCTGAATACATCAAATGTATTTGATGATCCGCTTCTGCTTACTTTTCTTACCTATGGGGCAGTGTTAAATAATGGGGTTGTGCGAATATTTGGATTCAGTCAATTTGAGAAGCATCTGTACCCCGAATTTATTAAGGTTCTGCGCAGCACTTCAGTTGTAGAGAATGAAGCTCCACCCAGCGAGACATTTCCCTGGAGAGTATTAAATGATATTACCACTATAGCCGCTTTGTGTCTTCAGGGCAGTATCGGTAAAAAACGAAGCGGGGGCATTAACCGGACCTCTATGATGCTGCTTAAGAAGCTGGTAAGTGCATGTAATGCGGGTAAAAATGAATACGTCTACTCTTTAGCCCTGGCCTATCTTCAGAAAAGAAAATTGTTGATAGAAACAGATACTGGATATCAACTGATTTTACCGTCGTTTTGTGGTTGGCTTACAGAGAAAATAGCAGAGCGTATTTATGAAATAGAGTTGTTTTGTTTTGATTATAGCGGTGGCTGGAATCGTGAATTGATCTTAAATCTTATCAAATCGGATAACAACTGGATTTCCAGCAGTGTATTTCCCCGGCAGGATCTCCCGGATGCGCTTGACGCGTTATACGCGCTCTGGTTCTGCGGCCTTATTGAGTTGCGTCATAAGGGTGAGTCCATTGTGTTCTGTAAATCAAAACAAGCCTTGAAGCAGGCTGCAGATAAGAAACAGCAAATCATTGTCATGCCGAATTTCTCGACCATAATTCCTCAGGAGGTCGATCCCTCAGAGCTTTTCCGATTTAATGAACTCGGAACATTGCAATCATTGGACCGTGTTTACTGGGGTAAAATCAGTAAACAAATCATATTGGATACCTGCACCCGGGGAGTTGATCCGGAGCAGATTATGGATTGGCTGAATGGTTGGAAGGCTCCTTTGAATGTGCTGGAAACAGTCCGTGAATGGATCCGGGAGTTTTTAAGACTATACATGACAGATCATAATATGCTTGTGTCCAGTGATGAAAAGGTGACCATGCAGATAAATTCTTACGAACCCCTGAAAATCTATCTTGAGCCTGTCAGCGCAGATGCTGTTTTCAGAATCAAAAAGGGAAGTGAAGATAAAGTAAAAGAAATACTGCAGAGCCTGGGTTTTGATACCCGTATGCCCGGTCAGGATAAATTCATCGGTACTGCGCATCCGATTGTTGAAGAAACTCAAACTCCGGTTGAGTCCTGGGTACCTATTACTGAAGTTGAGAAGCCTGCAGATCAAGCTGCTTCACCTATGAGGGGAACCAAATACGGCAGTGAAATGAAGGCTCTGGACACCAGTGAGATTGTTCATGTAATCGATTACGCAATTCTGACCGGTGCTGTTATAAGCTTTGATTATGAGGGTAGTCCGTATTTGAAACCGGGGATCTATATGGTAAAACCACTCTCCTTTCAAAAAGGTATAGATCCTGCATTTGAGGGTGAAGTTACCCGTACAAAATCAAGAAAAATGTTTTACCTTAAAAAGATTCGCAAGATCGGAGTTTTGCAAAGATGAGCAGCGGATTTGTACATCTTCATACACATACTGAATACAGCTTTCTGGATGGAGCAATACGGATAAAGGACCTGGTTAAAAAGACTGCTGAGTATGGAATGCCTGCCGTAGCTTTGACGGATCATGGCGGTCTGTTTGGTGCTGTTGAATTTTTTGAGACTTGTAAAGCATTTGAAATAAAACCGGTTTTGGGACTGGAGGCATACCTTGCTCCTAAATCCCGGTTTGAAAAAAGTACCATTAAAGATGAGTATTCCTATTATCATCTGATTTTACTGGCTGCCAATAACACCGGGTGGAAAAATCTGATGCGTCTGAGCAGTATTGGTTATACTGAAGGTTTCTATTATAAGCCGCGCATAGATATTGACATCCTCAGACAATGCAGTGAAGGATTGATAGCTACATCTGCATGTGTTGCGGGTGCTGTTCCCAGGGCATTACTACAGGGAAACCGTGCTCAGGCAAAGGCTATTACAGAGGAATATCTTTCTATCTTTGGTGAAGGGAACTTCTACTTTGAACTCCAGAATCATGGTATGGAGGAGGAGAAAATCGCCTTCGATGAGATGGTTTGTCTTGGCCGGGAGATGGGAGTACCTTTTATAGTAGCTAATGATGCACACTATCTCCGTAAAGAGGATGCTCAGTCCCACGAACTGCTTCTGTGTATTCAAACCGGTACTACTTTAAGCGACCCCAAAAGATTTCGCTTTCCTACCGATCAGCTTTATTACAAATCGGCAGAAGAGATGGCCGCACTGTTTCCGGAGATACCCGAAGCCTTGAGTAACACAGTAGAAATTGCTGAAAGATGCAATGTTTCAATAAAAGCCAAACCACAACTTCCGGTACCGGAAGTTCCCCAGGGGTTTTCGAATCCTGAAGAATATCTGACAGCACTTGCCAGAATGGGGGTTAATGAGAAATATACAGAGATTACACCAGTATTGGAAGAGCGCCTGAATTATGAGTTGCAGATAATCTGCTCAATGGGGTTTGCTGGTTATTTCCTTATCGTAAGGGACTTTGTACTGGCTGCTCAGAAAATGGGAGTTATGGTGGGGTGTCGAGGTTCTGCTGCCGGAAGTCTGGTTGCATTTGTCATTGGGATAACAAGTGTTGATCCGATCAAATTCGATCTGATCTTTGAACGGTTTCTCAACCCCGAACGAGTATCCATGCCTGATGCTGATATTGATTTTGCAGATCGGGACCGCTATAAAGTCATCGATTATGTTATTCAGAAATATGGCCGTGATGCGGTCTGTCAGATAATCAATTTCGGCAGAATGAAAGCCAAGATGGTAGTAAAGGATGTGGCCAGAGTCATGGGAATCACTGTCGCAGATTCAAACCGTTTGTCTGCAATGGTGAATGAGAAAAACCTGGAAAAATCTCTCGCTGCAAACAATGAACTGGTTAGTGTTATTAAAAGTAACACTCAATACACTGAGCTTTTTCGTCATGCCGAAGTACTTGAGGGACTCTGCAGACAAGCCGGGATGCATGCCGGAGGGGTTATTATTGCGCCGGCTGATGTAGTTAACTGGGCGCCACTTTTCAAGCAACCCGGTGCAGATATTGTGATGACACAATTCGATATGAATTATGTGGAAAAAGTCGGTCTTATAAAAATGGACTTCCTTGGACTTCGCACCTTGACTGTACTACAGGAAACCCTAAGGCTCATTCAAAAATATCATCAGAAAAAAATAGATCTCTGGAAACTTGAAGACGGAGATCCCGATACATATGAACTTTTTGGCAAAGGTGAGACAACAGGTGTATTTCAGTTTGAGTCAAATGGTATGCAGGACTATCTGCGCAAGCTCAAACCCACCTGTGTAGAAGACCTCATTGCCATGACAGCTCTGTATCGGCCGGGCCCTATGGATAATATCGATACCTATATTCTTCGAAAGCATGGAAAAGAAGAGGTGGTGTATCTTCACCCAATGCTAGCAGAGATTCTGGATGTCACATACGGGGTTATTATCTATCAAGAACAGGTAATGCGTATCGCTCAAAAAATGGGTGGCTTTACTCTGGGTCAGGCAGATGTATTGCGTAAAGCTATGGGAAAGAAAAAAGCCGATGTCATGGAGGAGATGGGTAAAAAATTTGTAGATGGTGCTGTTGCTAAAGGCATTAATTCGAAAATTGCCAAAGATGTATTCGATTTAATGGCCAAATTTGCAGAGTATGGGTTTAATAAAGCCCATGCTACTGTTTATGCCCATGTTTCTTATCAGGCAGCATATCTGAAGGCACATTACCCTCTGGAATATATGACTGCCAACCTGACTTCCTGGATAGGTAATCAGGATAGCTTTCTGGTCATGAAAAATGAAGCAGAACGCATGGGTATAAAGATTCTTCCACCTGATGTCAATTCAAGCGATATCGAATGCAGCATTGACAACAAAAATATCCGTCTGGGCATGGGTGCAATAAAAAATGTAGGTAAGGGTGGAGAATCAATTATTGAAGCACGCTCTAAAAAAGGAAAATTCAACTCGATATTTGATATGGCTAAATCTGTAGATTTAAGAGTTGTAAATAAAAAATGTCTGGAATCGCTTATCTGTGCCGGTGCACTGGACAGTCTTCAGGGAACACGGGCACAGCTTTTTGATTCTATCGATAAGGCCATTGAGTATGGGGGAAGTTTTCAGAAAGAACGATTGTCAGGACAGGTTAATCTGTTTGAAAACTTCTTTACAGGTTCAGAAAATGCAGTTGAAACTGCAATTCCTGAGCCTTCTTTACCTGATACAGAGCCATGGCCTTATAACCAGCTGTTGCAACGGGAAAAGGAAATTCTGGGTTTTTACATAAGTGGACACCCTCTTGACCGTTATAGAGATGAAATTAAGGGCTTTTCATCCACCTCGCTAAAGGCAGAGGCTCTATCTGAACTTAAAGATTCCGCAGCTGTTACCGTGGGAGGGCTTATCACCAGCCTTAAAACCCATACTCAACGAGATGGCAGAAGTATGGCGTTTCTGGAACTGGAGGATTTCGAGGGATCGATCGAACTTCTTGTGTTCGGGGATGCCTATGAAAAATTCAGCCATCTGCTTGCTGTAGATAATATGGTGCTGGTTCATGGGCAGATAAGCAAACGCGACGGTGAAGAGAAACCCAAATTGAGGGTTGAAAATTGTATCTATCTTTCAGAAAGCAGAGAAAAATTAGCCCGCAGTGTCCACATTCAGCTTAATACCCAGGCATTGGAAAAGGAATTTATTCTGGATATTTATAAACAGTGTTCAAATATGAAAGGTGAATGTTCTTTGGTAATTCATTTACTAACAGCAGATAGGACCGAATGTAAAATCCGTTCCAGAAATATAAAAGTTAACGCTGCAGATGAGACTATTAAGCAACTTCGGGCCAAAATCGGAAAGGAAAATGTATGGATAGGCAAAAATGCAGCCTGAACTTTATTGAGTTACTCCGGATTCCTCTTTTTCTGGTATGGGTTATCTGCAGTACGGTAGTTTACAGTGTGGGATGTATTTTTTTCAACCTGTTTGCTCCTTCCATTTCCAGATGCATCGGTCGGCTATGGACAATACATCTTTTGTGGATGGGTGGAGTTAAAATTAGCGTGGATGGTCTGGAGAAACTGGATCTTTCCAGACGCTACGTTTTTATTTCCAATCATCAGAGCGCCCTTGATATTCCGGCGATTATTGCCGGATTAAAGCATTATGTAAGCTTTATTGCTAAAAAAGAATTATTTATGATTCCCTTTTTTGGATGGGGTCTTTCGGCAATGGGACATATCTGCATCGACAGATCAAATCCCCGTAAGGCCAGAGAGTCTATCGATAAAGCAGTGAGACATCTTCAGAAACTCAACACTTCTTTAATACTTTTTCCAGAAGGTACTCGCAGTCCGGATGGCACAGTAGGGGAGTTTAAGCAGGGAAGTTTTGCCCTGGCACTGCAGGCAGGTGTTCAGGTCGTTCCACTCACAATTAAAGATGCGATGTCGCGGTTGCCCAAAAAATCCTTAAGAATCAATCCTGGTACTATTTATCTGAAAATTGGAGATCCCATAGATATTTGCCCCCAGACTACAAAAGCAGAAATCTGCCAGAAGGCTCATGCGGTAATAAAAAATTCTTTGAACCAGTAGATCGCTTGCTGATTGAGGATTGAATAATTGAATGGATGTATACAAAAAATAAAGGGAACCTTTCGGTTCCCTTTACCTCAGGCTTACGCCTGATACCCCATCATCATCACACACATCTGCCATTCTTCATGGCATAACACCTGTCTTATAAATATAGCAACGGCCATGCCAATATCAGTTTTTCTCACAAATTGCCCAATACGTCGCCAATTAGGCAGCTCGACTTTGGTTACAAGAAATATTATAGAATCGTTTATAAGGGTTATTCTTGTACTATTCGGGCAAAATTACCGAAAGTGGAAACTATGGCAATACTTTAAGGCATCAGAAAGTCAATTTACTGCCCTGTGTAATATCAATTATCTCCCATTTAAAACGCTGAGCATATTTGCGAAGTTTATGGTCCGGATTAACCGCTACCGGATGTTCGACTGCGTTCATAACAAAACGGTCAGAGTAGACATTAGCATAAAGGTATGATTTATCAGGATCAAAAAAGTGCTCCTTTTTAAGTTCTCTGAGTACCTCCAGCTTCCCTATACCATAGGGCATTATACCACAAACATTTCCAGTGTATTTACCCATACAGATTTCTAATGTTGTGGCCTTGAAACCATGCAAATGAAGTTTTCTGACAAAGCAGGTGGCAATCAGATCCAAAGTTCCTGTAAGCAGCAACAACAGATCACCCCTTTGGCGATGTTCTTCAATTTTTTCCTGCATCTGCGGGAAAACAAAATCATTAATACGCGGTTCAAAATAAAATTGGGCTATACTCTGAAGCTTCGCAGTATCTTTATTTTTCAGGTAGGCTTTATTAAACCTGGTCATTGCATGGAGATTGCCTCTGGTTTTCCAGATTGCTGCCAGCATCTGTATAAGATTCACCGGGGAAAGAATCCCATTGCGTAAAAGATAAAAGATAAAAGTTTTCTCTGCACTGGTATGAGGTATCAATGTTCCATCAAGATCAAAAATCGCAGCTGTTTTTGGATCCTCCATTTTGGGCAACTCCTTTGGAGTTATCGATCTCTGCTTATTAACATACCACCTTTAAAGCTGAGGGAGCTATGGTTATTTCCACCGGAGTCTTTCCATAATATTCACCATCCAGGTGAAGCTTATGATGGCCATGTCGCCCGATAGAGATTTGCGTTGCCTGAAAATGCTCCACATCAGGAAGTGCTGTCAGATCACCTTTGTGCAGTTCCCATATGTATCGCATAAGACTCAAGGCATCTCTTTTCTGGAAAATAACCACATCCAGAAGCCCATCATTCGAGCTGGCATCAGGTGCAATAAGCATCGATGCTCCGTAATATTTACCATTACCAACAATGACAATATATCCGGTTTTGTTATATTTGTGATTTATGCTAAGACGGATCGAATGAAATGGATAACTGGTCAGGTTTTTAATTCCGTTAAGAATAAAGGCCCCTGCTCCAAACTTTTTTTTCAGTGATGAATGGGTAGCAGTTATTACATAAGCATCAAATCCGATACCGCAGAGACTGGTGAAGTAACGGTCATTGACTTTTCCCAAATCCATTGTTTTTATTCTGGCATGAGCAATGATTTGACATGCAGATTCGACATCACTGGGAATACCAAGCTCCATTGCCAAAAGGTTAATGGTGCCAAGTGGTATCACTCCCAATGCAGTTTTGGTTCCGGCTAAACCATTTACAACAGAATTGATTGTTCCGTCACCACCAGCAGCAATCACCAGATCATAACCTTTATCTGCACAATTACGGGCAATCTCTGTTGCATCGTTGGAACTGTTTGATTGAATGACTTCTGCGGTTATGCCACCATGAAGCAATGCTGTTGTAATCAGCTTCGAATAGTAATCGAAATGATCTTCTTTGCTGTTTTGTTTTTTGCCTTTTATGAGTTGCAGAATATTGTGTTTTTTCCCGGAACCGGGATTAATGATGACTTTTACTCTGTTGAAGGGCATGGATACGGAGTTGAAAAGAGCTTCGTTTGCATATTTAACATTCTCAGAATCAAATGCAGCAAAGACGACTTCAGGATTTTTACTTTCGAAATAATGGATACTGGGATTGTGAAGGGAATGCTGATTGATCAGGGTTGCGAGCATATTATTGGTTATACCTGAATTTTCAAGCAGTCCGACATCACTTTGGTACTCGTTCATAAGTTTAAACAGTACAGGCAGATACTTTACACTTCGTGACAAAGCAGGATAACCGGGTATTACACTTTTATTTTTCAAAGAGATTAATTGTGTATTCAGATGAGGAAAATCTGTAGTTGTAATATCGCTTATTACCGGAAAAAAAAGCTCTTCTTTACAGTGCTCAAAATGAAAAAGGATTGTGCTTATTATTGCAGCAGAAAGAAGAACCGCTTCACATGGAAGAAGCAGGTAGCTTTGCGGATGGCTGTTTTCTTGCGGAGGGAAAAGTTCCTGGAAAATTTTCTCTGCAGTGATTGAGCCAGGAGTTAACCGCCTGTCTGTATAACGGATGCAGAGGAGGGAATCCAGTTCATCGGGACCGATGATGGTTATTTTTTTTATACCAACAGTCCCGCAAAGAGCATCTACAATCCATTCCAGCATTGGTTTACCGGCTAAAGGCTGCATCGCTGAATACCGGCTCTTAATAGTCTGATTCGGGCTTGCGGTTCTGCATGCCAACACTATTGCTTCTATATTAGCCATGTTCCTCTTTTCTGGGGATAGTATCTTTAGAAAAGGGCTGCCAAATGATTGAGTGAACTTAACATATCTATACCTTTAAAATTAACCGCTTTCCACAGATCCCCATGATCTCTGAGCCGGCTGAAAATGGAATATATGGTAAACTGGTCAGGATCTAATTGGTAGTTGATTTCCTCCCACAATAGAGGAGTGGACACAGGAGCCCCGTCTCTGGGTCGAATGGAGTAGGGCGCAGCCATAGTCTTCCCTTTGGAATTCTGCAGATAATCAAGATATACCCGACCTTTACGTTTTTGTGGTACCCGTTCCAGACTGGTGATTTCCGGAAGCCGGTTATTTACAAGAGTGCAAATAAGCAGGGAAAACTGGCGAACCTGTTCAAAAGAATATTGTGCTTTAACCGGAACAAATAGATGAAGACCGGTTGCCCCGGAAGTCTTCACATAATGTGGTACATCGACAAACTGAAGGATTTCATGGATTGCCAGTGCACTATCTATGACATATCGAAACGGACACTCAAGCGGATCAAGATCGATTACCATATAATCCGGATAATCGAGACTGTTTATCCGTGAAGACCATGGGTTTATCTCGAGTGACCCCAGATTTACTATATAAACAAGGGCTGGCTCATCCTGACAAAGAATATAGCGGGTATTCCCCGAATCAGACGGTATATTCACTGTGGAAGCCCATTCTGGCACATCTTCCATGTTTTTCTGGAAAAAGTCCTTTCCATTTATACCATCCGGAAAACGGTGCAGCGACAGGGGGCGATCTTTGAGATGTGGAAGGATTACAGGGGCTATTTTCCGGTAATATTCTATTATATCGCCTTTACTGATGTTGTCGGAGGGAAAATAGGTTTTACTTAGATTAGTCAATTTAAGAGTTTTGCCACTTATATCTGTTAACAAATCATCAGATGACCTGATCGGATATCTTGCCTCCGGTTCTGAATAGAAAACCGGATATTCTCTTTTCACTTCCAGTGGCTCAAGATCCTCACGGAACCCCAAAAATACCGGTTGACGCAGAATCCCATCTGCTGTCCATTCTGCAAATTTTATTTCACAAACGATTACCGGTTTGACCCAGGTAGCCTTACTGCTACTATCAGCAAAACTGCTGAAAGGACAGTTGTCGCTTTTTAACTGCTCCAGCCGGTTTCGAATTAGAGGCAATTCTTCATTTGTGAATCCACCACCGACGCTGCCAGAATATATCAGTTCTCCATCACGGTATACACCAACCAGTAATGCCCCGATACCGGTTCGACCACCTTTAGGCTCGGTAAAGCCTCCCACAACAAATTCCTGCTGCAAGGAAATTTTAATTTTCTGCCAGTAAGCAGACCTTTTTCCATCCAGATAAGGGCTGTTCTGGTCTTTTGCTACAATTCCTTCCAGTTTATTCTCCCTGGCCAGATTATAGAAGGCAACTCCATCCTGTTGGATATGATCATTATATCTGATGTGTTCAAGGTCGGGGAGGATCTGCTTCAGAAGTGATTTTCTTTGAATTAATCCGGTGGAGCGTAAATCGTATCCCTCAAGAAAAAGCAGATCAAAAACAAAGTAAAGCAGATTACCTTTTGCGGTTTTTCGGTAGTTTTGCAGGAGATTGAAATCGGATCTACCCTGTGAGTCCACAACTACAAGCTCTCCATCAAAGATGGCTTCCAGACGGATTTTTTTCAAATCTGCAACCACCGGATCGTAATTGTTAAGAAAACTTTTCCCGTTCCTGGAATAAAACTGTAAAGAATCCCGCTTTATTTCCGCAATGGCCCGGTATCCATCCCATTTAATTTCGAAGATCCATTCTTTACGATCGAATGGTTGATCGACAAGCTTTGCCAGCATAGGATGCAGGGGACCATGGGGAAAGTTGCCTTTTTTAGCACCAGAAATATCCAGATTGCTCAGATTAAAAAACTCTGGTGGTTCGTTTTTACTGATCTGTTCCATTGTTCTGCCAGTTCGGGCCGAACGGCTTTCATTTACAATGGGGTTGGAGGAGGCATGCTGATCCTGACTTTTTATTAAAAGCCAGCCATTAGCCAGGCCGGCTCTGTTTAGCTTAACCAGATGAAATAATCCTTTAATCCTGGTGCCTTCGATATGTAAAGTGATGTGGCCTTTATCGAGGAATTGTTTAAACATACGCTCATTTTCGAATTTGTCCTCTGCACCTGGGATATGATAAGTTCCCTCATCCCAGATCATCACCGTTCCTGCTCCGTAGTTGCCTTTGGGAATAGTCCCTTCGAAATTGCGGTAATCCAGTGGATGATCTTCGACCATTATGGCTAGTTTTTTTTGGGAAGGGTCCATGGACGGCCCCTTGGGGACGGCCCAGCTTTTGAGCACACCTTCCAGCTCAAGACGCAAATCGTAATGAAGATGAGATGCTTGATGTTTCTGAATGACAAAACGAAGAGGCTTTTTTGTGAACAGAAGGTCTGGCGATGGCTCACCGGATTTGAGAAGGTCACGTTTTTTTTGATAATCATGCAGAGATTCCATAAAACTATGCTGCCTTTTTCTCTTTTTCCTGTGCCATCTTGAGGCTCTCGCTTAGCCGGCTGAAAAGATCGGTTACCGCGACCGGTGCTTTCGCAGGAGTGACCGGTGCGGGAATCTTACCTTCTATTTTTTGCTGAAGAAGTGCTTTAAGATCTTCGTAGTAAGTATCTTTATACTGTTGAGGCTCCCACTTTTCGGTAAGCTGATCGATTAGTTTCAACGCCATTTCCAATTCTTTTTCAGAAACAGACTGATGCCCCTTCTCCGGGAGGTCAAGTTCGTTATAAGATCTTAATTCATCTGCAAATCTCATGTTGTTTAAAAAAAGCACCGATTCATCCGGTTTTATTAAAGCCATATGTTCACGTCTTCGCATGACATAGCGGGCTATACCTGCTTTGCCACTGCGAAGCAACGCTTCCCGCAGTAAGACATAGGCTTTTTTGGCTTCCTTAACCGGCTCCAGAAAGTAGGGCTTTTCCATATAGTAGTGGTCAATCTCTGAGTAATCGACAAAGGAAACTATGTCTATGGTTTGAGTTTTATGCACATTTGCCCTGGCAAAATCCTCCTCTTCCACAATGACATAATCACCTTTCCGGTACTGATACCCTCTGACAATTTCTTCCTTGGGCACCTCTTCACCGGTTTCTCTGCAGACTTTGGCGTAGTGAATTCTGCAGTGATCGGAGCGGCGAAGAAGATCAAAATCAATAGTATGACTTTTTGTCGCATCATAAATTTTTACGGGGATATAGATGAGCCCAAAGCTCAGGGCTCCAGACCAGATTGCGCGCATAGTGCCACCTCCTTTTTATTACTATCGAGGTCTTGCTGGTTCGATAAATTCACCTCTGGTGGCCGCACTATTGCATTGAGCACGATACAGGAATATTTTTTGTGCTTCTGGTATGTTCTCTTTTTTTCCAGCCCAGCTCTCAAGTGACATATCCTGAAGTGCACGTGAGAATGAAAAAGTAAGTTTCCAGGGATGAATGCCGGTATCGTTTATAGCTGCCAGGTTTCTGGTTGCATCTACCGGAGATTGTCCGCCGGAAAGAAATGCTATACCTGCAACTGCGGCCGGGACTGATCTGCGTAAGGTTCTAACCGTGGCTTGCGCAACCATTGATGCAGTGGCTTTGGTGGAGGAATCTTTGCCTGCAAGTATCATGTTTGGTTTTAGAAGCATTCCTTCAAGAACCACTCTATGTTGATACAGATGATAAAAAACAGTTTGAAGTACGCTGGTGGTGACTTCTTCACATCTGCTAATGGGATGATCACCGTCCATAAGAACTTCCGGCTCTACAATCGGTACGATATCCGCTTGCTGACACAAAGCCGCATAACGGGCCAGAACTTCAGCATTAGCCTGGATACACAGATTGGAAGGAATAGATGCTCCGATAGAAAAAACTGCTCTCCATTTGGCAAATTTAGCCCCCAGCTGACGGTACTCTAAGAGCCTCTGTTCAAGTCCATCTAGTCCGTTGGTGATTTTTTCTGCTTCAAAATTGGGTAGGGGGTGTGTGCCCTTGTCAACTTTTATGCCCGGAATTATCCCTTTTTCAGTAAGCAGATTGCAAAGGGGAGTACCAGAGCTGTTGTTTTGTCTTATGGTTTCATCGAAGAGAATGACTGCAGAGATATATTTTTCGATACCTTTAGTGGAAAATAGCATTTCCCGGTATTGTCCCCGGGTTGCAGGGGTGGATTCAATATTGTGTTTTGCAAATCTTTTACCTATCGTTCCCAGACTTTCATCTGCAGCCAGTATGCCTTTTGAATCAGAAAGGATTTGTTTTACAGTTTGCTCTAAGCTCATACGTTGCTCTCCTGATTTCAAGAAATGTAGGGGAGAAAATCCGCCCTATCATTTATAATGGAAAGCAAAAACTGTGTCCTGAGCCGAAGCTTTGATGCTGTAGGCGTTTTTTAAATGGATATTCCTCCATACAGGTCTGTAATCTTGCGGGCAAAAGTACTTAGCGAGGGGTCGCGTGCACCCATCAGCAAAACACATTCACCGGGATTGATTTTTCCTTTGAGCAGGTCAAAAATATCGTTGCGGCACTTCGGAGCGTATTTTTCAAAAGAAACCATTCCCAGTTCATTTATAATATCTTCTGAAGAGATATCCTTGTTTGCACTGCCTCCGGCATAATAAATCGGCAGTAATAAAAGTAAATCACCTGGCCGGAGTTCATTTTTAAAAGTATAGATATATTCGTCTTTTAAGAATCTGGTGGGCCCGAACCCATGTGGTTGATAGACAACTGCAAGTCTGGCGGAAAGGCCGCGTGCAGCATTGATAGCCGCTTTTATTTTTTCAGGATTATGAGCGAAGTCATCTACCACATGCACTCCCTGTACTGTCTGATAAACCGTAAAGCGGCGTGCAACGCCCTGATAGGATTTAACTGCATCAGAGAGGCCCTCCGGATCACAGCCCAGCTGTTCACAGGCACACAGTGCTGCAGCACAGTTTGACAAATTATGCTGTCCTGGTAGCGGAAGCTGGAATCTTACACCTTTACGATACATCTCAGCAGAGTGGGGATTCAGCACATATTTATCAGGATTCCAGTCTGCTTTGGTATCCAGACCAAAGCTTATTGATGACCTCAGAGAATGAAGTTTTTTGTCATCGGCATTAATCAGGCTGCAACCTGACTTTCTGGTTAATTTGTCAAACAGATCCAGAACTTCGGTTTCATTTTTATGATCCTTGGATACATTAAGAATTATGCTCATGAAGGGATTGTATTTAATCAGAGTCCCATCGCTTTCGTCTGCTTCCACTACCAGCAAATCGGATGAGCCATTAAATGCGTTTCCGATGAGTCCTTCCTTTTCCAGGCGTTTGAGATTAGCTCCGCTTATAAGGGAAGGGGATTTACCCGCTGAGAAGAGGAATTCGAAAACCATTGCGGTTACCGTTGACTTTCCACTGGTTCCCGCGATGGCCACAGTTTTTCTGGTGGAGATGATTGCCGCCAGAAGATCTGAGCGGTGGAAAATGGGGATACCAAACTTCTGCGCTCTCACAATATCTGCGTTGGAAGATTCAATTGCAGTTGAAACACAGAGGGCATCGGTGGTTTTTTCTACTCCGGAACCATCCTGTTCAAAAAGCCTGCAGCCGATGTCAACAAGCCCCTTTTTCACGCTCAAGGTGTCTTCACTATTAAGCAGACGGTCCGACCCGCTGATATTCAATCCCTGCCAGCGGAGAAACTGTGCTATTGCACTCATGCCGCTTCCCAGTACACCTGTGAAATGAATTGAATTATACTGCTTATTATTAATCAATAAAGACAATTGTCCCCTCCTCCACTGAATCGAAAAGCTCGATGATGTCCTGATTTCTCATGCAGATGCAACCATGGGAATTTGGTGTTCCGATTCGATGCTCCTGGTTGGTACCGTGAATGTAAATGTAACGCTCATAGGAATCGATTCCGGGGCCGCTATTGACACCAATCTCAAGTCCTCTGAGTCTGAGAATACGACTTAAAATCAGATTATCCCCGGTTAAACCGCTATGCCAGTTTATACCAGTGTCATTTCTGGATTCGAAAATTCTTCCTGCGGGAGCTCCACTACCGATTTTCTCCTCTATCCGGTGAATTCCCCTAGGAGTCATATTCGAGCCTTCCCTGTTGCCAATACCATATCTGGAAGTTGAAACATCATAGCTGCGAATGATTTTACCTCTCTCAACAACATACAGTTTCTGGAATTCAGTACTGACGATGAGTATACGATCAGGGTTGAAAAATAGTACATCACTTATTTTTTTGATTATTTTATCAATTTCTGATTGAAGCATAAAGATTACCAATCAGTCAATTATAATGTTTTGAAATATGGACGTTGTGTTACCCAGATAATATAATACAGTGTATAATTGTTTCATGGTATAGTAAAAAACTAAACTGTAAAGGATGGAAAAATATGTCAGTAGATCACCCCTACCCAACAAATCATGATGATACCTGGAGACTTTTTCGCATAATGGCAGAATTTGTGGAGGGTTTTGAAACCCTTTCCCGTATAGGTCCATGTGTTACAATTTTCGGTTCTGCCAGAACGCCAGTTGATCATAAATATTATCAGATGACTGTGGATGTTGCGCGTCTGGCTGCAAAGCAGGGCTATGGTGTGATCACTGGAGGAGGTCCCGGAGTAATGGAAGCAGCCAATAAGGGTGCAATAATGGAGAACGGAAGTTCTATCGGACTCAACATCCAATTGCCTTATGAGCAGCTTCCCAACCCATATATCAAAACCCTGCTTAACTTCAGACATTTTTTTTGTCGTAAAGTGATGTTTCTTAAATATACTTCTGCAGTGATTATCATGCCCGGTGGTTACGGTACTATGGATGAAATGTTTGAAACACTCACGCTGATTCAAACCCAGAAAGTTGCATCTTTGCCCCTGGTACTAATGGGTTCTGAGTTCTGGAAGGGACTGGTAGAATGGCTGGAAAAAACCATGATGCAACATAACTATATTCTGGAAGCAGATCTTTCTCTTATGAGAATTACAGATGACCCTCAGGAAGCAATCGATTTCATAAGCCAGCATAAAGAAACCAAGAAGGTTACTGCAAATTTTGTATGATTTTTTTATCCAACTTTAAAAAAAATATTGACATGTCTCTTTTTATGAAATATTATTATAGCGGATCTGCATTTTCAGCCGGTCCGCAGTTTCTTTGACAACAGCAAAACAGACATTTCGGCTGATCCAAACAGCCAATATTGATTTGTAAAAGTGACTGCAATACCGCATGTCACGTACAAGGTTTCCTTAAAAGGAGGATGTGAAGTGTTAGCTAAAAAAACTGCTGTAAAAAAAAAGGTCTCAGCCAAAAAGGCTACCAGGAAAGCAGTAAAAGTAAAAACGGCCAAAAAGCCTGTTGTCAAGAAAGTCGGGAAAAAAGCTCCGGTTAAAAAAACAGCAGCCAAAAAAGCCGTAACAAAGAAAAGTGCAGCCGGAAAGATTGCTAAAAAAACTGCAGCAAAGAAATCAGCAGTAAAGAAAACAGCAGTAAAGAAAACTGCAGTAAAGAATACTGCAGTAAAGAAAACCGCAGCAAAGAAAACCGCAGCAAAAAAAGCCCCTGTAAAGAAATCCACGGTAAAGAAGGCGGTTAAAAAGGGAGCCAGAAAACAACATTCGGTGGCAACCAGAAACGTTTCAAAGAGAAAATCTCTCCCCAATAAGACTTCCGTAAAATCACAAATGCTGGAAACGGCAGCTGAATCTATACAAAATGGTTCAATCTCCTCTGAAGTCTGAAATACTGCTTTTTAGGGGCGGATTTTCAAATTCGCCCTTCTTCTTTTAATTTTTTTTCTTTTTAAATAATCCTGTTGCGCTTATTTTTTCCGTGTACTATTTTTTACGGGTCCAGCAACTAAATTAACATCTCCTCAATATAGTTTGACTTCATGATAGAATTTTCTAAGCAGATATCCGAGAAATGGAACTTGCAAGCAAATCTTGCAGAACAGCTCTGTATTGCATTTGATAAAGGTGACACTCCCTATTATCTTACAGAGTATTATCCTCAGGTGGCAGTTGAACTGACCATCGCCCAGGTGTGGGAAATATTTGATTTTCTTCACAGCATGGAAGAGCTTTCTTCAAAGAAAAAAAGAGTACTTAATGCTTTGAAGAAGGCAAACCGGTTAAGTCCTTCCGAAGAAAAGAGAGTCAATCTAACCACAAATCCTTATGAACTGGACGATCTACTGATTCCTCTGAGACCCAATCCCCGTTCAAAGGGACAGCTAGCTTCCAAAAAAGGTCTCGATCCGCTCGCAGATATTATTGTAAAGCAGGAGCAGGAAACCACTGCTGTGGAAGTTCTGGCTGAACCTTACGTGGGTAAAGATCCTACTCTTTCCTCTGTAGAGGATGTACTTCAAGGTGTGAAGGATATCATAGCCGAGCGTTTTGCTTACGACGAAACTGTGCGGGCAATGTGTAGAGAATTCACCTATGATGATGGATTTATCGAAGTAGTTCCAAAAAACAGAAAAGATCCTAACTTCTCAGGATACCTGGGAAAATATATTCCAGTTAAAGAGCTTTCTAAAGATGAAATATTAAAGTTAATGGTAGCAGAAGACCAGAAGTCTCTGCGGCTTAAAGTCGGTGTACAGCTTTTTAGAATAACTGAGCTTATCCGGCATCATTTCATCACCAATCCAGATTCCACAGGTTTTGATCTTTTATGTGAAGCGATTGATGACTGTTGGTTGCGATTGCTTCAACCCTTTATGGAGCGGGATGTCAAAAGTCGCCTGCGTGAAGAAGCTCAAGAGGATGCTCTCAGAAGAGTTGTCGGCGATCTAAGCAAAGATTTTCAAAGTGAAAATGAGCGGGGCCCACTACTTATGGTGGATGGTGCTCACGAGAAGAATATTATGCTTCTGGCTGTTAGCGGTCGGGGTGATCTTCTGGGGGCAACCACCGAAAGAAAACCACCTGCAGGGAAAACTTCCTCCAGCGATCGGCTCCGTCAATTTCTGAACCGGCACAGGCCTTTGAACATTCTGATCATGGAAAATGATTATGCTCCTGCTGCTGAAGCTATACTCAGAGCTGCCACCAGTTCATTTAGTCCGGCTCCGGTTTTTACTCTTTTTAAACCTGCATCTTCACAGAGCAACCCTTCTGAATCTCAGTGGATGCAAAAAGAATTCTCCTCTCTTCTTGATGAAGAAATGAGAATTCTTTACGGGTTGGCTTTGCAGTATCTTAAACCGGTCTCTTTGATTCCCAAAATTGGAACTCAACATTACTCAATACATCCGGCACAGAGCCTGATCCCGGAAGAAAAATTTCTGGAAATAATTAATAGACTTACAATAGAAGAATCACTGAAATCCGGTGTGGTTATAAAAGACCTGCTCGATTCACAACTCTCAAGGTTGGGAAAATGTGTAACCATCGAGTTACTGCAGTCTATAAAAGCCGCTGATAGCCAGAATCAGATCTCTTCTAAAAACGATCTGCTTAAAGTCAATGGAATGAAAGAGGTTACTTTCAGAAATATTGCAGGTTATATCATAATACCCAATGCAGAAAACCTGCTGGACCGCACTATGGTGCATCCGGACTTTTATCCCTGGTTTGATGAGATCAGTGAACAAATGAATATCTCAGCTGAAACTCTGATTACCGACCCTGAAACCATAAGATCCTTTGTAACCAATGATCCGGTACAGAAAGTTTTTATAGAAAAGAAAATTTACAATCACCTCTTGGCTGGTAAGCGTTTCTTCTCTATTTCGGCTCCGAAGATCAAACGGAAATTAAAACTTAACGAGCTTCAGGAGGGGACTATTGTTTCCGGCAGAGTTACAAACATTACTCCATTCGGTGTTTTTGTCAACATAAACGCTGTTTGTGACGGACTGATTCACATTTCTCAGCTGGCAGATGAGTATGTTGAAACACCGGACCAGGTCGTAACTATTAATGAAAAAGTGGATGTGAAAATAATCAAAGTAGATGTCAAAAAAAGACGAATTTCTCTTACTATGAAAAATATCGGTACCAGATCCCCTAAAGTACGGCCTTCTCAGGGACAACTATCCAATCTTGCAGAGCATTTTAAAAACCGCTGATTTCTTTTTTTTTCAAGAATTTTTAAGATACTTTCCATAATGCGAAAGTATCTTTTTTTGTTTTATCCTAAGTGAGTCTTGCAGAGTTGTTGTGTAACAAAAATTGTTTTGCTGCATCTAAAATATCCGGTCATTTTGGAGTTTTATCTTTGATGATAATGACTGGTGAAGTTGGATTCTTCTTTTCAGATTGTGCTCTGATTTTCAGGTAACATAAACCAGAAATTTATTTAATCTAAACGGGTGGTTCCACAAATGAAAAAAAAACTGATTGTCAGTGGTGTAACATTACTGATTACATTCATACTGCTCTACATTGCTTACAGACCCAAGTCTTCAGAAACCGGTAAGTTATCCAGTGGACAGAACCGTGCTGGTGGAGCAGCGGCTGTGGCAGTTCAGACGGTTCCGGTTACCTATGGTGCTGTAATGAGAAACCGCGAATTCAGCGGAACAGTTAAAGCTGCATATTCTTATGTTGTCGCAGCAAAAGTGGCTGGCCGACTTTCAAATATTTCAAAGCGGATTGGAGCAAAAACAGGAGTAAATGAGGCTGTAGGAAAAATCGATGACACCGAATATCTACAGGCAGTTCAGGAAGCTAAGGCCCAGGTGGCGGTAAGTCAGGCATCGGTAAAGGAATCAGAGGCACAGTTGCTTTTTGCAGAAAAAGAGATGCAAAGGGTAAGGGAACTGGTTGAAAAGGGGATTGTTTCTCAGGCAGAACTCGATGCTATTGAGACCCAGTATGCCACTCAGAAATCCAGGCTTGATCTTGCCCGGGCTCAACTTGAGCAACGAGAGGCATCACTGGCTCAGGCCAGGACTCGCCTTGATTACACTACAATCCGTTCTGCGCAAGCAGGTTATATTGCAGTTCGCCATACCGACGGTGGAGCACTCCTTTCGGTCAATTCCCCTGTATTAACCATCGTAGGAATCGATACCGTTTATGTGGAGATGTCAATTTCGGAGCGTGACTACCACAATATCAGCATTGGTCAGAAAGCGTATATCACCGTAGATGCTCTTCCGGAGAAAAAATTTACAGGAAAAGTATCTTCCATATCGCCGCTATTTCAGACTTCTACCAGAACTGCGGTAGTGGAAGTATCGGTGGTGAATGATTCTTTGTTTCTGATGCCTGGCATGTTTGCCCGTGTAGAAGTGATCCTGGCGCAGAAAGATTCTGCCCAGATTGTTCCCCTGACTGCGATAGTCAATCGCAATGGTACTGATGCTGTTTTTCTGACCAGTGATTCAGCAACCGTGCATTTTATTCCGGTAAAGACAGGTATTATAGATGGTGACAAGGTCGAAGTACTTCACCCTGTACTTAATGGCCGGGTTGTTACAGTGGGAAATCATTTGCTTACCGATGGAAACAGGATTTCAAGCGGATTGAATTCAAGAACACCTGAAGGAGATTCCAAAAAAGAAGTATCAAAAAAGGCAAATAAAAATATGAAAACTACTGGAGAGGTGAAGAAATGAGCAATGGCTTTTTATCGCTTCCCATCAAGCGCCCTATACTCACTACAGTAGTTTACGTAATAATAATAATAGTCGGACTTTTTTCACTCTGGCGCCTGCCAATAGATCTGATGCCTGAGATCACTAATCCGGTGGTCACTGTAATTACTGATTATGGTAATGCCGGACCTCAGGAGATGGAAGAGCTGATTACGCGTCCACTGGAATCATCGTTAGCCGGGATACAAGGCATCGAGGAGATCTCATCCACTTCTTCAGAAGGAACAAGTCGTATCAGAGTTCAATTTGTCTGGGGAACTAATCTGGATGAAGCTGTCAATGATATTCGTGACCGGATTGACAGAACCTTAAACCGTCTGCCTGAAGATGTGGAACGTCCGTTTATCCGCAAGTTTGATGTATCTTCATTTCCCATAATGATATTGGGAGTTTCTTCAGAACTTGAGCCGCTTGAAGTGCGTCAGTTAATCGATGATCAGGTGCAGTATCGTCTTGAGCGCTGTCCCGGAGTGGCTTCTGTGGATATACGGGGTGGAGAAAGTCGTGAGATATCGGTTGCCATTAAAGCTGCTGCACTGGAAGCTTTGAAAATTTCTCCTGATATGATTGTAAGTACATTTCAACAGGAAAACCGTAATATCCCTGCAGGCACTGTTTATAAAGGAAGTAAAGAGGTCATTGTCAGAACTTTTGCAGAGTATAACAATCTGGATGATGTGCGTAGTGCTATAGTTGCCGTACGGGATGGTGTACCGGTGACCATAGGAGAAATCGCAGATGTTTCTGATGGGATGGCGGAGATTACTTCGGTGGTCAGGATCAACCAGAAGCCCGGACTTCGACTTTCAGTTACCAAACAGTCAGGGGTCAACACTGTAGCAGTTGCCAAAGGAGTATTAAAGGAGATTCAAAATATAAACCGGGATATTCCCCAGTTAAAAATAATTCCGCTGACCAACACTGCCACTTTTATTGAAAGTTCAATAAGTGGTGTGGGTAACAGTCTAATACTCGGAGGAGCCATCGCAATAATAGTTCTGCTGCTTTTTCTGAGGAATATATCAAGTACCATAATTATTGCCACCACCATTCCGGTTTCTATTATAGCCACATTTGCATTGGTCTACTTTGGAGGCCTTACTCTTAATATGATGACTTTCGGTGGATTGGCTCTGGGAATAGGAATGCTGGTTGACAATGCAATCGTAGTGCTTGACAACATTTTCCATCATCGGGAAAAGGGCATGAATGCAACTGAAAGTGCACTCAAGGGTGCTTCAGAAGTCGTTTCAGCTGTATTTGCCAGTACCTTGACTACACTGGTGGTGTTTTTTCCGGTAATCTTTATCAGAGGTATTTCAGGAATTATGTTCAGGCAACTGGCTTACGTGGTATCATTTTCTCTAACCTGTTCTCTTTTTGCTGCTATAACTCTGATTCCCATGCTTTCATCAAAATTTCTGAGAATGAATAATCCCGGAGAAGAGAAAAAATCGATATACCGTTTTTTCAAGCGAGTGGAAAAGATTTACAATTCATTGGAGCAATCATATGGAAAAGTCCTAAGCTGGGCGCTAAATCACCGGAAAACAGTCCTGCTCGTTTCGGTTGTACTGCTTAGCATCTCAATTATAATGGTTCCGCTCGTTGGTATGGAGCTTATGCCCAGTGCAGATGAAGGTGAAGTGCGCGTCAATGTGGAGATGGAGGTTGGTACCAGACTGGAGCTTCTTGACAGTACTGTTTTTGGGATAGAATCAGTGGTAAGCAGGGAAGTGCCGGAAGCCGAATATATAGTGTCAAATGTTGGTGGTGGGGGCTGGGGTTCTTCGGGTGGACACACTGCTGATATCAGGGTGTCGCTGGTTCCCAAAGCAAAAAGAAACCGCTCTTCCGCTCAGATTGCCAATAGTTTGCGTGCTGCTTTAAGGGGTATTCCCGGTGCCACAATACGGGTTCGTGAGGGGCAGGGATTCTTTCTCTTAAGAATGGGAACCAATCAGGGAAGCTCTATAGATGTGGAATTGCGTGGTTATGATCTGCATACCGGTCAGCAGCTGGCGGAGCAAATTTCCAGATTAATCAGTGATGTCCCCGGAGTAACTGATACCAAGGTGAGCCGGGAAGCTGGGATGCCGGAATTCGTAATTAAAATAAACCGTCAGAAAGCCGCTGATCTGGGTTTTTCCGCTCATCAGATAGGAACTGCGGTTCAGACAGCCATGGGTGGAACACGGGCCACTGCAATTCGTCGCGATGGTAAAGAATATAATATTATGGTTCAGTTGGCAAAAGATCAACGCTTGCGTATTGAGCAGCTTGCCAATCTCTCTCTGGTTAATAAAAACGGTGTGTCTGTTACCTTACAGAATGTTGCAGAGATAAAAGAAGGAAACGGACCTGTGCAGATAGAGCGCAGGGATCGTGAACGGATAGTGACTGTCAATGTAAACTATGCGGGCAGGGATTTGGGTTCAGTGGTGGAGGATGTGCGCAGCAGGATAAACCAAATATCAATTCCCTCTGATTTTGCGGTGCTGATCCGTGGAGATTATGAAGAGCAGCAGAAAGCTTTCAAAGAACTTTTAGTGGGAATATTCATGGCCATTATGCTGATCTATCTGGTGATGGCCGGACAGTTCGAGTCTTTTAAAGATCCCCTCATAATCCTTTCGTCAATACCGATGGGACTGATCGGTGTTGTTGCCATTCTCTTTATCACTGGTACACCTTTTTCGGTACAGGCTTTTATTGGGTGTATAATTCTTGCGGGCATAGTGGTGAATAATGCCATAGTGCTGATTGATTTTATGAACCGGCTGCGAAGAGAACAAAAACTTGAGTTGAGAAATGCAATTAAAACTGCCGGAGTGCGAAGGCTTAGACCGATTCTTATGAGTACTTCAACTACTGTGTTGGGTCTTTTACCTTTAGCTTTGGCTTTGGGTGAAGGTGGAGAAACGCAGGCACCTATGGCACGGGTGGTTATTGGTGGTTTGGTTGCAGCTACTCTTATCACACTGGTCCTTATTCCAGTCATATATTCCATTGTTGAAGAGCGACACCATAGAAAGAAAATTCTCAGGGAAAAGAGCAGGCTTAAACCGGCTAATGCTATAGTCATTATAAGTATTATCAGCATATCTGCGTTTTTTAATTCGGCATTAGCCCAAACCGGTGATACTGCTGAAATTTCACTGGAAAACGCACTGAACCGGGCGGTTACCAAAAATCCTCTTATCCGTATTGAAAAGATTGATGTTGATTTTGCAGATGCCACAGTCTGGGAAAATCGCTATCGATTCGAGCCTTCTGTAAATTTATCCTATGAACAGAAGCGTATTCCGGATAATACCGACTCCTCTGTGCTTTACCATAGAGGCACATTATCTGTAGAAGAATATTTGCCAAGTGGTACTAATCTTAAGATTTCAGGAGCTGCTATCCCGAAATATGGAAGATATGAGCGGGCTTTTGAGTTTTCTGTCACTCAGGCTCTACTTCAGGGTGGTGGCTTGGGTGTCAATCTGGTTCCGGTGCGGAAAGCATCAATTGACCTGGAACTCAGGCAGGAGGAGTTGGCCGGGTATGCACAAAAGCTGATAGCAGAAACCGAATATGCATACTGGGATGCCTATCTTGCAGAACAGGAGATTGCGATTTATCACCAGTCGATGGAGCTCGCTAAAAGGCTGTTAAATGAGTCCAATGAACGCTTAAGAGTGGGTAAGATCGCTCCGCTTGACCTGGTAACAGTTAAAGCTGAAGTGGCATCCAGGGAAAAAGATCTGATTAATTCCCGGACTGCGCTCCAGCAAAAGAAATACAGACTGGCTTATCTGGTTAACGATACTCTTGCAGAGTGGGAAAAACCGATTGTGTTTATCGATAAACCGCCAGAACCGCAGGTTCCAGATTCTTTACATCATCATCTGCAGATATCAAAGAAATACCGACCGGATCTGCGTCAGGCACATCTTCTGGCAAAACGGGGTGAACTGGAAATAGTGCAGACCAGAAACGGTCTTCTCCCGAAACTGGATCTTTTTTTAAGATTGGGTGGTACCACCTATGCTGAATCGTTCGGAGATGTATTCTCCCAGAATCTGGATAATCAGAAATCTATCGGTGCTGGTTTATCGCTTTCAATGCCGGTAACTAACGGTGCTGCGCGTGAAAGGTACAGAAAATCTCAACTTTCCAAAAAACAGCTGCAGCTATCTTTGGAGAATATAGAGCGATTAGTGGAGCTGGATATCCGCAGTGCGTGGACCGAAGTGCAACGTTCACTTCAGATGATAGAGAAAGCAGGGACCGCCCGTATGCTTCAGCAGGAGAAGCTTGCTGCAGAGCAGGCAAGAATTTCTGCGGGAAAGACTACAGAGTATGTGGTTTTACAGGTTCAGCGCGATTTAACTATTGCACAACTCGATGAAGCACGGGCTGCTGTAGCTTATGTGAAAGCTCTTACTGATCTTTACCTCAAAGATGGTTCTCTTCTGGAAAGGCGAGGCGTAAGCAGCAATGCGCAGTAACTTCAGCCTCCCAGGAGCTGATTACCGAAAAAGCTACTGTAATGCAGGAACGAATTCTATCCGGTAAAATTCAGGAGAAACGAGTATTGCTATAACACTTTGTAATACTTCTTTCATTCTTCAATTTCTCTTTCGTTGAATAAAATCTATATTACACCAGACTTTTGCATCTATCTGGTTTAGCAGAATAAGATGGAGAGCAGGCATCATATCATTTTGTCACTTCGATGGTGACAAAGACAATGCATCTTTTCCACAGATCTGGAGTTATTTCATACTGATTAATGGAGGTGTTTTATGAACTGCTGGCAAATCGGTTTAACCGTATTTATAGCTTTTTCTCTTGCTGGGGCGCAAATTAATAGAAATGATGAGGTACTTCAGATTTCCACCATAGATGCGTTATTGGGTGGGATTTATGATGGAGAGGTAAATATCGGGCAGTTACTTAAATTTGGAGATTTTGGGTTGGGTACCTTTAATAGCCTCGATGGAGAGATGGTGGTGTTGGATGGTGTATCTTACCAGGTAAGAGCAGATGGAAAAGTTCTCAGGGTGAATTCATCTTTAAAGACTCCTTTTGCTGCTGTGACTTTTTTTGAATCAGATACCAGTATAGTCTGCAAAGACACCCTTAATCTGGAACTGCTGGAGAAAAAGATCGATAGCCTGATAGTATCGGTTAATTATCTATATGCAATTAAGATAAGCGGTCATTTTATCTCCGCGACTGCCCGCAGTGTTCCAGCGCAAAAGCCTCCATACAGGCCATTATCTGAAATCACCAGTAAGCAGCAAACTTTTACATTCAACAATATGCGCGGGACTCTGGTGGGTTTCCGCTGCCCTCCCTATGTCAAAGGATTGAATGTGTCTGGTTATCATCTGCACCTTTTGAATGAAAGCAGGAATGCAGGAGGTCATCTGTTATCCATGAAAGCAGACAGCTTAATTATTGAAATTGATCGAAGCGATTCCTACCGGATTCTTTTACCTCATGATAAGGAGTTTTCTTATGCTGATCTGACAAGAGATAAGGAGGAGGAGCTAAGGAAAGTTGAAAGGTAATATCGCTATATCGGGTACGGGCTATTAATTTCAGATTTGAAAAGAAGCCGGAATCTGATCTGGTAATAAGGTGTTATATGATTTGAAAAGAAGGGTGCCGGATTTTAAAGAATGAAAAGCCTGATTTTGTGGTCGAATTTCAGAGTATAAAAGTTTCTAACCTGGAGGGAAAGGGTGAATCAGGATTATTCAGAATGTTATTTCTGGTTTAGGGAAAATTGAGTTGTGATTTAAAATCGAAAGAGGTACATTTTTTGCAGTTTAGTAGTTACAGGCAACTCAGAAAAAGTAAAGAAATATAAAGATAGTTTGCAGCCGGTTTTCTCGGATTTTAACAACTTAATCTGATTGTGAATAAGAAAGATGCTCCCTTCATATTTTGTTCAGGAAAGAAAATAATGGATAACCTTGAAGCTACCGGGAATCATATTGGTCAATATCCGTGGGCAGGCTCAGAAATGCTTGCCAGAACTATTGCCGATGCATTGAATGAATGTGGATGGGTAAACAGTAATCACAAGATCCGTTTATGCATTCTGTTTATGCAAAAGATACTGGAAAGTAAATTGGAAGTATCCGAGAACATTGCACTGATTCGAAAAATTAAGAAAAAGCCGATCAGTTTTATAATACGTTTTCTAAAGCGCTATCCGGATAAGGGATTGAAATTGCTTTCCCAGTCTGTAATGGATGAGCTGAGGGAAAATCAGAAATTTAAAATGGGAGAGCTTGTTCAGTTCCATACTGCACTTTTGGATTTATTGTTCCCGCCACCGGCAAATTGAATAAAACTGCTGAATAAAGGTCTCTGTAGTGACTTATTATTCGATTGCCTATACCTTTTTTATACACTATTTTGAACATATAAATAATGATTAGGAGTGAGCATTTTGCATCAATCTTAATACTACTCCGGTTCATCTTGCCAGAAACTGCTTAATTGTTTAGGTGCAACAAACTTCAAGATACGACCGCCATTTTAGTGGAATACTTATTTTCCTGGCGGATTGGGTGCCGGGCCGGGGTAATGGTGTTTTACTTTCAAATTTCAGACACTACGGTCCGACTTGACTACTGGCCCAATATGTTGTATCTTGAATAGATTAATCGGACAATGTATGGTAGTATTCTGCTTTGAAATATTCTGTTTCACAGGAAAGTAGTGAGGGATTTTCTTCATGATTTTACGGAAGCTTTTTATATTCGGCTTCAAATCTTTTGCGGATAAAACTGAAATACAGTTTGGCACGGGAATGACTGCTGTAGTTGGTCCGAATGGGTGCGGGAAAAGTAATGTTGTTGATGCCATAAGATGGGTTTTTGGTGAGCAGAAAGCCTCTATGCTTCGAAGTTCGAATATGAATGATGTGATTTTTTCCGGTACTCAAAAGCGACAACCACTCAATATGGCTGAAGTTACCCTGGTTATTGAGAACAATAAAGGGGTTCTTCCTGTGGAATACCGGGAGATCTCCATCACCAGACGCATTTACCGCAGTGGAGAAAGTGAGTACCGTTTAAATAAAGTTCCGTGTCGATTGCGGGATATTCACAATCTGTTTTTAGATACAGGAATAGGAAGCAGTGCATACACTACCATCGAAAACACGATGATCAACTCCATTCTCAGCGACAAGGCAGAGGAACGTCGCACACTCTTTGAGGAAGCTGCTGGGATTGGAAAATACAAAAGTCGCCGCAAAGACAGTCAGCGCCAATTGGAAAAGACCCGAAACGATCTGCTTCGTATCAACGATAAAGTACAGGAAGCAGACCGGCAGGTTCGCATGCTGGCCCGTCATGTGGAGAAGGCCAGACGATATAAGAGTTATTTTGAGGATTTGAAGGCTCTTGAAGTGGGTTTTGAGAATCAGCGTTATCAGCTTTTAGCCTTGGCTATGAAGGATCGCAAAGCACTTCTTGCGGAACATGAGAACCGTAGAGAGACTCTTAGAGCTGCAATTTCGACATCGGAATCTTCTTTGGAGAGAATGCAGCTGACTGCACTGGAAAATGAGAAGGAGCTGGAAATAGCTTCCAGAAATGTAAGTGAAGCCAACGAGAAAATAATACGTCTTGACCGGGATATATCTGTAAGTATTGAGCGGTTAACCAATCTGAAACTTAATGTTAATCGCTTTGAGCAGGATGTTCAGACTTTCGATTCACAGATAGAAGAAAATATCCGTCTGCAGACTCAGATCGAGAAAAGTATAGTGGAAAGGGAGTCGGGTTACCAGAAGAGTCTTGAAAGAGTCCATGGTGCTACCGATGAGCTGGCCAGGTTTGATGAGAGTCTTCAAGTCCGCCGTGACCAGGCCGATCAACTTGGGCGTGATCAGATTGATCTGATAAATGAGCTTGGCGAATCCCGCAATATCCTCAGTACACAAAAAACCAACCTCAGCAATGCACTGGAACGCCGGGAGCGTGACAAAAAAGAAATTCAGAATCTGGAAACCCGTCTTGAGGAATATCAGGAGGCAATTGAACTCTGCCGTAAGCAGCTTTTACAGGTAGATGAGGAAAACCGCAATTTACATCAATCCAGAGAGGTTCTGCTTTCCCGTATCGAGCAGGAAGACCAGCGGTATCAGAAACTGGTGGAAAGGGAAATGCACCTGGAGGCTACCGTTGCCTCATGTAAATCCCAGCTGAAGTTTCTTGCAGGCCTGGAATCCACTTACGAGGGGTACGAATCAGGCGTTAAGGAATTACTCACCAGAAAACTTCCTGGAACAAAAGGCACTCTTGCTGATCTGATTTCTATTACTGATGAGAAGCTGATTCCTCTGGTGGAAAAGGTGCTGGGAACCGTCATTCAGACTGTAGTTTTTGAAACAGATGCGCAGTTGCAGAATGCTGTGGAATTTCTGAAAAAGGAGAAACTGGGTCAGGCCTGTATGACCTCCTTTGAACGGCTGAGAAGATTGTCCCGTTATACCGATAAAGAAACGACTGTTGGGACCAATCTTGCAAACCTGATAAAAACTGAAAGTGATTGTGAAATTCTACTCAGTTCTTTTCTTAACCTTATTGTTATTACAGATGATTCCGGGCAGGCTCTGGAATATGCCCTGGAGCAAGACCATCCTAAGCGGCTTTATGTCTCCCGTGATGGGGTAATCTGCAATAGTGATGGTACGGTTATTGCGGGAAATGCAAAAAAAGAGAAATCCGGTATTCTTGCCCGTAAGCAACAGATGGAAAAGTTAACCCAGGATATTAATCTTTTTGAAAAAGAGTATGCAGCCATTATCATTGAAAAAGATAGCTGCATAGTAAACCGTGATGAAGCCAAAGTGGCTCTGATCGAGGTGGATGAAAAACTTAACAGAGGTCAGCGTCAGCAGCAGGAACAGCAGACTAACATTAAACATTATGAGAGCGAAACTTCCAACATAGTTTCCAGATTACAATCCCTTTATCCCGAACTTGATAATCTGCGAAACAGAATTACCGAAATGGAAGAGCAGATCTCCCATTACGAAGCACAAGTCGATACTTTCCAAAACCGTCGCGACTCTCTTGAACAGCAGGTTGAAGAGGCCCGCAACGAAGTTCGTGCCATGGAAGAGCAACGGAAAAAACTGGTAGAACATCTTAAAAATATCGAACTGGAAGTCCACGGTTTGAAAAACCGCATCAACCAGGACAAACAGGACGTTGAGCGACTCGCCAGGGATATTAAAACGTTTACCGAACGGAAAAATGCAAAATTTGAAGAGAAACGCCGTGCTCTGAGTGGTATCACCGAGCTGGAAGCTTCTCAGCAGTCATTGCGTCAGGAACTTGAGATTCAGCAGCAGGCTCGGCTGGAGCTGGAAAAGGTCCGGGATAATGTCCGGGAAAAATATAATGAGAAACTGGTTGAAATCGATGAGGTCAGAAAAGAAGCTAAAACCGCTCAGAGTGAGCTTCAGGAAATTTCCAATAAAGTTCATGACCTGGAGATTAAACAGACCCGTGATGAACAGGATGCCCGTCGTATAAGGGAAAAGATCTGGGAAGCTTATGAAATAGACCTGGAAACACCACCGGAAAATCTCCCACTTATCGATCAGGAGGATAGCCAGGTGGTTGAGAATATCTCCATGCTTAAAGAGCGGATTAAGCATGTGGGGCAGGTTAATATGGCTGCTTTAGAGGATTATGAAAACGAAAACAACCGGCTGCAGGAATTAATCACTCAGCGCGATGATCTTCAGAACGCGGTTGATGAACTTGAGAGGGCCATTAAAAAACTGGACAAAGAGGCAAGAGCCCAGTTTCTGACTACCTTTGAGCTTGTGCAGAAAAATTTCATAGAAATGTTTACCACCCTGTTTGAAGGGGGGGAGGCTCACCTTGCTTTAGAAGAAAATGTGGATCCGCTGGAAGCCGCAATTCATATAAATGTCCGTCCGGCTGGTAAAAAAATGCGGGGTGTACAGTTACTCTCTGGTGGAGAACGAGCTCTCACCGCTATCTCACTTCTCTTTTCGCTTTATCTGGTTAAACCTTCTGCCTACTGTATTCTTGATGAACTGGATGCACCTCTGGATGAAGCCAATATTGGTCGTTTTGTAAAGGTACTCAGGAAATTTGCCGAAAAAACCCAGTTCATCGTTATTACTCATCGCTCTCAAACCATGAGTGCTGCGGATCTTCTTTACGGAGTTACTCAGCAGGAAAAGGGTGTTTCTACAATAGTTTCTGTAAAAATCGAAGATGCTGCTCTTCAGGCTGCCTGAATAACCTTAACGGAGTAAAACCCCCCATGAAAATATTTGCTATTATCGCCGCCGCAGTGACTTTGTTGATGCTTCTGGTGGCTTTCATAGGTGGTGTATTTGATCAGGTCACTTTTTCTATTCAGGAGACTGGACCCTATAACCTTATCTATAAAGAACATAAAGGTCCTTATACCGGAATCCGTTTAGTATTAAACGACGTCTTCAAATATGTGGTAAAGCAGAAAAAAGTACGGATTAAACAGGGCTTTGCCATCTTTTACGATGATCCTGCAAAGGTTCCTTCCGATAGTCTGCGCTCTATCGGCGGGGTAATTACTGACTCCCTGCCAGAGGTCTCAGCTCCATACAAAACTGCTCTTTTCCCAAAAACCAAGGCTGTAGTGGGAGTTTTTCCGATACGCAGTTTTCTCTCCTACACTTCAGGTACTATAAAATTCTATCCACAGCTGCAAAACTACCTCTCTGAAAATAAACTTCAGTCGTCCGGACCTGTAATGGAGATTTATGACAGCCCGGCAAGAACTATCACCTATGTTGCTCCTGTAAATGGTGGTTCATCTCAGGTACCCCCATTTGAAAAAGAAAATGAGTGACACCCACTTGCTTTTTGTATATGGGACCCTTCTGGACCCCTGCATTCAGCAGAAAGTGATCGGACGTATTGTTAAGGGTAAAGCTGATCTGCTTCAAGGCTACCACAAGAAAATGAAAAGGTTTTCTGATGGTGTGTTTCCGGTAATAACCTCTGATCCGGATGGAATTGTTGAAGGATGTGTGATCGAACTCACTTCTGATGAACTTTCCCGATGTGATAAATACGAAGGGTCTGAATATCACCGCATTAAAATTTCGCTTCGAAGTGGCATCGAGGCATGGACCTATACAATTTGAGATTTGGGATTTAAGATTTTAGATTTGGGGAAAAGGACAGATCAGATTTGAAGATTGTTGAATTGAGATTTGAAGATTGTTGAATTGAGATTTGAAGATTGTCGAATTGAGATTTGAAGATTGTCGAATTGAGATTTGAAGATTGTTGAATTGAGATTTGAAGATTGTTGAATTGAGATTTGAAGATTGTTGAATTGAGATTTGAAGATTGTTGAATTGAGATTTGAAGATTGTCGAATTGAGATCAAGATTGTTGATTTGAAATCAACCCGAATAGCTGACCTGGCCCATGGGTATTGCAAAATGAGAAAGCTGCTGCAGGAGTGTCCCGGGTTCTGTCACGATTTATGACATCGCTTCAATGTGCTTCTATGACTATCATCGATGTGGCAGCTCCGATAATAGCGCCGGACAATACATCTGTGATAAAATGTTTGCCTGATGCTACTCTCAGCACACTGGTTACAGATGCAAGACTGAAAGTAACAATTGCGCTTGCGGCTTTCAGAGACTTACTGGTATTGCTTTTCGCTGTAAGCATTGTAGTGCTGGTCGCGAAACTGAATGTTGTGGCTGCATGACCGGAAAAGAAGGAAAGAAAATTATCGGCGCGAAATCTTTGTTTGTCGGAAAGATTTTCCGCATACATGAGAGGTCGGGGACGGCTTACTGCTGTTTTAGTAATCTGGAGTAGAAACTGAGTCAGCGAGATCGATTCTGCAACCAAAAATAATTCATCGACTATACTGTTTGGTCTATTTTGAGTGAATGCAAGGAAAATGGGGGAGGCAACGATTGTTGCTGCGAGGGTCAAGTCTGAAACGATAGCTAGACCAGGCTGATGGATGCCGGCAAAAGGACGATCCACCAGATTGATCAGTTCGGTTTTTCCTGTGAATTCCATGGGAACAAATCTTTCAGCACGAATTAGTGCGATGCTTGCACTGGTTGTAGCAGCACCTACCAAAAGTGGAATATCTATTCGGGGTATTATTATCAGCTTGTTTTCCAGGCAGAGGCAATTAAAGGCAAATATTGCTACCCAAAGTATCTGGTGATAGACTTTCTTTTCCATTTATAATAGCCTGGAAGCTAAATTGAGGGAAAAAGAAGCTACTGGTTGAGTGTGAAAAGAATCGCAAAATCTGAACCATATTGGGAAGAAGCATTTTGGAAGCGCTCTTTGCTTCAGGGCTTTAAGTCAAAAAACCAAATGTAAATGATTTATAATCTGAACACATTTACTTCTCCTGCATTAAATCCGTATCAACCGAAAAGGGATAACTGAGCATCACATTGGGATTTTTCAGTATCAGTAATTGAAGCTTTGAAATGAGATATCGGTTTTACCGGCTGATATTCAACTGTAATGTTTGACAGGTGTGTAGAAGTGATTCTGGAGATGTGCTTTAGATCGAGTTCAATTTCCTGCTTTGTCATAACTGGAAAACCGAAGCATTTATTTGTATATCTGAGAAGGTTTTTTTCTTTCTGATAATCTTCACAAAATGAAATGTGGTCTTCAAGTCGCCCGGTAATCAGACTGTTACCTTTATTGCACAGATCCTTTAATCCTTCGGCAATTATCGAAGAGAGATTTTTATCATATTCGATACCGATTGAATTTCTTTGAGATACTATGGCTGCAAAAGTCGAGGTGCCGGTGCCCAGGAAAGGATCAAGCACCGTATCACCTTGTACCGAATACATATTTATCAGGCGATATGCTAATTCAAAAGGAAATGCGGCGTTTCTTTCCCGCACATTATCCTTATTTGTAGCTTGCCTGACTCCATTTAAAACCCAGGTATCAGAAAACCATTTATTTCTTTCCTCCCAAAAAAAGGCACTCTGATTTCTCAGCTTTTTTTCATCAGTAGAATTAAACTCTCTTTTCCCGCCTTTTCGAAATATTAGAATGTATTCATGTTCGAGTGTGACATAGGCCCCTGCAGGAAGCATTCCTGATCCCATAAACTTATTGGGAGCATTTGTTGTTTTTTTCCAGAGAACTATGGGCAGGGGTTGAAATCCAAGGGTAATAAATCTGGAAGTAATCCTGGAGTGATTTGAATATAATTGGAACTGCTGTCCGATTTTTCGGGTAGCATCACCGATGTTGATACATACAAACCCGCTCTTCTTTACAACTCTGGCAAGCTCATCCCAAGTTTTGTCCAGCTCCTGGTTCATTAGTTCAAAAGCCTTTATACCCTCAGAAAGCTCTATGGAAAGACCTATTTCCGGGTTCAAAGAGGCAAACAGCGAGTCCCACATTTCTATCATGGGATATGGTGGTGAAGTTACCACCAGATCGACAGATTCGTTTTCAACTGCAGATAAGATTCTTGAATCTGAGAACTCAATTCTATGACAGGTGCAGAAGTTTTCTTTATCACTCATGGGTTTCTGACGTTAATCTGGTTGATTTAATTAAAAGTGTTTGTAAATATTTTATCTGCAGCTAAAGCGATGAGTCCTGTTAGCATCTCCAGCTTAAACAGAGATGAGATCAGAGTAAATCTCTTTTCAAAGTTTTTTTTGCAGATAAGAACAGTTCGGTAGATGTGAAGTGGTACTATGACACTGAGGCTTATAATTATATAGAAATTGCCGAAAAGTTTCATATAGATGGTAATTAAAAGTAATGAGATACAGGCTATGCTGCAAACGTAAATAATGGTTTTAAGTATCCGGATTGAAAGAACAGCTGAAGTTACTACTCCGCTGGACTTATCACCATCAGAGTCCTGAAGATCTTTGATGATTTCCCGTGAAAAATTGAGTAGAAATGCTATTGATGCCGGGAAAATGAGTCTGAAAAAACCGGCTCCACCCAGTGCACCATAGAGAATTGTATAGGCCACCAGGGTTGCAACCAGCAAGTTTCCGGTTATAGGAGTGGCTTTTAGATAAAATGCGTATATAATTAACAATAATAGAGGCAAAAGTGTTGCTAAACCGTGCAAGTTTGATACTGTGAAAGAAGAAATCAGGGCTGTTACTATAAGCAGCAGGGAGAAGAGCCAGGCAGACCGGACCGAAATATCACCTTTAGGTAACGGGCGGTTTGGATGGCATATACGATCAGAATCGATATCCTGGATATCATTTATAGTGTTACCAAATCCTGTGGAGCAGATGGTGGCACCGATCAGTAAGAGAATTGAAGAAAGTGGTAGAGTGGAGTCAGAAAGCCAGTAGCCAATAAATGTGGTTAATCCAGCCATCACTGCATTGGGGTAACGGATAATTTGAATATAGGAAGCTATTTTCACAGTTTATGGTCTTCCTGATACCTGAATGAAAAGGACAAGTCAATACATTATGTAATCCTTAAAATAACTTTTCACCAGACGGTTTTCTCATTAATTAGCTCTGGTGGAGTAATTTAAAGTGGAAGACTGTCCTTTAAAAACTATCTGTTTCTTAGGTGGCAATTCAGTATTTTATACCAGGGCAATAAAACTGCCACCAGTAAGATAATAATCGGGTTGAGTTTTGCGTAATAAAGAGCTCTATATGTTTAGAAGCGGGGGATATTTTTGGAAAAAAAGATGAAAAAAAAATGGTTGTTACTGATTTTAGTCACCTCTGTGGGATTTTTTCTGGACTGGTTTACAAAAAATCTGGCTCAGACAAATCTGGCCTATGCTACCCCGCTAAAAATAGCAGGTGATTATCTGCAACTGCTTTTGGTTTATAACAAAGGAGCTCTTTTCGGCTTTAATCCTCAATCACTGATTGCTTCATTTCCGGTAAACCAGTTCTTCATTGTTTTCACTTTTCTGGCAGTGATTATGCTCATTCTGTATTATCGTTACATTCCGGAAACCGAAATATCCCTTCACTGGGGAATCATGCTGATTTTTCCCGGTGCACTTGGAAATTTACTGGACAGGATGATTCATCCCGAACTGGGTGTGATTGACTTTATCCGTATAGGGATTTCCGACACACACTACTGGCCTATATTTAATTTTGCCGATATTTATGTTACAGCGGGCGTGGTGCTTCTGATATATTCTTTTGTTACAGAAGAGAAGAGGAAAAAAACGATGCAGGAAAATCTTAAAAAGGAAAATCCTGGCAGTACCCAGGAATCCTTATCGTTTGCAGAAGAAAGTGTATCAGACAATGTCGAATGATTCGCCTGTTATTCTGGAAATAAGTTCCGATTGTAAAGCAGAGAGACTGGATATGTTTTTAGCCCGTAAGCTGGCGGATATTTCCCGTTCTCAGATTCAGAAGCTGATTGCAGAAGGAATGGTGTTGCGTAACAGGCAAAAAGCCAGCAAGAAAGATATCATTGCAGGTGGAGATCGTATAGAGGTTCTCAGAGCAGCTCTTTTGCAGAGGGAGATTCAGTTGCGTCCTCAGAATATCCCCCTGGACATACTTTACGAAGATGAATATTATGTGGCAGTTAATAAACCTTCAGGTCTGGTGGTACATCCGGGCAATGGGGTTCGTGAAGGGACTCTGGTCAATGCCCTTTTACACCAGGTAGGTACTTTATCTGAGGGTTCTGCCAATGATCGGCCCGGAATAGTACACCGGCTGGATAAGGAAACCAGTGGAGTTTTGATCGCTGCCAAAACCAATAATGCACATGCAGCACTGGCTGCAGCGTTTGCCAACCGTTCGGTGGAAAAGCATTATACCGGATTTTGTTTCGGGGAACCTTCTGAGAGTCATGGCCGGATTGATTTTGCACTGGAGCGTAGTCATCGGGATCCATTGAAACGCACCTGTTCGAAAACCGGAAAACCATCCCTGACCGAATATTGGTTGTTAGGTTATCGGGCAGGGATATCAGCCATCTATTTCAAACTGCACACAGGCAGGACTCACCAGATAAGGGTTCATTGCAGTTCAAAGGGATTTCCGATTGTGGCAGATAGTTTATACGGGGGAGGAAGGGAGCGACTGATGCGGGTTGCACCTTTAGACCGACCGTTTGCTGCAGCAGTATTTAAGTCCTTTTCACGCCAGGCGTTACATGCCAGTTATCTCTCCTTTATTCATCCTTTTACCGGTTTGAGGGTTCAGATTGAGGCCCCATTTCCTGAAGATTTCAACAAGGCGATGCTTCATTTTGGCAACCGGCGAATTTTCAGTTCACCCATTGCTTGACAAAAATACAATTGAAGGTTTTTTTATATAGAATTATATTTTCCAGTATTATAATTATATATAGGACACTTTTTTCTGCTGGTTAATCGCTTAGAGGGAAATACTATGAACTGGGTACACGGTTTATCTGCTAAAGGTAGGGTGCAGATCCTTTGCTTTCTGATTTTTTCTTTGGTTTGGCAGAGTTTTGCTGCCATCACTATTGGTCCGGGGGCATCAAATAGTGCACTGGATTCTGTTTTTCAGAAAGTCAGGCCTTTACCCGACACCATTTTTTTCACTGATACAACCCAGCAAAAAACATTTATTCTTAATTCCAACTATCCAGCTACTGCTACGGATACTGTTTATTTCATTCATACCGGAACCAATCCGGACAAATATCCTGTTCTGAAGCATACTTTTGATCAGAATTACAACTTTCTTCAACAGGTAGACCTTCATTTCACCCGGTTTGTGTTTGAAAGCAATGTCAGATTTAATTCTCAGGCAGGAGCTGCTGCACATAGAAGAACGTTTAAAAGTTGTGTGTTTCGTAATGGCACGGGTGGGCCATTCTTCAGATTTGCTGGAGAGAGAGCATCAAATATCTCTTTTGAGAACTGCCTTTTTCATAATAACAGTTTAATTGCAGAGTTCGAATTCTGGGGGGGGGCAGTTCCAAAAATCAATGTTAATTACTGTACATTCGATGATAATGATACCATTTTTAAATTTGTGGGTTCTTTTAGTAAAGATTCGGTCAAAGTAACCAATTCCATTTTCAGTAGCAATACTATCATTGCTCATGGATATGATGCTTTTTCATCAAAAATAACAGGATCAGTTACCAGAATCGATTCTCTTTTTGCTGTTGATACCAGAAGTAACCCATCAGACTGGAAACTTTCAGAAGATTCCAGGGCAAAAGCAATAGCTGATACGACAGGCGCTCCCATTTATGATATCAGCAGGACTATCCGTGGTTCGCTTAATGGAAAATACGACGCCGGATGCTGGACACTACTACTTGGTGGAGCTCCATCCATAACCAAACAACCCAAAGATACAACCGTGGCTGAAGGTACAAGTGCTGAATTTACGGTGGTGGCAACCGGATCTGAGCCATTGCATTATCAGTGGTATAAAAATGGTGTGGCCGTGGTTAGCGAAACTCTTTCTGTACTGAATATATCTGCAGCCACAGCTCCTGCGGATATCGATACTGTAAATTATTTCTGTATAGTTTCAAACAATATCGGCAGCGATACCAGCATTGTCTGCAAACTAACTGTTGTTAGGAAACCGGATTTCACAGTTCATCCAAAAGACAGTCTGGTTATTGAGGGAAACAATGTTTCGTTTTCAGCTTCAGCGCTGAGGGCGTCCAGGTATTATTGGATTTCAGGTAATGATTCTATAGCTGAAGGAGCTACGCTTGTTCTTAATGCGGTTACTCAGGCACATAACAATAATACATACCGGTGTGTTGCGGTAAATATTGCCGGGAGGGATACCAGTAATCCTGCCACTTTGAAAGTGATGGGTAATGCCCCGTTTATTGAGAAAGAGCCTGATGCGGTTACAGTACTTAAAAACGGGACTGCAGTTTTTTACCTGGTTGCGCATGGATCATCACTTGAGTATACCTGGTATAAAAACGGAAGTACTGATCCGGTGGGCACTGGTAACGACTCCCTGGTTATAACCAATGCATCCGAGAGTGGAACTTATTATTGCGTAGTGAGCAATGAATTTGGAAATGTAAAGAGTAAGGAAGCGGCACTGGTGGTAGTGGACAGTACCAATAAGAATCCGCTTTTAATCAGGCAGGTCAGTCTGGTGGACAGAAGACACGTGCTATTAACTTTAGAGAGGTTTAACGTTCTTCCTGTTGTGGTCGGCGACCAGCCCTATGTAGATACGATTGGAATCTGGTATGAAGAGGGGGTATTTCCCGGTTCGCCTATAAAGGATGTTATCAACTTCGTCAAAATCCCTATGGCGGAAATAGTTGCCGGTGGTTCATCCACCTTCAAAAAAGTCATTGAAGTCAACAAAAGAGAGTGTGTTACCTATTGTTTTGTGGCATCACCGTTTTGGAAAAATCCTCAGATCATTCCTCCATTTGACACCGCAAATGGTGCCAGAGTCTTTATGTGTAGTCAAACACCTCTGACTAATCCACTTACTTTGCAGACTGATTACAAAGCGCAGCTGGGGGCAATCGATGTAACTATAGCTGGTTTTGAACCTTTGCAAAATAAAAAAGACTCACTGGAGTATGTGCTAATCTGGTATGGGGTCGGGGAGGATGTAGTTAAGAGAGATACGCTAAAGATTGATGCGCTGGAGGAAATCTGGTCTACTTCCGATTTTACTTATAGAAAGCGCTATGAGGATGCTTTATTTTCGGGGCCGGAAGCGTATATTACTTTTAATGTCAGCTGGAGAGGGGTTCTTGGTAATTTCAGTGATACAGTGAAGGAAACTCAGAGCGTGGGAACCCCCCGAACTGTCAATTATGTCACTTTATCTGTAGACAGTATGCGATCCAATTCGGTTAAATTGAAATGGAGTATCGAACAGGGAGATAATATTGAAAAGGTTAAGATCTGGTATGGAACCAGGCCGATTCCGGTTAATCAGGACTTTGACACGACTGATTACCACAAGGTCATACTGGATGCAGGTCTTAAAGAGAGCCTGATTGACAGTCTCACAGGAAACACGTTGTACTATTTTGGTTTACAAACTTATGTGACTGGACAGTACTGGTCCTTTGTAACTGAAAAATCCAGCGCATCTGCAAAGACAATGAATCCCGGGGATCTTCCAAATGCCATTTCAATTACCGATATAAAATTTGATTCACTGACAAACAGGATAATAATAGACTGGAATATAGACACTGTAGGGATAAGCAGCTTTAAGCTGAAAACCGGTTTTTGGTGGGATGTCAAGGATGAAAACGGGAGTCCATCAAAAGGCTTTAAGAAAATCGATTCCACATTGAGCAGACCTGATGTGATTTATATCGATCTGGATCAGCAGTTTCTGGTGGATACCACTTACCATTTTGCATTATGGATGGGGTATCAGGGAAAAGATGGCTCTTACCGATGGGCTGCCCCTGAAAGTGCATCAAAGAAAGCATTGAAAATACCTCAGCCTGGCTGGCAGAAAATCACCTATTTCAAATCCGACAATGATTCGGTTTCACTTTTTAACCATAAAGTAGTTTTGAAACCAGGCAAAAACTGGAGCAATGCTTTATATGAAGATACTTTACTGGTATTTAAACCCGATCCTTCGCTTTTAAAACCGGGATTTATTCCTGTCAGTATGGGCGTGGATTTTCATCGTAACCACCCCTCAAATGAGATTTACATGACATTAGCCTGTGACAGCCTGCCGGAGGGTTACTCTATCCAGGATGTTTTCATGTATCAGTATGATGAAATTACAGATACCATAAGTGTCCTTCCCAGACTCAGTTACGATGAGTCAGGTAATACTGTTACCACTTCTTTCAAACCGCACCAGATGCGTTTTCCGTTTGTTTTAATGATTGACACTCAGGAACCAGTTGTCACAGTTTTCAGTGACACTGTTTCTGTCGTTTCTGCCAAAACAAATATTACTGACAGGATTAAAGTCAGCGATAATATCATAAACTCAAAAGTGAAACTGTATATTTACAGAAGTGATGATTCTCTGTTTCAGATCTCTTCAGATGCAACTTCATGGCATGATGATACCATTACCACTCTGATCGATTCAAATTATGTGTCCCAGAATCATAGCGTTTTTGCCTGGCTGGTTGTTACTGATGAGAGAAATTCAAAATGGATTAACATTTCCCGAAAAGTATTTGTTGATTACAACAATGCCTCACTGTACAAGGATGTCTGGAGTCCGGTTTTTTCTCACTCTATTCTGGATTCGCCGGCAACACCTGAGGCATTCAGAAAGATCGGCTCTGAATCGGAGTGGAAGTATGACAATGTTCATTTCAGGATTTTTACCTGGAACAGAAAGGAGAATAATAAACCTAATGACTGGGTGGAATATTCGGAGCAGAGTAAAGATCTCTTCAGTTTTGTACCAGGCCGGATCTTCTGGGTTAAAACCCGGGAAGACAAGGCAATCAATCTGGGCAAAGGTGTTACTTTTCCTTTAAAAAACACCTTTTCAGATATTACGCTCGCTGCAAACAGTTTTACAGATGTCGCTCTGCCGGTTCATTTCAGGGTAGTTATTCAGGATATACTTGACTCAACAACATACAGGCAGCAGCATAGCAAAGAGTCGCTTGGCTTTTATGAATGGACAAAAAACAGTAAGGGCTTATATCACACCAGTATTCTTTATCAGCCCAATACTGTGCAGTTTAATGATCCCGGTGTAGTCCTGCAACCTGGTTCATGTTATTCTATCTATAACACCAGTTCAACTGACATTAAACTCAGAATTCCTTTGATAACTGAAAAAATGTCCACACGAAAAAGTGTTGATGAGGACAGGGCGCTGCAAAAGGACGTCTTTACAGAAAAGTGGAACATAAAGGTTCAAGCCTGGACTGATGATGCTGCAATTTCACCGGTTTACTGCGGTTATTCTCCGGGCAAGGGTAAACATTGCTTTCCGGTTTCACCATCCTTTTCCAAAGTCAGAGCAGGTGTGCTTGATTCAGACAAACGGCAGGTACATGGAATGGTGGTGCTGCATGAAAAGAGTGATAATGGTGCAAGTTACCCTCTGGTTTTCGATAACTTTCATGTACAATCCAAACGGGTGCAATTTGAGCTGGAGAATTGGGGTTCGATGCCGGCCAATTATAAAGTTGCTGTTTTCAATCCCGCATCCGCTACATTTGAGGACCAGAACAACAACCTGATGATTGGGGCCGGAGAAAGGGAATACAGGTTCCTGGTGGCTGGTGATGAAACCTTTATTGCAAACTGGAAAAACAGTTTTACCAAGTTCAGTTTCTCATTAGTTAAAGCTTATCCCAACCCGTTCCGTGGCAGAATTCAGATCCGGTTTGTGCTGCCTTATTCAGGGGTTAATAAAGTAAAGCTGGCGGTTTATGACCAGTTGGGGCGCAGAGTATGGCGCAAAGATCTGGGCAAGGAATTGCATCCTGGTGAAAACACCATCATGTGGGATGCTAATAATGGGAATGTTCTGGCAGCCGGTACTTATATTCTTCAATTGACAGCACTGGACGGTTTTGGAAAAGTAAAGGGCATAAAGCGGGAACGGATAATGTATATGCCCTAAAAAGGTAATGAGAAAAAGGAGCTGGGAAAGCTCCTTTTTTTATTTTGCTTTCAGTATCTTGTCTCTCTCATAGTGAAGTATCGGATCACATTTGCCCGGATATTTTTCAGTAACTTTATCTGCACATCCATCTGGAGTTAACTTCTCACAGCTGTTACAGACATTCTTATACCATTCATCAGTTATTCCATCCGGTTTATTTCCCTGTTTACGGCTGCTGCCAACCGAATCCAGTTTTTTGATAATACCCTGAGCGATTTGTGCTATCTGTTGTACTTGTGCCGGTGGTGCTTGTCTTGAAAGAATCTGCAGATAGATTGATAGAGCTTCTTCGACAATACTTTTTTCTTCAATGGATAAAGCCATGATGATTCTCCTTTTAATTATATTAAAATCTGTAATGGACAGTTTTATTGCTTATAAGTGTTCAGTTCCCCTGAGTATTATTTTCCCGGACATACTGTTAATTAACACTGAAGTATAGCCTGATTCAGGTTAAAAAATAGTATTTTCACCTTAGTGAGTGAAATCTATAGTTTAAGAGGTACTGTGTCATCGATAATCTTTATATGTACTGCAAACATGTGCCGAAGCCCTATGGCTGAAGGGATTTTGAAGCATCGATTATCCTCGCTTGAAAGAGGGGACATACAGGTATCTTCAATGGGAACTCATGGAGTTGAAGGGTACGCTGCAACTGGTCTGGCAGTTGAAGTGTGTCGCCAATATAATATCGATATCTCTTCTCATGGGTCCAGACATTTGATTGGAGAAGAGCTGGCTGCAAGTGATCTGATACTGGTGATGGAACCAGTACATAAGGAATTTTTACACATTTTTTTCCCGCAGGTTTATCCGCAAACATTTTTACTGGGTTGCTGGCCTGGAAAGGAAACTAATAAAGGAACAATTAAAGATCCTGTGGGAGGAAAGTTGGAGACCTACCATAAGACATTTCAGTCACTTTTTTTTCATATCGAAAGGATCATCCCCTTTATCCTGACCAGATTTCCCAAACCGCTTACTCATGCACATTCACCACTTGATTAAAATCAGGATACCATATTCCATCCCCCATCCACCCGGATCGTTTCTCCGGTTATGTAAGGAGATTTGACCAGAAACTCATATGCATTCATTAATGAGTGTATATCGCCAGTGGTGTGCAAAGGAATTATTTCGGATAAAGAGTCAAAATAGTGTTGATCTTCGAATGAGGCTGGTAGCATTGCACCGGGAGCCAGTGCATTGACTCTGAGTTCTGGAGCGAAAAGATAGGCTTGCTGTCTGGTTAATTGTTCCAGGAGCAGCTTGGAGATACGGTAGTTTTGGAAACGGCTGTTCGGTTTCTGGATAATCGCGTCAGTGATGTTTATAATCCAGCCTTTTTTAACTTTCTGGAAGAAGGATGTGTTTATTTGTGCTGGAACAAGTGCATTGATCCAAATTATTTTCTTTAAATCATCTATATTATTAAGATTGCCTTCAGTAAATATTGAAGCGTTGTTGATCAGACCAGAGAGCTTAACCGGAAGATTAAGAGCTTTATCCAGAACCAGCTCCGGTGATTCTGAGAGATCATGTTGTATGAAGTACACCCGGTTTTTAGATTCTTTTAAGGGAATAGTATTAAGGGCATCACTGATATCATTGCGGTAATGAATTATTGCGGAAAAACCCATTTCAAGAGTTTTCAGGGCGAATTGTAAACCTAATCTTTTTGATCCGCCGGTAATGAGTACTGCATTTGTTAGTTGTGACATAGTTAATACAATATAATATAATAAAGATGTAATTTGCAGTTGCTGCAGAGAAATCTTGTATTTGAAAGTGAGCCGTTTGGTTTTTCTGTTGAGGTTATATGAAGATAAAAACACTGTTACTGGATGTTGAAAACCAATTTTTCCTTTGTAACAACACCGTAGGAGAGAGGATCAGGGAATCTGGAAAACAGTGGTTCTGGCAGGAGCGCAGCAGTAATCAGATTGATGTTATCGTCATTCATTATATAAGTGCTATTAATTTGCAGCCAGGATTTCCGTTTGATTTGAAGGCGATTTTAGGAATTTTTTGCGACTATGGGGTCAGCAGTCATTATCTGATCGACAGGAGAGGAATCACTACAATGCTGGTACCTGAACAGAAAAAAGCCTGGCATTGTGGTGGAAGTATAATGCCTGAGCCGGATAACCGGACAGGGGTTAATGATTTTTCCATCGGAATAGAATTGATGGCTACAGAAAAAAGTGGATTCACAGGACTGCAATACAAATCGTTATGCAGGCTCTGTGATTCAATAGAAATCCGTTATGGCAGGGAGTTCAAGTATGTTGGGCATGATCAGATTGCCGGTGAAAGAGCGATTAGTTTAGGATTGCGGGAAGGGATAAAAAATGATCCTGGAGATTTATTCGATTGGCAACATTTCACTGCTTGCATGGAAAAATTGAGGAGAAGTCGGGCAGGCAGGAGCTGAATTAATTCTAATGTGTACAAATTTCCGTGGAAAATGTTATAATTCAGTAATATAGAGTTATCACTCGAAATGCTACAGAGGGGAAATAAAAATGAGAGAGAAATGGAACAGGTTGAATTTTCTGGCAGCTGCAGGATATTTAGTTATTCTGTTTTCTTTTGTTTCAACGGTTAATGCGGATGATGCTTTCGATAAGCTGATCTCATCGGGGAAATACAAGGAAGCTATTGAATATGCAGATGAAAAGCTGACTGAGCGTCCGCCAGAGGTATGGGTTAAGCTAGGGAAAGCAAATGAAGCTTTAGGAATGACAGAGAAGGCGTTGGCCTGTTATCTGGTCTCCTGGAGGATGAACCCGGATGACTATAATGCCTTAGTTGGTGCTGCCAAAGTGTATAACTCTCTTAATCAGCCTGACAATGCTTTGAATATGGCCCAGAAAGCTTTACAGAAGAATTTTACTGCTGAAGCCAGTTGGGAATATGCCCGTGCCTGTATTTCACTTAACCGGCCTGCTGATGCTAAAAAAGCACTGGAAAAAGTGATTCAGAGTGACTCTTCCAACACTATTGCCAATCGGGAACTGGGGTTGATTTATTTCCATGAGAAAGTCTGGGATAAATCAATTTCTCTGTTAAAAAAAATATCCAAAAAGGAGCAGGATGGACAGGTCGTTTACAGAATAGGAAAAGCATATCTTGAAAGCGGGGGGGCAGATTCAGCTCTTAAGTATCTTAAGCTGGCGGCCTCTGCAGGAGGTCCTTCCGAAGCTTCAATCGATTTGGCCAGAGCGTATTTTGGGCAGAAAAATTATAAATTGGCTGCTGAAGAATTTAAAAAGGTTTCTGCAGAGTTGCTTTCTGCAGATGATTTTTATAAAATGGGTATTTGTGGTGAGAAAAACGGAGACACCAGAACTATGGTGGAATCCTTTGAGGCTGCAGTGGAAAATTTCGGAGCTTCCACTCAAACTAATGCTCTGTTGTCCAGAGAAAAACTTGGGAGAATCAGATTGAAAGCTGAATCTTTCAGCAGTGCTTTGGAACAGTTTCAATTTGTTGTCAAAGCAGACCAGAAGGCTCTGACTGTTCCGGAGATATATTTACTTATAGCAGAAGCACAGATGGGTGCAGGACAAAAAGACAATGCAATCAGCAGTCTGGAAAAGGCAATCGCTCTTAATAGTAAAAATATTGAGGCTTATGCCCGTCTGGCTGATCTTTATCAGAAAAATGGTATGGAGGAGAAGGCACGCAAAACATATGAGACACTGTTAAATCTGAGTCCTAATGATCCACAGGTTTATCTGGCACTGGGCCAGCACAGTTTAAAGTCCAAAAAGTATTCAGATGCATTGAGCAATTTCGAAAAAAGTAATTCCTTGCGTCGCAGCTCATCAGCCAGCGAGGGAATGGCGACTGCTGCATTTAATCTTGGTCAGTTTGATAAGGCCAGGGATGCAGCGAAAGCTGCAATCAGTATGGATGCAGGGGCTTGGGATGCCCGTACATTGCTGGCATCCATCCTTATGAAAGATAAAAATTACAAAGCTGCCCAGGAGCATCTGGAATATATGGTAAAGAAGGAATCCTATAAAATGGATTACCTGCAGCAGCTGGCCACCTGTTATTTACAAAATAATGAAAAGGAGAAATTAAAGGAACTGGATAAAAGGATCGCGGTACTGGACAGAAGTAACGTGGAATCCCGTTTACGCCTGGCACGTGCTGCTGATGCAGCCAATGATATAGAATCTGCAATCATTTATTACACTGAACTATCCATACTTACTCCTAAAGAACCCGATATATTCCGCCGTTTGTGTGAATTGTCCAGAAAAAAAGGCAATATGAAGGAAGCTGTGACTTTTTTGCGTCGGTATCTGGATTTTGCCCCGGAAGATGCGGAAGCCAAAAGGGATCTGGGCAATTTGCTCTATGAGCAGAAAGACTATGATGGTGCTCTGGAGGCATACAGATCTGCCATGAAGCTCAATCCGGCCATAAAGGGATTTTACAAAAGATATGCCGAGATTGTAATTGCCAAGGGGCAGCAGGATGAAGTGATCACTGCTTTTTCCAGGTTGATTCAGGATGGTGACGCGGATGTGGGCACATATACCACTCTGGGAATGATTTATCAGAAAAATAAGAGTTACCCTAAGGCCATTCAGATGTATCAGAAAGCATTGCAGATGGAGCCATCCAATGTGGATGCGCTGAGTGCACTGGGGTCCTGTCAGGCTGCAGATGGAGACCTGGCAGGGGCTGCAATATCCTATGAACAGGCGGTTATGATGAATCCTTCTGCAAATGCCGAATATAAAGAACTTGGAGAGATCTATTTTCGAATGGGTAAAGAGCAGGAGGGTATAAAAGTATTCAAAAAATATGTGGAAAAGAACACTTCGGATAGCGAGGTGATAAAGATTTTAGGAAAGAAGCTGTTTGATCGTAAAGAGTATGCAGAAGCTGCCAAATATCTTTCCTATCTGGGTGCTGACACATCACCTGATTATCTGATGATGTATAGTGAAGCATGTTTTAACAGTGCGAAATATAAAGATGCGGTAAAGGTTCTGGAGTCTGTAAAATCGGGTAATAAAATTAAGGGCAGTATTGTCTATCAGGTTTACAAAATGCTTGCAGAAGCTTATGAAAAAGACAGTAACTACACACAGGCGTCAATCGCTTATGGTGATTATCTGGCTTTACCGGGGGTAAAGGAACCTGATGCTGCATATAAACAGGCTTTTTATCTGGAAAACACCAAGCTGGAGGCTTCACAGAAGCTCTATGAGCAGAACATTAAAAATTACCCTGCGGATTATCGTAGTTTTCTGCGCCTGGGCCTGATCTACTCTGCAAATAAGGAAACTCTTCAAAAAGCCGTAGCAATGCTCACCAGGGTTACAGATCTGGCATCCAGTGTTCCGGCAGTGTACCTGGAGTTAGGGCGGGTGTATGGAAAAATGGGTAAAGTGGATGAGCAGCTTTATGCACTGCAGAAGTATGTAGAAACTGATCCTCAGAATATTGAGGCCAACAAACAGATTGGTATTATTCTCACTAGAAAAGGACAGGTAAACCAGGGTATTGTGCATCTGGAGATGGCAAATGCTCTTAAACCCGATGATGGGGAGACCATGGAAAATCTGGGTTTGGGATACATTAAAACCGGCCGTAGCGGGGAGGCGATTGAGCTTCTGACCAAAGCTAAAAGCATAAGTAAAGATAATGTGAACATACGGTTCCAGCTCTTTGAGCTTTTCCAGAAATCCGGTCAGAGTGACAAGGCGCTCAAGGAGATGAAAGAGTTGCTTGAGCTATCCAGAGAAACCAAATATCAGATGATTTATGCGGAAGCGTTGCTTGCACATGGAAAGGGCAAGGATGCAGAGGATGTAGTAGAGGATATATTGGCCACAGAGGGAGAAAATATAGATGCATTTCTATTGAAAGCCAGAATCTTAAGATCCAGGAAAAAATACGATGATGCAGTCGAGGTGTATAAAGAGGTTATGCTTATAGTGCCTGAACATCCACAGACTCTTTTTGAACGTGCGGAGACTCATCTTCAACAATCCAAGCTCCCCTGGGCAGAGACTTTTTACACCAGGGCTTTACGTGCTGACCCAAAGATGGCTTTGGCGCAGTTGGGGTTAGCTAAGGTGGCAAAGATGCGTAAAAGTATGGCGGAGTACAAGAAGTATCTGGAGCTGGCCAGGCAGATGGAGCCGAATAATCCATTGATATTGCAGGAATTAAATGACTCTGCAGCTAAATAGTTTATGGGCATCAAATTGTTAATGATCATAATTTTAGGGCAGATAATTGGCCGGGAGAGGGTAAAACCTTAGCTTCATGAGAAATGTTAGTGTTTGTTGTCGACACTAAATAGTTGAAAAATGGGGGCTTAGAGCCCCTCTTTGTTTTCAGGCCCATTCTTTGCAACAACTGCTATTAAGCAAATCATCAAGCACCTGCCAATTTTGTATATTAAAGAGTTAAACGGGTGGTAAAAAAAAATCCAAAATTCTCAAAATAAATGTTTCAGAGAAGACGTATTATATGCAAGAACAGCAAATGAATGATGATCAGCACTTTTTTGATCTCTGGTTGAATGGAAAATCAGAGGGTTTTTCAGCGCTCTATGAAAAGTATAAAACCCGAGTATTCGGGTTTCTGGTAAGAATGACTGGTGATCGGGAGATTGCAGAGGATCTTTTACAGGAGACCTTCTTTGCGGCTCTGAGAAACGCCGACCAGTTTGACAGGTCCAGAAGCTTTCTGAGTTGGTTATTTGGAATTGCGCATAAAAGGACCATTGATTTTTTCCGCCATGCTAAAGTGGAAACTGAACATAAGCAAGATGCGGAGACGGCGATCGGAAGTAAGATAGAAGCTCCTGACCAACAGTTAACTAATCAGGACTTACGCGCTTTAATTAACGAGGCTGTTGAAACATTGGATCCCCTTCAAAGAGAAGTCTTTCTTCTCAGAGAGCTTGGAGGGGTTCCTTTTAAAGAAATAGCAAAAATTATGGATTGTCCAATAAATACTGCTTTAGGCAGAATGAGGTTGGCTTTGAAAAATATTCGAAAGGAACTGAAGAAAAGGGGGATTGATGGCGTGCAGTGAATGGGAAGTTACAGGTTTACTGTACAGCTCTAAGGAGTTGGATGTTGATCAGGCTAGGTTATATCAGGAGCACCTGAATGTCTGTGCCGAGTGCAAGGAACAATCAGAGCTTTACGAAAAAGAAAGGACGCACCTCTTTAAATTAACTAACCTCCAGGAAATACCTTCCAGAAAAGTTGATGAAGAAATTTTGAGAGTTTGCTCCAACTCCCGAAAACAGCTCACTACTTTGGGTTTGCTGCCATCTTTTTTGAAAAAAACCGCCTTTTCGGTCACGTTTTTCGCAGTGGGATTTGCTGTGGTTGGCTACTTTGCCATGAATCTTCAAAACAGTGCAAAAAACGCGGTGGTCATTGAGAGAAATGAGATTTCTGAGCCTTTGCAATCTGTGAAATCCTCAGGTCAGGATTCTCTGATAAATGACAGCGCAAATGATACAGGTCTTTACTTCTCCAAAACCAGAGGTTCTCTGGAATCAAAAGGCGTTTTCCCTGTTGACCTGAAAAACAAGTAAATTTCCCGGTCCCGTCGCCTGGCGGGATCAGTTTCTTTGCCTCTTCCGGTTGACTCTGATTTTTAGTGCAGCAGCCGCTACTCTCATATATTTTTAAAGATTTCCTGGATCGGTTTTATGAAAAATTTCAAACTACTTACCAGGCTTCTCCGGGGTGCTCAAATCATTACGGGTATTTTTCTGGCTGGTATGCTGATCAAGGCCATGAAGCTACTTTACTTGTCTATTAACCGGGAGTCCGTTTTTTGATCTATTGTTCTTTGTTAAATCCTGCACTGGATGTTATTTATAAAGTAAATGATTTCCGGTCCGGCTCTACTTTTACAGATGTTCCTCAGATGATTTTTCCTGCTGGAAAAGGGATTAATGTGGCAAATGTGGTTAAAACACTGGGTGAAGAGGTATGCGTGACCGGCTTAATGGCAGAATATGACCTTAAACGCACCACCCGATACCTGGAGCATATGCAGATAAATAACCGCTTTTTTGTTATACCTGGCAGCTTAAGGATCAACGCTACCATCATAGAGCAAAATACCGGATTCGTATCTCATATCAGCAGTTCTTCTTCTATGGTGGCTTCCCGTGTTCAGGATGAGTTTCTCACTTTCTTTAAATCTCTGCCCTCAAATGGAGATTACTGGTGTTTTTCAGGAAGTGTTTTAAAAGGCTTTGATGACGACATTTACGCCACAATGCTCAAATTATGTACCGAGGCAGGTTCGCAAACAATTCTGGATACCAGAGGGCCTGCTTTAAAGACCGGCATCAGAGCCAAACCGCTTATGATCAAACCCAATTTGACTGAACTGGAAGATTTCTTTGGTGAACAGATTAAGGGTGTTCATCATATTGCCCTGAAGGGGAAAAGATTTCTGGATATGGGTATTTCCTATGTTTTTATTTCTTTAGGGGCGGATGGGTTGATGGCGATTCATGGTAATGATTGTCTTCTCTGCTCTGCACCTCAGGTTTCTGCAGTTGATACGGTGGGTTGCGGAGATGCCCTGGTTGCAGGAATTGTGGTGGCCAGAAAAAGAAACTTCTCTTTTCCGGAACTTTGCAGAATGGCGGTTGCCTGTGGTTGTTCTAAAGCAATGCATGAAGGGCCCGGAGTTATTACCCGTAATGAGGTGTGGCAGTTGATGGAAGATGTGAAAATCACAGCAGTCTGATATAATTTTAGATTTGAGATTTAAGAATTCAGATTTTATGAATTTGAGATTTGTGATTTGTGATTTGAGATTTGTGATTTGTGATTTGTGATTTGTGATTTGTGATTTGAGATTTGTGATTTGTGATTTGTGATTTGTGATTTGAGATTTGTGATTTGAGATTTGTGATTTGAGATTTGTGATTTGAGATTTGTGATTTGAGATTTGTGATTTGAGATTTGTGAACTTATTCATGAGGTGAATGATGAGTCGATTCAGGATATTGGTAACAGGGGGCGCTGGTTTTCTGGGTTCACATTTGTGTGAAAGACTGGTGCATGAGGGGCATGATGTGATCTGTCTGGATAATTATTTTACAGGCAGCAAAAAAAACATTGAACACCTGATGGATTTCAGAAATTTTGAGCTGATGCGTCATGACATTACTTTTCCGGTGTTTCTGGAGATTGACCAGATCTATAATCTTGCCTGTCCGGCATCACCGGTTCACTATCAGTACAATGCAGTGAAAACCATTAAAACCAGTGTGATGGGGGCAATAAATGTTCTGGGGTTGGCTAAGCGTGTAAAGGCTCGTGTCTTACAGGCATCCACATCTGAAGTTTATGGAGATCCCACTGTACACCCGCAGATAGAAAGCTATTGGGGAAATGTAAACCCTATCGGTATACGGTCATGTTATGATGAAGGAAAGCGGGTTGCGGAGACACTTTTCTTTGATTATCACCGGATGAACAATGTGGATATCAGAGTAATGAGAATTTTCAATACTTACGGGCCCAGAATGAACCCCAATGATGGCAGGGTCGTTTCCAATTTTATAGTACAGGCGTTAAGGGGTAAAGATATCACTATCTATGGTGACGGGAGCCAGACCCGTTCGTTCTGTTATGTTGATGATCTGATTGAAGGGATGGTGCGATTTATGAATTGTCCTGATTTTCTGGGACCGGTCAATATCGGTAATCCCTCCGAGTTTACTATCCGGGAGCTGGCTGAAAAAGTGATTCATCTTACTGGAAGTAAATCTAAGATAATTGAATGTCAATTACCTTCGGATGACCCGAGGCAGCGTCAGCCTGATATATCTTTAGCTAGAGAGAAGCTGGGATGGCAGCCTGCAATTCCTTTGGATGAGGGTCTGGAGAAGACAATTGATTACTTTAAAAAAAATTTTGAATAATAATTTTTTATTGCTGATGAAGAATTGAGTCGCCAGCACTATCACAGGACTTCTGGCGCATTTTGTAAATAGGATCGACTGACTGGTTTTTAAACCAGATAATTTGGAGGCATTTTGAGTACATACAATCCTTCAGAGATTGAAAGTAAATGGCAGAACCGCTGGAAAGATGCAAAACTGCACAAAACGGAATTCAATCCTAAAAAACCGAAGTTTTATGCTTTGGATATGTTTCCCTATCCTTCCGGTTCAGGGCTTCATGTCGGACATTGCGAAGGCTACACTGCTACCGATATAATAACCAGATACAAGCGGATGCAAGGGTTTAACGTGCTCCATCCGATGGGTTGGGATGCTTTTGGGCTTCCTGCAGAAAATTTTGCTATAAAGACCGGTATTCATCCTTCTGTGACAACAGAAAAAGCGGTCAGCAATTTTAAGCGTCAGATCAACAGCATCGGTTTTGCTTATGATTGGGATCGGGAAATAAACACGACTGATCCAGAGTATTATAAGTGGACACAGTGGATATTTCTCCAACTGTATAAAAAAGGTCTGGCTTACCAGGGAGTAATGCCGATAAACTGGTGTCCTTCCTGTAAAACCGGACTTGCTAATGAAGAGGTTACCCAGGGTAAATGTGAGCGGTGTCTCACACAAGTGGAGCGAAAGGATCTGCGTCAGTGGATTCTGAGGATTACCAGTTATGCGGATCGTCTTCTGGAGGATCTGGCTGAGGTCGACTGGCCGGAATCTACTCTGCTAATGCAGAAAAACTGGATAGGTCGATCAGAAGGGGCAGAAGTTGATTTTACTGTGGCAGAGGGAGCTGCAGCCGGAGAAAAAATACGGGTTTTTACTACCCGTCCGGATACTCTTTTTGGTGCGACTTACATGGTACTTGCACCTGAACATCCTTTGATTGACAAGATAACCACTCCAGAGCAGAAACAGAAAATCGAGCAATATCAGAAAACTGCGCGTCAGAAGAGTGATCTTGAACGTACAGAGCTTTCCAAGGAAAAAACAGGTGAATTCACTGGTGCGATGGCGGTAAATCCTGTAAACGGTAAAAAAATTCCGATCTGGATTGCAGATTATGTTTTGGCTTCTTATGGGACTGGTGCAATTATGGCAGTACCGGCTCATGATCAGCGGGATTTTGAATTTGCTGTCAAATACAACCTGCCGATAATCAGGGTGGTCAGACCGGCTGATAACAGTGAGATTCCCGATGACGTTGCTTATTGTGAAGAAGGAATTGCTGTAAATTCAGGAGAACTGGATAATCTGTGTACATCTGAGGCAAAGAAAAAAATTTCTGAAATTCTTCAGGAGCGTGGACAGGGAAAGGCAGCTGTGAGTTACCGTCTGAGGGATTGGATTTTCTCTCGTCAAAGGTACTGGGGCGAGCCGATACCTATTATTCATTGTAAAAAATGTGGTACTGTACCGGTTCCTGAGGATCAGCTTCCGGTAACTCTTCCCAATGTGGATCGTTATGAGCCTTCCGGAACAGGCGAATCACCTCTGGCCACAATTGCTGAATGGCTTAATACCAGTTGTCCTTCATGTGGTGGACCAGCTCAAAGAGAAACTAACACCATGCCACAATGGGCTGGGTCCTGCTGGTATTATTTGAGATATCTTGATCCAAAAAATAAATTGCAGCCCTGGTCGCAGGAGGTCCAGAAGCAGTGGATGAATGTAGATCTTTACATAGGCGGAGCTGAGCATGCTGTTTTGCATCTGCTTTATTCCCGTTTCTGGCATAAGGTGCTTTACGATCTGGGGTATGTCAGCACTAAGGAGCCTTTCAAAAAATTGCGTCATCAGGGCACTGTTCTCTCTGCAACCTTTCAGGACAGTAATGGCCGTTATCATGAAATTTCTGAAGTGGAGTTCAGGGATAACAAACCATACCTTAAATCAAGCGGGGAACAACTCACCACTCAGATTGAGAAGATGGCCAAATCCAAGCTTAACGGGGTAAACCCTGATGATGTGGTTAAAAATTATGGGGCAGATGTATTAAGACTTTATGAGATGTTTATGGGTGAATTCGAGCTTCCAAAGCCATGGGATTCAAGGGCTATCGAAGGATGCAGCCGGTTTCTGAAAAGAATTTACAAATTGGTGACAGAATTTGATCTGACCAGTGTTTCGGGTGAAGATCTCAATGTGCAGGTCCGGCATAAGACCATAAAGAAGGTTACCCGTGACATTGAGGAGATGAAGTTTAATACTGCGATCGCTGCAATGATGGAATATTTAAATGAATTGTCATCCAAAGGAGCGTCAAAACAGGATCTTCTGACCATTGTGCAACTTGTAGGTCCTTTTGCTCCTCATCTGGGAGATGAGCTTTGGGAGCATCTGGGGCAGAGCGGATTTCTGATTGAGTCGAAATGGCCTGCATTTGATGAAAATCTTGCACAGGAATCGGTTATCACCATTGTTGTACAGGTCAATGGGAAACTCCGGGCAGATTTTACAGTTTCCCGCGATGAATCATTGGAGAAGATAAAGGAGACCGCACTTGGTTTGGAAAAAATAAAGCCTTATCTGGAAAAGGGTACTGTAAGGAAAGTTATTGCGGTTCCTGGAAAACTGGTAAACATAGTGGTCAATTAAAAATGCAGAAAACTCCTTTGAAAAAAGTGGTAGTAGCCACTTCAAACAATGGCAAGATGCAGGAAATACGCCAGATTATGCGATCTGTACCGTTGGAGCTGATTTCTATGGGAGAATTATGGAATTCCCGGGTGGAAATTAAAGAAACTGGTTCCACGTTTCAGGAGAATGCGCTTATCAAGGCTGAGTGGGTTTATAAAGAAAGCGGATTATGGGCTCTGGCTGATGATTCCGGTCTGGAAGTCGATGCATTGGGGGGCAGACCCGGTGTATTCAGCGCCCGCTTTGCAGGAGAGAACGCTGATGCAGAACAAAACAACCGTAAATTACTGGATCAGTTGAAAAATGTTTCTTCTGCAAATCGTTCCGCCCGGTTTCGCTGTGTTCTGGTTTTGAAGACCGGAGAGGACAGCTGCCTTTGTGCCGAAGGTGTCTGTCAGGGGCGAATCGGTTTTGAGCCGCTTGGCTCCAACGGGTTTGGGTATGACCCGCTGTTTATTCCTGATGGGCTGGACAGAACATTTGCCCAGTTGTCTTCTGAACAAAAACATGGCTTGAGCCATAGAGCTAAGGCTTTAAAGTCTTTGGTGGAGAAACTTAATGCAATACTCCTGTGAACAGGCAGCTGGTGTAAATGAGACAATACTGATTGTGGATGATAATCAGCAGACAGCATCTTTTCTTGAATTGCTGGTTGAGCAGGGCGGCTATTCATGCATGACAGCCAGTACCGGTAGCGGTGCTGTGGAGATAGTGCAGAAAGAAAAAATAGATCTGGTGTTGCTGGATGTGATAATGCCGGATGTGGATGGTATCACGACTGCCAGTAAGATCAAATCCATTGCGGGCAATTGTTTTTTACCTGTGATAATGGTAACTGCTCTGTGTGCGGATGAGGATAAGATTGCTGGTTTGACACACGCAGATGACTACATAACCAAACCGTTCTCAGGAGATGAGTTACTGGCCCGTATGAAATCCCTTCTGAGACTGAGGCGGCTTCACCGGGAATTGTCCAGATCCAAAGCCAGGTTTGAGAACCTTTATGAAAATTTTCCTCACCTTTACATCTCAATAGATTCTGAATGCAACATTATTGACTGCAACCGTTTTTTCAGGGAAACGTTTCATGTGAAAAAGCAGGATGCGGTAGGCAGGAGTGTTTTTTCTTTTCTTCAATCCGATGATGGTGAACTGGAAAACTTTCTCAAATCTTTTACTCTTTCCGATGGACCTTCAGTAAAGCAGCGGGTATTCAATCTTGTTTCTCCCAATTTTTCGGAGCCGATTATTATCAGCATGAAAGCTGTGTATATGGCAGCAGAAGAATCCTCTTTTTCTGTGGTGATTGCCATGGAGGATATAACCGGTCAGATACGTCTTCAGGAACAGCAGCGTATAGCCAGAAATCAGCTTTACCGCTCTGCACGTCTGGCTTCGATAGGAACACTGGCCTCGGGTGTTGCTCATGAATTGAACAATCCGCTTACTGCTATTTTAGGCTTTTCCAGTGCATTGCTTGACCGGATCAAAAAAAAGGAATCAATCAATAAAAATGAGCTGGAACAGTATCTTCAGATAATAAATGTTGAATCATTACGTTGTAGAAATATTGTGGAAAGTCTGTCCAAATTTTCCCGGGACAGTGAGACTAATGTACGCAGCATTTCTCTTTATGATTGCATAGTAGATACTTTGCAATTGACTAAATCGAAAGCTGCCCGTTTAAACATCACAATAAACCATTCTATTCCGGCTCACATCAAGGTAAGGGCTGACCTGAATAAACTGGAGCAGGTGTTTGTCAACATTTTGTCGAACTGTTTTGATTTCTGTCCTGCAAACAGTGTCATAGAGATCCGTCCGGTTTCTTCCAGAGAGCCCTCCAAATATTATGCAATTAAGATAATTGATAATGGACCAGGTATAAAGCCTACAGATCTGCCTCATGTTTTTGATCCTTTTTTCACCACCAAAGAAGTAGGCAATGGTACTGGAATGGGACTGGCTATCTGTTATAAGATAATGGAAGAATGCAACGGAAATATTGATATAATAAGTGAAAAGGGTAATGGTACTACTATTGTGCTGGAGATCCCTTTGAGTGAAGCTGATAATGAGGGTTGATGATGACTAAAGGTAAAATACTGGTCGTGGACGATGAAGCATCTTTGCGGCTTCTTTTGAGTAACGAATTAAGCAGAATGGGGTATTCAGTCGAAGCTGTTTCTGACGGGGAGACGGCTTTAGATCGTTTGCGGGATGAATTTTTCCATGTGGTGCTGCTTGACATTGTCATGCCCAGAGTAAATGGAATCGATGTCCTCAGGACAATAAAGCAGGAAGCCATTCCATCTGAAGTCATAATTCTTACCGGAAATGCCACTCTGGAGAGTGCAATAGAGAGTATGAAGCTGGGTGCTTTTGAGTATGTCCGCAAACCTTACTCACTTAATGAACTGCTTATTCATATAGAGCGGTCGATCGAGCACCAGAGATCTCTGCTTGATTTGAAAATTCTGCGGGATGAACTGAAAAAAAATGGTTATGGCGGGAAAATAATCGGTCAAAGTAAATCTGTTAAGGCTCTTCATGATATGATATGTAAAGTCGCTCCAACTCAGTCCACAGTACTGATACTGGGAGAGAGCGGTACGGGAAAGGAGCTGGTTGCCCGCTCCATTCATGCTATGAGCCAGAGAGCTAATAAACCGTTCATTGCAGTAAACTGTGCCTCCTTTTCTGAATCGCTTCTGGAAAGTGAACTTTTCGGTTATGAGAAAGGAGCATTTACCGATGCTAAGTCACAGAAACGTGGTTTGGCTGAGATTGCTGATGGTGGTACATTATTTCTGGATGAGATGGGGGAGATACCCATTCATTTTCAAGCCAAACTGCTGCGGTTTCTGGAAACCGGTGAGATTCGCCGGGTAGGTGGAACAAAGGATATCGCCTTAAATGTAAGAATTCTCTGTGCCACAAATCAGCCGCTGGAAATTCTGGTGGAACAGAACCGTTTCCGTGCAGACCTGTATTATCGGCTCAATGTGTTGACTGTCAATGTGCCTTCTTTAAAGGAAAGACTGGATGATATTCCGCTTCTGGTCAATAACTTCGTGGTAATGCAGGGCTTTCAAAATGAGTTTGACCGTTCGGCTATGGATATCCTCACTTCCTATGACTGGCCCGGCAATGTCCGTGAACTGAAAAACCTCGTTGAAAGAACATGTATACTGGTTCCCAAAAAAGTTATAACTGCAGATGACCTGTCTTTTTTAAAAGTTAACAGAAAACCAGAAAATGAAGTAACTTCTGTTTCGCCAACTGTAACCTCTGATACTGCAGCACTTTCTCTAAAAGAGATGGAACGCAGGCACATAATCAATGTACTCAGTATGGTGAATGGTCATAAGGGTAAAGCAGCTAAACTGCTGGAGATCAATCCCAAGACTCTTTATATGAAAATGAAGACTTACAATATCATTACCACCTACGAATAATCAATCAAGCAATTTAGACCTTCTGTAAATCCACTCTGTTGTCAGAAGCGCTAACAGCATGATCAGTAACCACCAGCTGCGATTGAGTTGAATACTGTCCTCGATGAAAAGTTCTTTTCCGGCATTATCTGCCATGAGGTTTTGTACTAATGCCATGCTGTCGTCAGCATTGAGCGGCTGGCCTGTTTCACTTAACAGAAGGGTGTTTTGTCCGGATATCTGCAACTCCCGGTCTTGTCTTCCTATGTGTAGTGAATCTGAAAAGAAATATCTTTTGTTCTTGAAGGCAGATGTGCTGCTGAAAGTATAATTACCAGCTCTGAGAGCTCCGATTGTAATCATCTGTTTTCTGGAACCGGTGTTTATGATTTTCATCGTGGTGTCTAGAACGGTTTTCTCAGCCATGTCTTTAACTGAAAAGCGGATATCTGTTTTATAGGAGACAGGGATGGTTGAGGGAAAAGAAACAGAAAAACGAATGGAATCTGTATCCATGGCTTTTTCTGCAGGGTAAAGGAAATACTGTTCAGAAATACGGGATAGCAGTTGCTCTTTCAGCAGACTGATAAAGAGTTCTGAAAAGGAAAATGCCTGCTCTTCGCTGTGTTCGGTGGACATTGGCCAGAAATCCAATTTCCAAAAATCTGTTGCTGCAAAAACCAGCGCTGGATAGCCTTTCCACTCGCTGCTGAATAAAATGTGTGCTGTATCTTTCGTTCCATTTTGCTGTTGAGAAATAGAGAGAAATGGAATTATCAGAGGGAGCTCCGGGCAGCTCATAAATTTTGATGGTGGTGGAAGTTTCTGCAGGATCAGATCATTTACAGTCATATAGTCAGCGGGTGCAGTTTTAAAATATGGGGCAGGTTGAGGAGTGACAGATTGCGGTTTTGAGCATGGAAGAGATCCGATAAAAACTGCAATACCATTTGGTTTGAGTCTTTCCAGAGCTTTTGCAATTGTATCATTCCAGTGAAAAAAGAACAGACAATCGTTTTTACTGTCCTTTACTTTCTCATTACGATGAAATTCCTGATGTTTTGAAAGAGAAAGGGAGAGGAATCGGAGGTCTAGCGTAGGGAATGAGGAATGGATCTGATAAATGAAATTGCCTGGTGCTACATCTCTGACTGCGTATGCATTAGCATATAGCGAATCGGAGCAAACTGCCTTTAACCGGTAGAGATGTTTTCCCGGGGCAGTAGCAGGGAGTTTTATATTCAGTGTGCGTTTAAAATAACCAGGTGGTTCATTGAGAATCTGTTCACTGATACTTTTTCCATTTTCCATCACAGTGACTCTGACCTCTTTGTTTTCTTCTATTCTACCTTCGATAGTTAGATACAACAACGAAAGGGAGTCTGCATGGGAGCTGGAGAATTCTGAATTTAAGATGCGCAGATAAGGATGGGGCCGGAATGAGGGAAGTTGCAGATATCTGATGGTTTTATTCGAAAAGAAATCAGAAGTAACTGAGTTTGACCAGTTTGCATCAGAGACGATGATTAATTCATGGCTGCTGCTTGTAAATTTTTTATGAGTAGTGGGAAACTCGCTTAGGTTATCCAGGAATTTAAGCTCATTCAAATTGGTAATGCTTCTTAGCGAATCGCCAAAAAGAAAGAACTGATATTTTTTCGATTTGGTGTCTATCAAGTTGTTTATGTACTGGAGTTTATTTAAAAAGGGGAGAACTGTTGATTCTGGCTGAAAAAGAGACATGCTTCTGGAGGCATCTATAAGTACCGGAATGGTTTTAGTCTCCGGCAAAACGCGCTGAAAGTGGAAGACTGGTTCAAAAAAAGCGACTAAAATCAGCAGGGCTTGAGCTGATCGCAAAGAAATGAATATTAATTTATCCTTTAAGGCCAGTGCTTCTCCGGCATACCTGATTATGGATATAATTATTGCGGCTGCAAAGAGAAGAATCCACCAGTTCATCTAAAGGCCGTTTTTGAAATAATGGTGTCGTGTTTCCAGTAACGGTCATTCTGTCCGGGAAAATCGGTTGTATAATGGAGTCCCCTGCTCTCTTTACGTTTGACAGCAGAGTTGACGATCAGTTTTGCAGTGGTGACAATATTGCGTAATTCCAGAAGCCGTACGGTGATTTTAGTGCGTCTGTAAAAATCTTCAATCTCTTTTTCCAGCAGGTTGATTCTGCGGAGAGCCCGGTGCAGCCGGATATTTGAACGCACGATTCCTACATAGTCCCACATTATCGATTGAATTTCTTTAAAATTGTGGGCAAGAAGAATCCACTCCTCGTTGTCTATAGTGCCACTGTCATCCCAGACAGGTATTGTTTCTGAGGGGATATGGTTAATGGAACTCAGCTGAGCTGCAGAGAGATCTGCTGCCCGGCGCGAGTAGACCAGTGCTTCCAGAAGTGAATTTGATGCAAGACGGTTTGCTCCATGTACACCTGTACAGGAGACCTCTCCGCAGGCAAAAAGGTTCTGGATATCTGTTCGACCGTATGTGTCAACCTTGATTCCTCCACAGATATAGTGGGCTGCCGGGACTACCGGAATGAGGTCTTTGGTGATATCGATTCCGAATTCTTTACATCTGGCGTATATGTTCGGGAAGTGCTTAATGGTCGAATCTGCGGGGGCGTGGCGAATGTCCAGAAAGACGCATGGTTCTCCGGACAGTTTCATTTCTTTATCAATAGCCTGGGCCACTATATCGCGGGGGGCCAGTGATTTCATGGGATGGTATTTATCCATGAATTCATTTCCGGATGCATTACGCAGTATGGCACCATGTCCCCGAAGTGCTTCAGAGATCAGAAATGAATTTGCTTTCTCATGAAAAAGTGTGGTAGGATGGAATTGAATAAACTCCATATTGGCAATCGGAGCACCTGCCCGGTAAGCCATGGCGATACCATCACCGGTAGCGATATCCGGATTGGTGGTATGTAAATACACTTTACCAGCGCCTCCAGTAGCCAGACAGGTGATTTTAGCCTGAATGGAGAAGATGGTTCTGGTGAGATCATCCAGAATGTAGGCACCGTAGCAGCGGTTGCGGGTGATTTGTTTAGAGCCAAGATGATGGTCGGTAATAAGATCTATAGCGCTGTGGTGTTCAAGGATTTTTATGGATTTTGATTCCCTGGCCTGTTTAAGCAGATTTTTTTCGACTTCTCTGCCAGTGAGATCATGAGCATGAATGATTCTGTTAACGGAATGACCACCTTCTTTGCCTAGGTGGAGCTGGTGAGGATTGGCCTCTTTTTCTGATTTGGAGAAATTTACACCCCAGTGGAGAAGTTCTTCTATTCGTTGTGGGCCCTCTTCCACCAGTATTCTGACAGATTCCTCGTTGCAAAGACCTTTACCAGTAATTAGTGTATCCCGGATGTGATTTTCGAAGCAGTCTTGGGGATCAAGTACGCAGGCAATTCCTCCTTGAGCATAATTAGTATTGGATTCGGTATCCTGTTTTTTGGTAATCATCACCACTTTTCCGAAGTGGGAAGCTCTGATGGCAAAACAGAGACCTGCTATACCGCTGCCAATAACTAAAAAGTCGCAGCACTCATCCATACATTATCCTTTCGCAACCACTGCACACTTTGACTGATCCTGATGAATTAGAATTTTTCGGTGGAATCGCAGAGATCTCCGATAACCGGTTGACGGGATTTCTGTCCCAGATAGCCCCCGTGGTGTCTCAGTCCATATTGATCTTTACTGAACTTCTTTTTTTCCATAAGGGTAAGGGCCAGTGCATCACCAATAGCCAGCATAACAGTTGTGCTGGATGATGGGGTCAGTCCCAAGGTGCAAGGTTCAATAATTTCCCCCATATTGATGACAACATTGCTCAGTGAACGGATCTCCGAGTCTGGATGAGAGGTGATACCGATTATTTTATCTATACCAAAGTGGTGGGCCAGTTGCAGCATTTCTATTACTTCACGGGTTTTGCCACTGGTGGAGAATGCTATTATTACATCTCCGGCTGCCAGTAAACCAAGATCGCCATGTGCGGCTTCCCCAGGGTGCAGAAATGATGCTGGTGTTCCAGTGGAGCAGAGTGTACCGGCGATTTTTCTGGCAATATTGCCTGCTTTGCCCATGCCGGTGGTGATAATTTTCCCTTTGCATTTAAAGAGAATTGTGACCGCTTCTTCAAAGCTGGAATCCAGTGGAATATTTAGTAGTGCGTTTGCTTCTGCTTCGATTATCTCTCGTGCACGTTGTAAAATATCGTTCACAATATTCCTTCTTTTGGCATCAAAATCGAAATATCGGGTTTATCAGAGAATATTTGGCTGAAAATATACATTTTGTTACTAATATGCATCTGCTTTTTATTTAGTGGCACTGAAGACGGATAAATTAGAATATTGCTAGTCAGGTATCCAGAAAGTATAATAAAACATTGCCTGCAAAGGGGTAATGGCAGCTTCAATCCATTCAACAGGTTAAAGGTCCTCTGCATTATGGGGTTCCCAATTTTTCCAAAAAGTATTACCATTTTGATAATCGTTTTTTTTTCTGGAACGGTATCTGCTCAGAATAGTGGAGAGGTGGGATCAATAAAAAAAATGGTTTTTGAGGAAAAACGGATTGAGGGTAAAATCAGACGTCCGCAGCTGGTTCTTATCCAGGCTGAGCAGCGGCCGGACTTTGAACCCATGATTTTACAAAGTTTAGGCAGGGGTGGTGATATTACCGGTTCTGTCGATAAAGACATTATTGATGATATACCCAACAGGGGCCCCTTTAAATTTGAAAATTCGCGAATTATTAATATGATACCTTGAACAAATATTTTTTGTGCTAAATGTATATTTTTCAGGACTATGGAACTGACAAGACAGAAATACGCTTTCAATTACACTTCGGAGGTTAAGATATGAATTTCTGGGAGATGTTTATTTACTCCTTTAACCCATCACAATCGGGGTGGTATTTTATGTGGGTTATTTTGGCTGCGGGGGTTATTGGGCTTGCCATTGCCATAGAGCGTTTTTTCTTTCTTACCAGCAGAAATACCTTCCGGGTTGAGCTTTTTGTTAAGGATGTGCTGGGCTTTATTCAGAAGGACGATATTGCTTCTGCCCAGAAACTGGTGGAGAAGTCTGGTAAAATTGCTCTGGGTCAGGTATTTAAGGAGGCTTTAAAAGAGGCTTCTTCTGGTGCAGAGCGTATTAGAAATGCAGTTGATGAGGCAACGTTGCGGGTTATTCCACAACTGGAGAAAAGAACTGGATTTCTGGGGACTATCGGAAATATTTCTACCCTTTTGGGGCTTATGGGGACAATTTACGGATTGATTATGGCTTTTGCCGCAGTAGGTAAACCAGGAATCGATCCTGCAGAGAAATCGGCACTTCTGGCGAACGGTATTTCTGCAGCCATGAATACCACTTATCTGGGGCTTCTGATTGCTATTCCTTCCATAGCCCTTTACACCTATTTCCGCAGCAAGACACAGAATATAATAGATCAGGTTGATGAATATTCATTAAGATTAGTAAATGTGCTGGTTGAACGTTCATATAAGACTCACAAATTTCATATAGCAGCTTCACAACTTAAGGACGGGGTTGGTTTACACATAACCCACAACAATATAAAGATTTTTACAGATGATAAACTGATAAAAGAGATAACCATCTGAGCTATGAATATATTGGAAGAATTTATCAGGTCGTTTCATCCTGAGCAGAGCGGGTATCTGTTCATGTGGTTACTGGCGGCAATTGCTCTGATTGCCTTTCTGGTGATTCTGGAACGGTGGATAAGGATAGGACTATACACCAATGTAGATTCAGCAGCTCTGATGGAGAGATTATTGGTACTTATAAAAGAGAGTAGACTTCCTGAAGCGGAAATGCTTTGCAAATCGGGAAGTAGCAAGCCTTTGACAAGAATTCTGGGTGCCGGGCTGCAGAGATTTCAGAAGGTGCCTGAGCTGCTGAGAAGTGCAATGGAAGAGGAGGCTTTGCATGTCATTCCTCTTCTTGAGAAAAGGCTTGGGTTGATCGCGGTCACCGGGAATATAGCCACTCTTCTGGGGTTGATGGGAACCATTTACGGCTTGATTATTGCGTTTGCAGCAGTTGCTCAGCCAGATGTCAGCGCTGCTCAGAAGTCTTCGTTGCTGGCTACCGGAATTTCTGCTGCAATGAATACTACTCTTCTGGGATTGGTGGTGGCGGTTCCATGTGTGCTGGCTTATTCCATGTTGAGGACAAGAATCGATGAAACGCTTTCCGAAATTGACAGATATGTGGTGGCACTGATAAAAATACTTGCTCCGGAAAGTTCTATACAGAAAAGCTACAGAATCTCTTCGGGAAGAGTTCGTGAGGAGGTGGAGCTTGAACCGAATATGGTTCCATTCATGAATCTGATGGTGGTACTAATACCGCTTCTGTTGTCTTCTTCGGAATTTATCAAGATAGGGATGATTGAAATAAAACTTCCGGAATCCTCTCAGGGAGGGGGGCCTGGGGGAGGGGAGGCCGAGGTCAAAAAGGATGTGAAACTTGACCTTGGTGTAGTGATAAATTCCCGGGGATTCAATATTTTTCACTATTTCAAACAGGACACTCCGGCAAAAGAACTCGCTGAGATTCCTTTGAAAAATGGTGAATATGATTTTGCCACCCTGAATCGGCATCTGGCCGATATTAAAAAGAAAGTTCTTCAGGAAATCATCGCTTCAGTGAAACCCGATCTTGACCGGGGATTGGCGCTTGAACAGCTTTATCTAATGTATAGCAAAAACGACCTGAGCCGGGTAGCTTCTTTCAGTGATCATCAGAATATTAAAATAGTGGCAGAGGATAAAATAAAGTATCAGACTGTGATTGCTGTCATGGATGCGGCGCGGGGGGCTTCGACGGAAGCTGGAAAAGTGCCCCTTTTTCCCAATGTTTCCATTGCCGGAGGTATAATTCAATAAATGGCAAATCCCAGAGCTATTCGACAGGCAAGAAGAAGAAGAGGGGCTGAAGAAGCTAAGCTCAATATTACCTCTATGATGGATATGTTTACTATCATACTGGTCTTTCTTCTTAAGAATTTTTCCACCGAGGGTGCAATTGTTACTCCTGCAGACAATCTGACGCTTCCTGAGTCAACGGTTGAAAAGAGGGCAAAAGAATCGTTGAGTGTGAAAGTGGCTAAAACTTCGATTGTAGTGGAGAACAACCTGGTGATAGATGAAAAGGCTTATGCAGAGCTTTCCAGGCAGAAGGAGTTTCTTATAACCCCGCTTTATGAGCTGCTTTTAAAGTACTCCGAAGAGGCTCGTAAGATGTCGAAAATCTCCGGTAAGGAGTTCAGTGGTGAGATTACTATTCAGGGCGATGTGGAGATTCCCTATAATATATTGACCAGAGTGATGTATACCTGCGGACAGGCTGGTTACCCTAATATGAATCTTTTCGTTTATCGGCAGGACTGATGGCAAACGATAAAACGGGCGTTTTAATAATCGGTGGTGCAGAAAAACCTGTTCAGACCTCTTTCCCAAAAGAGTTGAAGAAGGGATTTTTCTCCCGTTTTGAACGTGACTTCACTTTAATTCTTCTCTGCTGTTTTTTAGTGATTTTCGGCATTACAGGTGTGCTGTCTTTGAGGAAGCCTTCAGATGTGGTTACTGACAAGGATATAGAGAAGATTCAGGAGAGGTATGCCCGTCTGGTTTTAAACCAACCCAAACCGGAAGTGAAAGTATCTGAGGAAGCGGCTGAAAAAGGGGTTAAAAAGGAAGTGGTAGAGGAGAAGCCCGAAGAGAAAAAAGAGACGGTAAGAGTAGATCGGGAGAGGGAAACTTTCATAGAAAAGCAGCAAAGAAAAGAGGCCAGTAGCGAGGAACGGCGTCAGAAACGGGAGCAGATTGATCAGCAGGTTCAGTCATCGGGAATTTTCGCTGCCATTACTGCTGCGGGAAGCAGTGGAGGGTTAGGGGCCAGTACATCTGATCTTTTAGGGGGTGCTTCCGAGAGCGTTGCAGATATAGCTGAGTTAAAAATCACTAAAGGCGCCTTTGCCACCAGAGAGGTCAGCACAGAAGAGCTTAAAAAACGTCAGGGGACCAGTGCTGCAGATTTAACTATCCAGAAGCAGGAGTTGGGAGTAAAAGAGGTGGCTCAGGTTGCTTCAGCTACTTCGGTCAACATTTCATCGATGCCACCGGAGATAAGCGGGGAATCTTCAGGGCATGCCGACAGGAGTCAGTCGACTATTCAGAAGATAGTAAACCGGGAAACGATGCGTTTAAAGCGGGTATTTGAGGACTGGTTAAAGCGGGACCCTTCCTTAAAAGGCAATCTGACCATAAAATTTATTATTCTGCCCTCAGGGGCAGTGTCCAGTGTGAGTATAGTCAAATCAACCACTCAGAACAGTGATTTTGATGAAACCATCGTTAGATACATCAAACGGTGGCAGTTCCCTGCGGTAGCTGATGGCAGTCCTGTTGAAGTGGTGTATCCATTTGTGTTTGAGGGGCAGAGCTGAGAAGTTAAAAAGAGTGACGTTCTTTGGTGCGAATCGTTTGGAAATCTGTAAGAATCTGCATTTAAAGTATTCTTCTTATTAAATTCATACACTAAAACCGGTTCGTATTTCGTATATTTATGTATTTGCTGGTTTCAATTCCGTTCTTTTAGGATGTTAAATCGGATGACATTTTCTGTTGTTTCAGTATGGGGAAATGTGGGCGATTTGATTTTGAAACTACAGAGAAGCAGAAGGTTTCATGACAGAGTCGAACTGGGATGCATCACGAAGAAAACACCGCAGGCGGTTAACCGTTGCTTTGTTTACTGTAATTCCACTTATTATTGTGGGTGGTATTATATATTATAATAATCGTGATGTGGTTTTGAATAAGCCCGGTAAGCTGGTGGATGCTTCAAGAGAAGGTGGGGCTGATGGTGTTGAAGGAAAACAAAAGCAAACTAAAGCAGCCGGGATTGCAGACAGTATAAGCAAGCCTGCCAGTGATTCAAACAGACCAGAGGTGGTGTCTGGTCTCCCAAAAAAAAAGAGTTTTGATTCGGTGAGGGTGTCCGGGATAGAGTTACGAACTCATGATCGTCCGGATGTGGTATTGAAATTCACAATAAGTCTTTTTTTTACTGACAGCAGTATGCGATCTGAGATTTTACTCAGAAGAGAAGAGATAAGGGTGGTTGCCAGAAAAGTTTTACACAACCTGGCATTTGGTGCAATTAAGAAGGAAACAGTCGAGTCACGAGTCGGCTTGGCGATAAAAGAGATATTTGAAAACAGAAATCTGGATGTGAAAATTGCAGATTTACAAATAGAAAAGGTCCAGAAGCCATGAATTTTTTGGATATAGTAGGTGTGGTTTTCGGTTCCAAGCAGGAGCGGGATATAAAAAAGATTCGTCCTGTACTGGAAAAAGTAAAAAGTTTTTATGAACAGGTGCATTCGCTGACTGATGAGGAGCTCAGAAGGAAAACTGAAGAGTTCAGGGAGCGGCTTCGTTGCGGAGAGACTCTTGATGATATACTGCCTGAGGCCTTTGCTGTTGTGAGGGAAGCTACTCACCGGGTGTTGGGTGAATCAAAGATGGTGCATGATCCTTTCCTGAACACCGAAATTCCTTTTATGGCACATTTTGATGTACAGGTAATGGGTGCAATTGTGCTGCATCAGGGGAAAATTTCTGAGATGAAGACCGGTGAGGGGAAAACACAGGTTGCTGCCATGGCTGCTTATCTGAATGCTTTACCTGGAAAAGGGGTGCATGTTATCACTGTCAATGATTATCTGGCCAGACGTGACAGTGAGTGGATGGGGAAAATATTCAAGTTTCTGGGGCTTACGGTGGGCTGTCTTGACGATACAGAGCCCCACAGTGCGGAGAGGCGTGCTGTGTACTCCTGCGATATCACTTATGGAACCAATAATGAGTATGGTTTTGATTATCTTCGTGATAACATGTCCAGCTCTCCTGATCACTGTGTACAGCGGGAGCTTAATTATGCCATTATCGATGAAGTAGACAATATTCTGGTTGATGAGGCGCGTACGCCATTGATTATTTCGGGGCAGGTAAACCGTTCCAACAAGGAATATGAGGAGCTCAAGCCACGGGTGATGAAGCTGGTCAGTGCACAGAATCAGTTGACGCAGAAAATTATCGGAGAGGCAGAGGAGCTTCTCAAGCAGGAGGGGCAGGAGTACCAGTGTGGTTTGAAAATGCTTATTGTGAAGCGTGGTGCTCCCAAAAACAAAAGGCTTCTTAAACTCCTCAAGGAGGCCGGTGTTGCCAAATACATGAAAACAGTGGAAACTGATTATCTGCGTGACAGGAAACTTCATGAAATTGACGAAGAACTTTACTTTACCATAGATGAATCCGGACACAGTGCGGAGCTCACCGAAAAAGGGAGAGCGATGGTAAGTGGGAACACTGCTGATTTCTTTGTGGTTATCGATCTCGCGGAGATGATAGGAGAAATTGATAAAAACGAGTCAATGAGCCCGGAGGAAAAGGCTGCAGCCCGTGAAGAGGCTCACCGGCAGAACGCAGAACGGTCTGAGCGGATACACAGCATCAGTCAGCTGCTTCGTGCTTATTCTCTTTTTGAGCGTGATGTGGATTATGTGGTTCAGGACGGGCAGATTCTCATTGTGGATGAGTTTACCGGACGTATTCTTCATGGACGGCGTTACAGTGAGGGGCTTCATCAGGCATTGGAAGCTAAAGAAGGTGTGAAGGTTGCTGGTGAGAATCAGACCCTGGCTACCATTACCTTTCAGAATTTTTTCAAAATGTACCGTAAAGTTGCCGGTATGACCGGAACAGCCATGACTGAGGCTGCGGAATTTCATGAAATTTACAAACTTGATGTGGTGAGCATTCCCACCAACCGTCCACTCAGGCGTAAAGATGATAATGATGAAATTTATAAGACTCACCGTGAAAAATATAATGCTGTGGTGAAAGAGATTCAGCAGATGCATGAGCTGGGACGCCCGATACTGGTTGGTACTACATCAATCGAAAAGTCGGAACTGTTAAGTAAATTGCTGCAACGCTCAGGGGTCGAACACCAGGTTTTAAATGCCAAGCAGCATGCCAAAGAAGCCGCAATCGTTGCTCAGGCGGGACGGTTAGGTGCGGTTACCATTGCCACTAATATGGCTGGTAGAGGAACCGATATTGTTCTGGGTGGTAATTTTGAAGTGATGGCCAACTATGAACTTATGAAGGATGGTATCGATCCTGATTCACTTACTCTTGAAGAGAAGCGGGTGAAGTTTGCCAAATTATATGAGATGACCCGTGAGGAACAGAAAAAGGTGATCGAGCTGGGCGGACTTCACATTATCGGTACAGAGAGACATGAAAGCCGTCGTATTGATAATCAGTTGCGGGGACGTGCGGGGCGACAGGGGGATAGGGGTTCATCCAAATTTTTCCTTTCGCTGGATGATGATCTGATGAGAATTTTCGGATCTGAACGTATTGCAGCCATTATGGACAGGCTGGGTGCAGAAGAGGGGGAGGTTATTTCTCATCCCCTGGTTTCCCGATCTATAGGAAATGCTCAGAAAAGGGTTGAAGGACGCAACTTTGAAGTCCGTAAACATCTGAAAGAATACGATGATGTGATGAATCTTCAGAGGATGGAGATCTACGGTTTACGACAAAGAATTCTTCGCGGTGAAGATCTGAAAGATGAGATTCTTGATCAGATTGCCGGATGCCTTGAGGAGATAATTTTCAAACACACTACCAGTGGTAAATCGCCTGATCAATGGGATCTTCAGGCATTATCGGCTGATTTGCAAACCTCTTTCGGTTTGAATTACCGTGTTTCCGAGGATTCGCTGGAGAGCAGGACCCAAGACAATCTTTTTGATGAAATCTGGAAGCTGGTTAAAGAGAAATATCAGGATAAGGAGAAGCGATTTGGTGAAGAGATGATGCGTCAGTTTGAGCGTGGCGTTTTTCTGATGGTGATCGATAATTTATGGAAAGATCATCTCTACGAAATGGATCATCTCAAGGGTGGTGTGCAGTACAGGGCTTTCGGGCAGAAAAATCCGCTTTACGAATACCAGAAAGAGGGTTTGAAAATGTTTGAGGAGCTACGGGGAGCGATTGCCCGTGAGGTTTCCAGCTATATTTTCAGACTCGAGCGGGTGGAGAGGGCGGCACCGGCGCAGAATTCCAGGACTGTCTACCATGGTCCGGATATCGACAATGAACCCCAGCGTAGACCGCAACGTCAGCCACAGCCACAACTTATCACCAACCGCAACAGTGCGGCCACCCAAACTGTGGTGAAAACTGCGGTTGCTGCAGGACGTAACGATCCTTGTCCCTGTGGAAGTGGTAAGAAATACAAGAAGTGTTGCGGTGCCTTATGAGAAAAGGTACTTTTATCACTTTTGAGGGTATCGATGGCTGTGGGAAGAGCACTCAGCTTAAGATGGCTGCTCAGAAGCTGACTCAAGAGTCTTTACCGGTACTGGTGACAAGAGAACCCGGGGGGACTGCGATTGCTGAGAAGATTAGAGAGATACTTATCTCTCCTCAGAATAGTGAGATGGTTAATGAGTGTGAGCTTCTTTTATATCTGGCCGCCAGAGCACAGCATGTGCGGGAAAAAATTATCCCTGCTTTAGAGCAGGGATTTATTGTTTTGTGTGACCGGTTTCAGGAAGCCACTTTTGCTTACCAGGGTTATGGCAGAAACATCTCCATGGACTTTTTAAAAAAAGTCAACAGTTTTGCCACTGGTGGGTTGACACCGGACTGTACTTTTATTTTCGATATCAGTGTTGATCTTTCCAATGCACGGATGCAGAAAATGAACAAAATCAAGGATCGTCTGGAGTTAAGTGACAGGGCATTTTACGAGAGGATCTCTGCTGCTTATCGGGATTTGGCGAAAGCCGAACCGGAAAGGGTCTTACTTCTTGATGGCAGCAAGTCGCCTGAGCAGATCTCAGAGTCTGTATATGGCAGGATAAGGGACATTTTAAAAATTCATCTTTTTCCTGTATAAAAAAGCGGAATCATTCTTGCTACCGGATGTATTTTTAAAAACTGTTCTTTAAGAACTGTAGAAAGTATCCTTTTAGGATGGTTTTTTAATAATAGTTGCAAAACCTGGCGCGAAAGTCAGCAAATAAACGAGAATCCTGGGAGACATAATGGAAAAAAACGGGCGGCATTCAAAGAATAATTTTTTTAGCAAAGCTCCTTTTATGGGAACTGTAATCATGATGGTTGTGATTACTGGTTTGGTAGTTGATGCTACCAAAGCTGATGGCGACAGCTTTTATGCTGATATTATTCGACTGGATAATGTTGCTACCAAAATTCATCAGAACTATGTAGAGGAGATGTCTTCAAAGGATCTTATCGATAATGCCATTCAGGGAATGCTGAAAATCCTTGATCCTCACACCAGTTATTTTGAGCCTAAGCAGTACGAAGAACTCAAGATTCACACTGAAGGGAAATTTGGGGGTTTAGGGATTCAGATTTCGATTCGGGATAAGGTGCTTACGGTTATGACTCCCATTTCCGGTACGCCTGCATCCAGAGCAGGTATTCAATCCGGTGATCAGATTATTAAAATAGATGGTAAACCGACTGCCGGTATCACTATCGATAAAGCGGTGGAGAAGTTAAGGGGGGAGCCGGGCTCTAAAGTCACCATCTCGGTTCGTCGAAAAGGTGAAATAAACGATATCGATTACACAATTGCCCGTGAAGTTATCCACATTAAATCTGTTCCTTATTATGGTGTTTTAGAGAATGATGTGGGTTATATTCATCTGCAGACATTTTCTCAGGAAGCTGGAGCAGAAGTCGAAAAAGCTATTAAAGAGCTTACTAAAAAGAACATCAAGGGGCTCATTTTCGATCTGAGGCACAACCCGGGTGGGCTTTTGCCTCAGGCTATAGAAGTGGCAGAAAAATATCTGCCCCGCAAGTCTCTGGTCGTCTCTACCAGAGGAAGAATCCGGGGACAGAACAAGGAGTTCTATTCTGCCAGCCAACCTGTTTTGCCTGAAGCGTTGCCCTTGGCTGTTTTGGTTGATTATGCCAGTGCCAGTGCTTCAGAGATCGTAGCTGGTGCTATCCAGGATTGGGACAGAGGTCTGGTAATAGGGGATACCACTTTTGGTAAAGGTTCAGTCCAGAGTATATTACCATTGGATAAGACTCATCATATTAAATTAACTACCGCATTTTATTACACTCCTTCCGGACGTTGTATTAATCGTCCTGAAAATGCTATCAGAGGTTCAACTTTAGAGGAGGAACTCTCGGGGGAGGAACTGGAATCGGAGCCTAAAAAAGCCGATTCAGTGAGTGCTTCAAAAATCGACACGACTCAATATAAAACTAAAAACGGCAGAATCGTTTATGGTAGTGGAGGGATAATTCCTGATACAGTTGTAACACCTGCGTTGCCAGGTCTTCCTGTGCGTGCCTTATTTGGCAAGGATATATTTTTCCAGTTTGCCAATTATGAGTATCCACGTATAAAGAAAAGAAAAAGTAAGATTGATAGTAATTTTGTTGTCGATGATGCGATAATGAAGGATTTCCATTCATATCTGGATTCTATCAAGTTCTCATTTCAGAGCGTGGCTCAGATTCGCTTTAACGAATTCAAGTTAGGTACCGGGATAAAGGACACTGTGGATTCTGCTGGGAAGAAGGTGGAGATCTATCCTGAATCACCCAAGTGGAGTGATAAGGAACTGCAGGAATTAAAAAGTTTCGCATCAAAAATGGATTCGCTTTTATCTGAGGAAAGCAAGCGAACACTTACCAGTAACGATGCGGAAATTAAGAAATATCTAAAAGAAGCCTTTCTGGTACGTGAATTCGGGCAGGACCATGAAATATATTATCGTACAAAACTGGCCGATGATGTACAGATGAAAGCTGCGATGGCGCTGCTTTCAGACAGTGTCAGGTATAATAGTTTTCTCAAAGGAAAACCTGCGGTTCAGGTGGAAAGTAAAAAGTAATTCAGGGTGATTTGCCGGATATGTCTGTTTTTTTTGAATTCAGACATATCCACTTCCGTACTCCTTCCTTCTGTGAAGCCTCGGATTGGCACCCTTACCAATAAAAAGAAAAAGATTTCACATTCCCATACAAATTACAGGAGAGTGTATGATTAATAAAATGCGGGATTTAGCTCCCACTATAATGATTGTTATCTTAATTGCCTTTGTAGCCACGATTTTTCTTGATTGGGGCATGAATGTTTCCGGAAGCGGACCCAAGGGAAGAGCGGCTGGCAAAATTGACGGTAAGGAAGTTCCACTGAGTTACTTTGATCAGCAGGTCATTGCTGAAAGGCAGAGAATTCAGGATGGTAGACGAGACCCTTCTCCTATGGAGTTGAAGCGGGTGCCTCAGGATGTCTGGGAACGTGAAGTAAACCGTATACTGATGACCAGGGTTGTTCAGCAGATGAAACTTGGTGCTTCTGCGGATCAGGTATTTGAGTACATTAAACGCAATCCGCTTCCAGGAGTCGATACTTCCTCATACTTCATGACAAATGGAGTTTTTGATACCAGCAAGTATGTGGCTTTTCTCAGCGATCCTGATATGTATAGTACTAATCCCTGGCTTAATTATATCTCTGATCGTGCAGAGAAAGACATTATTCCTGCTCAGACTCTGGAAATTTTGCTAAGTGCTAATACCAATCCTACCAGAAGTGAAATTGAGCATCAATACCGTTTGGAAAAAGAGAAGCTGGTTTTTGAGTACGCTACAGTTAATACTTCTAAAATCGGAATCGATACTTCGAAGATCAATGATCAGGCTTTGAAAAAATTATACGATCAGAAAAAAGATTCTCTTAGGACCGAGGAGAAAGCTCAGGTCTATTTCTTTAAATTTCCAAAGGTTCCCACCGCTTATGACGAGCAGGTTTATTATCAGGAAATGATAGATTTTAAGAGTCAGATCACTTCTTCTGAAAATCCGGTGGAGGAGTTTACGAGACTTGCTCAGACTCTTTCTGACGATCCCAGTGCTGAAAGCAATGGTGGAGATCTGGGATGGTTTGGTAAGGGAGCAATGGTGCCGGAATTTGAAAATGCTGCTTTTTCACTGGACAGTGGGAAAATCTCTGATCCGGTAAAGAGTCAGTTTGGTTATCATCTGATCATGGTGGAAGGCAAGAATACTAAGGATGGTAAGGAACAGGTGAAAGCCCGTCATATTCTCAGAAAGATCACACCCACAATCGAGACTGTGGATATGATTGCCGCCAAGGCGGACAGTGCTCGCGAGATGATTATTGAGAAAGGGTTTAACGAGACTGCGAAAAACATCAAAGACGTTCAGATAGATTCCACTGCTTTCTTTGCTAAGGGAGATATAATTCCGGGTGTGGGATATGTCAGTGGTGCCGGGCAGTTTATTTTCAGTGAAGATAAGGATAAGGCAGTGGTTTCCGAGAGACTGGAAAATGATGAAGCCATTTATTTACTGGTGGTGAAAGGGAAAACAAAAAAAGGGATTATGCCTTTTGAGATGGCTAAAGATACCCTGCGGTCCATCCTTACTGATTCTCTGACCAGGGTGGCTTCAAGGGAGTATATGGAGAAGACACTGAAGACATTGGGTAATGATGCTTCGCTGGCAAGTCTCAAAGATGTCGACTCCAATCTGGTTGCCGGGACAACTGATACTGTGAGTGGTGCGCAGTATATTCCGGGAGTGGGTTATAACTCTAAAGTCGCAGCAGCAGCTTCTGCGCTTCCTGTAGGAAAGATCTCCTCTCTCATTGAGCAGGGTAACACTTATTTTCTGGTGAAACCGCTCTGGAAAGATGCTGTTGACAGCATTTCATGGGACTCCCATGAAATTACTATGATAAGAGACCGGCTTAAGAGTCAGATGACTCAGAGGGCATACTATGATTGGTACACCACGTACAAAAATAATGCCAAAGTTTCCAGTAATGTGAATGACATTTATCTGGACTGACAATTTTTATCAGAATTGATAATAGAAAAGCTCTTCGATTAATTTCGGAGGGCTTTTTTTGTTCTGGTCGTAAACTACTCCTCAGGTGTCGGTCTGATTGGCAGATCAAGCATTGGTGGAATAAGTGATCTTTACCCCACTGCTATTACTCCTGCCGGCTATGCTTTCTCTATTTGGGGGCTTATCTATCTGCTGCTGTTTTTCTTTACCGGATATCAAAATTAAAAATGTCCTGAAACTGTGATCAGCAGATTAGGTGATAGGGTGGAATATGGTCGATCATGGCAATCGAACAAATCAGTGTCGAGACTTTTTTTACTTTTAAATTTGACTTACCTGGTAAAGATAGTTATATTAAAACCAATTAAACAGTTAAGGTAAATAAACTATGCTCTCTGTGACTACTAAAACTCAGTATGGACTGCTTGCGCTTATGGATCTGGCGGAGCATTATGGCAAGGATCTGGTGCAGATCGCAGATATCGTCCGAAGGCGGGTGGTACCCAAAAATTACCTTGAGCAGATCCTTAACCGGCTCACCAAGACCGGTATAGTGAAAAGTGTGCGCGGTAATAAAGGTGGTTATGAACTGGGGCTTCATCCTGATGATCTGACTCTTCTGAGGGTGGTGGAAGCGCTGGAAGGTGAAATAGTGCTTAAAAATGAGAAACTTAGTCCGGCACTGATAGAGATCCTGGATAAAGCAGAAAAAGCAGTTAGAGAACAGATGGATGTTTCACTCTCCGAGCTTTTGGAGCGTCAGAGGGTTCTTGAACAGCAGATCATGTATTCCATATAATTAAGGTGTTTAAATGAATATTCATTCAGATGTTACCGGGGTGATTGGGCATACACCGCTTGTCAGGCTTAACCGCGTTATTGATTCAGGAAGTAATATTGTTGCAGCCAAACTCGAGTCTGTAAATCCAGGTGCTTCAGTAAAGGATCGTGCTGCACTGAATATCATTCTCGATGCGGAAGCCAGGGGTGCACTTAAACCTGGTGGAGTTATAGTGGAAGCAACCAGCGGTAACACCGGAATTGCACTGGCTGTTGTAGCTGCAGCTCGGGGGTACACTGCAATTATCGTTATGCCGGAAAGCATGAGCCTGGAGAGAAGAAGACTTCTTACTGCATTGGGAGCCAGAGTGGAATTGACCCCTGCACATCTGGGCATGAGAGGATCGATAGATCGTGCAAATCAGATCCTTCGTGAAGTTCCCAACGCTTTTCTTGCTGGTCAATTTGATAATCCGGCAAATCCGGCGGCTCATCAGACCACAACTGCAGAGGAGATCATTGCTGACACCGATGGGAAGGTAGATGTTTTTGTTGCAGGGATTGGTACTGGAGGAACTATCAGTGGTGTTGCCCGGAGATTAAAGCAGCACAATCCTAAAATCCGGGTGATTGGAGTAGAGCCGGCATCATCATGTGTGCTTAGCGGAGGGCGATGCGGGCCGCATATGATTCAGGGGATAGGGGCAGGATTTGTTCCTTCTGTTCTTGATAGAAGCTTGATCGATGAAATTATTACGGCTGGTGATAAAGAGACCTATGAGTGGACACGTAAAATCATGCAGAAAGAGGGCATTCTTGCAGGTATTTCTTCTGGTGCAGCGATTTGTGCCACCGATAAATACCTGAAAAAAGCCGGAGTAAAAAACAAGATAATCGTAACACTTTTTCCGGATGCCGGGGAAAGGTATCTCAGCGTTCCCATGCTATTCAAAGAGTAGTTTTTTTTAAGCCAAAACTTGACTAACTTGCTCAAGAAGATAAGTTAGTGCCATAGGAGAAATCTATGAAAATCCTGGTCAATGGAGAGGTAAAGGAGTTTTTCCCTCAAGCACTTTCAGTTCTGGACATACTCAGAACCTGCAAGGTGGAAGCCCCGGAGATGGTTTCTGTGCAGGTCAATGGCTCGTTTGTAAACAAATCTGACTATGATACAGTGCTGCTTAGAGATAGTGATGAGATCGATTTCCTTTACTTTATGGGTGGGGGGAACAGATGAAGGGGTATGCCACCAGAGTGGTTCATGGAAACATTTCCAGAAAGGATATTCATGGGTCTCTCAGACCACCGCTGTATGATACAGTGGCTTTTGAGTTTGAGTCATCACGTGATCTGGAGCTGGCATTTGCAGGGAGAAAGCCTTCACATGCTTATTCACGGATAACCAATCCCACAGTTGAGGAGTTCGAGGAGCGGATCAGGCTGCTCAGCAATGCTTTCGGAGTTGTTGCCGTATCTTCGGGGATGGCTGCAATTGCAAATACAGTCCTGGCACTTGCAAAGCCCAATTCCAATGTGGTTACCTCTAAACACCTCTTCAGTCATACTCTCTCGCTATTTGAGCAGACTCTTGGGCTTTGGGGTCTGGAAGTGCGTTTTGCTGATATGACAACGCCGGAATCTGTGCAGGCGAGTATCGATGAGAACACTGCTTTAATATTTCTGGAAGTGATCAGTAATCCGCAACTGGAAATCGCTGATGTTGCAGCTGTATGTTCGGTTGCTGCTAAGAGGAATGTACCGGTTGTGCTTGACGGAACACTGACTACCCCGTATCTGTTTCATTCAAAAGAGGCTGGAGTGGCTGTTGAGGTACTGTCCAGTACCAAATATATCTCCGGAGGAGCCACGACTATTGGTGGACTGATAATAGATAATGGAGTATTTGACTGGGGCATGATTGCGGCTACAGGTGATCTGGCAAAGAAAGTAGGACCGGGTGCGTTTTTGATGCGGTTACGAAAAGAAGTTTACAGGAATACTGGTGCCTGTCTTTCGGCGCATAACGCGTGGTTGCAGATTCTGGGCCTGGAAACTCTTCCTTTGCGTATTAGCAGAAGCAGTGAGAATGCACTGGCTGCAGCCAGGTTCCTGTCGACTGTATCCGGAGTAAAGAGAGTGAATTATCCCGGTCTTGAAAGTTCCCGCTGGTATTCAATTGCAGCACGCCAGTTTAAAAGAGGATTCGGGGGATTATTGACCTTTGAGTTGGAGAGCAAAGAAGCCTGTTTCAGGATGATGGACAGTTTGAAGATAATCCGCAGAGCGACGAATCTTAGCGATAATAAGTCTCTGATTATTCATCCGGGTTCAACCATTTATGCGGATTTTTCTGCAGAACAGAGGATAAAAATGGATATATCCGATGGATTGATCAGGTTGTCGGTTGGCATCGAAGATATCGAAGATATAATAGAGGATTTAGCCCAGGGATTGGAGAAGATATGATTGACTTAACAGATGAACTTCTTGAAAGATACAGCCGGCACATCCTGCTTAAAGATGTTGGCGTCGAAGGTCAATTAAGAATTTTACAGGCAAAGGTTCTTATAATTGGTGCAGGAGGACTTGGGGCTCCGGCTGCGCTCTATCTGGCAGCGGCCGGAGTGGGTACAATAGGTATTGCTGACGGGGATAAGGTGGATTTATCCAATCTGCAGCGGCAGGTGATCCATTTTACAGAAGATATAGGTGAGCCTAAAGTGCATTCTGCAGCTCAGAAAATGAATGCCATTAATCCTGGTGTCAAGGTGATTAAGTATGATGAGTCACTTTTTGCATCCAATATACGGGAAATAATCAGAGGATATGATTTTGTGATTGATGGAACAGATAACTTTGCATCCAAATTCCTTATAAACGATGCCTGTGTGATGGAGAATATTGCATTCTCTCATGGTGGAATACTTCAATTTACAGGACAGACGATGACGATAATTCCGGGGAAGAGCGCCTGTTACCGGTGTATTTTTGACGGACCGCCGCCTGCAAATTCAGTGCCCACATGTGCACAGGCCGGGGTTTTGGGTGCGGTTGCTGGGATGCTGGGAACCATACAGGTTGCGGAAGCACTGAGGTTCATAATCGGGATTGGCAGGCTTCTGACAGACAGTTTGTTGACTTTTGATGCAATGACAATGGATTTCCGTAAAATTCCCTTAAAAAAACGTGATACTTGCCCTGTATGCGGGCAGTCTCCTTCAATTACCGAATTAAAAGATGAAGAACAGTCAGTTTGTGAATTGAAAGTGATGAAAAAATGAGTATTACTATCCGGGAAGATGTGATTAATTCTATTATTTATCATGCAGAGGTTGAAAAACCGGTTGAAGCGTGCGGTTATCTGGCGGGTAGCGGGGAAATTGTCACCCGCAACATAGCAATGACAAATGCAGACGGATCATCAGAGCATTTTTCTCTGGTTCCTGAAGAGCAGTTCAAAGCCATAAGACAGCTGCGTAAAGAGGGGTTGAAGGTGATGGCGATCTACCACAGTCATCCTCAATCGCCGGCCCGGATGTCGCAGGAGGATATCCGGCTGGCATACGACCCGGATATAAGTTATGTGATCGTATCGCTTGAAAATGGGGCTGTGGTCAAGTCATTTCGAATAACCGGTGGAAATCCGGTTGAAGAGAACATTGAGATTATCCAAAGCACTGCCAGAGGCGACAGATTACCGCATTTGCAGAAATAACAGTATTATCAATGCAGTAGTTCAAAGATGAGAGAGAGGATTTTTGCTGTCTTGAAAAGGTTGCTGGTAACTGAAGTTTACAAAAAAGAGAAGGGGCCATATGAGTACAGATATAGAGATATTAGAAACCGGGTATGAGATACCTTCGAGCCTTTATGGAGAGATTGACCATCTGGAGTCGCTTATTAACCGTTTCAGAAATGGAGAAATAAACGAAGCTGAACTCAAGGCTCATAGGGTACCTTTTGGAGTCTATGAGCAGAGGACAAAGGGATTATTCATGGTACGTGTCCGGTGTGCAGCAGGGATTATTACACCTGCGCAATTAAAGGGTGTGGGTAGTCTGGCCAACCAGTATGGATCCGGGAGACTTCACATTACTACCCGTCAGGAAGTGCAAATACATGACATAGCCCTTATAAATATTGTGCCTGTGATACGCGGTCTTCTGGAATTTAAACTTGCCAGTCGTGGAGGGGGAGGCAATACTGTACGGAATATTACCGCATCCTGGGATTCTGGCATTGCGCCGGAGGAGGAATTTGATGTTACTCCACATGCGGTTGCATTGACCTCTAAAATGATTTCTATTTCAGGATCATGGCTTTTACCGCGTAAATTTAAAATCGCTTTTTCCAACAGTGCTGTTGATAACGCATACGCCACTGTCAACGATGTTGGTTTTGTGGCAACAATACGTGATGGTGTCAGAGGGTTTAAAGTGTTTGTTGCAGGTGGAATGGGCAGGATGCCACAAGCGGGAGAACTACTGCATGATTTTATTAGTGAAGATAAGATCTTTGAGGTTGCTGAAGCAGTCAAAAGGGTGTTTTCAGAATTCGGAAACCGTAGAAACAAGCATACTGCACGTTTACGGTTTCTTTATAACAGCCTGGGAAGAGCTCGTTTCATTGATCTTTACGAGACTAAACGCAGAGAAATTAGAGATGAAAATCAAGGGGAATTTTCTATAATTACACGGCCGCAATTTCTGCCACAGGAAGTGTCTTTGAAAGCACAAATAGTGCAGGATGATTCTTTTAAATTGTGGAGAAGTCGATATGCTATTGCACAAAGTCAATCAGGATTATTTGCAGTGCGACTTCCACTGACACTGGGTGATTTGTCCGGAGGTCAGGCAATCGAGCTGGCCGGCGAACTTGAAGCTTTTGGGGATGATACCATACGATTCACAAATGATCAGAATGTGGCGTTGCGTAACATTCCTGAAGCATTTCTTGGGAACATATATCATTTAGCTGTCAGACTATTCCCTCAGCATACTCTTCCTCCGGTCCTCAGTGGTGCAGTGGCTTGTGCCGGTGCAAGCACATGTCAATTAGGAATATGTCTTTCCCGTGGAGCACTTCTGGCAACCGTTGAACGGCTCTGGAAATCGGGATTAAATCTTGACACTTTGGGAAAATTTCGTCTGCATTTTTCCGGTTGCGCAAATTCCTGCGGTCAGCACGGATTAGCGCATCTGGGTTTTTCAGGAAAAGTTGGCAGAAAAGGTGATGATGTCTATCCTGCTTATTCAGTAGTTGCTGGGGCGATGATCAATTCTGATGGTGAAACAAAACTTGCGCAGCGGATAGGGGATGTAGCCGCACGGGATGTTCCGCAATTCATCGAAGAATTTCTGTCACATTACATATTGAACTTTAATAAGTATTCCTCATATCATCAATACCTTGACTATGAAGGAATAAGCCAGTTACGCATTCTGTGTGACAAATACAGTCTGGTACCGGAAAAAAACAGAAATGACCTATATTATGTAGATTGGGGTGCCAGAGAGCAGTTTTCACTACAAGGTCGTGGGACAGGTGAGTGTGCAACCGGATTATTTGATTTGATTGACCTGGAGATAGCACGGATGCGGGAAGCGCGGAAACTACTCATCGATGAAGGTAATGAAGCTGGTGAAACGGTTATTTATGATGCAATTGTACATGCGGCCAAAGCATTACTTATAACTCAGGGTGCAGAAGCTGCAGGAGACCTTCATGCTTTGCAGCTGTTTGAACGTTTCTTTATCTCCACCAACATAATTTCTGAGCGGTTCAGAGGTCTGGTTTCAGTGGCATCTGGAGGGCTGGAGCATTGTGCAAGCCTTAATCATGAGGATGTGATAGCTTTGTGTGATAAAATTGAATCCTTATATTCATCAATGGATGAAACCCTGAAATTTCATACGCCTTCAGATACTAAAGTGAGCGATGCTGAACGTGTTGACATGGAAAAGGATTTGCGTGGTGTGGTCTGTCCCATGAATTTTGTTAAAACTAAACTGGCCCTTTCACAGCTTGGGACCGGTCAGGTATTGAAGGTTCTTATTGATAATGGCGAACCTGCTGAAAATGTTCCGCTTTCACTGAAAGCAGAAGGTCATGAAATTATCAGACAGCAGAAGGAAAATGGATTCTGGTCAATTATCATAAAAAAGGTGAGGTGATGCACGAAAAGTCTTGCAGGAGTATTATTATAGCGATTTCATATCGCGCTCCGGGTATGTTTAAAAATATGATGATCGCTTATGAGAGGCATATTCTATGGCTGAATTGGAGAGTCTGCAAAAAATAATCCGCCGATACTCATCAGCGGTAATAGCTTTTTCCGGTGGGGTGGACAGCACCTTTCTTTCCGCTGTGGCTAAATCGGTATTGGGTGACCGGTTGTTGCTGGTAACTGCAACTTCATCAACTTATCCGATTTACGAACTGGAGTTGTCAAAGGAGTCGGCATTAAGGCTGGGGATCGAACATCTTATCATCGAATCTGAAGAGCTGAACATAACTGGGTTCGCTGAAAACACACCTCAGAGATGCTTTTTCTGTAAAAGTGAGCTTTTTGGGAAGATATCAGAGATTGCTTCTCAGAGAGGAATGGATGTAGTTTTTGACGGAAGCAACGCAGATGATCTCTGCGATTACCGGCCGGGAATGGTGGCAAAGGAGAAATTTGGCGTAGTCTCTCCGCTTATCGAAGCTGGATTTACAAAAGAAGATATCAGAAATCATTCCCGTCAGATGGGACTTCCTACAGCCGGGAAAGGGAGTTTTGCCTGTCTGGCCTCGCGCTTTCCGTATGGTGAATCCATTACACTGCAGAAACTGCAACGGGTAGGAGAGGCAGAAGCTGCAATTAGAAATCTGGGCTTCAATCAGTTCAGGGTGCGTAGTCATGGTGATCTGGCCAGAATAGAAATTGATGAAAAGGAACTTTCTGGCGCATGGGCAAGGAGAAAAGAATTTACAAAAATCTGCAGAAAAGCAGGCTATACCTGGGTTTCACTTGATTGTGAGGGATATCGTACTGGTGCTATGAATGAGGCGATCTCTGTTGCGATCGATGTAAATGTTAATATAAATCCAGCTTCCGGGGGGAACAAAAATGAGCAAAATATCTGAATCTAAAGAGAAGTATAATAATTTTCTGGAAATAGCAAGCAACAAGAAAGCTGAAGAACTCATTCAATTGGCTGTTAGTGTATTTGGCGTAGACAGAATTGTGCTGGCTTCCAGCTTGAGTTTGGAAGATCAGGTGCTTACGCATATTTTAAAAGCAGCTACTCCTTATCCAAGAATTTTTACTCTTGAGACCGGCAGGCTCTTTTCAGAGACATACGATACCATGGAAAGAACCTCTCAGCGATATGGTTTTCAATATGAAGTGCTCCGCCCTGACTCATCAGAACTCGAGAAAATGCTTGCAGAACATGGCCCGAATCTTTTTTTTAAGAGTGTGGAACTGCGAAAATTATGCTGTCATGTCCGGAAAATTCAACCCTTGAAACGGGTACTGTCTACGGCAGATGCATGGATATGCGGACTTCGCAAAGAGCAATCAATAACCAGGGGAAGGTTAAAGGCAGTTGAATGGGATGAGGCCAATGGTATTATCAAGGTGAATCCGCTGCATGACTGGACAGAGAGTGAAGTGCGTGAATATATAAAAACCTATGACATTCCATATAATCCTCTTCAGGATCTGGGATATCGGAGTATAGGTTGTGAGCCGTGCACCCGTCCTATAGATATTACCGATGATATACGGTCGGGACGGTGGTGGTGGGAGGAACCTGAGCACAAGGAGTGCGGTCTGCATGTTCAACCACAAGATCTTTTATAAGGATTACAGTTATGGAGCATTGAGAAGATCTGGACAGATTGAGAGAAAAGACTTAGCCTGATGACATGCCGTTTTATGGTCGTGTCAACAGATACTCTCGATTAATGTTATTGATCTATCCTCTGATGCTACTGAATCGATCCGGGAATGATAAATGGAATTATAAGAATTTCGAGAAAAATAAATGTTATTCCCGATTATTCAGTATGGAATGTTACTTTGATTCATTTCGGGTTATCAGGTTATACCCTGTATCGGGTTGAATCATAATTTTTCCAGTATCAAATTTCGGTATCGCGCTTCATTCTATAATTCATGTATATTGAAAAGAACTGAAAAGGGTTTAACCATTAAAGGATTTGTTAATGAAAAAACTCCTGCAAGCAAACGAATTTGATAGCCTGCTTAAATCAGATCACGAAAAAATCTTTATAGGGCCAGTAAGCCGGCCGGGACGTGGAAGATTCTCTGATACTCCACTGGTGAAATATGGGCCTGTTTCTTCGATCGATGAATTGGTATGGGACCAGAAGACATATTTATCACCGAAGGAAACTGTGTTTCCAATAACTGAGACCTTGCTTGATTATACCGGAATAAATTCTGTAGAACCTGCCAAACAGCAGAAAAAGATAATCCTTTTCTGCAGAGCCTGTGACATTCATGCAATTTCCCGTCTTGACAACATTTTTCTGAAAAATGGACCTGAACCCGATTCTTATTACCTGCGGCGCCGTGACAGAGTCGAATTTGTTCTTATGGAATGCGCAGCACCATTTGATTCCTGCTTTTGTGTAGCAATGGGTACGAATACTGTTGAAGGTTTCAGTGCTGCAGTCCGCAAGACGTCCGAAGGTATATATATTGACACACAAAATAACTGGTTTATATCAAAAATAAACGGACTGGGAGTTGAGACTGAGTTTGAGCTACGATATCCTCAGGAAAATGGTATCGAAATAACTGTTCCTGTAATTGAGGAAATGCCGGAAAGTCTTTTTACTCACAAACTGTGGGATGAATACGCAAGCAGGTGCATAGCATGCGGAAGATGTAACACTTCGTGTCCCACATGCAGCTGCTTTTCGGTGCACGATATCCGATTCGGCAATGATAGTGAAAACGCACTCGCCAGGCGGGAACGTGTATGGGATGGATGTCATCTTGACGGATTTACTGATATGGCCGGAGGGGCTTCCTTCAGAAAGGATTACGGCTCCAGGATGCGGTTCAAAACATTTCATAAAATATACGATTACCGGAAAAGATTCGGTGTTCATATGTGCGTAGGTTGCGGGCGCTGTGATGATGTGTGCCCTGAGTATATTTCATTTGCAAATTGTCTAAACAAACTGCACAGAACCGTTGGTGTTATTAAAGGAGGGGCAGATGGTTAACCCATACTTGCCTGTTGCAAGCAGGATAATGCAGATAAAGAAAGAGACTGAAATCGAGTATACCTTTACATTGGAATCTCAGATAAAACCCGCTCACGGTCAGTTCGTAGAAGTGTCTCTTCCGGGGACTGGCGAGGCTCCGATATCGATCAGCGGTGCGGGTGAAGGGTGGATTCAGCTGACAATCCGGGCAGCAGGCCATCTTACCCGTGCGATTCTCTCCTGCAGGGTGGGAGAAGTCATTTATTTGCGCGGTCCTTATGGGGTGGCCTTTCCTGCATCTTTGTATGCAGATAAGATATTGGTTATCGCTGCAGGAGGATGTGCTGTGGCTCCGGTGAGAACCCTGATCCAATCCCGTCTTTCGGACAAAAAGCAGGCTGCTAACACCAGGTTGGTTTTCGGGTTCAAGGATCCTGAATCGGTTCTTTATAAAGATGAACTCGAGGAATGGAAATCGAAGGCTCAGGTTATCATTACTGTTGACAAAGAAGCGTGCAGCTGGAACGGGCGCACCGGGCTTATTACTTCCCATGTACCTGATGTGGACATCCCCGACCCGTTACAAACGCATGTTGTAGTAGTGGGTCCACCTGTAATGATGAAATTCACTGCAGCAGAATTTATTAAACGTAAAATAACCCCGGACCGGATATGGGTCTCCTATGAAAGACGTATGGCCTGTGGTTTGGGGAAATGCGGGCATTGCAAAATCGATAGCACCTATGTGTGCGTCGATGGGCCGGTGTTCCGGTATGATTCTGTTTCCGGTCTTGTTGATTGAATGGAGAAATAATGATTCGTGATATAAACAGAAAACAAATTGTCAGAAATGCCTGGCGTATTACCAAAGACCGCGCGCACACCTGTTTACGAATCCGAGTGCCAGGTGGTCACCTGCTTTCCAGACATCTTGATCTGATGAGACGTATTGCCGATGAGTTTGGCAATGGTACAGTACATCTTACCACTCGGCAGGGATTTGAACTACCCGGAATACCATTTGAAAAAATTCCGGAAATAAATTTACTGATTTCAGATTATATCGGACAAACTGATCAACATCTCAGGTTAGAGAGTTTTTCGCTAACCGAAGGGTACCCGGCGGCAGGTACCCGGAATGTTTCCGCATGTATCGGTAACCGCGTCTGTCCTTTTGCTAATTTTGATACTACCGGATTTGCTCTGGAAGTGGAAAAAAACATTTATCCCAACGATTATCATGTGAAGATAGCGATTACCGGGTGTCCCAACGACTGCATTAAAGCTCATATGCAGGACATTGGAATAATCGGGCAGACGATACCGGAATATGAATCGTATGCCTGCATTGGTTGTGAGGCATGTGTAAAAACATGCAGGAAACGGGTTACCGGGGCGCTATCAATGACAGATCATAAAGTGGCGCGTGACAAACGACGCTGTATCGGATGTGGTGAATGTGTTCTGGTTTGTCCTACCCAGGCCTGGACCCGTAATCCCCGGAAATATTTCCGTCTGGTCCTGATGGGACGTACCGGCAAAAAAAGCCCGCGACTGGCTGCTCCTTTTGCTGAATGGCTTTCTTCTGAAGCTGTGGTTGCAATTATAAAAAACCTTTACCCATATATTGATAAATTTATCGACAAAACACTGATCAAGGAGCATGTGGGATATATTGTCGACCGGACCGGCTATCCAGTCTTGCGTGAATGGTTATTGCGTGGAGTCAATCTCAATTCTGAAGCCCGTATCGCCAAAACACTTGATTGGAGCGGTTACTCTTATGGTTACGATACGGATTTGTGGGATACTCCGGAATCAATACGTATACAGCAGCAGTAACCATGACAAATAATTAACCGGAAATGAAAATCAAATCAGAAAGAAACAATTCAGAGTTAATCAGATCAAATATTAAATCAGATAGTAAGCTGAAGTAGGATAATTTCCATTTCTTATTTCAGTTCAGAAGTGTCCGGTTAATTTAACGCCCGTTCTACTCGACTCCTAACTGTCAATTGGTCATAATCCAGATTTCAGATTTCAGATTTTTGGATTTTGGATTTTGGATTTTGGATTTTCTATTCAAATTTCTGTTCCTGTTTCGAATTTTGGTATGGTAATTTTAGTATTTCTTTTTCACTGGTTTTAATAAAAATTGTGTTTTTCTTGATCTGAATCAATCTTACAAGCTCTCCGGATTTGTATATTTATAAGTGATGAAAAGAATTAACCGCAGATTAAAAACGGGCATATTCTTCAGGTAAGAAAGTAAAACAGGGTGTTTAAGTTAAAACAATAAGGAGGACTTATGCGGGTTACCATTGACAGAGATGGGTGCATCGGGTGTGGACTTTGTGAGTCGATATGCCCGGAGGTGTTCAAGCTGGATGATGAAGGGAAAGCCAATGCAGTTGAAGGCGACATTGATGTAAAATATGAAAATGGTTGTCAGGAGGCGGCAAAGGATTGTCCGGTCTCTGTAATAAAAATTATTTGATTGTCTCAGTTTACTGAAATAAAAAATAACGAATATCGGATATCAAAATTTCGAGAATGGGAAATGATGGCAGGTGATAGAAACGCATTATCTGGATTAAAATATTGTGTTTTCCAAATAACATTACCATAAGATAAGTGGGTTTTGTACTTGAACAGTGAAAAAAAAGCATGATATGACATGGAAAGAATAAAAAGTGAGCAGAAAACCGTAGAAGCTATGATAAGGCTTTATTGCCGGAAAATGCATGGAACTTCTGCTCAGATGTGTGATGAGTGCAACGAATTGTGTGCATACGCCAGAATGCGTTTGTCACGCTGCCTCTATGGCAACCATAAACCGGTATGTGCACGATGTCCGGTTCATTGTTACCGGCCGGATATGCGGGAAAAAATCCGGCAGGTCATGAGGTTTTCAGGACCTGGAATGCTTCTGCATAAGCCAATATTGTCTTTAGCACATCTTTTTCGTTCTCTGTTCAGCCATGTAAAATAGGAGAGCTGTAAAGCCATTTCTATGTTCAAATCAGCTTTCCAGTACATCCCTGACTGCATCAAGCAATTTGACTCTGTAAAAGGGCTTCTGGATAAACATCTGTGCTCCTTCATCGAGAAGGGCTCTGGTTGCCCCGTTAATACTATATCCTGATACCAGTATCACCCTCATTCCCGGGCTGATGGATTTTATCGAATGGTATATAGCCGTGCCATCCAGTTTGGGCATCATCATATCAAGAATAACCAGGGAAAACTTTGAATGCTGTTCTCTGAAAAAAGACAGTGCTGAGATACTATCAGTGAATACAGTCACCTGGTAACCGGCACTTCGGAGGTGTTCAGAGGCGATATTGGCTACGGATTTTTCATCATCTATGATAAGTATATGCCTGTTTGTGGCAGCTATACTGGTGTAGTCCGATTCAACTCTGTGATGGTCTGGCTCTTCTGAAATTCTCTGGTCATTCAGTTCTTTTAATGGAAAATAAAGCATGAAAGTTGTACCCTGACCTGGGGCACTTACAACATTAATGGCTCCACCATGCGTCTTCATTGTGCCATACACCGCAGATAAACCCATTCCGGATCCTTCACCCAGCTTTTTGGTGGTGAAAAAAGGTTCGTAGATATGTTCTAATGTTTCTGCATCCATTCCGATTCCGGTATCGGATACAGCTATTTCAATAAAAGGTCCTGGTGATGGTTCGCAGGTGTATTGTTGACAGATTTCTACATCCAGATTGACAACTCGTGTGCTGATTGAGAGAACGCCACTTTCGGGCATAGCATCACGTGCATTCACCGCCAGATTCAGAAGTGCGCTCTGAATCTGTGCTGGATCACCCTCTGTTATACATGGAAATGCCTGAAAATCTGTTGTAATCTCTATTTTTCTGCTGATACTGTGTTTGAGTATAGAGACTGCTTCTTCAATAATGTGATGCAGATTTATCAGAATGTTCTGGTTTTGTCCCTTTCTGGAAAAAGCAAGCAATTGAGCGATGAGATCTGCAGAGCGTCTGCTGATGGTAATGATTTCACCTACAAGTTGGCGAAGTGAGGTATCGGTTATACCGAGTTGAAGCAGTTCTGCATTGCCAATGATCCCGCAGAGCATATTATTGAAATCGTGTGCAATCCCTCCTGCCAATTGACCTATGGCATCCATTTTCTGGGACTGGATAAGTTGTTTACGCAATTTTTCCCGTTCTATCTCAGCTCTTTTGCGCTCTGCAATTGTATACTCAAGTTCAGCAACATATTCTTGACCAGCCTGATAAAGTCTGGCGTTTTTAACCGCCAGCGCTGCGAAATTGGCCAGGGTGTGAGAGAGATCCATCTCAGAATTGGTAATAGATCGTGGTGAGTTGGTAGAGCCAACAATGAGTGCTCCCATAACTTCAGTTTCGGCTATCAGCGGCAGAAAAAGAATTGTACGAAGATTTCGCATCTTAGCTACCAATTCCTCAGCAGGGGAGATTGAAACTTCAACCACATCCGGGATTAAAACAGGTGCTGATGAATCAATTGCTTTACACAGGTAGGGGTATTCTTTCAGCGGTGCGTAACGCAGTTCATCAGGAAAATCTGGCGGAAGTGGTGGAGTGGTGCTGCATAAGCGCATTTTATCGTTTTGAAGAAGATAAACTGCTGCTGTATCCAGTCCGGTTAAGGTGGCAACCCCATCGACAGTCGCCTGGAGAATATCGTCAAGATTTAAAGAAATAACAAGTCTTCTGCTCAATTCGAAAAGTTTGCGAAGGCTTTGTTCTTCACACTGGGTCGCATGTAAATTTTCCTGCATTTAAGCTCCGTTTTATGTTTACTACCGCCCAATCAGAATGGATTGCCAGGTGGCATTCGGATTGTACTTTAGAACTTTAAAGAATCTACAAAATACTCACTTCCTGCAGGGAATCTCAATCAAAAATTATATGGATCGCTGATAAGGAGGGAAATGCCTTTGATGAATCATAAGCAGGAGCCAGAAGTGTCCGGTAAATTTAACAAACATAAGATCGATAAGAAGTAAGGCACGCAAATAAATTCCAAATCACAAGCGCCAAAACCTAAACAAATCCCAATTACCAATTATACAAAAACCAAACAACAAAAAAGCAGATATAGGCCACTATCCTGTTTCGAATTTCGAATTCTCTATTCATACTCCTGCTCCTGTTTAGAATTTGGATTTTGTTTGGAATTTAAGATTTGTGATTTGGTGCTTTCTGGTCTGAAATTCCAAATCTCAAGCTGTTTAGTGCATTAATTTTTGTTAAATTAACCAGACGCTACCGAGTAGAAGCAAGATTTTTAAATGGAGAAGTTGAGGCAATCTGAAGTGTATCGAAGCAAAGCCAGCGTCTACTGACTTTGCTGAAACAAATATGAAATTCAGTATTACCTATAGATATTTTTTTGCAGGTATTTATTTATTTCATCTGGCCAGGATTTTCCATTCATCTCTGCGATTTTCTGCATGACAATTCTCATCCTGACATCCATACGAAACCTGTCTTTCTTTTCCATAAGAGGTGATTTCCAGACGTGATCCGGAGATTCCATAAGCCATAAGCCACTTCTGAACTGATTTTGCCCGGTTTTCACCAAGCCCCATATTGTATTCGCTGGAACCTCTCTCATCACAATGGCCTTCAATCAGTAAACGGATATTGTTGTTCTCGTTAAGAAAAGATGCAATTCTCTCGAGCTTTGGCAATTCAGAGTTGGGTATGGAATGTTTGTCATAATCAAAATAGATAGGAACCAGTAATTCTCTCAGACGTGCATCGGGGTCCTCTGCCACAAATGAATCAGTATTATCAGCCGGAGGTTTTGGCGGTTGTTCCACTTGTGGTTTGGGAACCGGATCCGGCTGAACAGTAGTGACTTTTTTGGAACATCCTGCGGTGAATGACAAAATTATAGTTGCGGAAATGACCAGTTTGATACATTGGTAAAGCATATATATTTCTCCTGTTAATAAGTGATTTTTTTAAAGTCTTTCGGGAATAGGAAAATAGGTGTTTATATTTTGTAATCAGTCATCTTTGATCCTCTCCCTTAATGTAAGTGCCTGTATCAGCAGCAACTTTTTTGATCAATTCGGCAACGATATCCGGGTCTACTGGCTTGATCAGGTAAGCATAAACTCCCAGTCTTTTTGCTTCTTCCTTAGCCTTAGAACTTGAGCATGCAGTAAAAAAGATTACTGGAATCTGATTGGTGACACTGTTGAGTTTGAGTTTTTTACATATTTGCCAACCATCCATTTCGGGCATGCGGATGTCCAAAATAATCAGATCCGGTTTTTCATTAATAGCAAGCAGTATCCCGGCTTTACTGCTGGTTGTGGCCAGGACTTCGTAACCATAGCTTTCCATATTCAATTTGAACAGTGAAAGTGCTTTGGCCTCGTCATCAATAGCCAGAATTTTAACTTTTCCAGGCATAATTATTCCGGTGTTCCAATCTCTGTAAACCTGTTTCGGATTTACATTCCAATATATCTGATCTGATAATAGTACTCCTTTCCGGTTTGTCATCTGATAAGAAGAGGGTAATATTATCGATCTGTTCAATTTCGCAGGCTCTCTTGAAATCGCGTCCGGATTGCAGAATATCATTCATCCTGCTCAGGTAAAACTGGCCACGACGATAAAAATGAATGGCATTGAGTGGTTCGAGTTTTATTGCTGTGTTGAACTCCTCCATTGCTTCCTGTAAATGCTCATTTTTTCTGCAAAGTGCCCATGCCAGATTGCTGTGTGAACGGGCACAATAAGGATTTAACTGGGAGGCTTTTCTAAACACCTCTATTGCTTCATCCAAATGATTACAGCCTAGTAGTTCCAGGCCATAACTGTTAAGTTTTTCCACACTACGGTGAAAGGTATTTTTGAAGAAAACAAAAGTTAGTAACACGAGAAACAGCCCAAGCAGGCATGCTGCATAAACCTTGAGAAAAGTAAAATAGTCCATCTTTTAGCTTCCTCCCTTGAAACTGAAAAACCTTCGGCTGTTTCTGCTGTCGGATATGCAAAAAACATTCCCATTTGGGTATGAGGAGAAAAGATTTTGAAATTGGTAATAAATCAATAGGTTACAAGGTAGTTGGATTGAAAGTAGATAAACCGGAAAAACGTTGAGGGGATCTTAAACAATAGGGAATTACCCAAATGGTACAATCGGGTGTACCATAATGTTACTCGCCGCGAAGTCCAAAGACATTCGCTCTATATCTGAAAGCTCTGTAACTCATGCCAACCAGTTTTGCTGCAGAACTCATGTTGCCATTGGCTTTCTTTAGTGCATTTGACAGGATAATCTTTTCAATATCTTCAAAGACAATTCCCTCTTCCGGAATATCCCACGGTGCGGTAGATGTCATGAATGGGGGATTGGAGATTTCAGCAGGTAGATCGCTGACACTGATCACAGGATTTCGTGAAAAGACTGCGATACGTTCGATTGCGGCTTCCAGTTCCCGGACATTTCCAGGCCATTTGTAATGGCAAAGGGCTGCCATAGCCGCATCCTCTACCGTTTTAAACTGGCCGAATTTTTTAAGAAAATGTTCAACCAGAGCAGGAATATCTTCAGGTCTGTTTCGTAAAGGAGGAATGATTATCGGTACCACGTTCAAACGATAGAACAGGTCCTGACGGAATTGGCCATTGTTTACTGCCTGTTCCAGATTTTTATTGGTGGCTGCAACTATTCTTATATCTACCACAATGTCCTCTGTTCCACCGACTCTTCTGATCTTGCGCTCCTGTATGGTTCTAAGAATTTTTGCTTGTGTTCCTGGAGACATTTCCGCAACTTCATCCAGAAAAAGAGTTCCTCCAGAAGCGGCTTCGATGATTCCGGCCTTTCTGTTGTTAGCACCTGTAAAAGCGCCTTTTTCATAGCCAAACAGTTCTGAATCCAGCAGAGTTTCTGCAAATGCAGCACAATTGATGCTAAGCATCGGTTTTGCACAGCGCTTGCTTTTCAGATGGATCAGTTTTGCGATGCACTCTTTTCCGGTGCCGGTTTCTCCCCGCACTATTACCGTAGAATCAGTTCTGGCTACCGTTTCCACCATGTCCATGATAAGTTTCATGGAGGGTGAACGGAAAACAATATTAGAACTGACCTGCCTGGTCAATTCCTGCTTCAGCAGTTTACTTTCCTGTCTTAATAAATATTTTTCTCTGGCTTTCTCTATCAGAAACATCACTTCTTCTGCTTTTACAGGTTTAGTGACATAATCATAGGCACCCAGTCTGGTAGCTTTGATAGCAGTGTCAATAGAACCAAAAGCAGTAATAACGATTACTTCCGGACCAATGGGCAAAGAGGAGATCTCCTCCAGAAGTGAAAGCCCGCTTCTTCCTGGCATTTTCAAATCGGTCAGTACTACCTCAGGCTTGAATTCCCGGATAATTCCAAGCGCATCATTGGCATTTCCGGCTTGTCTGACATCCATCCTGCCTTCAGAGTGCAGTATCTGGGCCAGCATATCTCTTTGGTTCACCTGGTCATCGACGATTAATACTTTGATTGACAAACAAATTCCTCCGAAGGTAGAACGATCTCAAATCTGGCACCTCCATCCTCACTGTTTGAAGCAGAGATGCTTCCATTGTGATCGTCAATGATACGTTTTACCAGAGCCAATCCCAGTCCTGTACCATCCTCTTTTCTGGTGAAATATGGTTCAAACACCTGCTCAAAATCTTCCGGATTGATTCCAATACCGTTATCGCAAACAGTAAGTCTGGTGATTTTGTTCTGAGAATCACTCTGCGCACTGAGCAGAATTCTGCCGTTGTCCGGAACTGCCGCAATAGCGTTGACAAACAAATTGAGAAATACAAGTTTGATCTGTTCAGGATCAGCAAATATCCTTAGATTGTTCTCAATCTTACATTCCATGCGGATATTCCTGGAAAGTAGCTGCTGTCTTATCAGAATCTGGACCTGATCAATTATATCTGAAACTGGAATGTGGACTTTTTTTATTTCTGAAGACTTACCTATAGTCATGAAGTTGGAAATGACATTGCTGAGATGCTCTACTTCTGATTTTAGTGATAAGATTAAATCGTTGAATTTGCCCTGTTTCGATTCCTCGGCCGGTAGAAACTGATTTCCTATGTGATGAGTTGTGAGCATTATAAGATTAAGTGGATTGCGGATCTCGTGAGCAAGATGGGAAGCTGTTTCTGCCATTATAGCCTGACGCTCAAGTTGGAATAATCGTTTTTCCAGACTTTTCTGCTCTGATAACCTCTTCACCATATAATAGAGAATTTCATCTATCGGTTGCTTTTTTTCTTTACCCAACCAGGAAAACGAAGACATCGAAAGGTCACCCTCAGCCACTTTCCTGGCCACTGATATGGATTTGTTGATATTGTCAAGAGCCAGTGTTAAATCGTGTTTCAACCGCTTCTCCTTCTCAAGCATCGATTTGATCTGAGATATGGAGAGTGCCAAAATCATAAAAGAGGTCCAGCGGACCAACGCATTCCAGTAAGGGTAACTCCAATTGGAGTAGGGGTGTGCAGAATACCGGTCCACAATCAGCCAGGCGATAGCCGCCAGAGTGGATAAAGTGATGGAAGCAGGTTTTCCAATAAACCAGGCTGTTATAAAGATGGGAATGAAATAAAAAACGAAAAAGCTCAGATCATTGGAAATATAATCCAAATAGGCTAAAACCAATAAAAGAAGCATGCTGATAGTCATTACAAAGAGACTTCTTAAAGGAAGAATTTTCAATCGATCATACCTCTATAATGATTATTGGTGAAAGTCTGAATTGAAATTACTATAAGTGACAATTTGGTACAATAAAATTGTATTTTTTGGGAAAAAGATTTTTATAGTATAGATGGAAGTGATTAATAGTCTGAATCGGGATCTTGCTTCTGATGTAACATACTGTATCCTGTAATTATTCACTTTTTTTGATGGCTCCAGCTTAAAAGTGGTGTATAATATTGAGAATATGATCACCATACTTGATTTTTGAGGTAAAGATGAACACTGGAAGAGAAGCAGTTCAGAAAAGAAGGTTGTCAGCAATGGTAATTGGGCTACTGGCAGTTTTGTGTATCAGTGCACAGGCATTAACTATCGAAAGCAAGGACATAGGCTATATTCCAGGACATACTTATGATTATACTGTCGTACAATCAGCTCCAACAAAACTTGATCTGACGAAAGGTACCGGTAAAAAGTGGAATTTTACTTCGTATTCGGGATCCTACTACTACAAAATTACCAGAATTTACAATGTCAGTAATAACAGCAATTTTCCTGAAGCAACACTGGCAGTTGACTATTCCGGCAAAACGATTTCATCCTTTTCTGGAACCACGTACCTGAAAGAAAAGAATGGTGATCTGCTTACCATTGGCGGCATTTCAAGCGGGTATAAAACTGAATACACTCCCTATACGCAGATGGGGTTACCCCATGATTTGGGTAAGAAATGGAGCATTACGTATACTGTAGACGGCTATTCCCAGACACAGAATGCTGAAGTCATAGCAGAAGGTACAGTAATTACCAGTATGGGGACGTTTCAGGCCGTTCTTGTCAAGTCCACTATCGAATCCAGCAACACGTATAATTGGGAGACAAAGGAGTATGGCCTCATCGCTTATGCATTCACACCCAATAACTATATCTACGTGATGACGTCTGGTACCAGGAATGTCGGTGTGAAATTTAAACCAGCTACGGGTTCATCAAAACAGAGCATCTTTTCCTGCCAGAGTATACCAGGATTTATCTTGATTAAATCGAAAGTACCTGCTTACGCTCAGGTTTACTCAGTGAATGGAAAACTTCTGGCATCTGCTGATGTTGATGCATCTACATCATGGCAGGCGACTTCAGGTGCAACAGGCATGTATATTATCCGGTTCGCATCCCCTCTTCATAATGTATCTCAGGGCGTGATCGTTCAGAAATAGGTATGTAAAACATTTCAGATGTTGTGGCATCACCACAGACTCCAACCCGTCAGCAGTTTACCGGTAATGAGTTTGATCAGGAAGGTACTGGTGTTGGAATCAGCGGAAATTACCGAAATAAATAAAAGCCTATGAAACGGTAAACAAGACATTACTTCGGAGGTTCGATAAAACAACTCAGACGTGAAGAATTAAAGGCATTTTTACGAGGAACTATAAAACCGTTTTTATTCCTCTTATTCTTGCCGGAGGCGTTCCAATCAGTGGAAAAAAAACTTCTTTATCTGGTTTGGATATCGTGCTGTTGATAAGATAATTGGTGAAAGACATTCCGTTGTAAAGTGTCATAATTGTACGGGTCCAGACATGCCCTTTTATCTGCACTTGTTTTATATCCAGATCATGATTGGTGATTATTACTCCTGAAACAACTGAGCCGCTGCCCAAAACTACCGATGGTCCCATGCTGCTCAGTTTTGCAGTATTGTCAACAAAACCGATAACGGTTCCCTTGAAACTGGTTCCCGCATCGAAATAGATACCACCTGTTACAGTTGAATCCCTGGATCTGCTTCTGATACAGGTAATAACTGTCATTGGCCCGTATTTTACTTCCTTTTCTGCCGTTATGGTATCTCTGGCAAAAAACTGGGAATTCAGATATCCCCCTTTTAATTCCATTTTCTTTGTACAATAAAAAAGAGAGCCACTGAGATTACCACCTTTAACAGTTATCCTTTCCGCTGAAAAATGAGAGCCCTTTATGATTGTATTTTCATTTATGATGAGTGTTCCTGATATTACCATAACCTTGTTATTTACTTCAGCATTTTCAATTGAACAGTCTCCTGAAACCACGATTGTATCACATTTCAAAATACATTCTCTTAGTTTGTCACCAGATAAGAACCCGGTCAGGGAATTACCATAAGAAAGTAAAGAAGAGTGCATCTTGTCAAAATTAACCATTAATTCCGGGATCAGCAACGAATCAAAAGGCAAGTCCTGAGATTCACGTATGATCAGTTTCTTCTGATATTCAGCAAGGGGTCTTCCACGGCGTTCACGATAGATGTCTCCATGATGGAGCACTATTTGACCTTCGATAACCGATCCCTCATGAAGAATCAATCCGCCGACATGGCCGGTAAGTGTCAGTGATGGTTTCAGTACGCCGGGAACATCTCTTCCAAAAAGCCCGTTTATGGTGCAGGTGGTCTTGAATCGAACTCCCTGTGATTCAATTCTATCAAACAGGCCGAATTTTCTGCTTTTTAATAAGATCTTCCCATAGTCTCCCAGTGCTTCCTCAAATCTTTCGGTCTCCCAATCCATCGAATGCCCATCACCACCGTTGAGGAAATATTCTGCACGGGTAATTCCGGATTCAGCCAGAAACCTGGCTTGTGTTCTGTTTTTATAATTTACTGTTTGTTTATGGGTGAAACCGGTATGTTTAAAAATCAATGAAAGAAAAATAGCGATAACAGTGAGTATTATCAGAACAGTATAAAGTGTGTAACCGGATTCATTATAAAATTTACCGGAGTTCAAAATACTACTCCCTTATAACAACTGCACCACATATTAAGCCATTTCTATCTGTTAAACATTCCCAAAGCAAGACTTTTTCATTGTTCATAGCTCCATCATTTTCTTGTAAGTTAAACCTCAGACTTTTCAGGTTTTTACTTATTATCCGGTCGTTTTTCAATAATGATCCGTTTTTTAACTGTATAGTAATTAGTGAATCGGTATGTACTTCTTTAAATCTGATGGTTGTGCTGGTCCAGCTGTCTATAGAGCCAATTGAATTCATAATTTTGTCAATTTGTATTTTCTGCAGTGTGAGTGTCTGTACACTGCTGTTTTTCTTCCCTTGTATTCGAAACCCCTTACCCAGGTCAGTAAAGACAGCCATCGCATAGATCATGACCATGCTGGAGATGGTTATGGAAATAAGAAGCTCTAACAGAGTAAATCCACAGTCTTTTTTGGACATAAAAATCAGATGCTCTTAATGGTAAAAGGTTTGTTATAAATTATTTCAGGATCAATGAATTCTGGCAGAGTTGCCATCCGCAGCAAAAATCTTCTTTATTCTTTTTTGCCATAAAAAACCAGCTCCCCCATATCCTTTTTACCATCATTTACAGTCATGCGATAAAGTAGTATTTCGGATCCGCTGATTTCAGTTTTTATTATCCATTCCTTACCATCTACAACTCTTCTTTTGGCAGGCACAGCTTTTTTGGGAAAAGTTCTTACCAATGTTGCTTCCTGTTCCAGAATGCACATCCCGGTTAAAGCTTTCCCCGAATCATGAGCACCTGTTAATCTGAAAAGAAAAGAGATCAAAGGAACTGCCACAACCAGCAGAATGCTTAATGCTATCAAAGTTTCAAGTAGCGTGTATCCATCTTTCTGGTTATCAGATACACATTTAAAAATGGTGGTTTTAAATATGATACTCATTCTCTTTATTACTGCCGCTCGATCCAGAAATCTTTTCCTTCATTGGTCACCAGAATCCTATTTTGTTCAATTTTTCTGAAAGTGATATTTCCTACCACTACTCCTGGCTTAGCAACTGTACTAGCTCCATCTGGCATCTTAACCATGGCAATGGGGTTTGAAGGATTCCACATTATACCAGTAATAGTTATCGATGGCGGTTTAGGGGGCTCTTTTTTGGGAATGTCTTTAACCGGCTTTTTTTGGGTGACGACAACAGTTTTTACCGGTTCTTTTTTATAAGGTGAGAATGGGTCCCGGTTACCTTTTTTAAAACTGACCGGAATGGTGTTGAGCACCAGTTTATCTATTGACAAATTTCTGTCTTTCCCTGAAATTACAGGTTTTGCCTGAGGCGAATAAGATCCTCCTGCAATTAAAAATGCAATGTAGGAATATAGTGCAACAGCGACCAATATGAGTATTATCAGTATTTTACGGTTCATAACAATTCTATTCCATTAAAACAAAATCCACTAATGCATCGATATCCTTTTTACCGGAGCTTTTCAATACCACCTGACGAACCCTGGTGGATTTGGGATAATTTTCAATGTTTTCAATAAATTTACCAATAGATAAATAAGACCCTGTTCCATTGATACTGATGGATGTTTCATTCCGGTTGTTAATAGATAACTTTTCACCCACTTCCACTTTTGATGTTTTCAATTGGGCAGAATCTGCAAACAGATAGAGCGCTTCTATGAAACCGTTTTTAACTTCCGATTCCCGGAGCATCTGAAGCTGCAGCAGGCTGTCGATTCTTGCAATGTCATGTTTCTTTTTAGTAAGCTCTTTTGAAATACTTCCGGTATCCTGGGCAACTCTATACTGTTCAGATATACTTTTTATCTTTTTTGTTATATCGGTGCAGTAGGGGATATGGATATTCAGTACCATATAGATACTCAAGACGAACACAAATGCAATAAAAGAGAAACCGTTAATATAATTTTTCATATCTGCTCTTTAATTTCTTGATTAAAGAAATTCGGACTTTCTTTGAACATCTTGCCGCTGAGTGGAATCGAAACTCTCATTTCCACACTGCCTGTATCTTAACTCTTATTCCTTTAACCGCCTCTTTTGCAGGGATCTGTTCACTGTAGATCATCCTGCATTGACTGATTCCCTTTACACTACTCAATTTCTCCATAAAATTACCTATCAATCCGCTCGAAGAAGCTATTGCACGGATATCAATCTGGTAACCAATATCCACAATATCTGTAGCGGTTATCTCCTCTGCCCACATCCCTTCAGGGAATATCTCCTGGAAATCACTGAGAATTTCTGTAATCCTGCTTTCATCAGCAATAAAACCGGCTTTTTCTTTAAACCTGGCTATTACTGAATCAAGCCGGTTGCTGGTATTTTCAAGCTCATCTATCTTTAATTTAACACTGGCCAGTCTGTCACTGTTTAATCTAAGGTAGAGATCAGAAAACTTGTCGGTCCCCAGCATGATAATGAAACTGGTCAATATAAGGAAAATTATCCATCTGGATGCAAACACCGAAGATTTCCAAATAGATTTCAGGGAACTGACCGGTTGTATTTTTTCGAAAGGTACAAAATTCGGATCACCCTTTTTAAAACGTGCGTTGGCATAAGCCTCGTGATCCTGTAAAATGACACCTTTTATTTCCGGTGGATTTTCAAATGCAAATCCGGATTTTCCAAAAATGTCGGGTATATTGAATTCCTTTTCCGGTGGAAAAACTATTACCGGTAGTTTTTCAGATGAGGACAAAGAGTGCAGAAGAGGGGTTATTTCCTCAAGGATCATCTCAGGTTTCCCTTTGAGATCTTCGGTATCAGGCCAGAAATTACATATTTTGCTGATTCCCTCATTACCGACTCTGGCTATAATAGAACCTTCCTCAGTTATTTTCCAAAGAATAAAAGGCTTATTTCTCTGTTCATAGTAAAGCTCAGCAAGTTTCCATAGCGGGGGTGAAAGAGTGCAGACTGCCAGATTTTTTGGCAGTTTTTGAAGAAAATTATTGCGTGCTGTAACAGAAGTTTCTACCTGATAAACTGTTGATTTTTTTACCACATATTCCCTGATCAATTCCAGATCTCCGGGCTGTTCTTTTGATGAACCCGATTCACGTCGTTCTATCCAGCTGTCAGGATCTTCCTGTCCAATATGCTCTGCATTTATGATAACCGGAGTCTGAGAAAGATCAATACGGGTAAACAGTGGTGTAAACAGGGAAAGCCATACAGGAACCCCGTTTCCACTGGATACCAGTTTAAAGTCTCCAGATTTACACTTATAAACCAGTGCATAACGTATTTCACCGGAATTAAGAGATACTCCAAGAGAAAGATTTTCTGGAAATATGAGTGCTTTTAAAAACATGATGATTATCGATAAATTTCTATAATATCAATTATCAAATTTTCCACTTCCCACACTTCGATATTCTACATTCGATATTCGATATTCGATATTTTTCTTACGTTTTCCTGTTTCTTTTTTATTTATTGTAGCCTATGGAATCTATCATCGAATTTCGAATAACGAATGATCAGATTTCTACCCAATACAATCTGCCTGTTTTCCAGATCATAAATATTTTCATCTTTTCCACTTCTACATTCTACATTCTACATTCGATATTCTACATTCGATATTCGATATTCGATATTCGATATTCGATATTCGACATTCGATATTTTTCTTACGTTTTCCTGTTTCTTTTTTATTTATTGTAGCCTATGGAATCTATCATCGAATTTCGAATAACAAATGGTCAGATTTCTACCCAATACAATCTGCCTGTTTTCCAGATCATAAATATTTTCATCTTTTCCACTTCTACATTCTACATTCGACATTCGATATTCGATATTTTTCTTACGTTTTCCTGTTTCTTTTTATTTATTGTAGCGTATGGAATCTATCATCGAATTTCGAATAACAAATGATCAGATTTCTACCCAATACAATCTGCCTGTTTTCCAGATCATAAATATTTTCATCTTTTCCACTTCTACATTCTACATTCGATATTCGATATTCTACATTCGATATTCGATATTCGATATTCGATATTTTTCTTACGTTTTCCTGTTTCTTTTTATTTTTTGTAGCCTATGGAATCTTAACTTCCACACTATTGCTCCCGACAATATAGCTGGTATCTTTTTTTGCGTAAACCCGATACCAGTATGTTCTACCTTGGGAAAGCCCATTAATCACCATGCTGGTATCATCATGGTACTTAGTGCCAATAAGAGAATCCCTGTATGTCACATCCCATGTGGTATCCATAAATATCCTGTAAGAGTCAAATGAGAAATGGAATTTCGACCATCTCAAAATTATCGAGGAATCGGAAATTATCACTGGTGCATACATCCTCAGAATTTCATCTGAATCCCCGGTTGTATCTCTCAGTGTAACAGTATCCACTTCATTACTGGCAGAAAAAAGACCTCTTCCGGTGTTTACCAGAACCCTGAAATAATAACGGGTGCCTGGAACAAGATTACGCACCGTTTTTGTGGTATCTATCCTGAAAGAGAGCGAATCCACCAGGGAGTCATGCTGGTCAACGGTTTCATTTCTGGAATAATATACTTTGTAATTGGAAAAATCTTCATCATTGCTTTTAGACCAGACAAGTGTGACAGTACTGTCTGTGACTGCTTTAATGGAAAGATTCACGCGGGCAGGTTCGTCCAGATTTAACAGATCATAATCTGCGCAGGTGCAGAGGATGAGAGCCATAGAAAAGAGTATTTTCAGGTTTTTATTTGACATGGTTTTTCCTGGTTATTTGGAATACAGTAATGGTTGGTTCAGGAAAAAAATTAATTTTATGTTGAATTATGTTTGGCATTCTTCTCCTAAAATCAAAAATCTAAAATCAAATATCTGATATTTATGCACCCCTCCCTGATGGTCGGGGCACTGTATACGATTTTTACCACGGTAATCGGATTGCCCATAATAATCGGTTTGGTCACGGTATTTGGTTTGACCACTGCATTCGATCGGTGATCATCCGATTCGAATTGCGGCGTTTTGTGTTATGCACCGATGCATTTGTTTATTTTGAAATATCCTGTTCAGCATTTTTTTTATCTGTTTTTTTCCGTTTCCAGAACCATTGAATTTTACGTTCCTTTTTTTCCTGACCATCTGAAACCACAGCAGATGAATCAACTTCAGATTCAGAAATAATGCTTTCTTTAGCTACTTCTTTATTTACAGAAACCGATACAGATGATGAATCAACTTTGGTCTTTTCAGTGATTTTATCTGCTTTTGTTAATTTTTCTTCTCTGGCGGCTTTTTCTACAGCTTTTCTTTCCCGTCTTTTTTCGCTTTTCTGTTGTTTTTCCTCTTTTATCTTATCTCTTTTATCTATATCGTATTTATCCAGAATTTTATTAAGTTCCTTACCGAAGTAATCATCAGGAGAAACCGCATTGTCATCTCCATAATAGACATGTGGAGTAAGAAAAATCATCATCTGGGTTTCATTTTTGGAGATAGTCCTGCTGGAGAAAAGCCATCCCAGAACAGGAATACTGCTTAGCAGTGGCACTCCTTTACTGCTTACCACGTTTTCAGTCTGTCTTTGTCCCCCAAGAATTATGGTCTGACCATCCCTTAAACGCACCATCGATTCGATAACCCTGGTGTCCACATTTGGTGGCGTTGATCCATCACCACCGGTTCTGGGAATATTGAATTCCGGGCGGATCTTTACCATTACATAACCGTCATCCATAACCCATGGGGTAACCTGAAGTTGTGTATTGAATTTTATCACTTCAAACCGCTCATCTTTGCCGATAACTGTGGCTCTATTGTCAATTGGTGCGGTTGTCTCCTTGGATAATTTGTAATACCGCGTTTCGCCAATGGTTATTACCGCCTGATTTCCATTTAAGGTGGCGATCTGTGGAGTGGAATGCACCTTGACTACATCTGCAGTTTCCAAAGCCTGGATTGCGGCCCTGAAATTATCCGGTAAGTTGACTATCTGGTTCGAACCAATACCTTTAAGAATGGAGTTGAGGATTTTCTCTGTTCTTTTTTTGCCCGGCTTAAGATCTAATGTAGGAAGAAACCGTTCACTGAGCCAGTTACCAGAAGTGTCCTTAGGCCCCTGAGTGAAAACCGATACACCATAGTCGCGGATCTTGTTCACATTAAAATCCACCACCAATGCTTCTATAAGCACCTGAGGCACCGGTTTATCCACTTTTTCGATAAACTCCTGTGCCTGAGCAACAACATCAAAGGACCCGATTACAATAATTGCATTATGTTCACTGTTGAATTTTACTACTGCATTGGAGCTGATTGTTGGAGGAAGAACCTTGGTTATGGTGGCCTCATCAGCCATTATATGGCGCAAAGGAATGATAAGGGTGGTTTTCTGCTGATTCATCTCCCGTGAACCGATAAAATAGATCTCACGCTCTTTCCAGAAGGTGAATTTGGTGTTCTGAAGCAGAAAGCGGATAGCATCATCGATACCCACCTCACTTAGTTTTGCACTTATTTCACCAGTTAACCTGTCATAAATTACTATGTTAATACCGCTTTGAATTGCTATGGTACGAACCACCTGGTCCAGAGATGCATTATCAACTTCCAGAGTAACCTTTTTCTCCTTTACGGTAATGGAAAGCCGTTTTAACTGTGAAGAGCCTCCTGTTGCGCTTTTATCATCCCCCCAGTTCTGATTTGCCACATAATAGATCCCGTCACTGGTGGAAACTGCCATGCCATTACTCTCAAAAAGTGCCTTAATAGCCTTTTCCGGATTCATCTTTACCAGGCGTGCGGTAATAGTTTTATCTACAGAACCATCCACAATAACATTGATTCCGGCAGAATCGATAAACATTCTGGCTACTTCTTTTACATCTATCGATTTAATATCTATATCCAGTAAATTATTCTGAAAGTGAAACACAACAGCCGGTTTGGGAGGAGGAGGAGGTGGGGGAGCACTGTATTTATAAACCTTTATAATGCCGTTTTCTACCGAATATGCGAAATTATTCCTCTTGACAATGAAATCGATGGCGTTTCTAACACTTACATCGGTAAGATATAATGAAATATTTCCAGCCACATCCGGTTCAAGGAATATATTTACATTATATTGCATGCCCAATCCACGCAATACATCCCTGATATCGGTGTTTTTAAAATCGAGTACCGGGATTTTAATAGAATCTGGTACAGGAATTTTCTGGATAGGGTAGAGATCCTGTGTTGTGGTAACGACCGGTTGGTTTGCCTGCGGATCTGCAGACTGTGCATGAATAGAGATAGAAAACACCAATATAAAAATGCCAAAGATTAATTTCATCAATAGCTCCCTAAAGGACTATGTATCTTATGTTGAATCCAATTAATATGTTATGCTCTATGAGTTGACTACAGTAATCAAAATATAAAATATAATAACGAATATCGAATAGCGAATATCGAATGATAAAGTTAAGAAATCAGAAAATAAAATAACGAATATCGAATAACGAATATTGAATGTCAAAGTTAGGGAATCAGAAAACATCAATTATCGTTTATGATACTCCGCCCGTGTTTTTAGTAATGGTTCCGCAAGTTTGCATAACTTTAACAGCTAACCTATTTTCAAAATAGTATCCTCTTCTGTCACTCATTTCATTTATCTCATTTCCTTCGTTATTCTTTTTCATTGATCCGTTATCCGAA
>JAEZKP010000026.1 GCA_023436145.1 Fibrobacterota bacterium | reverse complement strand
TTCCCTTCTTTAATCATAAATTCCCTTCTTTAATCATAAATTCCCTTCTTTAATCATAAATTCCCTTCTTTAATCATAAATTCCCTTCTTTAATCAAAAATTCCCTTCTTTAATCAAAAATTCCCTTCTTTAATCAAAAATTCCCTTCTTTAATCAAAAATTCCCCATTCTTCAATCAAAAATTCCCCTTTCTTCAAATCTGAAATCTAATATCTGAAACCTGAAATTCTCTTACCCGCACGCTGTTCAAATGTACATGTTTTTTCTTGCATACTGTTCAAATGTGCAGTATATTTAAGTGCAGATGCGAGATCTCTTTTTCTTTAAATCAGAAATCTCTCTTTCTTTTTCTCTAAAATCTGAAATCTATAACCTGAAACCTGAAATCTGAATAATTCTCTTACCGTCTGGAGGAAAACGCATGAAGTATGAAAATCAGATGATCGAAGAAACCGTCGAGCAGATGTCTTTGCCTCTTTTTCAACCGTTACGGTTATGGAGTCCGCGTCCGGCCAAGGTTCGTAAGGAAAAAATCGGTAAAGAGGTTATTAGTGCTCCCTTAACCATACCTGTCAGGACTTTTGCAATGAGAGGTGGGTATGTCAGTGATTCCGGTGGAGTACGCCGGATGGTAATAGTTGGGAAAATCTTTAGAGCCGAGGAGCGTTAAGAAATTGACTGGTTATGAACTTACTTCTGAGCAGCAGCGGGTTTACTCTTTTATCGTAAAGCATCGTCAGCAGACCGGATTTCCTCCCACAGTCAGGGAGATAGCCCAGGGTTTGGGTTATAAGAGTCCCAACAATGTTCGCCAGCATCTGCGGCTTATCGAGCAGAAGGGTTTTATCCGTTTACAGGCGGGCAAGGCGCGTGGCATTGAGATAACTTCATTTGGGCAAAACGAACCGGATGAGGTGGATGAGAGTGTATCGGTGCCTCTGGTTGGTACGGTTGCAGCTGGTAAGCCGATTACTGCCATAGAGAATGTGGATGGGTATGTGACTTTGGATAAATCCATTTTCAGGGGAGAGGGGCTTTTTGCGCTGCGGATAAAGGGTGACAGCATGAATGGCATGGGGATACTTAACGGGGACATTGTGGTAGTGCGTCGCAAGTCAACTGCTGAACATGGTGAAGTGGTTGTGGTGATTATCGATGGTGATGCCACTCTCAAGCGTTTTATTAAAGAGGGGGGGAGAGTGCTTCTGCGGGCTGAGAACCCTGCATATTCCGATATTGTGCTTTCATCTGCCAGTTCGATTCAGATTGCCGGTAAGCTGGTTGGGGTAATCAGGAAATACTGAGAGTTATGGATGTGATATCGAAGCTGCAGGTGCTTTCCGATGCATCACAGTATGATCTGGCCTGTGCTTGTGGCACTGGTGGATCGGACCGCAGGCATCGGGGCAGTGATGGTGCCTGGCTTTATCCGGTTTCGCTTCCCAGGGGTGGTTTTTCGGTGATGCTTAAGACACTGATGTCAAATGTCTGTGTCAATGATTGTAAATATTGTCCTTACAGAAATACAGTTGATGTTCCCCGTTGTACTATCGGGTCTGAGGAGATGGCCCGCTTATTCATGGAGTATGTGCATCAGAAGAAAGTTTTCGGTTTGTTTTTGAGTTCCGGGGTGGTTAAGTCGGCCGATGCCACCATGGAATTACTTAATGATACAGCCAGAATTCTGCGCAAAAAGCATGCATACCGGGGGCATATTCATCTGAAGGTGATTCCTGGGGCGTCTGAGGCGGCTATTGAAGATGCGCTCAGTCTGGCCAATGCAGTTTCGGTGAATATTGAAACTCCTGGGAAAAAACACTGTGACAACCTTTCATCCGGAAAGGATTATTTCCGGGACATCATAAGGCCGCTTCAGTTTATAAATGAAATGACTTCCCGGAAAGTGGAGTTTCGCAAAATAAGGAAAACCACACAGTTTATTGTGGGGGCATCGGATGAGACGGATGCGGAAGTGGTCAGATATACTGCGGGTTTATACAGCAGACTTAAGCTGAACCGGGTTTATTTTTCCGCCTATCAGCGGGGGTTGGGAGATAAGAGTATTCCGGGGGAGCAGAGGATCAGCAGTCGTCCGGAGGAGAGTTTTCTTAGGGAGCATCGGCTTTACCAGACCGATTTTCTTTTACGCTCCTATGGTTTCAGTAGTGAAGATATAATTTTTGATCAGCAGGGGAATCTTGCTTTGGATAAGGATCCCAAGCTTGTCTGGGCCATGGGTCATCCGGAGTTTTTTCCGGTGAATGTAAACAGAGCCGGTATTATGGAGCTTCTTCGGGTGCCGGGAATCGGTCCCTTGACTGCGCAGAGGATAGTCGGGTTGCGCAAGGGGGCCAGAATCGCTAACACAGAGTCCCTGCCTGTTAAGGGCAAACGTCTGGAGATGGCCAGGCAGTTCATTACCGTGTAAGATATTTCTACAATGACGAGGATTTTTAAGTGACAATACATATTGGTACCAGTGGTTATTCCTATAACGACTGGGTGGGGGTGTTGTATCCTGCGGGTACCAGCCAATCGGATTATCTGAGGGTGTATGCATCGGAGTTTGATGTTGCTGAGCTTAACTTTTCCTATTATCGTATGCCGGAGGCGGCACTAAGTGCCAGGATGGTATCGGTGACTGCTCCGGGGTTTCTTTTTTCGGTGAAGGCGCACAAGAGTTTGACACACCAGATTTCATCAGAGGGGATGGCTTCCGGGGTGGCAACTTTTGTAAAGGGTATAGATCCTATCCTGGAGGCATCAAAACTGGCGGTTATTCTTTTGCAGTTTCCTTTTAGCTTTCATTACAACAGGGATAACAGGGAGTATTTGCACAAACTATGTGCACAGTTTGGGAAATTGCCTCTGGCGGTGGAGTTTCGTAACCGGTACTGGCAGCGGGATTCGGTTTATGAGGGGTTGAGAGAGCGCAATATCACCTATGTTAATGTGGATGAGCCGCTGCTATCCGGACTGCCGCTTTCTCAGGATATTGTCACTTCGGGAATCGGGTATGTGCGGTTTCACGGGCGTAACAGTGACAACTGGTGGACTGGAGATAATGTGAGCCGTTACGATTACCTTTACAGCGACAGTGAGCTGGGGGAGTGGGTTCCGCGTATTGAAGCTATGGCTGCACAGGCATCTCTGGTTTTAGTGGTTTTTAACAACCACTCTAGAGGGCAGGCCGTTGAGAATGCCAGGAGGTTAAAGCAGATGTTAAAAGAGAAGACCGGGGGATTAGCGGGTTAGTTTTTTGACCTGAAACGGACGATTCGTTTTTTTGGCGGCTTTATTTACTTTCCGCTTGCCTCTCAAAGTGTAATGTAGTGTATGGTCGCCGGTGCTTAGGGCAACTTTTAAGGGATCGTCCGTTTCAGGTCAGAATTAACTAAGGGGAATGGTACTTGCTGGGGGTTTGTTTTAAGAGGGGTGTTTTTTGGAGCGAACGATTCTTCATATAAATGTGATAAATTTTTTTGTGGCTATTGCCAGGGTGCTTGATTCAACGTTGGTTTCTTATCCGGTGGGGGTGAGGGCATCGGGTTCCCGCAGGGTTCTTATGGATGTTTCTGTTGAGGCGCGTTCTGCGGGGGTGGTTCGGGGGATGACTGTGGAGGCGGCCAGGCGCAAATGTCCTGATTTACGGGTAGTTGATCCGGTGCCATTAGAGTACCGGCGGGCGGAGAGGTTTCTTTTTGAGCAGGCTTCCAGTCTTTCTCCTTTGGCGGAGCTTGCCGGACCGGGGCATCTTTTTATCGATCTGAGTGGTACAAAGCGGCTTTTAGGGCCTGCTGTGGATGTGGCAGATTCAATGCGTAAGAGGATAAAGCAGCAGTGCAGTTTTGATTGTACTGCGGGGCTGGCAGCCAATCGTCTGGTAAGTAAGATTGCCACCCGGGTTATTAAGCCGGCCGGGCTTTGTACAGTTTTGTCCGGTTGTGAAGAGGACTTTATGGCACCGCTTCCCCTCTCTTATCTTCCCGGGCTTGAACATCGTTATTTAGAGCAGCTTTTGCAGTTTAATTTGCGGCTGATTAAAGATCTGAATCGGATTCCGGCATCGACTCTTGCCACGGTACTGGGTCCTTCAGCATACGAAATCAGCCGCCAATCTCACGGTATCGATGACACTCCGGTGCGCGAGATTCTCAAACCGGCTCCATCTGTAGCAGAGAGGATTACCCTGGGAGAGCAGACAAACGACAGAACCCAGATTGCTGCAGCGCTTTTTGGTATGGTGTCTGGTGCCGGGGCTAAGATCCGTAAAATGGGGCTGGCTGCCGGAAAAATCCGTCTGGGTTTGACCTATGCAGATGGGTCACAGCTTTCCCGGTCTCTTAAGCTGTCAAGACCTGTCCGGGGTGATCTGAGTCTCTATGAGCAGTGTGTCATGTTGCTGGATAAAATATTTACCCGCCGGGTACGTATTACAGAATTGACCGCAGATTTTCTGGAGTTAACTTTCCCTTATGGCCAGATGGATCTTTTTGCAGACAACCAGCGGGAAGAGAAGCTAATGGATGCACTGGACTGTATACGGGATACATTCGGAGAAAAAGCGATTAAGTACTGGGGACGCTCGGTTGCCTGAATTTTTTAAAAGTCCCTGATCATCACCACAGAAACTCCAAACAGAAATCAGGTATTCAAATGATTTTTAATCTGGAAAATCTACTTTACTCCTACACTAAAAACGACCGCTTTTCGCTGGGTCCGCTCTCTTTAACTTTGCGCTCAGATGCCATAACTGCTCTGGTAGGTTCAAATGGCAGCGGTAAAACCACTCTTATCCGGGTTCTTCTTAATGAACTTGTCAATTACCAGGGTGTCTACACCATCGACTCAATACCGGTACACGATATAAATGGCTCAGTTCTCTATGATTTCGGGATAGGTTACGCTCCCGAAGATCCGCTTCTAGACGAACAGTTAAGCGGTTACGAGATCCTCTGTATTGTTAAAGAGATCCACCGTGTTAATGAGCAAACCTTCCAGAACAGCATCGCTCAATTCCGTCATCTCTTTCAGCTCGAATCCTGGTTCGATACTGCACCGTGTAAAGAGTACTCCCAGGGAATGCGCAGAAAGGTCTCTCTGATGATCGCGTTTCTCAGTGCATCCGCTTATCTGATTATCGATGAGCCCACAAACGGCTTGGATCCGCTGTCGGTTTTTGGAATAAAGAAACTTCTGGCGCAGTATAAAGAGCAGGGACGGGGAGTGCTGGTTTCTTCACATATGTTGGATTTTGTGGAAAAAATCGCCGGAAATATTATCATTCTCAAGAAAGGCTCGATTGCATTTGCCGGTACCGTGCAGAATCTTATGGAGAGCTGGCCCGGTAAATGTCTCGATGAAATCTATTATCATCTGTTCACTGGCACCGGTCTTTTAAAGGAGCAGTCCGCCTGATGAATGATTTATCGGTTCAGAACTGTTTAATAAGAAATCTGGTGGGAACGCTTTCCGCAAAAAAACGTTCCATCACAAAGGGTGTTGCTCTGGGTGGATTGTTATTTGGGCTTTTTGAGTTCATTTCCATGGTAAATCCTAATGCTCCACGTGTTCCGGTGCCTTGGCTTCTGGGGTTAACGGTCTGGATCGCTCAGGTTACCGTGTTTATTAAAATCGCGTTTTTTTTGCGTTATCCCAGGCGTGAGGATTTCTTTTTTGTCATAGCCATGAGTAGTGTGCATCGAAAAAGGCTGGCTGCTTCTTCATTGTCATCGGTGCATAAAGCAATCGCACCCTTCGTTTTTTCTTCACTGGGCACAGGTATGTTGCTGGAGTTTTTAATTTTCAGAGAACGTTCCTTTGTAATCCTTCTGGTGTTACCTGTGGTGGTCATTGCAGTGGCATGGCTGATTTTTATGATTTCAAGTAGCCTGTTTAACCGCGGCATTATTCGTCCATCGGTTCAAGATGATCGTTATCGGGGCAGATTTTTTAAACGGGCGGCATTTCTCTCTGCTTTCTCTTCATGGATAATAAAAATCTCGAAGGGGGCTGGGTCTTTTGCACCGCTTAGGATCAGGCCGTATGTGATAAGAAATGTTATGTATCTTCTGCGAACTGACCCGTTGCAGTTTTCTCTTTTCAGCTGTGCCGCTCCTGTGCTTCTCTTTTTATTCATGGTTATGATCATCAAGCAATCTTCCCCTTTTATGGAATTTTTTACCCTTCTTACTGTTTTTATCCTTAACTCATACTATTCCACTCGTCTTCAGGAGGCAGTTGTAAGACTAAAGCAGTGTTCATATTACCGGTATGATTCGCGGATGGTGCTTTGGGCGCATCTTTTTACGGTGGCAATTTTTTCACTTCCATTTGTGCTGGTTTTTTCAGGCGCTATAAATGTACATCTGATTTCAGTAAGCGGTTTTTTCCGAATGCTTACCTTCCTGATTGCATTTGCAGCCACACTTTTCATAAGCTGCAGGGCAGTACTGCATCCGCAAAGAAAAGATTCGGAGTCTGCGACCGATTTCATCTTCTTTATTCTGGCAGTGGCTACCGGACTTTTTGTTCCCCTGTATGGATGGATATTTCCTTTATTGGGAATCGTTGCAGTGGTTCTTCTGGAATGGGAAACGATAATTGCGGATGCGACAGGCCCTACGCCTCTGCAATAACCGGCCTGCGGAATTGATAACACCCGGTTCATCATGAAAGCAATCCTGAGTGCAATCAGTAACTTTTCCATTCTGCGGGGGGTGCTTTCGCCGCAGGTGGTCTGCAGGACTGCTGGTGAGCTTGGTTATTTATCAATTGCACTCACCGATCGCAACAACCTTTATGCGCTCCCGGAATTTCTTCACTGGTGCAAAGAATACGGGCTTACCCCCATTATTGCGGCAGAACTGGTTGCTGGCCGGGATGAAGTGCTGCTTTATGCAGAAGGGGACCGGGGGTTTTCCAATCTCTGCCGTATCATAAGCGAATATCATTGTCGGAAGGATTTCCGGCTGCAGTCTTCGGTTTCCGCAGATCCGTGTGGAATTCATGTTTTATGTGACAATCTTACTCTTATCGATTCTTTTAGAAAGATACTCCCGGTTTATTACCGGATGAGACGTCCTAAAACGCCCCCTTTATCTGTGCGCAAGGCGGGTATTCCCTGTATAATCGCTCCCCCGATGGCTTTTACCTCTGAAAATGATTTCCAGACCCACCGTTTGCTCAGAGCAATTGACAATAATTCCACCCTTTCCAGACTTGAGGAATCGGAAATTTTTCCCGGGGATTCTTTTTTCCTGCCCTGGCAAAAGATATACGAACGTTTTGAGGTTTTTGATTATGCGATAGAGTCCACAAACCGGTTTTGTAAGACTATTTGTTCGAGGAAGGAGTTTGGTTCACCGCTTATGCCGGGCTTTACCTGTGAAATTTCTTCTGAAGAGCACCTTCGGTCGAAGGCATTTGAAGGTGCGCTAGAAAGATATGGCGAGCTTTCAGAGGAGGTGGTGGCCAGGTTGAATTATGAACTGGAACTTATCGGAAAGAAAGGATTTTCCGATTATTTCCTGGTGGTGGATGATATTGTGAAGCAATCGCCACGTACCTGTGGCAGGGGTTCCGGTGCGGCAAGTATAGTAGCGTTTTCATTAGGCATAACTAATGTTGATCCAATAAGATACAATCTTATGTTCGAGCGGTTTCTTAACCCCGGAAGAGTTGATCCTCCCGATATCGATGTGGATTTTGCCTGGGATGAGCGAGATGATGTATTGGATTATGTATTTGACAAATACGGCAATGGACATGCTGCCATGGTGGCCACTCATCTGACCTGTGGTGCGCGTATGGCCATAAGAGAGATTGCCCGCATTTACGGTTTGACGGAAGAGGAGATAAGCCGGGTTACTGCAAAGATTCCATACTTTGTAGATCTGGGGGATTATACGCAGAGTCTTATGGAAGTTTTAAAGCAGTGGCCGGCTATGAAAGGGGTTGTGCTTGATCCGCCCTGGCCCGAAATTTTAGAGAAAGCGGGAAGGATAATCGGGATGCCCAGGGGAATAGGGACTCATTGTGGAGGGGTGGTGATAACTACTCAGCCGATAAGTACAGTTGCTCCGATTCAGTACTCGGCAAAGGGGTACCCCATTATTCAATGGGAAAAGGATGGAGCTGAGGAGATGGGGCTTGTAAAGATAGATCTTCTGGGGAACCGTTCACTTGCAGTAATCAGGGATGCCATTGCCAATATAAAGGCTGAGGGGATTTCTTTTGATGAAAAAAACTGGGATCCTCAATCTGATGCTTCAACCATAGAGCTTTTCTCAAAAGGTGAGAGCATGGGAGTTTTTTATGTGGAATCGCCGGCTATGCGTTTATTGCAGCGAAAAAGCGGTACCGGTGATTTTGAGCATCTGGTTATTCATTCTTCCATTATTCGTCCTGCAGCCAACAAGTATATCAGAGAATATTTAAAGAGGCTTCATGGTGAGCCCTGGACTGCTTTGCATCCAAAGTTAAACGAAACTCTTTCCGAGACTTTCGGTATTATGGTTTATCAGGAGGATGTTTCAAAGGTAGCGATGGCGCTGGCAGGTTTTTCGGTTGAGGATGCAGATATGTTAAGAAAAATCATGTCCAAAAAAACAAAGGCCGCCAGATTTGAGAATTACCGGAAAATGTTTTTTGATGGAGCAGTCAGAAACGGAGTGGCCAAACCGGTGATTAAGGAGATCTGGGAGATGATGCTTTCTTTCAGCGGATATTCTTTCTGTAAACCTCATTCTGCAAGCTATGTTCAGGTTTCGTTTCAATCGGGATATCTCAAGGCGCATTTCGGAGCTTTCTTTATGGCCGCGGTATTATCCAATTACGGTGGTTATTATTCTACCCAGGCTTATATAAGTGAGGCTATGCGGATGGGGATCAGGATAATTCCTCCCGATGTCAACAAAAGTGATTACCGTTATTACTCCAGCAACAACTGCATTATCGTGGGTCTTTGTCAGATAAAGGGGTTAAGTAACAGCGCACAGGAGCGGATTGTGCAGGAGCGCTCAGCTGGAGGTGCTTTTTGCAGCATGTATGATTTTTTGTCAAGAAGTGGTATTTCGGAATCTGATGCGGAAAAGCTTATTCTTGCAGGTGCCTGTGATTGTTTTGCTTCAGGTTTTGCGCGTCCGCAGCTTTTCTGGCAGATGCGTAGTTTTTTCCGCAGTAATGGAAGCGAAACGGTTCCGCAGCTAAATGCTCTTTCGCCTTCTCAGTTTCTTCAGTACCAGTATAAGACTCTGGGTTTTCTGACTGTTTGTCATCCGCTCACTTTAATAAAATTTCCCGGAAAAATCAATGTTAAAGCCCGGGATATCGACAGATGGGTGGGGAAGAGGGTGGTAATTGCGGGGTGGTGTATTACTGGTAAAACGGTTTCCACAAAGCTTGGCACCACTATGGAATTTGTTACTTTTGAGGATGAGACCGGGTTGATAGAGACCGTTTTTTTCCCTCAGGTTTATCGTCGATATGCTGCGATACTTCAGTATCATTCGGCATTTATTATCAGCGGGCTGGTAAGCAGTGAGTTTGGGGTGGCAACTCTGGAGGTGGAAAAGCTGGAGCGCCCCTGAAACCACAGTAAAATATTGAAGTGAAGAAAACTCAGAATCGTAAATAGTAGCTGGATTCACGAAACCTGTTTTCAGAATTTTACCGACTTATTTACCGGCAATTAATAGTGGTATGTTGAATTCCAGATAGTCGCCGTTTATCCTTGCCAGAAACAGTTGTCTGGACAATTTAGATATGTCAAATAATGCATAAATATCCGGTATCAGCACTATCTCTTGAATCAATCATCTCCGGCTACATGAATGGAGATGAGTGCGGTGTCGAATGGCTATCTGTTCTATAAAAATGAAAGATAGACAACGGTAAGTCCTGTTTATAAGCAGAGTTACACGAGGTACATTAATTATAGGAAGAATTGAATGCAGGCGGAAAAAACAGAAAACCGGGAATTTGATAGTGGCGTTTTGTGTTATAAAAACTGAAAACATCCTGAAATCGCAATTAAACCTTGATGAGCCAGGCTCCCTTATATACTTTTTGGGTATTGCTGGTTATTTTTTATATATAGGAGGGTTTTATGAGAAAAGTTTCAGTCTTCCTGGTCGGTTTCCTGGCTGGATTGAGTTTCGCTCAGCAGGAGCAGCCCGATTCATCCAGTATTGTTTCCGCACCGGTTGATCAGATGAGCGTGGTTAGGTCCATCCTTGATCAATGCGGAATTACCAATCTCAGTCTTCAGGAGGTGACCACTGTCGAAGATGGCAATGTGGTTTCACTTAATCTGTCAAACAGAGATATCAGTAAAGATGGTATCAGTATGATTCCTGCGGATATCGGCAAACTGACCTACCTGCGCAGTTTTGACTGTTCAGGAAACATTATTTCCAGGATTCCACCGCAGATCGGCAATTGCACAAATCTGCAGAAACTCAATGCATCCAGTAACCGTCTGGATTCCCTACCGGAGGAGATTGGTTCACTGGTAAACCTGGTTGACCTGGATCTTCGCCATAACCGTCTGGTTTCGATACCGTCAACTATAGGTAAACTGGTGAATGTTAGATTTCTGAGATTATGGGGAAACAAGCTGGAGTCACTTCCTGAGGGGCTTACTGCTATGAATTCACTGGAGGAGTTATATCTCAAGGATAATCGGCTGACAACGCTTCCTGAAGGTATAATAAATATGAAAAAACTGACCTACGTGGATTTTATCGGAAATAAGCTATGCAATCTCAGTGCAAAGCTCAATACCTGGGCTCTAAAGAAAGATAAACAATACAAATCTGCACAGAAGTGCTGGTGAAAAAAGGGGTGGTAATCACCCCTTTTTGTTTGCTATCTGATTGAATCATACACATTTTTCAGGTTATTTAGACTTGTGAACCTGTTTTTATAGGTATAACTCAAATATTTTGGTGGAGTAAAAATGGATAAATTAAAAAAGGGATTGATAGCCCCGGATTTCAGTCTTACTGATCAGAATGGTAAACAAGTCAGCTTGAGCAGTTACAGAGGTCATAAGGTGTTGATTTATTTCTATCCTAAGGCACTCACTTCCGGTTGCACGGCGCAGTCCTGTTCGGTACGGGATGCAAAGCCCTCTTTGAATATTAAAGGGGTTGATGTGTTGGGGATAAGTCCGGATCTTCCTGAAAAACAGATGGAATTTGACAAAAAATATGATCTTGGTTTTCCGTTATTGTCCGATCCGGAACATAAGGTAGCTGAAGCCTATGGGGTGTGGGGAGAGAAAAACATGTACGGAAAAAAGTACATGGGGATCATCAGATCGAGTTTTCTGGTGGATGAAAATGGAGTAATAATTAACGCATGGTATAAGGTTTCACCTAAAGATACGGTTACCAATGCAGAAAAAGAGTTGGGCGGATTATGAGACTGATGCAATGATTAGAGGGGGCATCAATGGTTAATATTCAAACGCAGGCTGATCAGATTCATTTTATTGTTAAGGGGATACACAAGTTCTTTGCATTTAAAAATAAGATTACAGTCTCAAAAAAGAATCTGGTTAATGTTAAATATGATCCCGAAGCAGTAAAGGGAGTATGGAAAGGAATACGGGTGTTGGGCACCTATGTGCCCGGTGTAATCAGAGCAGGGACCTACTCGCAAGCCAAAAAGCTTTATTTCTGGGATGTCGTTCGACCTCAAAAAACGATCATTGTTGAACTTACCAACAGCACATACGAAAAACTGATCATCGAAGTGGCTGATCCCATTGAAGCCAGGGCGCAAATCGAACAATACATTCAGGAATCCCGATAACCGGACTACAGCCAGGAACCTGATTCCAGGTGTTCTGTTCCTAACTTCATAATACATAATTAATTCTGCATATGTTGCTGTATTGCCATAATTAAAAAAACTCATTTTAATAAAAATCAAGTATAAATTATTGATAGGCGATGTTATAATCAGAAATGTAATCTCAGATTCGGGACTTGCATATATGAAACGATGTAAAACTATAATTTTTTTTCTGTTATGCATTTTTGGCAGTAATGTGGCATTTGGATACAAGACTCGCAATGTAGTCATACTTGTTATTGACGGCTCCCGATACAGCGAAACATTCGGGGATTCCACTCACCAGTATATCCCGTTTATGTGGAACAAGCTACGCCAATTGGGTACGATATATACCAACTTTTTTAATGACAGCATGACTATTACATGCTCCGGGCACTCCACTATTCTGTCCGGTTCCTGGCAGAAAATTACCAATGACGGATCGCAACGACCGGATAAACCTACAGTGTTCGAGTATTTCAGAAAAAAAACCAAGGCTTCTGATAAGGAGTGTGCAGTTATTCTTGGTAAAGATAAACTTTCCATGCTTTCATACAGTAACCATATAGATTATAGTGCTCCGTTTGGTGCAAAAGTTTTTTATGGCAATAATTATTCTGATGACATTAAAACCTGGGAAAACACCAGGAATGTTCTTACGACCAATCATTCCCGCGTTTCAATAATTAATTTTGGACAGGTTGATGCCAATGCCCACGAGGGAAACTGGCCGGGATACCTCAACTCAATCCACCAGGTGGACAGTATTATCTACTTAGTATGGGATCTGCTGCAGAATGATACGTATTACAAGGACAACACCACACTGATTGTTGTAAATGACCATGGTCGCCATACGAAAGATTACACCAGCCACGGATGCAATTGTGAAGGGTGCCGGCATCTGTTGTGCATGGTGATAGGACCTGATACCAAAGCCGGTGTAATTGATTCATCTTACAGACAGCAAATTGATATTGCACCAACCATTGGAGAGCTGCTTGGATTCTCTACTCCGCTTTCTACCGGTAATTCGCTTTTATCTGCATCGGTTGAAAAACCGGGGTCTTACATTTTTGGCAATAATCATTATAAAAACTGTGATTACTCGATTATATCAGCCTTCGGGGCTGGTAAAGCGGTAGACGTTTCCTTTAAACTTCGTACCGGTTCGGGGTTAACTGTTTCAATCTGTGATCTGCAGGGAAAAATGATTAAGACTATTCCAGAGAATTATCTGTCTCCGGGTCAACACAAAAAACGCCTCAATTTAAACTCATTGGCGGGAGGATATTATCTGGTTAAATTGGAAACCAGTGAGTTTTCTGTAAACGATATTATACCGGTTTTTTAGTGTCAATTTATTTGACTACAAATATATTGTCCCTACGGGACAATGATGCCCGGGTCGTGGTCTATTTTTGCTATAAATATTTTGCCCCTATTGGGGCAAGGATGCGTAAGAGTTATGCACCTTCTGATATATTTATAAGCTTCTATAGGGTTAGGAAATATATGAATTGTAAACATTTTGATGCCGGTTTTGATCAAAACCATTTTTTCTGGAGTTATACATAAAAAAAAGAGTAAAATTAAATTGGTGATAATCTGGAAATTCAAATAAGAGAAATAAGAACTAAATATCAAAACGATATCTAATCAGGAGAACGATCGGATAAAATATCTAAACATTAGAAAGATCTGCGTTTTTTTTATCTGGTTAGCGTCTATAATCTGTTTTTTCCTGATTGTTACCGATTTTTTTCTTATTATTTATTTCCGGTTTTATATTCTTTTACGATTAAATATTGTTGTTTATATTCATTTATTATCGCTTCACAATACGTTTCTCCCACGAGCAGGAGAGGGATTTTTAAAAAAGGAGAATCATGTTCATCAAACTGAGCTGCCTTGTGCTTTTCATTTCAATATTTGTCGTTAATGCCCAATATTCCGGAGGAGATGGAACAAAGCAAAACCCTTACAAAATATCAACTCCCGATGATCTGGCTTTAATTGTAAAAGATGCTTTCTCGACTAAACATTTTGTCCAGACTAATGATATCGATTTAACAGAATACCTTGATACCTGTACCAGTACGGCCGGAATGGGCTGGCTTCCGATAGCGAAAAACGGTGCTCCTTTTAAAGGATTTTACGATGGTGCAGGATACAAAATCAAAGGGTTATGGATAGAGAGACCTTCAATGGAAGACGTAGGCCTCTTTGGTGTTACAAGTGATGCTATCATAAAGAATCTTACGATTGAGATACCGGATGGAAAAACGGTAACCGGTGGGATATCGGTAGGTGCGGTTTGTGGTTTTGCCGCGTATGGGCTGATTATTAATTGTAAGGTAACAGGTACCATTCGGGGTGAATCGAATATCGGTGGAATAGCGGGGTCCAACTGGGGAACCATACAGTCTTGCTCGGTAAATGCAATCATAAATGCATCTGAGGGGAAATGCGGTGGTGTATGTGGAAGAGCCAGTAATCGTAGCTGGATTGTATTCTGCCAGACCAATTCCACTGTTACAGGCGGGGATAGAGTTGGGGGATTAATTGGAATGTCTGATATGGGTGTCACCACGGTTCTCAACAGTTTCTCATCTGGTACTGTTACCGGTAAAACCTATGTTGGTGGTATACTGGGATACGGTGATAATACCGCAAGATTATGTAACTCCTATTCTTTGTCAAAAATAACTGGTGATTCTCTAAGCGGAGGGGTTGCCGGTGTTAATGAAGGAAGTATTAATAGCTGCTATTTTTTGAAAGACACCGATATCAATCTGCAATTATCCGGTTTGGGGGAGGACAAAAAAGATCAACTGCGTAATACCTATGCCATAAATGCCTCTGGTTTTAAAAGCAAAGCCACATTTCCATGGTGGGATTTTGATTTGGTATGGAAAATTGATCTTTCTGTGAATAACGGTTACCCTTTCCCATCACTTAAACCTGCAACTGAAATTTACAGTGGCCAGGGAACCGAAAGCTCTCCGTTTGTTATTACCACTCCGGAACAGCTTCAGGCATTGAATTATTTCGGAGCCGATTCATCGCTTTACTTCAGACTTGGCTCGGATATCGATCTTTCAACTTATTTGTCATCATCGGGAACCGGGTATAACAATGGATGTGGATGGCTTCCGGTGGAGATATTAAATGGTAACCTGGACGGAGCGGGATATTGTATCAGGGGACTATGGATAGAGCGACCCTACGAGGTCTATGCCGGTCTGATAAACATATGTTATGGAACTATAAGCAGACTTGGGGTTGAAGGGGATGCAAATAAATGGATCACTGGATTAAATACTGTTGGTATACTTTGCAGCAGGGTGGTAAGCAGATCGGTTATCAGGGATTGTTACACTAAAGGCAAGGTTAGAGCAACCGATCTTTTGGGTGGATTTAATGGAATAAACCGGCTGGTAGGTGGACTGGTGGGAGATAATGGTGGAACAATTCAAAAATGTTATTCAACGGCAAATTGTCATTCTGAGCAGATAGATTCTGTTACCAGAAGTACCAGCGATGGTGTTGGTGGATTAGTGGGTAAGAATAGTCAGGGCAGGATTATTGAATGTTATGCAACCGGAAAAATAACCTGTAAATGTTCCAATGCCGGAGGGCTGGCAGGTTTAAATCAGGGCAGTATTACCAATTGCTACGCTTCAGGAGAGGTCTTTTCAGAAGGTCGGGCAAACAGCGCCGGAGGGTTGGCAGGTGTGAACTGGCAGTTATCCAAAAATGACGCTGCCGGCGGTCTTATCACCTTGAGTTATGCGACCGGAAATATATCTGCAAATGGTACATTGGCAAATGCTGGTGGTTTGGTGGGTAGAATGTACACCAGTTCAGGTGGAACGATCAGGGATGCATTTTGCACTGGCGATGTAAGTGTATCCGGAGGCTCGGCAGTAGCTGGTGGTTTTATTGGATACAGTTCCGGGGTAATTGAGAACTGTTATTCCGTGGGATCGGTAAGTATGACAGGAACCGATACTCGTGTTGGTGGGTTTTCGGGCGAAAATTACAAATCATTTCTGAATTGTTATTATCTGAAAAGCGACAAGATCAATGCCGGTCTTGCTGCCATAGGAAGTGATCACAATACTACAGAACCTCAGTCGGGCAATATTAGTGGCAAAACCGATAGTGAATTGAAACAGAAAGGAACTTTTGCCGGGTGGAATTTTGATTCTGTCTGGACAATCACCGAGACTGTTTCTTATCCTGCACTGAAAAAGGGATTGCTGACTATTGTCAAACCATCAATAAGAGTATCTGATCATAAGCAAAGAGGTCTTTTCAGGATTGGTAACGGTACACTTTCATACCGCATCCCGGAAGGGAAACAGAAAGCCGATCTGGTTCTCTTTAACAGTAAAGGACAGATGGTTAGGAAATATTCAAATCTTAAGGGTTCCGGGATTGTCAGACTGGAGGGATTGGTTTCTGGGCTATATATCGCGGAAATGAGAGAACAGAAGGGGAGTGGTGGGAAGTGCAGTGTGAGTTTTATCCGGTAAGAGGGATTCGGGTGTTATCTGGAAGGAAACATTAACCGAAAGAAACTGAAGAATTTGGAAGCACATGAGGGTTATTACAAATCTATTGGAAGCATGAATGATTTTGACTTGGCTCGTCAACTTCTTAAACCATAGGATAGGGCATACTATTTGTAAAATCTAATCGTAATTTACATAAAACTCTGCTTCTATTCCGTGAATTTCATAACAGATGTTCAAAAGTAAAGAGCTGGTATTCACCTGATCTTCTGTAGTATTAAATTGTCTTTATAATAACTTAACAGAAAAGCTTGATGCTGCCAAATGCAAGCATTATCTTTAATCTTAATAGTTAAAAATAAAGTCTTTTCGCTTTCTTAAAAACAATATGGAGTAATCTATGCAAAACAGATGGAAGCATAATGCTGCCAAGCTTACTGTGGTTGTTATCTCTTTAACTTTTATCTTTTTATGGTCTTGCAGGGAAGAAAACCCAATAGTGAATCCCGAAAAAGATGTTCCGGACTGTCTTATCGGAAAATGGATCCAGAAAGAGCCAGGCGTTGATTTCAGACAAAATATAGAGTATCGGGTAAACAGTACCGGTACCCATCAGGTCAGTGCTGACCACTCCAGAGAGTTTACCTGGAAAATTGAGCATGGAATGCCTGTTGTAACCTATTCCGATAATAATGAAATTAATTATGTAACGATATCCTGCAATGCCTCCGCTTCATTGTATCAAAAATATAATGACTACATAAAAGAAGGCAGTTCAGGCAGTAACGATAACGGGAATGGTGGAAATAAAACTCCAAATATGAAAGTTTCGGTAAATGGCGGAGCAGTAATTGACGTTTTTGCCGTTGTGGACTGCGCAGTTATCGGTGATAAACAGCAGTTCATGATCATCGGAATGGGAGAAGGCCTGCCATCAATAGCACTTAACTTCAGGGATGTTCCAGTTACTGTTGGTAAGCACGAACTTTTTATTAATGCTAAAGAGGATGTCAACAGGTTCGTTGGAGTGGAGTATGCGTATGGAAGTGATGCAGGAGTGATACGGTTCCGGCCTGACTACCCCGAATGTGTGGGGTGCGGAAGTGGAAGCATCACAATTACAGAGCGGACCGTATCAAAGGTGAAAGGAACATTTACTGCACAAAATGACAAGATACAGTTCACTGGAGAGTTTGACGTGGCTATCACCGAAGAGGACTGCCAGCTATGAGGGGGCGAACCGACCCTCTCGGGAGAGAGGGTCGGACCACGCTTATCTCCTTCAAAAACAAGCGATTCCATCGAATTAAACGTCAAATTTTAATCGTTTAATCGATATTC
>JAEZKP010000068.1 GCA_023436145.1 Fibrobacterota bacterium | reverse complement strand
CATCTGGTCCAACTGCAACTGTTGATAATGCCTGGATTGCTTTATCCGAGATATTAGACGGGAAATCCACCAGTGGAGTGTTTTTTTCTTCGATATGGATAATCCTGCCTACAACAATTCCGTTTATCTGATTCTTACCGCCTGAGTGCATTGGTTGTGCAACAGTGATTTTTGACAGAATGGAATCTGTTGGGTTCAACATTTTTTCGTGTAGTAGTGGCTCAGTCTCGATTGGTTTATCACGATCGCAATGATAATGTTCAGATATTTTCTTTTTCATGAGATATGATTTGCTCTGATAAAATGATGAGATATTTTTTATTATCGTATAATAATATAGGAAAAGCACATGCACTAAATAAGTTTTTTTTACGCTGAATTGATTACATTTATGGCGACTGTAGTGAGAATCGAATCACCTGTATAGGCATTCTGGTGTTAAAATTATTGTACCTAAAACTGCTCCGGTTACCGATTGTCGCGTTCTCATCGGATGATTGCTGCACTGTTCCACTTTATCCTGTAAACGTAGAAACTACTCACTCTTACTTCCGAAGGCAGTTTTGTTGGCAGATGCGGTTTCCTTAAAAAAGGTGATTCACTCTGTGTAAAATTTATCAGATGTACTCATACAATACCTGTCAGCCATTTTTTTACCCACACTGGTGTCGTTCCTAGTTAAGAGTCTCGAGTATAGGTAATGCAATGCCGGGGTTGAGAGCCATAAGTTCGATCGACGCAGCATAGCGCTGACGCTGATAGCCGTTTCTTATCATCCAGTAAAGAGCTTCTGTATTAATAGGTTTACCGCAAAGATATCTGGAGCCGGGAACGAATTCCGAACAATGTTCTTCCCACCACGTTCTGATCTTATTAACATCAGGCCATGGAAGGAAATGATCTGCATCAAGATCGACTCTTTCATCGTCAGGGTCATCGCTGGGGGTTTCTTCAAAATCTTCAGGAGCATCGGTGTCCATATGTGAGTTGACAATATCAAACCCGGTGATTGTGGAAAATGCTTCACCGGCTACGCGACTGTGTCCTGTTTGCTTCATCATGTCCAGTAACCAGGGAATATTGGTAACATCACCAAGTGCTCCTGCACCCATAACAGCCCATCGCAACTTATCTGGCATTTTAGTCAATTCATGAATAATTGCGGGTCCATTTTGAGATCCGGCTTTACGGACTGCCATCATGACAGCCTCATCTGCAAATGAGAATTTTCTATCTACAAATTGAAGTAGTGTTTTGATTGCAGATTTATCTTCTAAAAGTGATGCGCTCCAGGCAGCCCGAAATGCACATACAGGATCTTCATCGCTGAAATGTTTTTTTGCGATTTGCAGCTTGTCACGGAGATTCAATTCTCCAATCATTTTTAAAGCACAACAGCGAAGAAGCGGATCCGGATTCTGGAGTGCCTCTCCAAGATAGTTGTTTGGATTTTTACGGGACGCAGCATAAGTACTTAGCCCTGCGAGCTGCAGAAGTGGAGATGATGAAGAAAGAAGACGTTCACAGAATGGTCTGGCTCTATCAAAAGAAAACCAGGTGAGTGCTGAGGCCAGTTCGAGTGCATGGTTGGGTTTAGTTATGGTTTGCAGTACTGTATCCAGACGATTACTATCGGTTGATTCTATGGCAAGCCACGAAGAAGTGAAAATGTCACCAGGCATCGGGTTGTCTGAAATTCGTTCAAGCACAGCCACCCAGCCGTTTTCCTCACTGGATAGTAAGCCATCAAGCTGCGCTTCGAGGCGTTCTTTGAGCTCTGTAAGTTTTTCAGCATCGTAATGAGGGGCGGTTACAGCAAAGTTGTAGCGTTCCCAGAGAAAAGAGGATTCATCGAGGAATTGTAAAAGGATATGTGAAAATGCAGTGGTGAACATAAAAAAATTGTCAGGTTATCAATATTAAGATCTGAAATATGAAATAGGTTAATGTTTACTTTGAATAGGAATGAGATTAAGACCTACAAAATGTTCTATATCTAATCGTCTTTTAACATCTTCTGAAATTAGAATATGAAGTGAGTCTTCTGCCAACCGAAACATATTGATGCCATGAGCTTTTCTTTCATCTATCACAAGGCGTGAGAAGCTCATTAAAGGAGGTTCTGTGTCCGGGAGATATTTGGATTCATTCAAATCTGCGCATGCAATCAATCTCACGATGTTCACAGCAAAATAATTATGGTGAATTTCGTTATCAAATCCGATAATTTCAGCTTTAAATTTCTGAAGATTATCAACACCTGCATTTTCAAGAGCGGAGACTAATTTGGTGGAGAATAATGGAATATCTGTAAGAAAAAGGTCACGCATTTTCCTGCCGCGTTTTTTATTTAAAGGGCAGACAATAGGTTCTTCAACATCTTCATCATGAAAAACACCCATTGTCCAAGCGACATCTACGTCTGGACAAGTGTCTGTGTTGGCAAGATCAGGGTCTGAAGGAATTTCTTTCCAATCAAGTTGATAATACACTTAAACTGCCTCGATTCTATTTTGTTAGCTTATTTATTAAAAATTTTTTGATTACTAAAGGAGCTTTGTTGATTTTAAGATGTTGAGTATAATTTTGAGCTAATTGTGATACCCACGATTTCCAGAGAATGGGGAATCCTGTAATCCGATTTTCAATAGCTTTAGACTTATTGTTGATTTTTTGCACAAGATTATAAGGAGGATTCAATTTACCGTCACCATCCTTACACTTTGATTGTTTTGCTTTTAATTTCATAAAATCAGCAAGATGATTACATTCCTGTTTGCATTCATCATCATAAGTTGTCATGTTATCACCGTATACGTAAGGGTCATCATGGTCAGAGTAGTGCATTTGTAATCCAGTTTCTCCCATGATAATATTGCCGATAGACTGTTTTGCAGATAGAGATAAATCAGTCCAAGTCTGGCCATAATATTTGGACATTGGTATATTTGTTCCAGCAGCTCGTTTTGTAAAATAAATCTCGGGTATGTGAGGCAGGAAAATTCCATTTTGTGCACAATCAATGTTATATCCGATATCTTGTTTAATTTTCCCTTTACTTTCTAATGTCCAAGTTTCAATTCGTGAAGGTTTCATTGATGCTTTTCCTGGAATAATATGGTGTGGTGCAGCAGCCATTTTGACTGGAGAATCTTCAAACACTCCTTCCTTAGCTTCCCAGCCAATTGTTTTGTCACCCTTGCCTGGAAGTGGAAAAACCTTTCCAACATTTTCTTCCGTTACATCTTTATCTGAACGCAAATTCGTTGCAAGGCGCCTTTCATTTTTTAAGTCTCCGTGTTTCGTTTTATAATTTAGTAGCGATTTTTCTGAACAGAAAGGACAGTCTTGTTGACAGCTATTAGCAGATGTTGCTGAACTTTCACCAACTTGTGACATATTCTTTCCTTTTTGTGGCATTATTGTGCGAAGTTGATACCTTATTAGAAAGCGAGAATAATATTTTCCGGCAATTACAATGCGGCTTTTGTTCACGCACAAATCCGGTTTGTGTTGGATGTCACACTATTGATCTCGCTACACTTCCCAAAAACGGATCACCCCATGATATTTTTCTTATTATGAAATAATGGATCACCTAATCTGCACACATTCTTTCCCTCAAATTTGACATCAAACGAATACATCATAAACTCGCATTCGCCTTTGATCTTATTACTTGCCACCCCTTGTGCTGAACCTGCCTCATCTCCCGAACTCATGCTGTATTTGGCCCCCTTAACCATTGGCATCTTTTTATCGGTTTTTACATTCTGGGGGCCGTTGCTTGTATCTGATGCTTTTCCAATGTTGGGGTAGGGGATGGGAACCGGGCCACCGGGAGTTGGTGTTTTGCAGACATCCGGAAATACAGTACTCATGCCACCGCTACCCTTATGTGCAATTCCTCTGGAATTGGCGAATGTAGTCTGACCCATAGTTACACCCCTGATCGGTTTTATGAATTTATAGCTTTTAGTATATGAATAATGCTGTAATGACAGTTGCTTAAATCTTAATAAAAAAGTAATGTTTCACCTTATTTGTAGTAATCTTATTCATGCTCACTCGCAAAGTCAAATAAATTATTCGATTGATCGTGCATTCTGCTCCACGTTTCTCTTTTTCTGAAAAAAAGAAAATTAAGCATGGTCCTTTTGCATATTTTTTCTGAATACCAATTACCATAAGACCAGTAAGCGGAAGACCTTCTGTACCGGTTACCGGATTGTCTGAAACGCGTTCAACCAAAGCATCCCAGCTATCTTCCTTACAGGTTCGTAATCCGTCGAATTGGACCGAGAACGTTCTCTGAGCTCCGCGAATTTATCGGAATTGCATTGCTGAGTTTTAGCTTTCCTATAGGAATGATGATATGTCAAAGAATTGAAGAAGAATATGTGAATATGTGGTGGTGGGCATAGAATTCTAGTAGTTTGTAACTTTAGTTAATACAACGGATTGTCCAATATGCACAGAAATAAAATAGACTTTCTGAATCCGTTATGGACGAGTTGTATTAAGGTCGACACTATTGTGTCCACACCTGAAGTGAGCTTCGGTACATATAGGTGGGTATTACAGACTCATATGCTTTAATGGTAACTTTTGTAATAATCGATGTTTTTACTTGATAAAGTAATTCTCATAAATTATTTAAATTATAGAATTACAATGTGGGTCAGTAGTGTACGGTTAATTTAACAAAAGATTACGTTGAAAAACAGTTTGAGATTTGGAATTCCATATCAGAAAGCACCAAATCACAAATTTAATTTCCAAACAAAATTCAAATTTCAATACCCAAATTCTAAAAAAGGAACAGGATTAGGAAAATTTAAAATACGAGTTACAAAATTCGGAACAGGAACTGGAGTAGGACAATTCGAAATCCGAAATTCGAAACAGAATAGTGGCAACTGTCAACGCTTTTCCTGTTTGGGTTTGATTAATTGGTAATTGGGATTTGTTGCTTGTGGTTTGGGATTTATTTGTGTGCCCTGCTTCTTATGTAATCTTATGTTTGCTAAAATAACAGGATACATCTGAATGTAGATAAAATTTCATATATATTATCATTATGTTCACATAGGTTTATTACATTTAATAAAACAATTCTTTATGCAAATCCTTAACCATTCGAATTCTGTCAGGATTAAATAGACTCTCTGTATGAAACACTTCACGAAATGACAATATGGTAATAGTATCAGGTATAATCTTTCTTAAAGGAAAAAAGTTATGCCGCAATTAGGCGAATCTGTTTGCAAGGCTTCTGATTCGAAAATTGAATTCATACGGGGTGAAATTGTGTCGATCACCTTTTTAGACACCATAAAGGCATGTCGTGCGGATACTGTAATTGATCCTAAAATACCTCACTGGAAAAAAGGGGAAGATCTTGCCGATGGAGTTATAAATTCGAAACGTCCTGCCGTTTACCTTGTGAAAAAAGACATAGAAGAACGCAAGGCAAAAGTAACAGTTGATATCATTGAATCGAATATTTCAGGTGATGGAAAACTCATTGGTCGGATAGGATGCCTCTGTTTTGAGGGAAAATGTTCATTTGATGCAGGTCTGCACGAAAATATTGAAGTTAAATTAGTAGATATTCCGACAGCTATTTCATGGTTCAGAGGGAATATTTTTTGGGGAGCGGAAACCTCTAATCAGTGCTTATCGCTTAATTCAACACGTGTAGAACTTTTTTTTATATTCTCCACGCCTATTGACATCTTCCAGAAGAAAAAAGGTGTCTGGATCGAGGCCTTGCGATATCTATTTAATCCGGCAGGCGCTAATCTGGTGAATACTGAGAAGGAATATGATGCTGTTGCCAAAATCACTAGACATTGTCATTCCGGAAAAGGTTTGAAATATGATAGTGCCGGCGGGGGTGGTTCAAGTTATAATGTTGGTCCCTATGGTGGAGATTTTATGCTGAAACTATATATGTCACGTATGCATAAATACGCCAATTGCTATGATCAGGCTGCAGCAGTGCAGATATTTGCTGGTTGTCTTGGAATATCTACTAAATGGATACTTCTCCAACCTTTTGGATATATAATACCGATCTCCTTGGTTATGGCAGATGCAATAACCCCTTTTTTTTATTTGCTCGCCAGGAAAAACCGTGGATATCCAGAAACGATAAAAATGATGATACTAGTAAAGAAATAGATATTAATAATCAGAATCGAACCGGTTTTGGAAATCATGCTTTTGTTAATTATGCAGGGAAAATTATTGATGCTTGCGGAGGACCTCATATAGGTGATGAAGGCAAGGATGAATATGTGGCAAAAAGTATTGATAAAAGCACGATATTATACAAAGATCCGAATGCATATTTCAACTTTATTAATCGTTGGGGAGAAACAATACCTCCTGATTGGAAAATATGCCAAGGGGTAACATCTGCTGTGTGGTAAAAAATGCCTTTCAAATGTCATGTTATATTATCAATTTGTTTGTTTTTAGGAGTTGAAATGATGCTGGCTGATGATATCAGAAAAGATGATAAAACAAATGCATTTTTGACCAAAATAGATTACTATAATAAAGTAAAAAAAATAAAATTCCAAAAAGGAGTAGTATTCGAATGGCCTAATTTGATGAAATTAATTTCTTCTGTCGATTCAGGAGCTTGGAAACGAAGTTATGAATCTATATCATTTGAAAAATCGGGATTGATTTTATGGAGTTCAGCTTTTTCTAAAGTGGGAGCAGTTTTATCTGTAGATGTTTTTGTAGCCAGCGATGAAACAGAAAAAGCTTTTAAAAAACTTATCGAAATAGCAAGCTCTAACTCCATGCCGAGAGTACCCTATGAATGTGGAGACAGTTTTCTTGGGCAACTGTCTATTAAACATTCCAACCCTGCTCTTCAAAGAATTCTCTGGGCTTATTATAATGTTGTAATTAGAATATCCGTTGAGGAGGAGAATGATAACGTGAAAACCCCTTCGATAGATGCCACCTTGATAGCCAACAAAATCCAAAAATTGCTCGAAAATAGTCTGGTTGAACACCTTTCTGAGCATCTTCCCAAAATCGATCGGATTGATGTGTCGCCACAACCAGTGGCAATAAAAAATCCTGTAACCCTGAATATTATAACTTCAAAATCAACAGATTTTGAAAACCTGAAATTAAGCGTATTGGGCAATTATGAAGATTACCAGTACCTCGGTGAAGATAAGTCATCAGTTACTATTGCCATAGAAAAACCCGGGGAAAAAAATATCATAATAGGTATTGTCGATAAAAAAACACTGCTTTCTGTTTTTCCAGTGGTAACGGTTGACGTACATGTCAATTGAAAAATATTAGATCACCCCCATGATGTTTTATTATAAAAGAGAGGGGCCCCAGGCCTGCATATTTTTTTTCATTCGAATTTGACATAAAGAGAATATTTCATGAATTTGCAATTTACTTTAATCTTGTTAATGGTCACATCTTTCGCTGAATCTGCCTGGTCGTCAGTACTCATATTGTATTTGGCACCCTTTACCATGGAAATTTGAGGGGCGCTTGAAATCTTATTCACGCTCTTAAGTTAAGTACCTTTGCTGCAACTTTTAACACACACTGCCCCACGCTTCTCTTTTTCCGATGAACAAAATATCAGACATGGCCCCTTGATATATTGTTTCTGCATTCCTATTGCCGCAAGACCTATAAGCAAAGGTGCTACCGCTGTACCTGTATCACCGTAACAGTCCGCTGGGTGTTCAACACGGAGTTTATCGGTAAAATTATCATAATTACGTAAATAAGCAACTCCCCACTCCTTAGCGAAAAAATTTTCACCGTTAAAACCCGCGAAAACTGTTTGGACTTTTTCATTTTCAAGAGGTTCAATCGCTCCTGCAATTGCATTCGATAAACCGTCACCTTTATAGGGCTGCTTGCTGTAACGGTGTCCAGGTTCATCTGTCACAATAGGCAAATAAATTTGAGCGATTGATCTGATGCTATGTTTTTTTGCAGTCTGTTCTGAGGCAAGCAGTAGAAAAGCCGCTCCCTCAGCGGGAGCAAAGCCACTCATTATTCCTTCAGCTAACACTCTGTCATCTTTATCCAAAGACTCAAGAATCGGTATATCCATATAGGAATCGCAACCGCCAACAAGTACGAATTCCACTTCGTTTTTCATTAAAGCATCAAACGCTTCAACCAGCGCCTCGATTCCGGATGCACGACCGTTATTAAAATAACGGCTTCTTTTTACATCGAACATCCGATTGCACTGAATGTACAAATCGTTAAGAATACCTTCGTAAATTCGTGGTGGAAACCCAGAAATCTCTTCGGGCAAAGTTAGAAAAAGCGGAACCTTTATCTCTATAGGTAAATTGCTCAGCGCTTCAGCAAGTGGCTTCTGCGAAAGTTGAAGCATTCGCATATTGCTTTCTGTAAAATTGGGGGAACAATTTATTTCGGTACTGAATGAAGGAATAGCTTCTTCAGGTATCAGAGCGAGGGTCATAGGCATGAAATATTTATTATAAATTGAGCTCACACTAAACGCACTTATTCCTGCTCTCACTGCGGCAGCGGTCATCTTTGCGTTGTCGCCGAGCGGGGTCATCATACCAACACCGATGAGACTTATGGTTTTTGAATTCATATTAATCTTCTTCAACGCCTTTGAGCATATCAACCGCAAACGTCACCAGGTCTATGCCAAGTGTTTCTTTATCGCAGGGGAACGCACCACGCCAAGTCATACAGAAACGGTTCTCATCAGGTTCGAATAGGATTGTCTCGCAATTCATAGCCAGTTTTTCCCTTTTTCCTCTAATCTGAACCTCAACATTGAAACGACAGACCGGCAAAGTAAATTCAATCGGGCCTTGTGGGCTTACATTGATAAGCTCAACCGGTTCTCCACCTTCAAGATAGCGGTCGAATGTAAGTTCCGGGGATGCGGCATTAAAAAATCGCAGCATTTTTGTTTACAATTTTATTTAAAAAAGTGTAGGCCATGAGATCAATTCAATAGCACCGAGCCCCCGCGCATTCTGTTGACTCCTTTTGCCCGGCTGGAAATATATGCACCGTTAAGCAATACCTTCCCCGCTTTGGTAAGTGTAATACTGGATTCTCCGCACTTGAGCACGATCTGCTTCTCAGCAGAAA